>NZ_JBALDL010000025.1:0-7722 GCF_036917465.1 Nostoc sp.
TCGCGGATGTTTTCAGGCTGACCTGAGAATATTTTTACTCTCTAATTCCATTTGATTTGCGTTCTCTGATATCGATTTTAGTCTAAACTCCAGTTAATAACAGAAGTTCAATCAAGCATCCAATTAGAAACAGATCGGTCGCTGTGGTGGACTTTCGCAGGTGGACAAATTAATCACACCCTTAAATACGGTCTGCAATTTCACCATGATTGGAAGATTACCTCTGACAACTTCAAGTTAAAAATTGAAGGGGATAGTGTTGGTTATGCAACTTTAAGTTTAGCGATCGCTCAGATGAGTACTCCTAACTTTTGGGAAACTTCAGCTACTCAGCGCTTCATCCTTTCGCAGTTACCTGAGTATCGCTTAAGTAAGTTTCAAAGAGCATTACCTGAAGTTTACTCTTTAGAGATGATTAGTAATTATTTACTAGATATCCGTGGAGTAATTAATTTTTTAAAGCAGACAAGCGATCGCTCCTAGATAAATGCCAACTATCCACATCTTTTATCTTCTGAGGTTCTATTTGGTTTAGTTCATTTCTAGCCAGTTGCAGAGTGATGGCGTTCACTTACAAGCGCTGTATCAATTATCCCTCTTTTATCACTTTCGGGAGAGAATAATCTGGAATGCTTACAGCATAAGACTTTTACCAAAAAACATGATTTCAGCCATTGTGTTAGAAAATAAACGCTCAAATGCCCGTTCTATCTACAGTTCAAAATTTGGCTTTGATTTTTATTTTCCGAGAGTGACAAAACAGGGTTATGTAGAGTGTTTCTACAGCACTCGCTTGACAACTAGCGTAGCACGGGACACCAGAAGCGGAAAGTTTTGCCCTATCCCTAGTACAACTTCTTGGCTGTCCCGTTGTGTTGCTAACTCTATTGAAACTGCAACCCGAAAACATTGAATGCCAAATTGCCAAAATTGTTTAGGGTGCTATCTCTCTCCCATATTCAGACTCTAGTACATTCAACAACTTCTCTTCCACAACAGTAAGATAAGGACGGTTCAGCTTCCCCAACAACTGCAACAGACTTTTGACTGTCTCCTCCAGTGGATCTGAATACACTCGACTGATGCGATCGCAAATCACCTGCATTTGCCCACACTCGGGAGGCAGATAATTGTAAGATTTGAGGTGCTGCAAAGCAACGGTGTACTCCCCATCCCAAGTTCTGACGGTGCAGCTGAATTCGCCTACATGGTTGACTATCCCCCAACATCCACCTTTGCCCCTGAGTTCCGGGTTGTCCTTGGCTAAAATTTGGCACACCTCCCCGATCTGGTAGGTATTGGGTACTTTGGTGCGTTCCATTATCTGCTGCACCACATCCTTCACGATTCTACCACTTGGGACTTTACCCTCTGCTTTTTCTACCGCCTGCTGCCATGCTTCTGGCTGTTGTTGAGGTTCTAGCTTTGCCAGAGGGCGAACTTGTACTTCTGATGTGGGCAAAATTTGGGAACTATTAGTTCCCATTTCATCTTCGCTTTCATTTTGGGAACTATTAGTTCCCATTTTTATATTGTCAACTATCACTGAACCAGCTATTAGATAATTTACATGGCGGTAAGTATAACTAAACCTATCCCTGCAATATTCCTCAAAGGTTTTATGGGTAGAGCGGTACAGTCGGCGATCACGTAACTCCATTAAAGCCTTTCCCGCCTCAAAAAATGCCCTCTCTACTTTTCTCTCCAGGTGCAAGCGATCGCTAATTTCCTGCTCGGTTAATTCTGGAACTTCAACGGCAGTAACGTTAATTATTGCTAAGGCTGGGTTTCCCTGAAGGGAGATATCCTCAAGGTCTTGGTCATCTGGTAATGTGCTGTCACTGGATGCAGCAGAGGTGGCTTTGTTGCGCTTACGGGGTGGTTTAGTCATTTTTCCACCTCTTTTGGTTCAGTGGCATTGCTTAAAGTCGATTGCAAATCAATTTTAAAAATAGAGTTTTCATAAAATGGTTCAGACTTTAGAGGAAAAAATACTTTCGACTTATTAGTTAGTAAATGCCTGTAAAAAGCAATATGTTACGATGTTTGGTCTTTTGATTTGTCTGACACATAAGCTAACAAGTCACCGGGCTGGCAATTAAGAGCTTTGCAGTATTTTTCTAGCGTGTCTCTGTCTAGTCTCTCTGGCATCACCCGAATATTTTTGTGCTTGCTGACGGTTACAGGATGCAACCCTGTCATCTGGGCAAGCTTTTTATAGTCGATTTCTCTATCAGCCATTAATACAGCCAAGCGCCACTTGATCGGCATTGATTCTTCTATTGGTATCACCATATCTAACTTACACCTCCTTGTGTTTGCCCCAATGCTTACTGTGACAGTGGCACAAATCTAGTCAGCTTTCAAATGTGGTTATCTGGTGTTTGCCTAGTCTAAGTAGGTATTCCTAGGCTTTGCATATTTTAATCTGGCTCGAACTTCAATAAATCGCCTGGATTACAGTTGAGTGCTTTACAAAGTTGATTAAGTGTTTCCCTATCCAGTCTCTTGGGCATATCACGGTATGCCTTTAGCTTTGAAATTGTGTTTGGATGAAGTCCTGTAATTTCTGCCAGTTCTCCAGTTTTAATATCACGTTCAAGCATGAGATAGGCCAAGTTCCACTTAATCGTCATTGGGAATAATGCGCTGCACTGCATCTTTAAAATTACCCTTTAACGGATGGAATCTAAACCTAGATTAGCTTTTGCTAACCGATATGTCAATATTCTAATCGTAATGATTGACAACTAATCGAAACGGTTAGATAATAAAAATAGAGAAAGCGCCCGACTACCAATCTGAAGCGCTTCTCTATGTCCATTAAGACTTTATCAATTATGACTCACGTTATTTACACAGCACAACAGCTGCAACTGAAATCTATTGCCCGACTCAAGCAAATCTACAGCGAAATCGCCTGCACAGTTGAGGTGACTGACAAACGCTGCAAAGATTGTTGGATTAGCGCGATCGCTGATTATCAGTCAAGCAAGATTCAGAAACTCACCCTTGCTGCCCCCGACGAACAAACCACAGCCCAAGCCGAACTCGACCACTTCATCGCTGACCAAGCCCAAGCCATAGCTCCCGAACCCCTCAGAATAGTCGAAATCTCCTTTTCTGATCACGAATATTGCGCTGGTAATCAACTGGTAGCCAGCATCAGCCATGACGACAACCACTTAACGCAAGGCTGGGTAGTCATGGTCAACGACAAAGAAGTATTTCGTGCCAGCACTCTAATGCGTTGCGATCGCTTCATCTGCACTCACTACAAAGACGGTTCATTACCTGTGCAAGAAGAAGCAGAGGTGCATGGGAGCAGGGGTGCAGAGGGGAAAAACCTACAACAACTTTATCCTCTGCCCCTCTGCGCCTCTGCCCCCATGCCTTCCTCTTCTACTGAAAACCAAATCATGGCGCATATTTTCAACGAGTGCCAGAATTACGGCTTTGAAATTCTCGACGATGGGATTTACCACAACGGCGTAAAGCTGGGACAAGTCGGCTGCACTAATAGGAATTGGTGGGTAATCCTGGGTTGTTCAGGTCAGCAGCAGTATTCTAACTCTGTGTTTGATGCTGTGCGCTCATTGTCGATGGTGGATACATCGCTGGCTGAACCAGTTCACGAATACTTGCAATCCCGACCCTTAGAGCAACTGACTACTGAGGAATTACAGCAGCTTTTCAACCATGAAGTGCGATCTCTTCTTCAAGAATTAGTCACAGTGTAAAACCTCATGTGGGCAGCAGTGAAATTGCTGCTCACTTTGAGGTATTTTTTGGGCGTTATTCTCCAAACACACCCAACTCTGTTACTTGCTGAAAAATATATTAGCCAAGGAATCAGCATGAGTTTATCCTTAAACCAAAGCGCTTTAATCGAGTCTCCTTCGTTGAGGACATCTGCATTAGATGGGTTGGATGCTTCTCGCTCTCAACAAGTATTAAACAAAGCTAGAGCTATAGTGTTTGCTGTTTGGAATGGCGAGGGCTGGGCAACTGTTGAACAGTTAGCTCAGTACTTCCAATGTTCTATACAAGGTATTAAGCATATATACGAGAGAAATAGTAAGGAGTTTCGGGATAATGAAACTAGAAAACTTACTGGGAAGGACTTAGCTGATGTTCGCTCCAAACTGGAGCTAGCATCTCGAACAGCCCAAGCCAGAGTCTTTTCACCTTTGGGAACACTCCGCATTGCAATGCTACTAACTGAGTCTGAGGTAGCAACCCAAGTCAGAACCATCATTTTAGATTTGGTTGTAGCTGTTCCAAAAATTACACCAGTACCTGCTTCTCCAACACCTGCCCTCCCTCCAGTCGAGCAACGGCTAGATACTTTTGTAAACGCAATGAAGACTTTAGCCGAACTCACCGGTGGCAGACTCAACCCATACATGGAACAGAATTGCAAAGACTTCGCCGCCAATCTCTTAGCTGACTACAACAGACAGTCATTTTCTGGCACACAAGAAAAATGGCTTGGCGTGGTCAACTTTGCGGAAATTGAACTTGGTAAAAAAGTCGCCCTGAGCGGCGCTCACTATCGGGGGCATCTTGGGACATGGGTGAGAACATTTTACCCTCAGTTAGGCTCACGCCAAGAAACGCGATTGGTTAACGGTGTGCAACAGCCCATTTATGTCTACGCTTGCCATGATCCGGTTGTTGCGGCTGGGTTGACCAAAGCTGTAGAAGAGTTTTTCGCTCATTCCAGTCCTGGTGCAGCGCTAAGGCAGGCAGGTGCTTTCGCTAGAAAATCTTTAGTAACCGCTTGATGGACATTGGACATTGGACATTAGTCATTAGTCATTAGTCATTGGGCATTGGGCATTGGGCATTGGGCATGGGGCATTGGGCATTGGGCATGGGGCATGGGGCATTGGTCAAATAGGGCGATCGCCGAGCAATCAAGAATTAAGACTTTTACAACAAAGGCAAATTCTACCTTGAAAGGAAAGGATATGGAACTTGGAATTTTTCAAAAAGACGCACTTACAGCGCTTCCGGCTATTATGCAATACAGTTTTCCTCTTGCCCCTCTTCTATCATAGCTTTCAGCTTTGAGAATGTACCTCATAGCTGCCGTAAGTGCTGTATTGAAAAACTAGCTAAGAAATTCTACGCAATTCAGGGCTATGTAGTACGCGAAGATTACCGGATGCAGTCAGCCACACATCCACAAGAAAGAGCGTGTGTGGCTATGGCTATTTTTGCAGTAGAAGAATTTCAATTAATTACAGATGAATGTTCAAATGAGGAGGATTAAATAAATATGCCACGTTTTTACTGTTACCGTTGAAGCAATTTCATAGTACATGAATAAAATACTTGCTCTCTATGTGGACGATTTCGAGAATCCGCACTGACTCGTAAAGCTTCTAAACTTAACGCAAAAGTTTCGCTCCTAAATTACAAGTGGGTAGTAGCAGGAATCTACGAAAAGGGCTTAGTTTACTATCTAACTGTTGAAAATCAATGGGCATTAGATAAAGACAAGGCACACATATTTCACGATAAAAGAGAAGCGACTGAAGCTTTTGAAACAGTAGAAAGACCATTTGTTGACTTTTATCCTAATATTGTTCAATTTAAAGAGGGGGAAGAAATATGAACAAAGAAACATGGTTATCTCAAGGAAAGACACTGTTTGGTGAGAATGTAATGAACTGGAAGTTTAAGTGTCCCTGCTGCGGTCATATCGCTACTGCTGAAGATTATAAAAAAGCCAACGCTCCTTCTAGCGCAGTCGCATTTTCTTGTGTAGGCCGCTGGATGCCAGTTCACAAAGAAGCCTTTGATGACAAAGATAAGCGTAATATTCCTTGCAATTATTCTGGGGGCGGATTGCTCAATATTAATCCGGTTATTGTTGATGACCGCAAAGTTTTTGAATTTGGAGTTTAAAGATGAAAGCCATAGTTACAGTAGTTGAAAAAATTACATCGGAAGTCCACATTAATATTCCTGACGGTTTAACATCAACAGCAATTAAGCAGCATATAACAAACCGTTACAACAGTGGCGAAATGCTTGCCTTAATGAACATTTTTCATGTTGATTTTGAATCTATTAGCGCTCACATTGATTCAAAACCTTATATTACTTGGCATCAAGGCAACCCTTGTGATCATCGTCAGTATTACTTTTGCAAACTGGGAAGATTTAGCTTAAGTCTGTTAACTGACACAGAGCAAAATTTGACTCGTACAGAGGCTTACTTGGGGAATTTTAAGCAACTTATTTACACATCGGAAAAAGAGATATCCAAAGAATTGGCAACAGTCGAACTCCAAAATTTCTTAAGTGGATTAGCTGTTGAACTTCAGACTTTAAGCCACATTGAATTTAGTGAGGATTCAGTATGATTGCCACACAATTGCTGATACCACAACCACATACAAGTGCATCTACAGCAGAAACTGTTGGTAGACATCCACTGAACTTTTACGAGTCTCCATCATGGTTCACTACTGAATTACTGCGTCATGTCAGATTATCCGGTGTGATTGGTGAGCCTTGTGTGGGACATGGAGCGATGCCTTCGGCGAGCTTCGCTAACGCATCATTACTCAGAGTGTGGCCCTACACCAAGCAAATGTGGACGAACGATATTGATCCACATAAAGCAGCTGATTGCCATCTGGATGCAACACTATCTGAGTCATGGGCTAAGTTTCCCGATTGTGACTGGATCTGCACAAATCCTCCATACTCAGAATTCGCTGCACCCATCATCAAGAATGCCTACCAGAAAGCGCGTATGGGTGTTGCCGCGTTCCTCCTGACCAGCTTTTTAGAACCCTGCGATGATCGGGCGGATTTCTTACAACAGCACCCGCCGTCACTTGTAATCATCATGCCGCGCTTTTGCTTTCGCAAAGACAAACGGGGTACTCGTTGGGCTACCGATAACGTTACCATCTCGTGCTTTGTATGGGACAAACGCGCAACCACACAACGCATTATCGTGCGTCCTAAGTCAGAAATTATTGGGTTTTACAAGAATCCAGAACAGGCTATTTCACAGGAACGGGCAGAAGAAATTGTTCGGGCGATTGCCAAAGGAGAATTATGCAACAACTAACTTTATTTCCCGAATCTGCTCCTACTTTACCAGTCAACTATTATCCAGAATTTCTAAACAAGGAAGAAGCCGACGAACTTTACCAACATTGCCAAGAACTGCAATGGCAGCAAAACCAAATTAGGATGTTGGGTAAAACAATGCCTGTTCCGCGCTTAGAGTGCATTTATGGTAATGAGGGCTGTGATTATCTCTATTCAAAAAGCGTACTGCTCAAACCATTGCCTTGGACTTCATCGCTGGCTCAACTGCGAGATAGGATTACTGCGACTACTGGCTACAGTTTCCGCATTGTCATCGGCAATCAGTACAGAAGCGGCTCTGACAGCATCGGCTGGCACAACGATAGTGAAGCATCAATGGGATTTAACCCAGCGATCGCCTCTGTCAGCCTGGGTTCGATGCGGAAGTTTCAGATTAAGCCTATCGGGGGTAAGTCTACTGATTTTTGGCTGGAACACGGGAGTTTACTGGTTATGCACCCAAGTTGCCAATCAACACATCTGCATCAAGTTCCGAAAACTAACAAAGTCGTTATAGCAATTATCAGTCTTATGAAGTACAGTAGCAGCAGTGAGTAAACCAACCCACTAAATTTTCTATCGTCACTTCTGCAAATGCCGCAT
>NZ_JBALDL010000026.1:0-17770 GCF_036917465.1 Nostoc sp.
CAACGGGCTGAGAAGGTATCCACACCTACGGTAGGATCTGGAGAACCATAGTCCCAGTTGAAGTTTACTGTCGGATCTGTGCGAGTTACCTTCAGTTTGGAAAAGTCGATGTTATCGTAGTACTCGGCTTTGAGTCCATCTCCCTGAGAGACTGCGCTGGCGCTAGACCGAGCATTATTAAATAGTGTTGAATCAATGCTTTGCAGAGATGATGATGGAGTACCTATTACACTCGCCGATGCTGACGACTGCTGATTAAGATCCTGTGAATCATTCATTGAGATATATGCCTCAGAATAGTCTAAAACTAATTCATCGTTAATTCTTATGAATTAGTTTTATGTTGAATTGTTTAAAAAAAATCGGGATGATTTTAGCTTAAATATATTGATCAGAAAATCATTGCTTGCTTATTAATATATTTAATATTTAAAATTTAATAACGCCCTGTATTATTTCACTCAATTGCTAATACAAATTCTTTCTTGGTATGCTGTTTATTTGTATCAACTTTGAAATAAAGCAGTATGAAGTGATATACCTAACTACATATTCATGAAAAGCAGGTATACAGAATAAATGTGTATTACAAAAAACACTAGAGATTACTTTTTAGAGATTACCTTAAGGGCGTATTAGTCCTTATGAATATTTGTCTTATTTCGACAAAATTCTGAGTTTTCGATGCATGTAAATTCGGTTTGGTGAATTTAAATAAATATAAATCACCTTTCTCTAGAACTTCTAATCTCACTGTTATGCAGATACATAAAGTTAAGGCAAAGCAACACCTAATTGCAGAATATATATTTAAGTATTGGATGGTAGAGTTTTATACGTCTCCTTCGGCAAATTGCTCTAGGGTTAATTAATTTAATATTTGACACCATAATCCATGTTATGTCTATCTATTTTGTGGAACTTTGTTTATATATTTATATTGTTTGATACTTTCTTAAAGCTAAGATTAAAGTTTTGGTTATTTTTTTGTTAACTTACCAAAGTCAAGGGCTTACACACTGTACAAAATAATCGTGTTGTGTATCAACTTAAACATGTCGTTTCAGATTTTTATTAATTATTTTTTAATGATTATTGAAAAAATATAAGTATCTGTAGGGCATATTAGACGGAACATCGTAACGCACCATAACCTTGGAACCGTACTCTCCTTGCTAACGCAACGCCAGTTCGCTCAAGTCGGGAAACCCGCCCACGCGACTGGCTCCCCTACGTAAGATTTCAAAAATTAAATACTAGTTTTATATAACCAATACCCTTACACGAACTATTATTAAGTTGCAAGAGAATATTTATATTTTGGTAATAAGTGGTGACATTGACGGCGTTTATCCCTTTATTGACTGGTACTGGTGGTAATATGGGTACTCAATCTTCTACTGTGGTGATTCGTGGGATGAACACCGATGAAATCCGATCGCTTGGCGCATTGTAGGTAATTGGCCGGGAAGCGATCGCAGGAGCATGATCAAAAGCTATGTTAGGTACAAGCGCTACTGTCTGGGCTTACTTGCTGCAAGGACGATTAGAAGTAGCGATCGCTCTAGGCACTAGTCTGGTAGATATTTCTATCTTGGCCTCTATCTCCGGTTCAGCATTGCCGTTTCTATTCCGCTACCTCTGTTTAGATCCGGACTTAATGTCAGCAGCATTGATCGCTACAGCAGTTGATGTGGTAGGCGTTTTGATTTACTTCAATTTAGCGCGGGTAATTTTAAAGTTATAAAAAGAGTCATTGGTGAATAAGAAACTACAAATGAAAAATAACTAACTTTTACAATTCTGATTCTGTTAATGGAGCAACAATTTCGCCACTGCCTAATTCCAGTATCAAGTCTTGGTCAGTAATTAATCCACTGAGTTCTTTTACTTGTAAATTCATATCTTCACAAGCTTGTCTGAGTTCTCGGGCAAATTTGTTCAGGTCTTGACCATAGCCACATTGATAAGCAGCAGTTTCAATTCCTTGCTTGGCATTTGCTCTAGCACAATCTACTAGTTCTGTGCCCTGAAGTGGTGTTGAAGATGCCATAGACTTAGTTATTATTTCTTAAATGTACGCTCTTTAGATACATTATCAATATTTTCATTTTGAATCATCCCTCCAATGGAAGACCATCAAGATAGAGTTAGGAGTCAAGAAGCAAAGACTTTTAACAATTCAAAATTAAAAATTCAAACATTTTAGACAATTTCAGACGTTCGCATAGCGTCTCTCCCGCCGCAAGATGCGCGTTCGCAAAGCGTCTCGCAGAGAAGCGCTGTAGAGGAGCAACTCCGGGGGATTTGAACCCCGACTGAAACTGGGGCTACCTTTATGGTTGGGGTCTTAAACCCTTTTATTTACGATAAATCCAAAGTCTAGCCATTTTAGATTTTGAATTTTGGATTGAAAGAAAAATCTAAAATCCAAAATCCAAAATCCAAAATCCAAAATCCAAAATTGAATGACTCCTTACTTTTTCACCTACCCATTGACAACTTCTCCGCCATTAATATGTAATACTTGTCCAGAAACATAAGAAGCATCATCAGAAGCTAAAAATACATAGCTAGGTGCGACTTCTTCTGGTTGTCCGGCTCGTTGCATTGGTACTTGTTTACCAAAAGTTTCAACTTTTTCTTTAGGAAAAGTTGATGGAATCAAAGGTGTCCAGATTGGCCCTGGTGCAACAGCATTAACGCGAATTCCTTTTGACACTAAATTTTGTGATAAGGAGCGAGTAAAGGCAACAATAGCACCTTTTGTCGAGGAATAATCTAGTAGTTGTGGGCTACCTTTATAAGCTGTTACTGAGGTGGTATTAATGATAGAACTGCCTGCTTGCAAATGCTTCAGTGCAGCTTTAGTCATGAAAAACATTGAGAATATATTAGTGCGGAAAGTTCGCTCTAATTGTTCTTTGGTGATTTCCTCGATACTTTCTTTGGGATGTTGTTCGGCGGCGTTGTTGATGAGAATATCAAGTTTGCCCAATTCGCCAACTGTTTGTTGTATAGCTTGATGACAAAAAGTTTCATCGCCAATATCACCTGCAATGGTTATTGCACGACGACCTTGTTTTTCTACCAAATGTTTTGTTTCTTTGGCATCATCATGTTCGTTGAGGTAAAGGATGGCCACATCTGCACCTTCTTTAGCAAATGCGATCGCTACAGCACGACCAATACCACTATCAGCACCAGTAATTAATGCTACTTTATCTTTTAACTTATCACTACCTTGATACCGGACATCATCTGCTTTGGGTTTTGGTGTCATTTCTGATTCAACACCTGGTGCTTCTTGCTGCTGTGGTGGTTGTAATTTTTGCTCTTTTTTCTCTTTTGACTTAGCCATAGTTTTTACCTTGGTAATTGGATTTGGCATTGAGAATTTGACATTGAGATTGCTTACACTTTATCTCCCCCAAATCCCCATTTTTAAAACTAAACTTGGATAAAAAATTCAACCCAAGGCTTATTTTTTACTTCGGCTTTTGATAGCAATTGGCAATTTTAAGAGTTTATACACAAAATGCTATTACCAAAGGAACTTATTTCTAGCAATTATGCGTGGGTTACATTCTTTATCGTCACACCTGACCTCGAAAAACAACTATACGGCTCTAATCTGATGAAGAGTTTATCTTTTGCATCTACTTTTAAGTTAACCATTGCCTTGTTGTATTTTATCGTTCTCCAGAGGTAAAGTAACTTAAAATCTGCTCAACCTTAAGACATAAAAAATTCAATAAATGAGAGTTACTGAATTAGTCTATAAATCATTCATGTCAAATAAAGAATTCAGCTATTTTCACTACAGGAAAATAGCTGAATTCTACTTCCTCAATTTTTAATTGCAAAATAATCAATTTTGTGATATGCATCTTAGCTAATGTTAATATTTGTTTAGGTTAATATCTGTATAAGTGTCTTTTGACAAACTAAATTCCTGACAAAAGTACTTGAATATCTGTCCCTAAACTAATAGACTAAAAGCCTGCATGGTGCGCTAAATTGTGATCGTTAGAGGGCAGGGGTTATGGCAACACTAAATATTTCGGAGTTAGAACAGGCTGACAAGTTTCACCAGTTACAATTAACCCTAAGCGATCGCTGGAAAACGAGCGAGTCATTTGACAATAGTGAAGCGGATATTTTAATTATTCCCTCTTTAAGTATCGACCAGCGCGAACTCCAAAAGATCGAAGGCTGCGAACATTATGAAGAAAGATTACTATTTTCCTTAATTCGGTTGCAGAATCCCCAAACTCGGCTGATTTATGTAACATCAGTACCGTTGCATCCTAGTATCATTGATTATTATCTGCAACTGTTGCCAGGGATTCCCTTTTCTCATGCCCGCAATCGCTTGCTGCTACTTTCCACTTACGATTCCTCCCTTAAGCCTCTGAGCCAAAAGATTTTAGAACGCCCCCGCCTGCTAAAGCGGATTCATCAAGCTTTGAGGCTGGACAAATCGTTTATGATCTGCTACAACTCTTCGCAGTGGGAAGGCGAATTGTCTGTAAAATTAGGTGTCCCACTGTATGCTGCTGCACCAGATTTACAGATTTGGGGAACAAAAAGTGGCAGTCGGCAAATCTTCAAGGAAAGCAAAGTACCGCATCCAGACGGTAGCGAAAAGATTTGGAACCACACAGATTTGGCAGAAGCTACCAGTGATTTGTGGGAACGACAACCGACATTAAAACGGGTAGTGGTGAAACTCAACGAAGGCATTTCGGGAGAGGGGAATGCATTGTTGGATCTTAGTCCGATTGAGAATTTAGCACCGGAAAAAGATACTCATGCTCAAAGGGTAGCAGCAATTAGCGATCGCTTCTTAACAATGCGCTTTCAAGCACAACAAGAGACTTGGGATAATTTTTCAGGAAGAATCCCGGAATTAGGGGCAATTGTCGAAGCATTTGTGGAAGGGGAAATTAAGCGATCGCCCAGCGTCCAAGGAAGGATAACACCCACCGGCGAAGTGGAAATCCTTTCAACTCACGACCAAATTCTCGGAGGCCCTGACGGTCAAATTTATCTTGGTTGTCGCTTTCCCGCCGATGAAAGATATCGATTGCAATTACAGCAATTGGGGCTACAAGTTGGCAGAAAGCTAGCAGAGAAAGGTACTTTAGAGCGATTTGGCGTAGATTTTATCGCTGTTGATAAGGGTAACGGTGACTGGGATATTCAGGCGATCGAAATTAACCTGCGTAAAGGTGGTACAACTCATCCATTCATGACTCTGAAATTATTAACGAACGGTCGCTATGACCTTTCCACAGGCTTATTTTATAGTCAGCAAGGTCGTCCTAAATATTACATTGCCACCGATAATCTTCAAAAAGAGCGTTATCAGGGATTATTGCCTAATGATTTGATGGATATCATCGCTCACCATAGACTGCACTTTGACAGTGGTACAGAAACAGGCACAGTGTTTCATCTGATGGGTTGCCTTTCGCAGTTTGGCAAGTTGGGATTAACCAGTATCGGTGATTCCCCACAACAAGCACAAGATATCTATAACAAAGTTGTCAAAGTTCTGGATGAAGAAACCCGCAGCGAAAATCATGATTTATCGGCATTTTCAGATTATTCCTTTCCCGTCGCTTGGGATGAATATAGTTAAAGGATATGCTTAGGGATTTCCAGTAAAAAAACATTCCATCGTAGGGGCAATTCATGAATTACCCCTACAGTCTGTAGTTTTACATCAGTCTTATAGGCGCAACTTCATACAGAAGTTGTATAGCAATCCCATTCGATTTTTTTTGAAAAAATCTAAGTATATGTAGGGTCTGTTACGGCTTCCGTAACGCACCATTATCGAGGTTTTGGTGCGTTACGAACTCCGTTCTAACACGCCCTACAATACCTAATTTTGTTCAAAAATCAAATATGATTCCTATAAGTAAGTGGGTCAAATTAAATATCAAACCTCACCCTGCCTCCGGCTTCCCTCTCCAAAGTATCGGAGAGGGATTGAGGGTGAGGTTTTATCTTATATTTAATTACGCCTACCTACTTATAAGTTCTAAGTAATTACGAGTTACGGATTTTTAGAGTTCTGTGTTTGTAACGGACTATGCATAGTAGAACGATTAGCAATACAAGCGCTTTAATCATTGATGGCTCCACTACCTTCTTTACTTCTGTTGGGGGTTTAGGAGTAACATTACATGGAATCTCAATGATCTGTGTACTATCAGAACCATTACCACCAGGAGTCAAATCACATTCGCCTTTATTCGTGAGAGACAAAGGTGTAGTTCCTGGAACAATAGATGGTTGAGGTGAAGAAACAGATGCTTGAGCAGAAGAATGATCGCCATTGAGTAATAGAAGCAGAATTAAAGCAAGACCCCCACCTGCAATTATTGGCCAGAGTGGAAAAGAATCAGGACTGTCTGGTACGACAACCTCTCCCTCAGTACCAGGGATATCAAGGGCTATTGTTTCTCCATCCAACGGTGCTGGACTATCACTCACCAAGATATTTCCTGGTGCATCTTCTCCCAAAAGCTGATTAAATTCCTGTGGAATCCCGTTGTTGGGTCGTCCAAATTCCCCACCATCTTCGGAGTATGGATAGGATAGTAGTTCAAAAATCCTCTTTTCGAGTTGGTTCTGATCCCCAGAATTCAATGCATTCAAGCCTGTAGAGATTTTATCTACATAAAAATTCGTCATCTCTGGCGACAGACCTAAAGATTGAATCTGTTCCTGAATGTTGGGAATTTTTGAGGCTTCCTCAAACAACAATCGTCCGTATGAGAACTTTAAGTCTAGTAATCCATTACGAAGGCTGACCGAGTTATTGACTCCTGAGTATGGTGCCCAGTAAAACTGGTTGGTTGCAAGTCCGAGTCCTTCTACTGGATTGCGACCAACACTTTGCCCAAGAAGGTATTGAGAGCTATCCATGATAGCGGGAGATTCATTTTTCCAAAAAGAGGCGTAAGGAACCGCAGAGAGATTAGGATTGTTACCGTAAAAGCTAGCGAAATTCTGGAAGTTTTTCTCCCCACCGGCTGCTCGGATCAGGAGGTTTTCATAACTACTCCCGCCGTTCAACTCGACTAACCGTTGAATTACCGCTCCAGTTTTATTACAGGTTAGACCAAATCCCACATCACATCCAGGAATGACTCGCATTTGGCTCAAGTTCTGGTTATTGATTTGGTACTGGAGATACTCAGACTCTAGTCCTTGTTGGATACCATAGCGTCCAATATTGAGCTGTGCAAAAGCAGACTGACATGTAGTGAGTACCACTGCAACAGATGAGAATGCAACGGTTGCAAAACGAACTGCCTTCGACATCGCAATTCTTTGAAAAATTGATTTAGGCAAAATGCACCTCCATTAAACGACACCAATTTAATTGAGCATTGAGGATTGGGCTTTGCTTCTTCTCCCCAGTCGTCAATACCTAATTCAACTCTTAGGCAAATAAATATTGATCGTGATTCCTGTACCTTTGAGATTTCCTGATGAGAGTGTGTGATACAAGACCAATGCCCGGTTTGGTTGGTCGAAGAGAAACCCACGACGTGTGGGTTTGATCTTCCCTTCCTTTACTAAGGAAATGAAGGCTTCTAAATATCGACGTATACCTTGATGGTTCTGTTGACTAGTATTCAGATGATGCTCAATTAGCATCATAAAGAAGTCCAAGCTCCGATTTTCCTGCCCCTCGATCAGACTGCCCTCATCTAGAAAAGAACTGGCGATGAGTCTGTTATCAACTTGTTTAACCTTGAATAGAGTAAAGTAACGCCCTTCTTTTTTCGGATCGTTCGCATAACAGACCCAAGAACCCTCTTGATTTTGTGTAAAACCCTGTTCTGCAAGGTAAGAAAGCAAAGGATCGTTGGCCTTAGTTTGTAGTGGAGGTAATAAATCTTCAATGGGATCTAAAGAGCAAATCCTCTGTGTTGTTTTCTGTTGAGTAACAGCGGGAGTCTCTTGGGTATTGATATGCAGGGGTTTGTCCTCAGACATGGCCATGCTAGACATTGCAAGCAATGCAGATACTTGGAGAACGATCGCACCAAACAGACGAACAATGATCTTCATGTTTTTCCTGTTACTTTTGCTTATGTTGTCAATAATCAAATCGTTACTAAATCAGGATTGATTTAGGAGTGCTAGATTGTTTGTTCAATTTAAGTGTTTGTCTGATTTGGTCAACATCTGCTTAAGCTTTTTACCAATGAAATAGGTTTTACAGCAGATTGGAACTTAGTAAGGTACAGAGGATCTTTAGGGCATAGCACTGCTGTGTCCCTACCTGTGTACTTCATTTACCTGAAAAAGGCTGTGTATATAGATCACTAAGTACAGAAAGAATAAATCTCTAAAGGAAACACACAGTATTAGTGTTTGAGAGACAATATAAATTGGGCTTTTTGATACTTTTACATATACAAAAAACGATTGATATTGGATCAACACTTTTCTATTTACTCTTGCTTAATTTTTGACCATAAATAAGACATTTGTATGCCTTATTTATGGCTGTCATAATTTCTAAAAAAGGGCTTGGTTAGCTCCTTTGTATCTTCATCTCAGCAGATTTACAAAAGCTCTATGCTTTGCATAGTAGGACTTTTGGTAATTTTTTCAGTGGGTTGAATAGTTTTTTGTTTGTGGAGGTAGCACACCTAACTAGCTCTTTCAGCATGGTAGAAATTTAATGTATAAAATAATATCTCATGACAGTAAAATAATATTACCATGAGCTTGAGACATGCAACATTATTGTGGACAGTTGTCAAAGTTGTACACAGTAAATTGTAACTACCTATTCATTAAATTTTATGGCAAATAGTTGAGAGTCAAACTCAATTTACCTATATAGGAATAATATTTGATTATTGAAAAAATATAAGTATCTGTAGGGTGTGTTACGGCTTCCGTAACACACCCTACGTGGATTTCAAAAATCAAATACTAAGTAAACGTTAAATATAAAACCTCACTCTGCCTCCGGCTTCCCTCTCCTTACTAAGGCTACGGTGTACACCCATCTTTGTACAAACCCAAAATTGTTGGAGATACCCCTAAATCCCCCGATAAATTGGGGGACTTTAAGAGACTTTTGCCCCCCAATTTATCGGGGGGTTGGGGGGATCAAAAGCCTATGAGGCCACTCTCAAAGACTTGTGTGTACACCGTAGCCTTACTAAGGAGAGGGACTGAGGGTGAGGTTTGATCTTATATTTAATTACGCCTACCTACTTAGTCGTATATATAGTTAGTATTTTTAAATTTAGTACCGTTGTTCTAATATGATTGATTCTTAGTCTTAAATATCACTCGTGCTTAATAAGTATACGCATAATATATATTACATGACTTAGAGAAACAAGAGTCAAAACCCTGATTTTATTTTTAAGGCAATTAATTAATTTTCTCTACCACGTATAGTTTTGCTTAAGTCTTATATTCTGGATTGCTTGATTGTCTTAACTTTAAGCTACAAGCGATGTCTCCGACGGGCTACGCCTACGCATCAAACTAAGTTGAATCAGACTACTATAGGATTACTATTTGATTTTTGAACACAATAAGGCATCAGATTCAAGTTGAGTTTCCATCGCTTGGATCTGTAGCCTAATTTTTTAGAATTGATTTTAGAAATTCATATTTTTAAATTTAAATTACCTCTATTAGGGGTTGACAGCAGTAATTTTAGATTATTCTTTAAATAATCTAAAATCTAAAATTAAAAATTGTTTAACTGAGTTCAAATTCAAGCAAGATTAGGAAATATGATAGGGTTAAAGGGAAAGAACGCTTTAGTTACAGGTGCAACTTCAGGTATCGGTCAGGCGATCGCTATCAGACTCGCTCAAGAAGGGTGCAACATCGCCATCAATTACCGCTCAGACCGGGAAGCGGCGGTAGACACAGAAAAGATAGCATTGGAAAAAGCCTGCGAAAATATCGAAAATTGTGGTGTGAAGTCACTGCTGGTTCAGGGAGATGTCTCCCAAGAATCAGACATCGTTGAGATGGTCAACACCGTAGTAAAGGAATTTGGCAGTTTAGATATTCTAGTTAACAATGCTGGTATTCAAATAGAAAGCCCATCCCATGAAGTTACGACAGCAGACTTTGATTGGGTAATTGCAGTCAATCTCCGGGGTGCTTATCTCTGTTCCCGTGAAACTATTAAACACCTCCTATCTCTAAATCGTTCGGGGGTGATTATTAATATTTCCAGCGTTCACGAAATTATTCCTCGACCAATGTTTGTTAGCTATTCCATTAGCAAAGGCGGTATGGAAAACCTCACCAAAACCTTAGCATTGGAATATGCAAGCCAAGGTATTCGTGTCAACGCCATTGCGCCCGGAGCAACAATTACACCAATAAATCAAGACTGGATAGATAACCCTGAAAAAAAGGCGATGGTGGAAAGTCACATCCCGATGAGACGGGCTGGTTCCTCTGAAGAGATGGCAGGCGTAGTAGCTTTTTTAGCTTCAAATGAAGCCGCCTACATCACCGGACAAACCCTATTTGTAGATGGTGGATTGAGTCTGTATGCGGACTTCCGGGAAAACTGGTCAGCTTGAGGTAAGGCTAGCGTACTTTCCACAATTGAGCCGAAACATAACTATTAGTGGAATTAAACGCCCATGACTAGCGCGATCGATAAGAATAGTCAATTTGAAGCAGAAGCTTGGGAATTGCTTGAAAAATCTATAATCTATTACCAGGGAAAACCCATTGGGACTGTAGCCGCCCACGATCCAGAGTTAGATGCACTCAATTATGACCAGTGCTTTCTGCGTGATTTTGTGCCTTCTGCCTTAGTGTTTCTGATGCATGGTAAAGCAGAGATTGTCCGCAACTTCTTAGTAGAAACACTTAAATTACAAAGTCATGAAAAGCAGATGGACTGCTTTGAAGCAGGAGCAGGTTTGATGCCTGCAAGTTTCAAAGTACATTTTAATGGGAATGAGGAATTTTTGGTTGCTGATTTTGGTGAGCAGGCGATCGCTCGTGTTCCCCCAATTGATTCGTGTATGTGGTGGATTCTCTTGCTACGGGCTTATGAAAAGGCTACAGGCGATTTGTCCCTAGCCCGTCAGCCAGATTTTCAAGCTGGAATCAAACTAATTTTGGATCTTTGCCTAGTACATCGGTTTTCCATGTACCCAACCATGTTAGTTCCCGATGGCGCGTTTATGATTGACCGTCGGATGGGAGTCTACGAACATCCTCTAGAAATTCAAGCGTTGTTCTACGCTTCTCTGAGGGCAGCTAGTGAATTGCTTTTACCAGATGGAGATGATAGCTACTTTGGCAAAGTCAATAGGCGATTGGGATCTTTGAAATATCATATCCGCAACTATTATTGGCTAGACCTAAAGCGATTGGGGGAAATCTATCGTTATAAGGGTAACGAATTTGGTAAAGAAATTGTTAATAAATTCAATATCCACTCAGAATCAATCCCCACTTGGTTAACCGAGTGGTTGCCCGAAACTGGAGGATATTTAGCGGGAAATCTGGGGCCGGGACGGATCGATTTTCGCTTTTTTGCCTTGGGAAATCTAATGGCAATCTTAGCTTCCTTAGCAAGTGAAGGTGAATCTCAAAGCATTATGAATTTATTTTCCCAA
Source organism: Nostoc sp. (assembly GCF_036917465.1). Taxonomy (GTDB): domain Bacteria; phylum Cyanobacteriota; class Cyanobacteriia; order Cyanobacteriales; family Nostocaceae; genus Nostoc. Next base: position 11,658 of record NZ_JBALDL010000026.1, read on the forward strand.
CGCTGGCAAGACTTGATCGGCTATATGCCCGTTAAAATCTGCTTTCCCGCTTTGGAAGGTTTAGAGTGGAGAATTGTTACAGGATGCGACTCTAAAAATAGTGCTTGGTCTTATCACAACGGTGGTAACTGGCCAGTTTTACTGTGGTTATTTGTGGCTGCGGCACAGAAAGTAGGTAGAACAGAACTTGCTCAAGCAGCGATCGCGATCGCCGAAAAGCGTTTATTTAAGGATAAATTCCCGGAATACTACGATGGCAACAATGGTCGTTTAATTGGTAAAGAAGCCAGAATCAATCAAACTTGGAGCATTGCCGGATTACTGGCCGCTAAAAAGTTCGTGGAAAATCCAGATTACTTAGAATTAATCTGTTTTGCAGAGGGTGTTGAAGGCCCGGGTTGTAGCCTGTAGGTACTGAATACCTTATAAGGCTATAACCCAAAGATGATTTCGTAGTGCAATTATTAAGGTGTCTCTGCTAACTATTTTCACAGTCCCCAGTCCCCAGTTAAGCGGGAATTAGCTCTCTTTTTTGAGCGTGAGAACAGAAAAGTAAACTCAAATTCTCAAAGACTCGATAACTGATACACTATATTGTAAGAGGTATCTGAAGTGTCATACTTAGTAATATCATCAGATAGTCTTTGCATCCTTAACACGTTTTAACGTGTATAACACATGAAAACTAGTTCAGATTTAATTCCAGAATTTGAAAAACTATTCAGACAAAAGTTACAACTAAATAATTGTAAACTCAGAAAAAAAAGACAAGAGAATAATTATGAAATTGTTACTCCAGCTAAAGACATTTTTTTAATGTATTGGTCTGAATTCCCAGAAATTAACTTAACATATCAGGCTGTAGGGGTACGCACTCAGCAGACTAGTGTTTATGAGCGAGCTATCCGTTCGCACATTAGTTCTTGTTTGAGTAGTATCCAGGAAAATCCTACCTCTGAATCACCATTATTGGTGAACTAACTAATACTTAGATAATCCACATAATATTTACTAAGCTCTCGCCAGTTTTTATCGTATAACTGGCGAGAGTTTCTAATCTAAAATCTGTTGATCGAGAGATAAAAATGCAATCCGAAAAAAATGACGATCAGCTAGATTATAAAACCTTGTTAGCTAATGCAAAGCAAGCCTTAAAACTTGAATACCAAAAATCATCTGCTTTAGCGTCGCAACTGCAAGCCACAAAAACTCAACTAGAGCAAGTTCAGGCTGAAAACAAAACTCTAAAAGAGAGTGCTTATGAAGATGTAATTAAGCACTTTGAGGCCCGAACTCAAGCAGCAGAAGCACTCGCACTAAAAACAGAAGTCCGCCAAAGATTCCTTGAAGCCAATGGTTGCAAGGATGATGAGAGCTTCAATATTCTATGGGATAGCATTAAAAATAAGATTCAGATTCAAGAGGGGGAAGTGAGAATCGTCGCTCAAAATGGTACCCCTAAGTTCACCTTAACGGGTAGTATGATGACTTTGAGAGATTTTATTCAATCCCTCAAACAAGACCCAATCTCTGGAAAATTTTTCTTGAACTAGAGAGTGAAATTAATGAAAGGCTTTCGCTATAAATAGACTCAAAATTGTAGTAGGAAACTATTCATCTTCGTCTCCAGGCGGTCTTTCGCTCTCGCTTTGTTGGGCATTCCACTCCAAAATAATCCGTTCCAACATCTCAGACTGCGTACAGTTATTAACATCGGCGTACGTTTTAATCAACTGCCTCACTTTCGGACTAATGTGGCGGATCTCTAGTTGGTTATTTTGTAGCATGTCCATTAACTTTTAGTGTCTATCACATTATGTTGAACCATTAAACTATGTCTGTTGCAATAAATTTTGTTAATGGCGATCGCTCCCTGTTGCCTACTATGTGTTTTAGAATCCCTTAACCACGCGGGGCTGCCTCTTCAAAGGGACGGATAATTGTCGGGGCTGGTGTAACTTCTGGTTTAAAAATCCCCTGTAAGGCTTGTTCTAAGGTTTGGGCCATAACAATCCGGTTTTCGTAAGCCACTACTACCCGCACCAAGGTTGGTAAGCTATTCTGTGCGGCTTCTAAATAGATTGGCTCGACATACAGCAGCGATTGCTCAATAGGAATTACTAATAGATTGCCTTGAATGGCTTTCGATCCCTGGCGATTCCACAGGGAAATTTGCTGAGAAATTACAGGGTCTTGGTTAATCCGCGCTTCGATTTGCTCTGGCCCATAGACGAGTCTTTCTTTAGGAAAAGTATATAACAATAACTTACCGTAATTAACACCATCCGATCGCGCCGCTAACCAAGCGATTAAATTAGTCCGTTGTTTGGGAGTATAGGGCAGAAGCAGAATAAATTCTTCTCTACGAGAGGCTGCGCCAAAAACAGGTGCAGTGGGTAGACTAGTAATCAAATAGTACGGCTCTACAGGACGGGGTTCACTGCCATAGATTTCATTAGGAATCTGCCACTGGTCTTCCCGATTGTAAAATACCTGGGGATCGGTCATGTGGTAGGTCATCAACCGCTCAGATTGAATTTTGAAAAAGTCCACTGGATACCGGGTATGACTGCGGAGATTAACAGGCATTGTACTGAGTGGTTGAAACATTTGAGGAAATATCCCTGACCAAGTGGCAATTATCGGATCGTTTGGATCGGCAATATAAAAGTTAACACTACCGTTGTAGGCATCAACCACTACTTTGACAGAATTGCGAATGTAGTTGATCCCATCGCTACCAGTGTCTGAGTAAGGATAGCGATCGCTCGTCGTGTAGGCATCAACAATCCAGTAAAGATAACTGGGATTATTGGGGAAATCTTGATTAGCAGCAGCAGCAACTAAATAGGGATCGCTGTCAAATTTCAAAAAAGGTGCGATCGCTTCAATTCTTTGCTTGACATTTCGCCGCAGTAGCAATTTTGTCTCTGGCAAAAAATCCTGCGTCAGCACCATCTGCCAATCTTTCAAATGCATGGCAAATAACCAGCGTCGCCATGCTGAACCGATTTCAACACCACCTAGACCATCATAAGAGTTGTAAACATTATCACTACCACTGGGGTAATCTAGTTCCCTAACTTTTGTGCCAGTCATTACATAAGCATTAGTAATTTCACCGTAATAAATTCGAGGTTGTCCAATGGGAATACTTTCACGAATGGCTGCACTAGAAGTTGTGAGAGCGCTACTATCACCACTAATATCTTTGACAAAATATTCTGGTAGTCCACCTGGGCCAACTGTATTAACTGGGCTAACAGTAAACCCGAAACCGTGAGTATAAATTAAATGACGGTTAACCCATGTTTGAGCTTCCTGTGGTACAGCATTGTAGTCTAATTCTCGCGCAGCAATCAGTACTTGCCGCCGTTCTGTTGCTTCAATTGCTTCTGGCTTTTGGGGCGCTGATGGTTGGCGTGAACTTACATCTGTTTTCAGAGTATATCGATCGATATCGGCATCGGGGAAGCGATAATATGGTCGAATTTGTTGCAGTTGACGGTTAGTTTCTAATAGTGGTCGTTGATCCCAAAGGCGAATATTCCGAATTGTCAAGTCATTTTTTTGAATATCAGCTTCAGTCAGTGTTCCTTGAGGGTTGAAGCCTTTGGCATCGATTGCTTCTAAATCGAATGCTTGGCGAGTCAAGGCGATAGTACGTTGAATGTAGGGTTGCTCTCGTTGCAACTCATTAGGTTGGACAATTAAATATTCCACCACAGTAGGTAGAACAACGTCAGCTGCTACAACTAGTAGTAGATAAATCCCCAAACTGTAAAATACTAAGGGACGATGCTGAGATTTAGGTTTCCAGAAAAACGTTCGCCAAAGTAGGTAAAAGGCGATCGCTCCAGCCACAACGCACAAGAAAGTGTAAGCTGGCAACTGGGCTGTCACATCTGTATAGCTAGCACCATAACTGACACCACGGCTAGAATACACGAGTTCATAGCGACTTTGCCAATAACTCAAAGCCACTACCAACATCAACAAGCCACCCATACCGAATAAATGACGCTGCTGCTGCGACGAAAAACCAGGAAAAATCCCCTGACTCAAACTGTCTGCTGACAAAAGATAAGTAAGGGTAACGGCGACGAAACCATACAAACATAATCCCATCAGCCAGAGTTCTAGCAATTCCCAAAGGGGTAAGGAAAATATGTAAAAGCTGATATCTCGACCAAATAAAGGGTCAGTGCTGTTGAAAGGGGTAGGGTGGAAATATTGCAGCACCTTTGGCCAGTGTTGGAATAGGATGAATGCAAAAATGGGACTGAATAAAACTGCGATCGCAGTTAATAAAAATTGGGGATAGATTAAGATTGCGATCGCTACTCCCCCAATTAAACCGAGATACCAGACTTGAGAGACAATTTGCCTCAAGAGTTGCCAGATTGTCTCTGGCCGAAATAGGGCAGGAACGGGTAAAATACCCTGATTAATTGGAGAATGCCAGTAAGAAAGAGCAATTTGACCATAATGAGCCAGTATCAACCCGATCAACAAGCTCAGTGTCATAGTTAGGGGTAATAACCCGCGCAATCTCAACTTTTTAAAGCGTTGTGGCGGAAGTATCGGGGTTTCGTTGCGTTTTGGATAATTAGGACTGAGAAAATTTGTTAATTCACTCGTGAGTTCTGCTTCCTCACGCCTGACTTCTTCAATCTTCAAAGACTGGGAATATTTTAGCCGTTGTGCTATTGCCAGATTTAGCAGTAGATAGGCAGCAGTTACCCCAGCCACGACTACCCACAAAGCACCACGAGTCACCACTCTCAAAAGAAAAACTTGGAGATAGCCGACTTCCTGAAACCAACAAATCTCGACTCCCATGTGGGAACCTAGATCCAGGAGTAGCCATAACCCGAAGAATCCAATTAATAGTCTAAAGCCCCATTTCCGATACATTCTGTGGCAGCCAAACTATCTGCAAAGTCAACTTTACTGCATTATAGTGGTTCTCGTTTACGTGAGGTACACCCGTAAGGGCACGGCACTGCCGTGTCCCTACACCTAACAATATAATCTTGTACCGCATCTGAATGGAAACCGCTTTAAGGAAAGTATTTGGTACTTTCCCAGAAGTTATTACTACTTTCCACAATAGCTGAATTTAGCAACGCCTCAAAGTTTATATCTGAAACTAAAATAAATTACCCTTGAATCTCGGATGTTGCGGTTCTGAGCATAAGTACCGAATTCAAAGCCATGTTTGGGATTGATTGCTAACCAACGCGATTGATACTTATGACATAACACAGGGTTTTAAATCAAAAAGGGATATCAAAAAGGAAATCTCGCTCATCAGAATTATGTTGCGGATTTTCTAGATCATCTGCCCAATGTAGGGGATTATATAAAATATATTCTCGGATGTTATCTACAGATTTTTGCTCTCTTCCAATGTGTTCATAAAAATTGCGTTGCCAGATTGATTGTCCTTTGGTCTGCCAAATTATATTAATGCGTTTGCTGACAACGCCTTTATAGCTGCGAATAATTGTAGAAATAGAACCATGTACAGGTTTACCGAATTTTTCTGTATTGCGGTCAAGATTTTGATTGAGGGCACAACAATGTTGTGCCCCTACGGGTTTGTTGGTGATGATTAAAATGCCGTGTAGATGGTTAGGCATGACTACAAAGGTATCTAATTCAATGTGGAGAAAATGATCGGGTATTGTTTGCCAGCAGTTGAAGGCAATATGACCGAAAGAATTTAATTGCATTTCGCCCTTAACCACATTACCAAATAAACATTGCCGCGCTTTGGTGCAAATGGTGATGAAATATGCACCAGGTTGGGTGTAATCGTACCCTTTTAAGCGAATAGAATGGCGGTGGTGTATTTGTGGATTGTAGGGCATTGATTTTTACATACAGTTATTAGTAATGTGTGTTTATTTTAATCGATAATTTTTATCCGCGCCAATATATACAACGTAGGGGCACGGCAATGCCGTGCCCTCCAACCTATTTGGCATCTCAACGATAAACAATATTGCTTTGCCCGCATTTCTCACAAGCAGTAAAAAATCAATTTACATGACCTGATATAAGACTTTTTTTTGATACATGATTAACTCAAGTGTAGGCAGAAAAAT
>NZ_JBALDL010000027.1:0-34576 GCF_036917465.1 Nostoc sp.
AAAATAGCGATCGCAGCCAAGCGCCCACTGCTACTAACGCATTAATACTTGTAATGCCTATGCAGCAAGGTTTATAGCTTTTCTTAGTGCCATTCCGTACTGTCGGTTCTCAGGGGCAGATACTCGTATTTATCGATCCTGCCGGCAAACTGTACGGAAGTTTGAAGTCTAATGATGGTGAGAACTTTGCTCAAATTAGCGGTTCCCATCGCGGAAGTAAGTTTCATCTGGTTTTTACCCCTCCACCCAGCAGCCTTAACCAGTTTGGCACCGCTAGTCCTTACACCGTTGATGCAACCGCAAAGTGGGAGCAAGGTGTGAGTCGATTTGTCATCTCAGCCCCTACTGGAACGGGTCACTCACAATTATGTACATTTGAGAAATAAATCGATAAAACAATACATTGAACGGAGTTGCGATCTCGTCTGCCGCATATCCCTGGACGCGACTTTGCCAGAGTCAACTCCATCTAGAGAAAGATGTTGAAGCTGGATTGAACATTTTGAGCCAAGCGATCAAGCAAATTTTGTAAGCCCTTTTGCACAGGTGATGTACTTGAGCAGGAAGGATGAAATATTGCTGTTCTGTTAATGAACCAGAATCTTATCTCTAATCAGAACCGACTGTATGCAAACGAGAATTACATTGGAGAAAAATTATGCAGGTGGGAGTGATTGGTCTGGGACGTATGGGTGCGAACATTGTTCGGCGACTGCTGCAAAACAACCATGAATGTGTGGTCTTCAATCGCACACCTGACAAAGTGAAACTGCTTATATCAGAAGGGGCGATCGGCACTTACAGCTTGGATGATTTTGTCCAGAAGCTCAATAAACCTCGTGCAATTTGGTTGATGGTGCCAGCCGGAGAACCAACCGAGCAGATAGTGAAGGAACTGGCTGCAAAACTTGATTCCGGCGACATCTTAATTGATGGTGGCAACTCTTACTACATTGACGATATTCGACGGGCAAATGATCTGATGCAAAAGGGCATTCACTACCTAGATGTGGGAACCAGTGGCGGAGTGTGGGGTTTAGAGCGTGGTTATTGCATGATGATTGGTGGATCTCAGATGACGGTTCAGTATCTCGATCCCATTTTTAAATCATTAGCTCCTGGACGGGGTGATATTCCGCGTACTGCTGGGCGGGAAAAGGTGGGCGGTACGGCTGAAGAAGGCTATCTGTACTGCGGATCGAATGGGGCGGGGCATTTTGTCAAGATGGTGCATAATGGGATCGAATATGGCTTGATGGCAGCCTACGCAGAAGGATTGAATATCTTGCATCACGCCAATGTGGGTAAGCAAAACCGTGTGGCTAATGCTGAAACGACCCCCCTCCGCAATCCTGAATACTATCAGTATGACTTGAATCTGCCTGATATTGCCGAAGTTTGGCGACGAGGCAGTGTAATTGCCTCCTGGCTACTGGATCTAACTGCGATCGCCCTACTGGAACAACCAGACCTATCAGGCTTTGGGGGGCGCGTGTCTGATTCAGGCGAAGGATGCTGGACGATCGCCGCCGCCATTGACGAAGGCACTCCTGTCCCTGTACTCAGCGCAGCCTTGTATCAACGGTTTAGCTCACGTGGCGAAAATGATTTTGCAGATAGGCTGTTGTCTGCCATGCGTTTCCAGTTTGGCGGACACGTAGAACAGCAGGCGGAGATAAAATCATGACGATCGCCACTGCACCTCAGTCTAGCAACTTCCTCTAACTTCTTTTGCGACATCATCGCGCAACTCGGTTCGGCTGGAATGGTTAGTGTAGAGGTGCAAAAGCAAGCTCAGTACGTGACGACATCCTACGAAGAGGAAAAATTTGCCAACGCAGTTGAACAGTTCATTTTGAGAAGCAATACCGCAGACATCCCCAAAAAGCGTTTTCGATCAACGCTTTAGCACTGCAATGAATGAAACAGTCTGTCTATGCTGTTCTAGTAGTCTGCCAAGGAAACTTTGCTGGGTAAGACAGTCGGGTATAAGCGCTCCATTTTCCTCCGTGCATCTGTAGTTTGAAAGCGCCAATAGACACTTGTACGTTGAAGATTGCGTTGTTTCTCCCAAGTAGCAACTTCAGAGGATAATGTTTGTATATCCGCGATTCGTCGCTCTAAACATTGACGAGATAAAACAGATAACTCAATCTCCACTTGATTCAACCAACTGGCGTGTTTTGGTGTATAGTGAAATTCTAATTTTTGGACAAGTCGGCGCGCTTCTTGAGGTTCAAAAACTTCATACAAGGCTGTTGGAGTATGAATATTAAGGTTATCTACTACCAAACGAATAAGATCAGCATCGCGGTGATAAATATCTACTAAATCTTTCATTTGTTTTGCAAAGTCTACCTTTGTACGCCGCTGCGTAACTTCGATATGTCGCCAGCCCGCTCCACTGTTGAAAATAAGCAAATAAATTAGCTGTACCATTGCGTTTATACTCAAAATCATAACGTTCTGGTTGCTCCGGTTCAGGTGGTAATGGAAGTCTTACTTCTTCTACCAATTGATATGAACATTCATCAAAACAGACTACTGGACGTTTAGGATCATACGGTTCGTTGTACAAATCCAATATATCTTCCATCCGCAACACATACTCTGCATTTACTTCAGGAATACACCATTGTTCTTTCAACCACGGCTTGACATCGTTTTTTTAAGAGTCTGACGAACTGTTTCGTCAGAAATCGAATCAACAATACCAACTTTTACTAAGTGGTCTGCCAAAAGTTGCATTGTCCATCGTACCCGTCCAATTGGTGGAGCAGAACAAGCTGTTGCAATGAGAAATGCTTCTTCCTTTCCTTCAAGTTTACGAGGCTTTGGTGGATGAGGTTCATCAAGAAGTGCAAAATCTAACCCACCGATGACAAATTTCTCTCGCGTTCGTTCCACTGTTGAAATATGGACTCGAACACTGTCTGCGATCGCTTGATCTATTTCTCCCTCAGAATCCTTACGAAGAATGTTTGCGCGAGTGATGGCTCTTGCCTTGTTTACCTTTTTTAATTAGCATTTGCACCTGAGAAACTTCATCTTCATTTAAGTCCACAATGTACTTTTTTACCATGCTACTCCCTGATTTTTCAGTAGCTTATCAAAAACAGGGCCTACCCAGCAACGTTGCCTTGGCAGACTACTAGTTTACTCCTACGTCACATTCGTCACCATCAGGTGCATCGGTTTTGCCGACGCTGTTGGCAAGATATGTCGTGAGAAGAAAGGAAAGGAAAAAAGTTTTACCGAACAATAATTTTAGGAGAAACACAATGACTCATCGAGTAAAAGAAATTCTCAGTTGGTATGGCAGCGACAATCCCGGAACGTTGACTAATTTAGCCCGGTTGCTGAATCATGGCAAACTAGCTGGAACTGGTAAAGTCGTCATGCTGCCTGTGGATCAAGGCTTTGAGCATGGGCCAGCTAGCAGTTTTGCGCCCAATCCACCAGCCTATGATCCTCGCTATCATTTTGAGTTAGCGATCGCAGCAGGATGCAATGCCTATGCCGCACCGTTAGGATTTTTGGAAGCGGGAGCACGAGAATTTGCAGGTGAAATTCCCCTAATTCTAAAAGCCAATGATCACGATGTGTTACTAGCTGAGTCAGATCCAACACAAGCACTCACTGGCAGCGTGGAGTACAGCTTCCTACTGGGCATTCACTCTTGGCATTGCTGCCCTGTCGCTGGCATCCTTGCGCCTTGTTGAACGCGGCATGACTGGAGTGATGCAAGAATTGGCACTACTGCTATTCATTGGCGCAAATATTGCGATCGGCAGTATTGCTCTAGGGACAGTGCGGCTCTTGCTGCGGGGCAAATTACTAAGCTAACGATCATTCATTTTTCCAGAACATATTGGGAGTAGAACTTATGGCTCCAACAACTAAGCAAAATGACACTAAATCGTTCGTTTACTCAACTCGAATTGATATTCCTGTAGAAATCCGATCGCAACTAGATAACCCAAGTTGCGGGTTATAAAATTCTGAATACTTCGTGACCATTGGTTGAAACAAATGCACATTAAATTTGATTTTAATTATGCAAAAAATTATAAGCTTCATTGAGTTTGTTGGCTGATTCTTCTAATAAGCGTTGTTCATGGGCATTTCTTGATAACAGCAGTTGGCGCTCAATACCTGTTGAGCCGATGATACATGGAAGTCCAAGAACAACTTCACTGCCAACTCCATAGTGAGAATCTGCTCTCACTGACACTGAAAATATCTGCTTTTCATCCCGCAGGATGGTATCAACTAACTGACAAACTACTATTGATATACCATAGCTTGTATTTCCTTTGCGTTCAAAAATGTTATAGCCTCGTTTACGAGTTAACTGTGCGTACTCTTGCTGAATTTGTTCTAGCGTTGCTCCTTGTGGTATAGGAAATTCAGTTAACAGAATTCCCCCAATAAATGCACTAGACCAAACGACAAATTCACTGTCTCCATGCTCTCCAATGACATAAGCATGAACGTCTTGTTTTGCAACATTCAGTCGCTTTCCAAGTTGATATCTCAGTCTAGCAGTATCAAGAACGGTTCCCGAACCGAAAATTAGGTTTTCTGCTCTGGTGGAAGTAGCGATTGCAATCCGCGTGAGTACATCCACTGGATTGCTAACGATAAGTACGATTGAATTCGGTGCAACTCGATCCAATTCTTTGATTGTCGAACGTATAATCTCTGCATTGTCGCTCAATGTATCTAATCGCGTCTGTCCTTGTTTTTGTTGCACCCCAACAGTCACAATAATAATATCTGAATCAGCTAAATCTTCATATTGATTTGATGGTATAATCTCCATCTCTTTAAGTAGGGGAATGCTGTCTTCAATATCCCATGCTTGCCCCTCAGCTTTTGATAAGGTTCGATCAAAAAGGACGACCCTTACACATTTACCGAGTATGACTAAAGCATTTGCAACGTCTGCACCTACATTACCTGCACCAATAATACCGATTTTAGATGTTTTACTAATCATGCTATATCTACTTTTTTCAAGAGTAAAATGTCGTTTGTTTGGTAAGTCCTTGGGTCTGCAATGGCTGTCTCTTTACAACTTGGAAAACAATATATTTAATCCTTCGGTCATCGTGGGATGAGTCAAAATACCATCGCGCAGAACGGTGTAGGGCATCTGAGCTTGCATCACCATCTGCACCGTTGAAATCACTTCACCTGCTTCATGACACAACAGAGAACACCCTAGAATATGACCTGTATCTGCATCCACGATCGCCTTCAGCAGTCCATCGGTTTGACCGAGTGTTCTCGCTCTAGGAACGGCTAATGCATCCACCTTCGCCACGCGGATAGCATATCCTTGTTGCTGTGCTTCAGTTTCAGTCAAACCCACATGAGCCAGTTCTGGATCGATGAACAGACAGGATGGCACTAAGCGATCGCTTGTACTACGGTTGCCCCCATCAATTAAATTAGCTTTGATAATGCGATAATCATCGAGCGATATATGAGTGTATTGCGGCCCCCCATTGATGTCGCCTAACGCCCAAATCCCCGGTATATTCGTCTCCAGGCGATCGCTAACTTGAATAAATCCGCGTGTATCGGTTGCCACACCAGCGGCAGCTAAATTTAAGCTCTCGATATTGGGCGCACGACCAACGGCGACAAGCAAATGCGACCCCTGGAGGGTGATTTCACGATCGCCAACTTGGATTTGCAGGATGGTTTCATTACCAGTGCGATTCTCCAAAGGAGACGCTTTGCGAACAACCCTCAACACCTTCGCCTTCAACAAGAATTCAATACCATCTTGTTCCAGTAATGTTTGAACTGCGCTCGCTATATCTGGATCTTGCTGTGACAGGATTTGCTCACTTTGCCCAATAACAGTAACGCCAGAGCCAAAGCGCCGAAACATCTGGGCAAACTCTAAACCAATATAGCCACTACCGAGAACGATCAGGTGTTCGGGTAGGTGTTCTAGCTCCATAATCGACTCACTCGTTAAAAACTCAACTTCAGCGAGTCCGGGAATGGATGGAATTAACGGTCGTGTGCCTGTATTAATAAATAAGCGTTCGGCGGTAAGTAAGCGATTGTTTCCCTCAGCCGTCGTTACTGCGATCGTTTTAGGAGCAACAAACCTTGCTGTGCCAACGATCAAGTTGTTATGGAGAGCTGTTTCTAAATTGTGCAAGTTTATTTCACGCATCCCTTGCACAACCGCTCGTTTTCGTTGGATCACCTCTGCTAAATTAACGGTGGGTGTGTTGCTTTGAACCCCATAAGCAGCACTGTTTCGCACTGTGTTTGCCACATTGGCACTCGCTACCATAGTTTTAGTAGGAATGCAGGCAATATTAATGCACCCACCACCAATCATATTTAAACTGCGTTCAACCAGAGCGGTTTTACGTCCGTCAGCGACTAATGCCGATGCAAGTGTTTTACCCGCTTTGCCGCAGCCGATAATAATGTCGTCATAGTGTTGAGTGTCCACTTCCATATCCTTTGAGTTTGATAAGGTGAATAAGATTTCTAGAATGTGTTATGAATTTCAGAAAAACTGGCTGACTAAGAGGCTTTTAGCGATAACGTAGTACTGTGTCAATAAATAATTAATGGATAAATTCCCTGTAGAGACGGCGATTTATCGCGTCTCTTTAACCGTCAAAATGAATTTGACAGACTACTAGTAGTCCATGTCATTAATTCTGATGGGTAAAAAACGAACCGCAAAGGACGCATTCGCGCAGCGTCTCGTCAGAGAAGAACACAAAGGAAGATAGAAAAAAGAGAAATTAAAAAGCTCATTCACCTATCAAAACTAATGACATAGACCACTAGCTGGGTTTCCAAAAAGTGCTAACACCCCCTAGAAGATTCAACTTTTTTTACAAGCTTGCTTCATCAAGATACGGTTGTTTTTATACACCTCTAAAGTTCCAGACTGCGGATTATCTAACGTGCCATCCCACACCCAGTATTGATAAATTCCACTCCGAAACTTATACACTCGAACACCTTCAGTCGCTTGGCTAGTTCCTTTGCCCAAATTTAAATTACCGTTGGGACTAGTGGCGCGATAAAGCAGTTCGCCTGAAGTATATTTCTGCCAAATATTTACGTTGTACCCACCCCGGCATTTCGTACTCAGGACGATGCCAGCAGTAGAATCAGCAGAAGCAGGTAAGGAAAAATTAGCTAAGATACTGATTGGCAGAGCAAAAAGTAACGCGGATGTTTTCATAAGTGTTGTAAAATTCATGAGTTTGATATTAATTCATTGCTGCTACAACTTCATCTGTAGAAAGCACTGCATTGGCGATATACCCAAAGTTGATCAGTGCTGCCTTATAGCCGTCACCCAGTTGCGGATGCCGAGGGGCTGCTGTTGCATCCTTAACGACAAGAACCTCAAATCCCTGTTCGAGCAATTCGCGTAGGTGAGCTTCAACACAAAGATTTGCCAACATTCCAAGTAGAATGATTTTGCTGATATTGCGTTTACGCAGTTGCAAAACGAGGTCGTTGGTTTGCGGCCCATAGACTTTGTGGGGACTGACCACAATCGTCTTGCCATCCTCAATGAAGGGCTTATAGCGATCGAGCCAGTCAGCACCCGATCCCAGGAATCCATCGAGGGTCAATGCACCACGGCGATCGAACTCCTTAACCTCAAGCATCATTTGCTCTAGGTTGCCGGCAAATTTCCAATTATGGTCAGTGGGGTAGTAATAGTACGGGGAGATAAAAACCTCGAATTCATTCTGCTTCGCGGCTTTGAAGATTCGCTCAATGTTTTCGATGGTCTTATTATCTTTAACACTCTCACCCACCAAATCCCAGGAAACCCCTTTTTCGCTCAAGACATCGTTTTGCGGATCAATGACGACTACTGCGGTGTCATTCTTGTTGATGTTCATGGTTTTTCTTCTTGCTTGTTGATTTTCACCGTTCTCTTTCTTATAGGACTTACGCAAGAACTCTCTGAAACTCTTATTTCTCTGTGTTCTCTGCGCCCTCTGTGGTTCGTTTTTTCATGATTTTGCGTAAGTCCTGTCTTAAAAACCACCCGCGATATACAGCGTTTTCCCAGTGATTCAAAATCAGAATACTTGATTGCCAGGGCGATCGCGGTGGGCGAATTATCTGGCAGTAGTCGCCCCATTTCAAACTTTGACACCACTACCTAAATGCTGTTTCAAAAACGCCAAGGTGCGATCGCGTGCTAATTCTGCAACTTATTTGCGATCGGCGGAACTAAGTGCTTGATGGATTAAAGGTGCAATGATAGCGATATTTTTCACCAACTCATCACAGAGAGAAAATCGCTGTTTTAAGTAATTAGGATCGTTGTAACTCACCCACACCTTGCCGTCAGTCGCTTCATAAGCCAGTACTTTCAGGGGTAAATCCAGAGCGATCGTTGGTTCTGCCACCATGAGGGAAGTTCCGGCTTTCGGGTTGCCAAACAGCAACAACTGTGTAGGACACAGGCTTAGTCCGACTTTTTCGGCTTCAGCCTGTTGATCGATACGAGCAAAAATGGTGATGCCTTTTACTTGAAGGACGGCTTCTAATCGATCAATGGTTACAGGCACTGAATATTGACTAAGCTGGCTAATGATGCCGTTGTTTGCATTCATAGCAGTGGACTTCTTGTAGGATAAAAACTGGGTGATATGGTCGTTGGGCTTTTCAAAGATTGAGGTCTGACAATCCGGGGTGATCGTCAGGACGACGACCTAGTATCCAGTGGAATTTGCGTTCGCTTTGGTGAATTGGCAAGTCGTTGATGCTGGCAATACGCCATCGCATGAATCCATGTTCATCAAACTCCCAATTCTCATTGCCGTAAGAGCGAAACCAGTTGCCAGAATCATCATGCCATTCGTAAGCAAATCGGACAGCAATGCGGTTGTCTTGAAAAGCCCAAAGCTCTTTTATCAGACGATAGTCTAATTCTTTAAGCCACTTACGTGTCAAGAATTGTGCGATCGCCTCACGACCAGATAGAAATTCTGAGCGGTTGCGCCAAATGCTATCCGACGTGTAAGCGAGTGATACTAGTTCCGGGTTACGTGTGTTCCAAGCATCCTCTGCAATTCGGACTTTTTGGATAGCGGATTCATTATCAAAAGGCGGCAGGGGTAGTCGAGGATTTTCAGGGTTATTCATAGTATGTAAGTGGTAGAATAGCAATTCTCGTTCCGAGAGGCAACTCTTGGAGATTAATACAGATCAATGACTACCACCCGCGATGTGCAGCGTTTCCCCAGATGCCCCCGTCACAATTGCGATTTTTCCGTCTAGTTTTTTCATGATGATTTCTTAGGATCGGGCAGCGTGAATTTCACAGTTTCACTGGTGATTACTTTGTGCGTGGGGTCAGCTAGTTCGATCAGCACCTTGTGCAGACCAGGTTCCAGTCCGACCAGGATAATAGTTTCGCCACTGGCATTAACAAAGTGCCACGGCGCATCATCGACAGTGATGTGGATATGCCCAATGCGCGGCGATACTTCGAGAGCACCTTTGCCAAACACTGGCAACACACGCAAATTCTCCGTCCGGTACTGGATAAAGACGCGTCCTTGTGCTAACGGTTCGGGAAGCGGTGGAGCGACAATCAGCTTGGGTGGTGCTTCGTTTTCAATCGCAATCAACGGTGATGATCCAATAATGTCCCTAGCGCTCGGTGTGTGGCTGTTCATAGCAGGTAATTACCTGAGAGTAGTTTGTATTACGATCCATTTAAAGGTGAAACGGCGCAGAGTCGAATGGCACCAAGAAAAGCCCAAAGGCTTGTTTAGTCTCGTTCCCAGTCTTAAGACTGGGAATGTATTCAGAGAGGCTCTGCCTCTCGTCAAGAAAGAGGAGGCAGAGCCTCCCAGAATGGGTTCCCAGCCTCCAGGCTGAAAACCAGTCAGGGCAAGGGCTGTATCTTAACTTACTTAGTGCCATTCCGCTTTTCCCTTTTCCCCTACGCTAACTCGGTAAGCAGCAAAGCGATGGAAGAGCATCTTTTCCTTTCCCCAAAAACATCGATCGCATCCTATTGCAGATGTTTCTTCAATTCAGCAGCAGCTTGAACAAACAGAGAGCGGACTTCTGGCAACTCGGCTAAACCATTGAGCAGTCCAAAGTCATGAATCATGCCGTTGTACTGCACCGTTGTCACCTCTACCCCAGCTTCATCGAGCTTGCGTCCGTAGGCTGTGCCTTCGTCATGCAAAATATCGCTCTCTGCAACCGCAATTAATGCTGGAGGCAAGCCTTTGAGTTGCTCAACCGTCGCTTGTAAGGGAGATGCGTAGATGTCTTTGCGCTTTTCTGGGTCAGGGATGTACAGGTCATACATCCACTTCATCGTGGGTACGGTTAGGTACCGTTTGTCACCGAATTGATGATAAGAATTCGTTTCAAAATCGGCATCGACGATTGGCCACATCATGATTTGTAGCTTGATGTGTGGCCCTCCGTTTTCTTTTGCCTTCAAAGCAGTGACTGCTGTCATATTTCCGCCGACACTGTTGCCGACCACAGCCAGATTCTTGCCATCCACCCCAATCTCCTCACCATGTTCGGCAACCCATTTGGTCGCAGCATAAATCTCATTGATCGCCTGTGGGTACTGAGCATCTGGCGTGCGCGTGTAGTTGACAAAGACCCCTGCAAACCCTGAAAGCACAACCAGATCGCGAACCATGCGCTTGTGTGTTGGATAATCACCCAACACCCAACCACCACCATGAATAAAGATGAAAACAGGCAATGTGCCTTTGACACCTTCTGGTCGCACGATATTGAGCGTAATCGAAAAACCGTCAGCGATAATTTTCTTCTCAGACTCTTCAATGCCTGAAAGGTCTACTGGAACAGAAGCCTGTGCATCCACGAGTACTTGACGTGCTTCGAGTGCAGTGAGTGTCTCTAGCGGCACACCTCCTGAATTCAGCACTTTCAAAAATTCCTTCACCCCACTGGAAAGACGTGGATCGTCTGCAACTTCCAAAATTTTTGCTGCTGGCGAATTTGTTTGAGCAACCATGACATTCTCCTTTGATAAGTAATAAACAATCTGTTGAAATGACACTGTTAAGTGAATTGATTTAACAGTGATACTTGATTCAGCAGTGATTGTAGAATGGCAATCACTTTCTACCGACATCGTTTTCCAGCCGGAATTCTTTGTTACTGGTGAAAAAGTTGTCCACCTAGCGGGTCGCTACCTCGATCGGTTGTTTCCACACCGCAGCAGCATAGAGCGAGTTCTCAAAATCGGGGGCAATATCGCCTGTGATACGTGCCTCATGATGCGCCCAGTCCTTAAAGAACAAGTCGTGACTGATGCGCGATACTATTGCAGGTACGTCGCGGCGGATGCTATGGATGTCACCAACTGGCAATCCGAAGCTGACCAAACCAGCAGGATTAAATACGTGAATGTCTTTCAGATAAGGGGCAGTGCCAGGTACTTTTTCTTGGTATTCGTGGGCGCTACCGAGGTAAGGATGTGCCCCCAAACCGTCCTCGCGCAGTCCTTCTGGTGGCTCGTAGCGATCGCGCCAGAGGGCAATATGCTGGGCAAAGTCGGCTAGCTCGGGACGCTTTGTTGGGTCAACGAAGTAACCAGTGCCAGCGATCGCAAAATCAAACTCGAAAACATCATCGTTCACCTGGATAGCAATGCGATTGCCTCCGGCACTGCGCTCCGCGCAATCGCCCAGTTTCCGTGCCGATTTCCAAGGTGCAGATAGATGGATGTGAAAATTCGGGAAAGCGATCGCTCGCTCAATCGAGTTCGGGGGTGGCGCGGTGCCTGCTTGATGAAAGCGCCAAGCCTGGAACTAGGGTGTTGACTTTGGGTGTTTTGAGGCAATTTCCCTGAAAATTATTTATGCTACTTTTGTTTGCGGGGAAGCGGCTTTTCCAGGCGCTTCCCCGCAAAAACATGCGACATGTTTTTTGCATGAAGTCTTATGGAGTAAAGGGTTCAGAGTCAACACCCTAGCCTGGAACCAGCGGGCTGCATCGGGTAGTTGGGGATAGTTGTCGTAAGCACCAGGGTAATCCCGTACCCGAAGGACTGACAGAGATGCGATCGCCGATCGCCGTACAAATAGATGTACTGCCTTAGCTCCTGATTCCAGCGCCACTCCTGCTGCATCGAAAGCTGAAGCCGCCGCACCCAGCACCGCCACAGTCTTACCGCGCAGTGCTTCAAAATCGATGGCATCGGCGGTATGTGCGTACAATGTGCGGGGTAAGTCAGCCAGTATTGGAGGTATGTACGGACCACCCGTACCAGCCACGCCATTGGCGAAGATAATTTTGCGCGTAGTCTCTACCTGCGGGACACCGTTTACCTCAAGGTGTAGGCGGAAGAAACCTGCGACTGGTTCAATCCGCACCAACTTCGTCCGGTAACGAACCTGGATACCCAGGAAATGCCGATACCAACTGAGGTACTCAGCCCAAGTCACTCGCCCAATGGGATCGATCTCCGCGTAAGCTGCCGCACCGTGCCGCGCTTCGTACCAGGCTTGAAAGGATAATTCTGGGATGCCTAGTTCTGGACCAGGCAGATGTTTCGGTGTGCGGAGCGTTCTCATCCGCGCTCGCGTCAACCACACGCCTGCATGAGCCTCGTCATCGGCTGCATCGATCTCCGTCACGCGACCGATCCCAGCACGTCGTAGCGCAAATACAAAGGTGCTACCGCTACCGATGCCACCTATTATAGTGACATTGCGATCGATGCCAGGGCGATCGGGCACCCAGTTTTCAGGATCGGGACCGAGCAGGCGTAGTGCCTCGCGGGCAGCAAAATCGGAATTGCTCGTTGTTGTCATGTCGATCTCCTCAGATATCGTTGCGATGGATGAAAAAATCGGAATAGTAGACAATTAAGCTGTTACTAGGTTTTTGTTCGTGGGTTTGGATTCGCTAGAACGTGTTATGGACAACTGTCAGAAGCTAGAAAAGGGTTCGTGTTGCTACCACATCGTTGGGTAGTAGAGCGCAGTTTTGCATGTACAGCTCGGTTTCGCCGTTTAGCACGAGATTATCAGCGACTGGCAGAAACATTGGTGGGTTTGCATTTGGTTGCCTTTGCTGTTCTTATGCTCAAGCGATTTGCACAGTTGAATTCGCAAAGTGCATAACACCCTCTAGCATGGTGTTCTCCGCAACGTGAGTGGTTAGAAAGCGATGATCGCGAAAACCAGCTTCACGATAAAAGATATCTAAACTATCGATCGATACTGTGCGATAAGTGGTCATGCGTTTACTCTTTTGAATTTAAACCGTTCAACAGAATCAGAAATAGTCGATCTTCTTTCTGAAAGCTTCTTGTCACTCTTTAGGAAGAGACCAGAGTTTGATGGTTTTGTCGGCACTGCTGCTAGCTATCATGTTTCCATGCTGTCTGAAAACTACTGACCGCACGCCTCGCTCATGCCCGATCAAATTATCCAAGAGTTTGCCTTCAGGCAACCCCCATAACTTGATAGTGCTATCATTGCTACCAGTAGCTAATATCTTGCCATCGGGACTGAAAGCCACTGACCACACAACTCCTGAATGTCCAATTAGGGAGTGCAACAATTTACCAGTGGGCATTTGCCAGAGTTTGACTGTCCTATCAGCACTGCCACTCGCTAAAGTCCGTCCATCAGGGCTAAAAGTCACTGAGCGCACAGCTTGTGAATGAGCATTCAAGGTTTTTAGAACAGCACCATCCATGAGCCGCCAAATTTTGAGTGTACCACCCTCATTGCCACTAGCTAAGGTCTGCCCATCTGGACTAAAAGCAACAGTTCTTACCCACTTTCCATCCGATAACTGATGAACTTGTACGCCAGTCTGCACGTTCCAGATGCGGATGGTTGTGTCAGCACTACCACTGGCTAACCACTTTCCGTTGGGGCTGATGGCAACGGCTTCTACATCATCTGTATGGCCATCTAGGGTACGAAGCAGTTGCCCCGTCTCTAAATTCCAGAGTTTAATACGGTTATCCCAACTGCCACTAGCGAGCAGCTTGCTATCTAGACTGATGGCAAGGCTTACCACTGCATCGCCGTGTCCTTCTAAAGTGTAGAGTAAGGTGTTACTAGGCAAATCCCAAATTTTAATTTTTTTATCGTAACTGCCACTGGCAAGGAAGCGTCCATCAGGGCTGATTGCGATCGCGTAAACCCAAGTTGAATTTCCTTGGACAGTACGTAAGGGTTGAGTGGTTGCAACAGAGATAGTAGCAACACTAGCGTTTCGGAAGGAAGACAATAGGCTAGCACAACTGCTACTACCAACCAAGATCGTTAGGGTGCTGATTGCCAATGCTGCTGAAGATTTCCAGGTAATTTGTTTCGATCTCATAACAGGACATTCCTTGTGCGAGTGGGAGAATAATCTGACTTGGACCCACTGCGTAACGGTGTCGGAAACTAGCGGTACTAGGCAGTAATTTTTTCTGGAATTTGAGATGATAAGGCTTTTTCTCTCGCTTTTTGTTGTTTATTTCGATATTCAATCCAGCGTCGCATCAGAAATAAAAGAGTTGTCGTAACAATCCCTACTAGCGCAATCGGGGTTAAATAGCTCCAATGCTCTGACATTTTGTCCCAAACGTGCCAAGTGAGCAGGAACATGGCTAAGTAAGTCAGGGTATGTAATCGCTTCCAATTTTTTTTCAGTCTTTTGACACTCCAGTCATTAGAAGTAATTGCCAATAGGGTAAAAATTATGAAGGTAGATATACCCTGGATATAAATCCAATAAGTATTGGGATCTAAAAAATCAAGGTCTCTCTTTTTCACTAAGAGGAAACCGTGAAGCAAAGCCAAGCAGAAAGCCAGAATACCGATAAGTCGTCGATATTTTAACAGCCATTTGGGAAGGTTCGTTTGTTTAGTTTGAGGAAAAATGATTCTGAGATTCGTGGGCATTAAGGTGAGAATATAAGCTCCTAAAGCTAGAAATCCCAAGCTGTTTTCTAACGGTGCTGTATCGATTGCTGCCATGACCAATCCTCCTTAATTTTTCACTAAAAGCCCTTATAAAGGTAGGTATTTTTTATTTGGTCATTTTTTGACGATTCCAGCCGATCTTTACTACATCAGTCCTCTCTGTTCATACTCTTTTTTTGGCGAAGGTATTGTTTTGAGATCGAGTGACATGATGGCGTTTTACGACATGTTGATCTATCTCACATCCTGACGACGAATCTGCTCCTGAAAGTAGTCCCGCCAGCTTTCGGGTAACGCTTGGAGTTGAGCTGCACGATGCAGTAACTCTGGATTGTTTTTGTTTTGCTCACGAACATAAAGCTGAGTGATATCAGCAACGGTGATATTGTTGGTATCTCGACTCATCAACTCTAAAGTGTCTCCAGCGACCACTTCGCCCTCTTGCAAAACCCGAAAGTAAAATCCGGTGCGACGACTGGCGAGAAATCGTTTCACCATATCCGCTCGTCCAAAGCGAATCCCTAGTTTGTAGCAAGGTAAGCGCGGTTGAGTCACCATTAGTTCAGCACTGCCGATTTGGAAGCGATCGCCAATGTTAATTTCCTCTTCTTTAAATCCTGTAACAGTGAAATTTTCACCAAATATTCCTGGCGTTAACTCAGTGTCAGGCAATTCATCTCGCCAGTAGTCGTAATGCTCAAAGGGATAGACATAAACTGCTTTTTCTAAACCACCATGAACGGTTAGATCAGCCTGTCCATCGCCGTCCAAGTTGAGTTCACGCAACATTACTCTATTATTGACTGGCTCTTTGAAAATTCCAGTGCTAACCGTTTTCCCTTTCCAGTTCGTTTCACGCGGCAGTCCGACATTAACAGAGATCAGCTTCATCTTTAACTCCTTTTGGACTTCAAATCTGTGCCATACCGCCATCGACAAACAACTCAATGCCGTTCACAAAGCTGCTATCGGCTGAAGCGAGAAAGACAACGGCTTTGGCAATCTCATCGGGTTTGCCGACTCGTCCCAGTGGGATGGCGCTGACTTGGCTATCCACAAATTCTTGCAACTGCTGGTCATTCAGTCCTAAATGATCGTAACCAGGAGTCGGAACCACACCAGGGCTAATGGCATTCACTCGGATCTTGCGTTCTCTGAGGTCGAGTATCCAATTCCGAGCAAATGATCTCACGGCGGCTTTGGTGGCGCTGTAAACACTGAAAGCTGGCGTACCTTTTATAGAAGTAGTTGAAGCATTCAGGATAATAGAAGCGCCCTCTGGCAACAGTGGCAGTGCCTTTTGTACGGTGAACAGCAAACCTTTGACGTTTATGTTGAATGTTTTGTCAAAGTGTTCCTCAGTAATTGCTCCAAGTGGGGCAATTTGTCCACCGCCAGCATTAGCGAAGATGATATCGAGGTGTCCTTGCTCTTGCTTAATGGTGGCAAACAGACGATCGAGGTCTGCCAGATTAGAAACATCACTCTGTACAGCCGTAACATTTTTACCAATGGCTTCTACAGCAGCATCCAGTTCGGCTTGGCGACGACCCGTGATGTAGACATAGGCTCCTTCAGCAACAAACTGTTTAGCTGTGGCAAGACCGATACCACTATTGCCACCCGTGACAAGGGCGATTTTTCCTTCTAGTTTTTTCATTATGTTAATCTGATGGGGATTCTGGATTTGTGTGAACCATTGAAGTGTTATCGGTTCTGTTGCATCATAGCTTTAAGAACAGTAGATTTAACCCTTCATTCATTGTTGGAACCAGTTGGGGCAAGGACTTGTTATCTACAATGGATAAATGGAGTCAAGAATGAACTGATTTAAAGAGCGATCGCTGAAGTACTGTTAGTTATTCATTTACAACACCCGAACGCTGAATTTAACTGCGTACCAATGGTGTATCCACCAAATGTTCTGCCAGAAACCAAACTTGCGTCTCATTAGTTCGCAGGACTTGGCTCACTAACAAATCGTTAGTGCCACTATCTTGATTTGCTGCTGTTTTATCGATCGCCACTCTCAATTCCCCAACGATCAATTCATGGGCTTCCAGTAACCGCGATAACATTACGGGTACTTCCTCAACGCCGTTTGGCGGACGCTTAATCTTAGTGACTTCTGCCACATGACGCGGATCAGCGATGTCTGACGACAAGCCGCAAAGCGTCTACGCCACACCTCCCAGTGTTTGTACCCGTTCACCCAGTGCATCAATTAACTCAATTTGTTCACTGGCGTGTTTGTCGAGCAACAGATGCAGTTGATAAAACGTATGTCCGCGCATCAACCAGTGATGCTTCTTATAAAGGTGATAGAGAATAATCGTATCTGCCAAAATTTGATTGACTAAAACACAGCTTTCGCTGCGGGCATTGGGGTTGAGAACAATTGGCAAATCACGCAGAGTACCATACTGCTGAATTTCATATCCATGTTGATGCAATAAGGGTTGGCTGCGATCGACTTCAGTGATATCTGTATTTTGAATCGGCACGAGCGGATCTCCTAGAGTCAATAATTAGGTCTGTTCTATTTGTATGTACCGAGAAACTGCTTCTCTTAAAATTGGCATTACTTCACAGAGCCGTGCTTGCTGCTTCAATCACTTTGGCAACCTCTTTTGGATGAGAGATAAAAGGAACATGACTGGAGTTAACTTCGGTTGTCTTAGCACCAATCCGTTTTGCCATAAATCGTTGAAGTTCAGGGTTGATGGCGCGATCGCTTTGAGTCACAATAAACCAGGAAGGAATCGTTTTCCAAGCGATTTCATTCAGTGATTGCTCAAAGGCTGCGCTAGCGATTGGCTTTTGGGTTGCTGCCATCACTCGCGCCTCACCCTCTGATACGTCCTGGGCAAAAAATTTATGGAACTTCTCGCGATCAACATAAAGAAAGTTTGCAGCATCAGACACGATCGCCGTACTAATCGGAGGTGCTGCGTACCTTTTATTTAAATCACTCGTCTTTTCACCGACATCTGGGGCGAAAGCATTAACATAAACCAGAGCTTTCACCTGTGGATTGCCAGCCGCCGCACCCGTGATTACATTTCCACCATAGGAATGTCCGACTACAACAACAGAACCCTTTTGAGCATCAATCACCCGCTTCGTCGTTGCCACATCATCAGCAAGCGAGGTGAGCGGAATCTGCACAGCAGTCACTCTGTAGCCATCCTGCTCTAACAATGGAATGACGTGTTGCCATGATGTACCATCAGCATAAGCCCCATGAACGAGAACGATCGCAGGTTTAGAGTTAAACGCTTGAGGTAATTCCTTGGAGGTGGCTGATGTTGGATGCATTGATATTCCAACGACAACACTTAATGCAAATAACCATAGCAACAATTTTTGAACTTTTTTCCATGTAAAGAGCATCATTGCGATCGCCTCTGTATTCTTGCTAAATTGCTCAAATCTCTGGTTCTTGTCGTCCGTATAAAAGTTATGAACTACTCCCCACTGAAATACTCGTTGAGATGAGCATCAAAAACCTTGATCGCTTGCAGCGACGATGGCTGCTATTATTTGATCGAGAGTCCAGCGATCAAGATAGCGAATTCCATTGATAAACAAAGCGGGTGCAGCCTCCACTCCACTTTGCAGTCCACCTTCGATATCTGCATTGATGCGAACGACATACACTCTTCTAGATAAATCCTGCAAAAATTGACAAATATCAAGTCCTAAACGATTGGCATACTCAACCAGATAACCGTTTTCCAACTCTTGTTGATGGACAAACAACATCTCGTGCATTTGCCAAAACTGTCCTTGAGCTGCTGCGGCTTCCGCCGCTTCCGCCGCTCGTTGAGCATGAGGATGAATCTGTTCTTGGGGAAAATGACGGAAGATAAAACCCAAATCATTTTCTCCAAAAGAAGCACTCAATTGTTGCCCGGCAACCTTAATCAACCGATAAACGTTTGCACTCTGAAAACATTCATAGTCCCCATACATTACAAGTACCACAACAGCACTTAACACACCTTGAATATGATCTTGCGTTGAAGGTGGGACGAATAAAGAACTACGATCGGGATCGTAAACCATTTTTCGGTTCGGGTAAAGCAAACTTAAACTTTACAACTCAGTTGCTGTTAGTGTTTGCATGAGTTCAATATAAGTAGTTGACTCTCCACTTGTCATCCACTTAGAGTTGACACTTTTGTATGAGCGAGCGATGGGTGAAGCAGTCCATCTCACTATGGAGAGTTGGCTCCAACTAAAGTTGGTATTCAAATTCCAACTAAAGTACAACCTATAAACTGACAAGCCCGCGTTTAACGGCAACAATCACGGCTTGAGTGCGATCGCTCACTCCCAGTTTGCTTAAAATCCGATTTACATGCGATTTAACGGTGCTTTCACCAATACTCAAAGCAGCCCCAATTTCTTGATTACTCATTCCTTGTGCCATTAAACGGAGCACTTCCAACTCTCGCCCACTGAGTTCTGGATTAATCATTCGCTGCAATAATTTTGCCCCCACTTCTGGTAGAATATATTTCTGACCACTATGAATGGCGCGAATCGCATTCAAAAGCTCGCCAGGTTTAGCATCCTTAAGCAGATAGCCGTGAGCACCTGCGTGCAAGCCACGATAGATGTCTTCATCACCATCATAGGTCGTGAGTACCGCAATCCGGGCCTGCTTAAATTCAGCACAAATCTCTAGAATAGCTTCCACCCCTGCCATTTTGGGCATGCGTAAATCCATTAGCGTGATGTCGGGTTGGTGTTCTCGAAACAAGTTGATCGCTTGTTGCCCATCTTCGGCTTGAGCAATCACGGTCATTTCTGGATCAGAATCAATGATGGTTGCCAATCCCTTTCTGACAATGGCATGGTCATCAACAATCAGAACACGAATCGTAGTGGATTGGCTCATCGTAATTCTCTCTCTCGATTGATAGTGACAATAATTTCTGTTCCCTGTCCCGGTTGGCTTTGAATCGCTAGTTGGGCACCAATGCGCTCTGCCCGTTCGCTCATTCCTAATAAGCCAAAACCACTCCTTACTGGAGCGCTACCCACTCCAAAGCCCTGTCCATTATCTTTAATCCATAAGCTGCACTGTGTCTGGTTGTACACTAACTCAACCCGAATTTCGCTGGCATAGGCGTATTTAATCGCATTAGTTAATGCTTCCTGCCCAATTCGGAGTAAGTTATTCTCCACATCGGCTGGTAAGGAATAGGCTGTCCCCTGAGTCTCGTAAATCAGAACCGTATCGATCGTCGATCGCATCTGGGTCACAAGGCGGTGCAGGGCGCTCTCTAAATTGCCCTCTTCCAATAGTTGCGGACGGAGTGCTGCTACAGATCGCCGTGCCTCTGCCAGCCCAGTGCGTGCTAGTTCATCAATCATTTCCAGATATACCTGGGTTGCTTCCGAGATGTCCACCGACACTCGTGTTGCTCCAACTTGAAGCAGAATACCTGTGAAAGATTGAGCGAGTGTATCATGAATTTCTCGCGCCATCCGGTTACGCTCTTCTAAGATAGAAGTATGTTCAGCTCGTTTGCGATCGCTAATGTCTGTCATGAGACTGTAGAAACCTCTTACCTGAGCATTGTCATCGAAATCAGGAATAAAGGTCGCGCTGATGCACCGTTTATTATCAGGAAAAGGGATTTCTGCTTCTAGAGGGACAGTTTGCCCTGCAAACACCTGATTAATATACGGCTCAATCCGTTCATAAACCGCCTCACCGAGCAGTTGGCGAACAGGGTTGCCCAAAATTTCCTCACGGCTACGGTTGAACCAAACCTGATATGTACGGTTGATAAATTGAAAGCAGCGATTGGCATCTACATAGCTAATCAGAACGGGTAGAGCGTCGGCAATCAGTCGTAATTCCTGCTCCTGTAAGCGAAGCTCCTCATAGACACCGCGTAGCTCTGCTTCGTTTGCCTGCAATGCTGTCGTTCGTTCTGCAACTTGTTGCTCTAGGGTGCGATTGTATTCTGCTAAAAGCTTCTCTGCTTGTTTACGTTCGGTGATGTCTTGAAAGGCTGCGATCGCATACAGAATGTTGCCAGACTCATCAAAAATTGGAGTTCCCCAACTTTCGATCGGAATGATGCGATTCCCCTGGTGAATTTCGATATCATCCACACTGCCCTGTTCGCCCTTTAGCGCTCGCCTAATCATCAGTTGTTCGGTTGGGTAGGGGCGATCGGTTCCTGCCACATAGAGTTGATAGACCTCGGCAATTTGCTCTGGGGTGACAGACGGTAGCACGCCCTTGCCCAAGAGTTGGATTGCTTTCTGATTCGTGTAATAAAGGCGACTTGTTGCGTCCAGAACCGCAATTCCTACCGGAACCGACTCTAAAATTTTCTGGAGGCGGGTTTCACTTTGGGCCAGGGTCTGGTTTAAAGACTGCATTTTGGCAAATGCGATTTGAAGCTGCTGTGCCATCTGGTTGAATGATCGAGCCAGTTCGCCCAAATCGCCCGAGCGCTCAATTTCTACCGTCTGCTCCCATGCACCGTCTGCTAGCGCTTTTGCCGATTGACTGACGCTGGCAATCGGTTTAGTGATCCATCGGGCAATCAAAATGCAGATCACAATGCCAAGCAGAAAAGCCGCAATACAAAGCAGAATCGTCGTCTGAATGCTCTGATTAATCTTTGCCATGAAATCGGATTCAGGCAACACCGTGACAATCAGCCAGTTTAGCCCACGAGTATCTTTGAATGGCACCACCTGAAGCAACTGCCGCCTACCATCGAAATTAAAATCAAGCTGTTCCGCAGTCTGGATCTGCCATAAATCCCTAAAATAATCGCGCAAATAGGCAGCTGTAGCTCGCACAGTAGGGTTATGGCTCTCAACTGCGGACAATCGATTTGCCGCCGCCCCACTACTAATAATCGCCTCTCCGGTGGAGGTGGCAACCAGTTGCCCCGATCGCTCTAGAATAAAGGCGATGCCTGTCTTGCCGATTTGCAGGCTCGCCAAAAAACGGCTCATCTCATTAGGCAAAAATACATCGGTGGCGCAGACCCCTAACAGCGATCGATCAGCAATGCTATAGACAGGCGTACTGGCAGTGATAGTTGGCAACTGGCTAGCAAAGTCGGCATAGATTCCACTCCAGATTGGTTCGCCTGCCGTCACTGCTGCTTTATACCAGGGACGAACCCGCGCATCGAAGGCTTTGTTGCCTTGACTGATTAACTGGTCTCGCTGACCATTGCGATCAAGGCTGTAGCCGTAGAGTTTACGATTTGTAGCAACATTACTCGACCGCAGTTCAATTGAGCCATCGGCAGGGCTACGTCGCACCCCTAGAAGAGAACCTTTGCGATCGCCACAGTAGATATCACTCACCATTGGATAAATCTGAATTTGCTGCCAGAGTGGAAACTCACCTTTGACTGCGCTAGGGTCAATTTTTCCCTGAGCGAAGGTGCTGGCATTGAGCCGATTGATATTATGGGGTATCTCGGTATAGGTTTGTAGTTTGCCTTCGATCCGGTTCGTCAGTTCGCGCCGCAGTTGACTGGCGAGATCGTTGATGGCTTCCTGTCTATTTTGGAAGGAAAAATACCCCACTAAGCCGACCGTCACCAAAGTTTGCAGCACAAACGGCACAATCAAAACCGTCTGTAATGGCACCGTTCTGGAAACTTGAGCTACAACTTGCTTGAGAAGACTGCTCATCAATCAGATTCCTCATTTATGGCAGTTCGCGCACGTTAGTCCATTTATTGACGAAAATACTAGCCATGAGAAGCTCCAACGATCGCAACAAGTAGTGGCTCAAGCTCTAAAGCGTCTCTGTAACGTACACCATTGATAAATAAAGCTGGAGTGTTAATCACCCCACTATCCATTCCGCTAGCAATGTCTTGATTGATGCGATCGACATACACTTTTTGGGCGATGTCTCGAATAAACTGAGTTACATCAAGCCCTAAATTGTCAGCGTATTCTGCTAAATACCCATCTTCTAGCTTTTGCTGATGCTTCAATAGCATCTCGTGCATCTGCCAAAACTGCCCTTGTGCTGCTGCTGCTTCTGTCGCTGCTGCTGCCTTTTGAGCTTGAGGATGGATTTGAGGTTGAGGAAAATGTCGGAATACAAAGCATAGAGAATCTCTCCCGAATAAGGTCGCCTCAAGCTGGCGTTGAATTGCCTGAATTGAGGTATAAAGTTCACTACATTGGGGACACTGATAATCCCCATACTCAACAAGCACAACGCGAGCATTCAACGATCCTTGTCGATGGTCTTGCTGAGAAGGAGGTACAATTAATTGATTGCGCTCTGCTTCGCAGTTACCGCAAGTGTCGCCAGGTGTGTCGTCAGGAATAACATCGCTCATTTTAAATCTTTGAGAAAAAGAGATCCATCGCGTACACTCTGAAATTTCTTTCCTTCAAGCCTATAATTATTTATATGAGGTTAATGTATGATACTTGCTTAGGCTTGTCGTCAATTCCGGGTCTGTATTTTAATCAACAAAATGATTGAGGATGAGTCAATTTGAGGGAGTAGAACGAATCAAACTCAGGTTTGATTGCCTCACAGACCAAAATATGATAGTTAACCCAGGCATAAGTACCATCTTTGCTTTCACAAGCTAGCAATTCCGCGTTTCAACGCAATAATGGCTGCCTGGGTGCGATCTTTTACATCTAGCTTGCTTAAAATTCGGTTGATATGAGTCTTCACTGTACTTTCACTAATATTGAGAGCAGTGCTAATTTCCTGGTTGCTCATGCCCTGTCCGACTAACTGGAGAACTTCTAACTCACGATCGCTCAGTTCTGGAGCAGTCATCCGTTGGACTAGCTTGGCAGCCACGTTGATGGGAATATACTGTTGTCCCCTGCTCACTGTCCGAATTGCTGTCAATAGTTCCTCTGGCTCAGAGTCCTTCAGTAAATACCCCTTTGCCCCGGCTCGCAATCCTCGATAAATCTCTTCATCGGTGTCATACGTGGTCAGCACGATAATTCGGGCATTGGGAAACTGATTGCAAATGACCGTAATCGCCTCAACACCTCCCATAT
The DNA here is from genome assembly GCF_036917465.1 of Nostoc sp. Lineage (GTDB taxonomy): Bacteria > Cyanobacteriota > Cyanobacteriia > Cyanobacteriales > Nostocaceae > Nostoc. The sequence goes on from NZ_JBALDL010000027.1 coordinate 24,009, forward strand.
CGGGCATCCGTAAATCCATCAAAGTCACATCAGGTTGCTGTTGCTGAAAAACTGCGATCGCCTCATGCCCATTTCGCCCCTGACCTACAATGACGATATCTGGAGCCTCCTCTAACATTCCGATCAACCCCTGACGGACAACAGGATGATCGTCCACAACCAAAACGCGAATGCTACTAGGCTGATTCATGCTGACTTAACCCCCGATTAATAGATACCATGATCTCTGTCCCTTGCCCTAAGTCACTTTGAATCTTTAATTCAGCGCTAATGCGTTCAGCCCGTTCTGCCATCCCCAGTAGACCAAAGCCATTCTGTATCGCCTGGTTTTCTACATTAAATCCCTGCCCATCGTCTTTAATTTGCAAGCTGCATTGGGTCGGTTCATAGATCAGTTCAATGTGAATTTCACGGGTATTACCATGTTTGATTGCATTTGTCAAAGCTTCCTGCCCAATCCGAAACAGATTATTTTCCAGATCGGAGGATAGAGGATAGGGTGTACCCATGACTTCGTAGACGATTTGGGTTGCGATCGAGGAGTTTAATTCAGCAGCAAGACGGCTTAAGGCATCCTGTAAGTTACTGCTCTCTAAAAGGTATGGGCGGTGTAGTGCCTCTACTGAACGACGTGCCTCTGCAAGCCCAGAACGGGCTAAGTCGAGGATCTGAGTGAGGAGAGTTTGCGCTTTTTCTGGGTCTGCCGTTACCTTATTGGAGGCAGAGCGAGCATGAATGATAATACCTGTAAACGCTTGGGCTAAAGTGTCGTGAATTTCCCGTGCCATGTGATTGCGCTCTTCTAGAATGGAGGCTTCTTCGGCTCGTTTGCGATCGGTGATATCTCTTGCCAGCCAAATGACAGAATGTTCTGAGATGGGCGAGATGCGAGTTGTAAACCAGGTTTTCCACCCTCCCACCATCGAGCTATACTCAACCGTTAGGGGCTGCTGAGTGCTTAATGCTTGCCGAATACAGCCAAGAAATGTATCGGTTTGCGATCGCTCAAAAATTTCGGAAAATGTTCGACCCACCTGTTCGTCAATCGGGTTAGATAATTTCTCTGACTCGATCAGGGTTGCTCTCAAAATCCGCCCTTCCGCATTTACTACCAAAAGCGGATCGGGCATTGCACAAAAGAGCGCCTGAAGTTCTGCTTCGGAGGCTTGCAACGCTTCTTCTGCCTGTTTGCGTCTAATTCCTAATGCAATCTCGCGGGCTGAAAACTCCAACGCCTCAAAGTTAGACGACGGAATGGGATGTCGAGTAAACATCCCTATAACTCCAACAAGCTGCTCATCCAGCAGTATCGGATAGCCCGCAAATGCCACCATGCCTTCTCGTTTTGCCCATTCTTTATCAATGGATGATTCATCAAACACATTATTAGTCAACAGAGGATTGCGTTCCTGAGCAATTCGTCCAACTTTGAGGCTACCTAGAGGAATTCGACTGTATTCACCGTCAAGACGGGTATACATCCCTGCACTGGCTTGTAACTCCAAAACATTATTATCTTTATTTAGCGTCCAAATCCGAGCAAATGCCGCATTAAAGTGCTTAACAACGGCTTGGGCGCAGCGATGCAGTATCAAGGGCAAACTAGTACTTTGAGCCAAGGCACTATCTACATCGGCGCGAAAATCGGAGAGGATTGCCTGTTCCCGAAATTGAGCCTCGGACTGACGCAACACTTCTTCTGCTTGTTTGCGTTCGCTAATATCTGTCATGAGACTGTAGAAACCTCTCACCTGAGCATTGTCATCGAAATCAGGAATAAAAGTTGCGCTGATGCACCGCTTGCCAAGTGGAAAAGGGACTTCTGTTTCTAGAAGTACCGTTTGCCCTGCAAATACCTGATTGATATACGGCTCAATTCGTTGATAAACCGCCTCACCGAAAAGTTGGCGAACAGGGTTGCCCAGAATTTCATCGCGGCTACGGTTGAACCAAACCTCATAGGTACGGTTGATGAATTGATAACATCGATTGGCATCTACATAGCCGATTAGAACTGGTAGAGCATTGGCAATCAGTCGTAATTCCTGTTCCCGATGACGCAATTCTGCTTCACTTTGCTGTAAAGCTGCCGTTCGTTCTGCTACCTGTTGCTCTAGGGTACGGTTGTAATTGGCTAAGAGATGTTCGGTTTGTTTACGCTCTGTGATGTCTTGAAAGGCTGCGATCGCATAAACCACATTGCCCTGTTCGTCAAAGACTGGAGTTCCCCATGCCTCAATGGGAATAATAGTCTCGCCTTGGTGAATCTCTAAATCATCCGTTCTTATACGTTCGCCTTTCAACGCTCGGACGATTGGCATCTTCTCAGGGGAACAGTTTTGATCCGTTCCAGCCAGGTAAACTTGATAAACCTCTGCAAGATGATCTGGTGTCACGGTAGGATCAACGCCTTTACCCATCAGCTCAATTCCCTGCTGATTGACATAGTAAGGGCGACCAGTCGCATCCAAGACCGCAATTCCCACTGGAACCGCTTCTAGAAATTGATTTATCTGACTTTCGCTAGCGCGGAGCTTTGAGTAGAGTTTGGCATTCTCAATTGCGATCGCTGCCTGAGTGGATAGCAGATTTAAGACTTGCGATCGCGTAGCGTCTCCTAATACCTCCGGCACGCTTGCGCGAACGGAGACTCGATCTGGTGTAAATGCTCCAGTTGCTAATTTATTTTCTAGATACAACACGCCCACTAGCTTACCTTGATTGAGCAGAGGTAAACATAAAATTGATTGAGTTTGATTCTGTTGAATATATGGCTCATTAATAAAATTACCTTCACGAGTAGCATCATTTAAGATGACAGATTCATGAGTACGAATAACATAATTAATAATTGACTCAGGTAGATGATTTGCAGTTGGGATAGATTGCAGCACTTGTGTAGCATAGCCATTCTCACCCTCATTAAGTTCACTGGACGCTTCAATCACCCATTTTCCTGAGTTTTCTAAAATCAGATAACCTGTTTGTGCGCCAGCATTTTCGATTAATATCTTCATCAAGGAACGGAGCAGATGATCTAGTTCAATTTCACTCGAAATCGCCTGAATTGCCTTCATCACTGCCGTTAAATCAAAAGCGATGTGTGAGGTATTAGAAGTGGTTCCAGCAGTAGTGCGGATTGGTGTGGAAGCCACGCTGGATAAATGAGGAAAGAACTGCGGATAGCGAGCTTCTAAATCTCTCACTTTCGCAGTTGCTCCCCACCGTTCATAGCAGTAGTGAGCTTCTTTCATGTAGGTTTGGGCGATCTTTTGCCGACCTCGCACCAGATAATGTTTAGCAGCTAACTCATAGGCTAACGCTTCTTCATGGATATATTCATTTTCTCTGGCTCCTTGAATTGCTTGTTCATAGAATTCCTCTGCTTCAAACCACTGACTTAGAACTCGTGCATTCTCTGCTTGCACCAGATGATATTTATGCAAACAATTCATTGGCGCATACTGTGCCCATTGCTTCATTTTCTCCTGACTAAGCGTAACTTTTTTGAGGAGTTCCTCCTGCACTTGAGCGCTGCTTTCAGAGTATATGGCGAGTCTTGCCAGCGCATCATATAAATAGTAAAAAGGAGCAACAGGTGTGCCTGTTATTCGGATTAAATAACGTTCTGCTATGGTTGAGTTTTTAACTGCCTGAGCATACTCAGAAAATAGGTAGCACAGGATAAGTTTATGGAAATAGACATCAAAGGTTGCCGTTCCATCATTTGCTGTTTCATGTTGTGGCAATCCATTTTCTTCATTGTAGAATTCACCAGCTAGGCGAGTTGGGCTGACCAAAAAGCTCATCAAATTTGCAATCGCCTGCTGATATATTTGGTTCCAAGTTAGCGCCGTTTTCTGTTTGATTTGACGAATTGCTTCATTGTATTTCGTCATCTCGCGCTCAACTTCTACAAGTTCCTTTCCAACTGCGTAGAATTGAAAGCAATAACAATGAGCACAATAAGCAGCAAACTCTAAATCTCCAACTTCTAAACCTTTTTGGTAGGCTTCTCTCAAGGGCTGTATTGTGTTTCTAATATGCTCTTTCCAATGAATAATAAAATTATTCACAATGAGTAATGTTCTCGCTCTGAGAGAATGAACATTAAGGTGTGACAATAGATTTAGCGCAAGTTGTCCAAATTCGTACCCAATCTCAATGTTCTCACTCGTTCCACAAAGAATTAATCCGTAAAAAGCATAGGCAAAGGGAGATACAACAGCATTACCAGATTGAATTGATAAGTTTACTTGTTTAGACACAAGGAGAGGCATCAAATCAGGAGCCGCAACATAGACAGCAATCGTGATGCTTGATAAGATTCGCATCGCCGCCAACTTTTCCGGTTCGGTCATTTCCGGCAAATGCAGCAAGTCCTCAATTGGCTTCTCACCAATGAGTGATGTGATTGTGTCTAGCTCAAACTGAATGTCTGACTGAGTTGGCGTTTCAGGAAAACTGATTCCCAGTTGTTGCAAAAGTTGCAATCCAGTGTTGATTGCTTCTAATGGCTGGTTCTGCGCGATGTCAGTTTGAATTTTGACTTCGTAAACTTTCACGATGTCGAGAACCCTTTTGGCTGCTTGCAGAACAACCACTGCCCAAGATTCTACCTGCTCAAACTCGCCACACAAATACGCGACTTCTGTTGTTTCTGTATATAACTCTAAGGTCAGCTCATAGTTAGTTTGCCAACTGGAGTCTGCCAGCCATGCTCTACCTCTGGCTAAATAGTTTTGAGCCACACTATAGGCGATCGCAGCTTTTGCTTTCTGTCCTGTGATTAAATTTAATCTAGCAATTTCATTGCGTTCTAGTTGATCTGTGACAAGCTCAATTCCATGATTAAGATGATCGACAATTTCAAACAGTCGGTCTGATAGTCTCTCTGGCAAAATTTTTCCGAGGAGATTGCGACCAATTTGTAAATGAACAATTTGTTTTTGCGACTCATCGATTAATGTGTATGAGGCTTGCTGCACGCGATCGTGCAGAAACTTATACTCTTGAATTAACAGGTTTTCATCTAATTCAGATAGTGGTTGAATTAATCCAACTTGTATGGCTGTTAGTAAATCTTGAAAAACCGTTTCATGTGGTTTCTCACAAACAATCGACAACGTATCTAAATTAAATTCAGCACCAATGCAAGCAGCTAACCGGAGAATTTGCTGTGTATTCTCTGGTAGTTTTTTCAACTTGTGAAGCATCAACTCCACAACATTATCAGTGATATCTTGGGCTTGAATATCAGCTATGTTCCACTGCCAGCTTAAGTATTGTGCATCAAAGGTCAATAAATTCTCGCTATGCAGCATTCTTAAAAATTCAATGACAAAGAACGGATTGCCCTCAGTTTTACGCAAAACTAACTCAGATAAGGGACGAACGATGTCTGTATCTTGATGCAGCGTCTCGGCAATCAACTGATTCAACGACAAGAGCGTTAAGGGTGCTAAGATAATTTCCTGAAGCACTGCCCCTTGTTTTCGCAGTCTCTCTAGCATTAATGCTAATGGATGTGTTGGATTTACTTCATTATCTCGATAGGCTCCAATTAAAAATAATGATCGGGCTTGCTCATCCAGTAGCATCAACTCAATTAAATTCAGCGTTGCTAAGTCTATCCATTGCAAATCATCTAAGAATATCACCAGCGGATGTGATTGTGAACAAAACACCCGCACGAACTGCCCAAAGATTCGATGAAAGCGATTTTGAGCTTCAGTTGCTCCAATTTCTGGTACGGGCAACTGCTTGCCAATAATTAATTCAACTTCGGGGATCACATCAATGATGATTTGTCCGTTGTTGCCTAAAGCTGTAAGTAAGAGCGAGCGCCACTGTTGCACTTGTTCGTCTGGTTCACTGAGCAATTGCTGTACCAATTTTTGCAGAGCATCTGCGATCGCGCTGTAAGGAATATTACGCCGAAATTGATCAAATTTACCAGAGACAAAATAACCACGCTTTTGGGTAATTGGTTTATAGATTTCCTGCACTAACGCAGATTTACCAATGCCAGCATAGCCAGATACCAACATCATTTCGACTTGGAATTTTGGGTTGCCCGTTTGTTCGCTTTGTGAAGTTGTTTCTGAATTGTTTGGTAAAGCAGCAACGGGATTTGACTGTGGACACGCTACACGAGCAAACGCCGCCAGTAACATTGCAACTTCCTTGTCCCGCCCATACAGTTTTTGGGGAATTTGAAACTGACCCGAAGCGTCTTGAAGTCCAAGTTGAATGCTGGAGATTTGACCGATTTCTTCTAATTGTTGAACACAGATTTCTAAATCCGCTTTGATTCCCCAGGCACTCTGATAGCGTTCTTCGGCGTTTTTCGCCATCAGTTTGAGAATGATATCTGAAACTGGCTTAGGAATCGTTGTATTTATTTCATTAGGCGGAACAGGATGTTTGGCAATATGACAATGGACTAGCTCCAGTACATCTGTGGTGGGAAACGCCAAATATCCGGTTAGCAGTTCGTAGAACGTCACACCAAGGGAGTAAAAATCCGTGCGGTAATCGAGTAAACGGTTCATCCGCCCTGTTTGCTCTGGAGAAAGGTAGGCAAGTGTCCCTTCTAAAACATGAGGACTTTTGAAAGTCGGATTCGTGCGGTTAAATTGGGTGGCAATTCCAAAGTCAATAATTTTGACAACACCAGTATCAAGATTGAGAACTATATTTCCAGGATTGATATCTTTATGAATGACATTAGCTGCATTGATTCTGCCTAGAATATCGCAAACAGCGATCGCAACACCGAGAAAAGTGGATAAGGGCATAGGGCAGAAGATATCTGGGCGCTTGTGCATCCATTGCTCTAGGGACTCTCCCCCAAAATCTTCTAAGAGAATCACCAGAGTGCGTTGATAGTCCTGCTGGCTGTATGCCTTGACAACTCCTTCCAGATTCAGGGAACGGGTAATTTTATATTCCTGTCTGTAGCGAGTTAGTTCTTGAGGTGAGGGATAATCAAGCTTTAGTATTTTTACGACGACCGCTACTCCATCCTCTCTAATGCCCCGATAAACCAGAGAATTAGAACTTTCGTATATCTTGTCTTGGATGGCAATACCAGGTAGAGCAATCATAGAGCAACTCTTGGGAGTATAATCTGGCATAACTCAAACTATACAGCAATCCAGCTATATACATTTCTCATTTTTTGAGGTTCTATTTGGTTTTGTTCCTTTCTAGCCAGTTGTAGAGTGGGAACTGAACTCTGTTGAGCGCTGCATAAATCATGTAGAGGGGTTCTACAGCACTCAATTAAACAACTGGCTCAGGTTGGATGTCAAGAAGCGGAAAGTTTTATCTTTTCCCTCGTACAACTTCTTCACTGTCCCGTTGTGTTGCTAACTCCATTGAAACTGCAACCCAAACACATTGGATGCCAATTTGCCAAAATTGTTTAGGGTGTTATCTCTGCTCCGTATTCAGACTCTAGTACATTCAACAATTTCTCCTCCAGTGCCGTCAGATAAGCCCGATTCAGCTTCCCCAGCATCTCCAAAAACCTCTGCACCGATTACTTCCAAAGAACTCGAATACACTCGACTGATGCGATCGCTAATCTCCTGAACCTGCTGTCAAGCAATTATCCAACAACACTGCCAATGCGAAGTAGCGCTGCTGCCAGGCCCAGAAAAGGGAATTGACGATTGGGTTGTGGCTCTAGGAAAAAAAGTAGATGTTGCAGTCAACACCATGATTGCTGATGCTTTAAAAATCAACGAGTACCAACAGAGATTTTTCGTCAACCGAGCTAGGGGACTGCGTAAATTTAAACCCAATGTCACAGTGAATACCCGCTACTTATCCCAAGCGATTCATTCCCTCCCTGAATCGGGGGTAGTTGGTTTAGCTTCCGACATGGGTACAGGGAAGACCGAAATCTTGGCAATCGTCAGAACAAATAACCCCCTGTTGAGCTTTTTGAACAATGGGCATCGGGTTAATCTGCTAAAGAATCTATCAGATCGCCTACAAACTGCGATGTACTCTGCCCTGAATTGCGGCGACTGGGCTAAAGCCAAAGCTCTCAGCATCACCGTTGATTCATTGTATAAAATGGCAAATGATTTACAGGCTTATGACATTCTGTTCATAGACGAAGCCTGCCAGTATCTCGCTCACCTGCTCAAGTCCAAAACCTGCAAGTCACACAGAGGGGCAATTCTGGAAGTGCTGGAGTATCTGGTTTACAATGCCAAGCTGGTTGTTTTAGCTGATGCTCACTTGGATGACTTGACCATTGAGTTCTTCATGAATTTGCGTCCTGCTGGTGAAAAACCTTTCATCATCAAAAACGAGTACCGCTCTGGTGGTCGTCAAGTTCACTGGTACGAGGCGAAAAACAGCAGCGCAGTTGTTGCCCAGTTCCACGCTCAACTCATGTTGGGTAAAAAACTAATGATGGTCAGTGACAGTAAGCGCTTCATCAAAAAGCTAGAACGCGCTTTAAATGACGGTACATCAATGGATGATAGCGATGAAACACTCGAACCCGTTGAAGACCGTCAGCTTAAAGTCTGGGCTATTCACTCGGAAAATAGCGGCTCTGAAGAGAATGTGATTTTTATTAGGGAGATTAACGTCGCTATTAAAGATATTGACGCTTTTTTGATTACTCCCAGTCTCGGTACAGGGGTTGATATTTCCAGCTATCATTTTGATGCGGTGTTTGGCGTGTTTCATGCTGTTTCACAATCTGCTACAGAATGCGCCCAACAATTATGGCGGTATCGTCCCAATGTCCCCATGTATGTTTGGGTTGCTCCCCGTCCTCCCTTTGGTTACGCCGAAATCAACGCCCGTCGCATCAAGGAGCAGATTCTTCAGAAAAATGAAATGACTGCGTTTTTGATTCGCATTGATAGAGAAACGGGTAAGCGCGGGGCTGAGAAAGATTGGGCGTTGGATATCAGTTGTCAGATTGAGGCGCAACGCAATTGGTCTATCAATAATTTACGGGCTGATTTGCGATCGCTTCTGGAGGAGATGGGCAACACGATTATCCCTGTGGGCGATGCATCTGATGAGGGGGCTTCTCGGTGGATGAAGGCGGCGGGTATCGCCATCAATGAGGAGCATTTTCGCAAAGTTACTAATGCCAAAGATATCGATAGAAGGACATCTAACAGTAGACAGCATCAAGATTATCTCAAACCAGAAGAGGTTTTGGAATGTGAGAAATTCCGCATTTTTGATACTTATAGGATGTCCGTAACCCCGGATTTGGTTGAGAAGGACGATGGAGGGCGGTTAATTAAAAAGATTGTTGTGCTGGAAGCAATATTAGCTCTCCCAGGGGAAATGATTACCTCGGAGCAGGGGCGTGAAATTGTCCCGCCGCCTGCTGTTGTTGTGGAGAGGGATAAATCAGAAGGCGATCGCTTGGCTATTTGTACCGATTGGAGTAATCATTCTACATCCTGGCTTATGCGTCATCGCTTGGGACTGAGGGCGGTGTTGACTGATTTGATGGCAGGGGTTGAGATTAAAGGAGACGAAGCGATGATTCAGGTTTTAGCCGAGTTCTCTAAACGCAATGCATCTCACGTTAAAGGTATCCTCAATCTCACCATTCCTCTTGATCAGTCCCCTTTGTGGATTTTGGGGCAGTATCTTTCACAATTGGGTTTGTCTAGTGAGTCACGAAGACCACTGGAGGAGGGTCAACGGGTTCGGTATTACCGTTTGAATACTCTTGATGTCGTGTTTGCTCAAGAGGTGTTGGAGTATCGGCAACGGCAACGAGAAGAGAGGGAACAGAAGCGTCAGGAGGAACAGCAGAGAAATGCCACTTATGCAGCTAGGATGCAAGTTCAGTATGGCATTGGCACTCCGTCCACACCCCCCCTTAATGAAGATGGAGATAATAATCGGGGGGGTATGGACACAGATGAAGAAGCCAGTGATTCTTGGTGGGAGCGGGTAAAATATTATGCTCAGTTGCTAATTGAACGGATTGAGTACGGCGTGGAATCTGTGAAAGAATTACTCAGTACCCTAACCAGTGATGAGCGGTGCGTCGTGATGCTGAAGTTTGAGGATTTTGAACCGGACTTGTTTGCTCAACTGGTGACAGATGCGCCACAGTGGACTGAGTGGATGGCGTGAGAAAGTTGGGTTTATTTCACATTCCCCTTTCCCCTACTTATGCAAGAAGTCTGGTGTGTAAATGTAAACCCCATAACCCAGAATACTCTCGCCCAGGGTATGACTGTATGAAAGGGGAGCAACGCGAAAAAGTGAGATCGGGGTTTAATTCTCAATTACATAGCTAGATTCTCAATAAAAACAAGTATTTCACTGCGATGCCTGCGGCGGGCTGCGCCTACGCACTAGGGTGTTGACTTTGTAGGGAAATTGCTAAAAAAACTTCATACAATTACTGTGTCGTCGATTGAGGTCGAAAATACAGTTTTTCTTTTTGAGAGCGTGGACTGACCAAAAACTTGAGATGACCAAGCCAAAAGGTCAAGATAGCGAACATTTTCTAATGCCTCCTTAACCATCGAACCAGTGAAATTCATAGTACATAAAGA
>NZ_JBALDL010000028.1:0-48317 GCF_036917465.1 Nostoc sp.
GGGAAGCGTTATTCGGCTAAAGTCTTCTTCCCATCCTTTTGCTTGGTCTTTGATACCTGAATAACCGCCTACCCCGAATTATTGAGGGGATACCTGTTTGGGTTCTTTCAATTACTATGAAGCAAGAACTGACACCAGCTCATACTTTCCAATATATTGATGAAATACTTGCCCAACAGTCTATTCATTTGTTATTACTTAACCCTCAAAAGACATTAAGTACCAGTTTTGCAGAACTGGAAAATTTAATTACTGAGCAAAACACCGATATTCAACTTCTTATAAATCTCCAAGAAACTCTTGAAAGTATAGTCCGTACTCAGTTACAAAACTTCCCAGAAAACATATTCTGGGATTTTGATTTTCTGGTCAGTAGTATGATTAGACAGGCTTTAGCAGCAGATGAGGGTGCTATTCCTTTTTTAAAAGTTTTTGGTGAAAAAATGGTTACTCTGATAGAAATGTTCGGAACTAAAACAGAAATTCGTTTCCGTTACGTTCACGATTTTATCTATGGGTTTGAGTGGGCAAGGTGGGTACAAAAAGAGCCACAAAATCGCGCCCACATAGAGCCTTTTAGTTTGGTTTTTTTGGATTATTTGCTCGCCAAAGGTAAGGAACTTTTACAACGGATTAGTCACGGCCAGGTTACATCTTATAAACTACAGCGTATTTCAGGTAAATGAAGTACACGGGTAGGGGCACAACATGTTGTGCCCCTACTACGATTATCTGTACCTCACCAAGTTGCAATTTGCTGTATGTGATACAGGCTACCGCAATCCGTTCACATTTTCTCGTGAACCAGAAGATGAACGTCGTCTATTAGCTTATCTGGCTGAGGAGCAACTTATCCCCGTAGCAGTGTGGAACTGGAATGCTAGCCCAGTATGGAACAAACCTTTTCAAGAAATGCGCCAGCAATTAGCATTAAAATTAAATATTCAACCACAGAGACACTGATTCGTAATTCATAATTCGTAATTCGTAATTCATAATTAAGTAATGTAACTGGGATTTAAACCCCCAGAATTGTTTGAAAATTGCTGAAGAAAATAATTATGAAAATTGCTGATTTAATTACTTGGTTTGAAGCATGGGCTAATCCCGCCTGGTGTGAAAGCTGGGATAATTGTGGCTGGCAGATTGAACCAGGTGTGTTGCAGGAAAAAGTACGGGTTTTGGTATGTTTGACACCGACTTTGGCAGTAATGCAAGAAGCGATCGCTCTGAATGCTAATCTGATATTTGCCCATCATCCCTTGATTTTTAATCCTCTCAAATCTTTACGCACTGGTGAAGCGATCGCAGAAATGCTACGGTTAGCTTTTACCTACAATATTGGTATTTACAGCGCTCACACCAATTTTGACCAAGTGCAGGATGGTACTGCTGACGTATTAGCTCAAATTTTAGAACTCAAAGAAGTTACTCCCATAGTACCCACACAAGGAGGATTAGGATATGGTCGTGTTGGTTTGCTAGAGCCATTTCTGACATTACAAGAACTACTCACAACCATTCAAACCCGACTTGCTCCCCCTAATTTGATTTTTTCCCCTAGTGCTGATTTACAGCAAACAATTTCACGAGTTGCTGTTTTGGGTGGTTCGGGGGCTGGTTACATTTCAGCCGTCGCCAAAACTGGTGCTGAGGCTTATCTGACTTCTGACTGTAAGTTTCATCAGTTTCAAGAAAGCCGCGATGCCTACGGCGGGCTGCGCCAACGCAATCTCATTTTAATCGATGCTGGACATTATGCTACCGAACGCCCAGCTTGCGATCGCTTAGTGCAAAAATTCCAGTCCTTAAACCTAGACTGGGTGCAGCTAAGTCAAAAGGATGAAGATTTCCGCCAGTTTTTTGCTTGATTGTTTGTGTCTCACTAGATTTTTTAAATGCTTGCTTAAAATTTTGCCACATCGTCTAGCACTATTAATACTTAAGACATTTGTATAAAAAATCTGCTATATATACCAAAGATTATCATCATAAGTTGATATTTCCTACCATTTATGTGATACAAATCACTGTTTACTTGTAACTATAATCACATGAGATCAATGTCCTATATCAATTAATTACACCAGAAAATGTTCCACACTTGAGATAACAAATTGTTTACTCTGCCCTAACCAAGATGATTCGCACAATCATTGAATCTGCTTTCCAAACTGGATATCTTAGTGTTGAATCTGAGGGTTTACTTCATCAAGTACTGGTGACTAAATGCTATCAGTCAGAGGATTTGCCAGCCCTCGCAGCCTTATATGATGCAGTTCGTGCAGGTAAAATTAAACGAGAAGCATCCTCGTCGAACGTGCTTATGGAATTTCCTTTGCCACATAAATCTTGCTGATACTTCAAAAAAGCAGAGGAACTGAGGAAAGCTTGTTGTAAGTATTTTTACTTATTTAATACCCTTTTATCTTTATAAAATTCTCTAAATATCTCTAAATATTCTAAATATTCTAAATATATTTATGGTCATTTCTCCTGCCCTGTGCCTCCTGCCTCTTTATTCCTCATCAGGCAAAAAATCTCAAAAATTAAAAACTCTTTGGGTGTTGTTGTTGAAAACTATCAAGGTCAGCAAAAGAATGAGTTAAGATCAGATACAAGTGGGTAAAACTAAAGCCGAGTCCCCGGACTTCCCAAAAATGCCAATAAGTAAAAGTAGGGAAATTAAACAACCGCAATTCACGATTGTTTTGGAGTATTATTTGTTACATAATGGTAAGAATGACTCAGCATAAAATATGAGCCTGCTTAAGACAGGTTGGGAATTGTTTGACTTCTATGAAGCAGACATTCCGTAGAACGAGCCTGAAGGAGATAATTTCATTACTAGAACAACCATTGATTTATAATTCAACATTTCCCGATATTTTGACAACTACAAGCAAATTTTGGGATTGGGTCATGAAGCTTACTTGTTCTCAAAGGTGAAATTAACCTCTCAAAGGTGTAATGTAATGGGGTAGAACCCAGATTTTGAAAGGTTTAACTACGTTGTTTAAAAAGGCAGAAACAATACATGCTACACCGCAAGATTTATCAACTGTGTTGCGATGGGCGCGAGGTATGTGTTTTCTTGCGGGACCAGCAACGCTGGATTGAACGCGCCCGCATCATAGACATAGAGGGAGATTTAGTTACCCTACGCTATGAAACAGAAGAAGAGGACGAAGTTTGTTCTTGGGAAGAAATGGTTCGCCTCGAGAGCATTGGTGCAGTAACGCAAAAACTGGCTTCAGTACCGCGCGGAAATGTGGAACCTCTGATGACTGAAGATTGTCCCGAAGCAGAGCGCATCCACAACCGTTACACTGACTCGAATCCAGAATAATTAGTGATTAGTCATTGGTCATTAGTCATTGGTCATTAGTCATTAATTAAAAATGACAAAGGGCATCGGATTAATGACTATTGGCTATCACTCAAGCCTTCAAAAGCAGGACAGTAACCTTCGAGAGTTACCTTAAAGTTATACAATGGCGAAGCTGGGTTCCAACATCTCTGCCCTCTTTGGTGTCGGCAAGTACCGCAACAGTCTACATCTGTCCATGTGTAGCGATCGCTATTTTGGCTAAGAAGTTCTCGTTGAGACAATCCCCTTAAGACTAGTTCTTCACCTTGCCAACGAGCCTCGATTAAACCAGTATCGGCAAATTGCCGCCAACGGGGATCACCAGTAATCATATTTGGTAGGGTGATTGTGATTAGTGTTCCTAACTCTGTTAGTTCGCCTTCGTAGTTTGTCTCTGGTGCTGCCGGTTGTAAAAATGTGTCGCCGATAGGCAGTTCTACTAAGGTGTTAGCTGCCGGAGAATGTACATGGTAGCGGTTTTGCAACTCCTCTAAGCTAGTCAAGTCTGCTAAATAAGCAGGAGAACCGTGAACAAAAATGACATGCTGGGGTCGCAAATTATGAATTAGCTGCGTAGTACCAGGGCCATCACTATGTTGAGCTAAGAGATAGGTTTCGACAGTGGTAGGCGCTAAATATTCTTTATTAACTTTTATATCAATTTTTTCTGGTAAAAGAATCAGCCAGGGGCCTGTGTTTAGTTGGCAGTGCTTACCCAAATCATCTGTAGAGTCGGTAAGGACAATACAAGGTGACTTGCCCACTGTGGGACGATCTTCTGCTTTTAAACGACGCACGCGAGGGCGCACCCGTTCATCCCAAAACAAGGGTTGATGGCGGGCAAAATTCTGTACAGATGGGGGAAGGTGGGGTAGAAGTTCTAGGTACGCATCACACCCAGTAGCAACAGCACCATCCACCCAGATATCTAAATCTCGTCCGGTGAAGTGGTGATGAGAGCGTAAAAGCATTAGCATCTCTTGACCCAATCCTAAAGCAGGAGTGGGTAAGATTACAGAACAATGGTCAGCGATCGCGCGATTAATTCGCTCTGCTAGTTGATTTTCTTGGTTGCGGCGGTGAGGATGGCGGGATGTGCCATAGCTACCTTCAATGATTAGCACATCCAAATCTAAGCCCCGCAGTTCTTCTAAACGCAAACCTTCTACCAAGCGGGAGTTTGATAAGAAAAAATCTCCCGTGTACAGTAGCTTGTAGGTACGCTGCTTGGTAGTGTAGGTAAGGAGAATTGCCGCTGCCCCTGGTAGATGCCCGGCGGGAAATAATTCTGCTACCAAACCATCTTGGAGTTCCACAGGCGATCGCAACGGCAAAGCATGACAAAATTTGGAAATTTCCTCAGCGTCTTGGTCTAACCAATTCAGTGGCAGTAATTTGCTGGTTACTTCGCTACTATAAATAGGTAACTTAGGAAAAGCTTTATGCAGTGCCAGTAAGCCCCTAGCATGATCTGGGTGGGCATGACTAATCAAAACTAAATCTGCTGGCAGGGACGAACTAGATTTACGTTCCGAGTTCGTAAGCCCCTTAGCCAGCGATGAAATATCCTCCATACCACAATCCAATAGAATGCGGTGTGGGCCCATCTTCACCAGTAAACACACGCCCTCATTGTCATGCTGGACACTATAGGGCAAACATTCTAATTCACTACCCGCCTCCGCAGCATCTACGCCAGAGGATGCCGACAGATTATCCCTCATGCTCTCCTCCCCTCAAATCTCGTCATAGACATATCCCAAAAGCCAAAAATTACACAAATTTTGGTTTTGTGACTTAGGGGTAAGTTTTATAGTGCGTCCCTACACCCTGAGAATACAGATTTTGATTGGGGAGGACACCTTTCCGAACCCGCACTGCTTCGGAAAGGTGGGCTAACTAAAAGCCATCAAACTAGGAGCTAAAGGAGTTTGCTTCTTATGTATTTTCCCTTTGCAAGTTCTGAGCTATCTTAGCTAACTCACCCTACGCGAAGCGGCATCTACAGATTGAACTCAATGTGCAGAGCCATTTCCGTGATAGTTATCGGAATCATAGAATCCATTTTTCGTGCCAAAAAATAAGCACGAAAGCGTGAATATAACTGTTAATCCAGCTAGAATCAGCTTTACATCCATTTGCTTGCTGCCCTTTACTCAAGACTTTCTTATATTAATTTAGTGCTTCCGCAATCAAACGTAATCACTAGAAAATCTTTACTATGCTTATGTTGATTAGGCAATAAGTAAATTTACCGTAATCAGTCAGATTGTAAAACCTTTCGGTTCACCTGTCTATCCATTTAAATGTTAAGCAATGTAACAGTAATACCAATCCTCTACAAACCGTAAAAATCCTCATCTAGAATCTGGTCAATAGAAAAAGGACAAACGGTAGGATACTCACTTTCCTGGGGGATGCGAACCCGAAACTTAGCTAGCTTGCTTTCTTTAATCCCTAGCTTACGGGCATCTGGGTAGGCTTTTTCCACTGCCTCTAAGAGAAAACTTTTTAGAGAAGGAGTATCTGCTAAATTATTCAGAACTCGCTGACGATGTTCAAGTATTGAGCTAAACCAGCTTCCTTTCATACTATCGGGTACATCATGCTGAACTCGCAACTTGAGTAAATGCGCCAACAGAATTGTCAGATTGCTTTTCAGGGCATTTTTCTCTGCCTTACCCAAATCAACTAGCTCCTCAATCAAATGCTCAATATCCAACGCCTCAAATTCATGATTTTGTAACTGTTGAATGGTTTGCTCAATCCATAATTGCAAATCTTGATCGTATAGCGTGTTAGGCATTTCTCAGATCGACTCCTAGTGATTTAAGATTCCAGTTAGCCCCGAAACCCGATCCAATCATAGCGATGAAAGCGATCGCACATCCAACGCCAACCTGATTTTTTTGTCATCTACAACAAGTCTGTGATAGAAAACAGCCGTTGCCTGTCTATTTTCTGAAGCTTAATTTTTTCGGCGTAGAAAGCCTGATAATAAGATTGATAACGCTCCGGTTCGGCTTCTGGATCGGTTTGTTGCCATAGTTCCAAAAAATGACGATAGCGTTTTTCAAGCATCACCAAATCCATGCAAGCGATGTCTACGACGGGCTACGCCTACGCACTACACTCACACCCAGACAATTACTTTGCAACATAACCATTGCTACTTTTTCTCATGTAGTTGCTTCAGAAGTATTGAACTGTCTAATAGTTTTTAATTCCTCTTTTTCTTCCTTGAGAACATGGTACAGTTCCCAATTCTGTTGGAGATTTAACCAAAACTCTGAACTATTTCCAAAAAATTTTGATAATCGTACTGCTGTACTAGGCGTGATACCTCGCTTTTGATTTACAACCTCATTAATTCGTTGATAAGGAACGTGAATTGCATCTGCAAGTTCTCGTTGTGATATTTCCATTGGCTCTAGAAACTCTTTAAGTAATATTTCGCCCGGATGCGAGGGAAACCTATGCTTTGGAACTCTCATCTTTTGCTAACTCCTAATGGTAATCTACTATTTCAACTTCTGATGGGCCTTGGGGTGTCCATGTAAAACAAATCCGATATTGGTCATTAATCCGAACACTATACTGACCCTTGCGCTCGCCCTTTAGAGCTTCTAAATTGTTACCTGGTGGAACTTTCATATCATCTAAAAAGAACGCTGCATTGAGTTGATCTAATTTTCTCTGTGCAACTTGCCAACAGTTTATAGGACACTGTTTTCGCGCTTGCTTTGAATCCTTACCATCAAAAATGTCTTCAGTTCCTTTGTCATTAAATGATACTATATAACTAGCACGATAACACGGTTATCATGCTAGTAAGAATTACAAGCCATATCCACCAAGGGACAGGGTAGTTGACTTGTCGTTGATACTCTTGATAAGATCGTAACATCGACCCACGTGTGCGCTAGGATTGGCTGTAGATATCGCCTATACCAGCTTAGATCAAATCTGTGATGGAAAATAGCCGTTGCTTGTCTATTTTCTGAAGCTTGATTTTTTCGGCGTAGAAAGCCTGATAATAAGATTGATAGCGCTCTGGTTCGGCTTCTGGATCGGTTTGTTGCCATAGTTCCAAAAAACGACGATAGCGTTTTTCAAGCATGACTAAATCCATACAAGCGATCGCAGCTTGAACTACTTGCGGTGTCCGAAGTATTTCTTTCTGGTTTTTTTCATTTACATGGAATAAATGGGAAATTAACCCCATTTCGCTGCTAAATTCTAAAAAATGGTCTTGCAAGCGAGAAATTAAATCTGGTTGAGACGCAACATTTCTCGTTTCTCCATCATCGAATGATATTTCTAAAATCTGTTGCCATAAAAATCGGTGATGCGAAAGGCTAAATTGCAAATCTCGCTCCTCTAGTTCGACAATAATCGCTTGACGCTGTTCAGGACAATGTAAGTAAATTCGCAGTAATAATGCCTCTGCGTGTTCTAAAAGACTGCGTTCTGTAGGGAGTGGGGAGTGGGAAACTTTGCTACTTCCCCATGCTTTCTTCGCTGATACAGGCTTAGTGTATGTAGCCCCAACTGGAGCAATTTGAGTTAGGAGATTTTCGACTCGCAGGGGTATAAGTCTGGTATCTCCCAAGCTGAGTATTTCTGCACAGTAAGAAACGTAATAATTTCGTGTATCGCTGTTAGCTATATTCTTAAGTAATTTGACTAATTGCTGAGTTACTTGCTGAAAATCAGTAGCCTGTTTTAAGTCACGATCTTGAATAATCTGCTGAATCTGCCAGTCTAACCAAAGTGGCGCATTTTTTAGCAGTTCTCCATAGTCTTCTGAAGTGTGACTATGCAAATATTCATCAGCATCTTTACCATCGGGTAAATTGAGAATTTTTAGCTGAACTTCGCCCTTGTATGCTAATTCGGCAATTTCACCGATCGCACGTTCGGCGGCATTGGTTCCGGCTTTATCAGCATCAAAGTTGAGTATTAATTGTTTCGATTCGGTGTAGCGTAATATTAGCCGGACTTGTTCTAAGCTTAAAGCTGTACCAAGGGAGGCGACGGCGTTGTTAATACCAACAGCGTGGAGAGCGATCGCATCAAAATATCCCTCTACCACCACCGCTTGATCGAGTTGGGAAATTCCACCCTTGGCTTGATCGAGGGCAAATAATGTTTTACCTTTACTAAAAAGTTCCGTTTCTGGTGAATTCAGATATTTCGGTTGTTCATCAGTCAGAGTTCTTCCACCAAAGGCAATGACACGCCCTTGAACATCGCGGATGGGAATCATTAAGCGATCGCGGAACACATCATAATAACCACCTCCTTCCTTGCGTAGCTTAATTAATCCCGCTTTTTCCAGTATCTGCGCTGGGTAATGTTTATCTTCCACTAGATAACGATAGAGAGTTTCCCAACCTGCGGGGGCAAAGCCTAAGCCAAATTGCTGTATGGTTTCTTGTTTTAGTTGGCGGTTAGATTGCAAATATTGAAGTGCTTTTTGCCCTTGAGATTGTCTCAGGGCGTGTTGATAAAACTGTGCGGACGTTGCCAGAACTTCATATAACTGCTCGCGCAAAGATAGCTGACGCTGTAATTCTTGGCGTTGTTCGGGTAAGAGTGTTTGTACAGGTACTTGGTAACGCCGTGCTAAATCCAGTACCACATCAGGAAAAGAACGCTTTCCCAACTCCATGACAAACTTAATGGCATTTCCCGCAGCTTGACAGCCGAAGCAATAGTACATTTGCTTAGTCTGGCTAACGGTGAAACTAGGAGATTTTTCATCGTGGAAAGGGCATAAACCGACAAAATCCTTTCCACGTTTGCGTAAAACTACGTATTCCGAGACGACATCTACAATATCAGCTCGTAGTTTAACTTCCTCAATTGTATCTGGGTGCAAGCGGGGGATTTGCATATTTAGTCATTAGTCATTGGTCATTAGTCATTAGTCATTGGGCATTAACTTTGAAAAAAGGACAAAGGACAAATGACTTCTGATAGCTATTATATTCTTGTTGCTAGACCAAGAATGACTTATATAATTGCTTACACTTAATTTTATCAGAGGAAATACTTAAGATGGGGCGTATTTTTATTTCTGCGGCTCATGGAGGCAAAGAAACTGAAGGGGTCGATCCAGGTGCGATCGCAGGTGGTACAACTGAAGCTAAAGAAATGATTCTGCTGCGGGATTTAATTGTCACGGAACTGAGGGCGCGGAATTTGGAAATTTTGGCGGTTCCCGATGACTTGAGTGCCGCCCAAACTATCGCCTGGATCAATTCTCGCGGACGACGGGGTGATGTTGCCTTGGAAATTGAATCTAACGCGGCTAACAGCCCTTCTGTGCGTGGGGGTAGCGTCTTTTATATTGTTAATAATAGCGATCGCAAAAGTAATGCTGAACAGTTACTAATGGGTTTGTTGCGCCGCGTACCCCAATTACCGAATCGGGGAGTCAAGCCAGATACAGATAGCGGATTGGGAAGTTTAGCATTCTGTCGCCAGACAACGCTTCCAGCTTTGGCGATGCAAGTGGCGTTTCTCAGCAATCCAGAGGATCGGGCTTTGCTGCAAACTCGTCGCCGCGATTTTGCATTGGGAATTGCTGATGGATTGGTAACTTGGAGCCGTGTGATTGACCCTACTCCTGGAACTCCGCCAGAACCAAATTATCCGGCAATTAATATTAATATTAATGGGCAAAATTACTCAGAGCAAGGAGTTTTAGTTAATGGTAATGCTTACATTCCCATTGATTTAGTAGACGTTCTACGGATTGACCTTTCAAAAGCAGCTAATGTCAATCGGATTACCTAT
The DNA here is from genome assembly GCF_036917465.1 of Nostoc sp. Taxonomy (GTDB): domain Bacteria; phylum Cyanobacteriota; class Cyanobacteriia; order Cyanobacteriales; family Nostocaceae; genus Nostoc. The sequence continues at coordinate 10,175 of NZ_JBALDL010000028.1, forward strand.
CACAAAGTAGTTTATGTCAAAGCGATCGAACTGCGAGATTTTAATGTTGCAGTCAATTGGGATGCTACAACTCGTACTGTTAGCTTGCGCTCGAATTTGATGGTTTGCTCTGGTCAATTGTCGCGGGTAATGTCGAACGGTAATACTTCAGAAGTACAGTTACAATTATTTCTGAGAAACAATAATCAAAATGCTTTGGCAAAATTTCCTGACATTCCAAAACTTTATCGAGAAGAAGCAGGGATAGAAGGAGTGAACTATGATATTGCCTTTTGTCAAATGTGTGTAGAAACTGGATTTTTACAGTTTGGTGGTGATATTAAACCTGAGCAAAATAACTTTGCAGGCTTAGGTGCGATCGGTGGTGGTTCAGAGGCTGCATCTTTTCCAAGTGCCAGAATTGGAGTGAGGGCGCACATCCAACATTTGAAAGCTTACGCTAGCTTAGAACCTTTGGTACAAGAAGTAGTAGATCCAAGGTTTCGTTTTGTCACACGTGGAATTGCGCCATTAATCGATCAGCTATCAGGGCGGTGGTCAGCAGATTTGGATTATGGTACGAAGATTTCCGCAATGGTCAAACGATTATATGAATCAGCAGGACTTCTTTGAGTGTTGAGTAATTTATTAAAGGATGTCTGAGAACTCCCGGTTCGCTCATTTTTTAGAGAGTTAGAAAAAATGAAGGGTGTAAGTATGCCAAAGGACATATTCCCAAAAAAAGCACATAGATATGTGTACAGAAATATTGTCAGCAGAAAAAGCAGATGACCCGCTATATATTCCAGCAATTGAAAGAGTACGCTTAACAATAAAAAAATCAGGATTGCTATATAAGTGTTAACCATTTTGGAGTTTCAGGTTCGCCGCAATCTGGAGCAAAATAAAGAAAAGCTTGCTGGACTTTATGTTGGTAATCCTAAGCGAGAAACAGCACGTCCAACTGCTGAAATACTTCTTGCTGCATTTAAAGAAATCACGCTGCTGTTGATTGAGGTTAAAAACGAAGTTTATGCTCATTTGACTGCCCTTTCACCCTTACAGCAGCGTCTTATTATTTTACTTGGATTTTCAACTACCATTTATACTCAGCTTGGTGGTCAATCTTTCACCCCTGAGTAGCCTTTGTTCTAACTCTCTAAAAAATGAGCGAACCAGGAGTAATGAGTCCTAACTAGTAAATAATCACCAATTCCCAATTCCCAATGCCCAATGCCCAAATTCGTATTTATACCCAAAAAGAACAGGGTGAAGAATGGCTACGACGGTATCGTGGTTGTCTACCCCTATTTGCCTGTGTTTTAGGATTTACTGAAACTGGTTTAATTCCAGGGATTTCAGCTGCTGGTCGCACTCCAGAGGATCGAAAATATACCGCTTGTGCTGATGCCGAGTTTTTGTATTACGGCCCAGAACATAAAGCCCAATATCCCTTACCACCATTAGCTGCTGGGGCTTCACCTGTGCTGATTTCGCGCGCGGTATTTGAGTCACTAAATATACCAGTTAATTTGTTTAATGCTGGTTTACCCCAACCTCCTGCTGTGCCAGTAATTGATTTGGGTGGCGCTCCTGCTAAGTGTTTAAGTGGAGGTGCTGCTATGGAAATTACAGTGGTACACCACTTGTTTGAACAAGGGTTACTTTGGGGAGAACGCCTTGCTGCCAACAATATGCAAGAAGGGTATGTAATTCTCGGTGAGTGCGTCGTTGGAGGCACTACAACTGCCTTGGCAATCTTAACTGGTTTGGGTATAGAAGCTGCCGGAAAAGTTAACAGTAGCCACCCTATCTGTAACCACGGGCAAAAGTGGGCATTAGTGCAAGCTGGGCTAGAGAAGATGAGGAGGAACAAGGAGCAGGGGGAGATAAATTTGCAATCTTCAATCCAAAATTCTGTAGATCCTCTAAAACTCGTTGCCGCCGTGGGCGATCCCATGCAGGTAGTGGTAGCTGGGATGGCGATCGCAGCTAGTCGTAGTTGTGGTGTAATGCTGGCTGGTGGAACGCAAATGCTGGCAGTTTATGCTCTGAGCGGTGCGATCGCTCAAACTTACGCCTTATCATGGCAACCAGAAGCAGTAGTTGTAGGCACAACCCGTTGGGTGGCAGAAGATCCTACTGGCGCTACAGTTGACTTAGCCCTCAGCTTAGGAAAAGATAACTTAACTCAGAGTGGAAGAACCCCTACCTTATTAGCAACCGATCTGAGCTTTGCTGATTCTCGTTATCCCCAACTGAGAGCTTATGAACAGGGCTTTGTCAAAGAAGGTATGGGTGCTGGAGCCGCTTGCATAGCCGCCCATCTGAGCCAAGATTGGCAGCAACACGAACTTTTGGCAGCCATTGAATCCCAGCTTGAACGGCTAAGTATAGAGTAAACACTATACGGCTGATCGTCATGAAATAGCTGCTAGTAATCAAAAAATGAAGGTTTCGTACCGACAGATTTTAATTCACATTTAATTGATTTTGTCAATGTGTAATCTCCACTATCACCTAAGAAATCAGGAAGACCTTCTCAAGGCTTAATCTATATTCATGCTTTCAGAGGATGCAGTTATCACTTGATAAATGCGATTATATATATGTTCTCAAACAATAAATAGTTGCTGTTGTTCCGATGAAAATCAGATTTTGTCCGACCCCAGTAACTTTGGTTTTTAGCTAATTGTTTGATGTTTTGAGAAGGTAACACAATGAATAATATCCTAAAACGCACACTCCTACCCAGCCTCATGGCTGCAAGTTTAGCTGGTGTAACCTTGGTTCCTGCTAAACCGGCTGTTGCTGATGACCAAGTACTAAGAGATGCAGGTATTGGGGCTGTTACCAATGTCGTCACCGGAGCCGTTAGAGGAAAGCGTAATGTATTAGGCAACGCTGTTAAAGGTGGTGTGACTGGTGCAGCCGTCAATGGTGCAAATGGTCTAAGAAACACTCGGAATCGCCATCACCGGAATATTGGTCAAGATGTTGGAGTCGGTGCAGGTGCTAGCGCAGTGACTGGCATAATTACTGGCAATAAGAGAGATACTCTTGGGAATGCTGTTGATGGTGCAGCTGTAGGCGCAGCAATCCATCTGCTAACCAAGTAATTGTAAATAATTCGTAAATTCATCAGCGAAAATGCTTCCCAACACTTAACAAGTTCCACTAGTTAACATTACGAACTTATCCTTACCCTAATTCCTCTCCTTGTTAGGATGAGCAAATACAACCCCCTTTCCCTACCAGGGAAAGGGGGTTGATGGGTTAGGTTTATATTGAAATATATGCCACCCTTACACTCAGATGACGTTAAAATTAATACTAAACTCTAACCTTTCAACGCCTTTTTAAAATTTCGACGATAGGATTGATTTGTAATAAACAAAGCTGGCCATAGCAAGGATAAACCAATGCGATTGGTCAAAGTTGGATTAAAATTAGTCCGTCCAAAGCCATTCCAAAACTTCCAAACGCCGCCTCCGTAAACCACTATCAAGACAAAAATAATAAAGTTACCCATTCCTATCAACTCCGTTAGTAACTGACAGAATTTAAGTTAAGTTTTACCACACGAGGTAAGCATTTCATAAGCAACATTGAGAAGGTATGATAAGATTCTCCATTTTTTTACATCTAAGAGGATGTTTGAAAAGTATTTCGCCGTAATTTTAGACACTTAGCGATCCCCCCTAACCCTCCTTAAAAAGGGGGGAACCGGAATCAAAGTCCCCCTTTTTAAGGGGAGCCACTGCGTTGGGCGGCTCTGCCGACTTGAAGCACGTGGCGTGGATTTAGGGGGATCTAGAACGTTTTGATACCTACAATAGGACTTTTCAAACGTCCTCTAAGTCAGTTAAACATACATTCTCTTATTCCAGTGTAGAATAGCCCCATGCATTGCAGCTACTTGGAGGCTCATCTTTTGTAATCTGTTAGAAGCTTTGAGCTAAATGCACAAAGTCGTATTTGTGACTAAAAGCTTGCTGTAATGAGAAAAAAGTACAAATTAAGCTTAGATAAGACCAAAATCTCATCTTAATTTTAGATATTTTGGGAGCGATCGCTATCAAAAACCCACAAATTGCTACAAATGGGTAGCAGAGACGTTTATTCTAACGATCGTAACTTTCTGGCATACCCACTGGTGATAACCCTGCGATCGCTTTTAGATTTTGGCAACGAATCAACTCAGTAAAATTTAAACCAGAACGCCCTTCAATTTTGGCTACCGCTTCAATTGCAGACAACAGGTGTTGCGCTGCCTCAACTTCTGAATAACCACGCCGTTGTGCTATGCGAATTGCTGCTGCATCGGCATTTAACTCTGACTCTTGAGATTTATTAGTCCGCCAGATCCGAAAAGCTGCGATCGCACTTAATCCCCCAGCTACAACTACACCCACTACATCTGATTGTGATGCTTCTAATAAGCCGCCTAACAGCCCCGCTACTACCACACCTTGATAAATGTCAGGTTTAAACCATTTTACCCCTGTCAACCAGTTAACCATCTGCAACAGCAACAAGTCTCGTTGCGGCTTGGTCAAGCGCGGCCACAAATCGAAATTAATATATATCGGTCGCGCCTGATTCCAGGGTTGGGGAAAGGAGGCGTTAATCACTTTTGCTTGTTCCGGCTTACTAACAATTTTTGTCGTCATTCGACCAGAAGCAGGCATTACATCTAATAAACGGCGAATTTCAATATTTGGCTCCATAAATATAATTATTAGCCATAATGTGCGTAGTAATTATTTTAGTTACCATTCGTGTTAACCTTTGATTTGTGAGATGCTCTTGCAATCTTTATAAATGGTTATTCTATTAGTGAAAACCTCTTTAAATGGTGATTTGTAAATAGTTCAGACAAAGCCATAAGAATATTGATAAGCAGTTCGATAGTGTAGGGGGATTTTTTTTATAGTATCCGTATGCCCCCAAGTTCAAAACCTCAGAGTTTTGGATAACCATTGATACTACATTTGTAACGACATGGACGCTTTTGCTACTTTCCCGCCTGAATGGACAAATAAGGCAATACATGCATACGAATTTTGCTGTCCTAATTGCCACTCAACTAGCCGAGAAGCTGAGAAAGTTTGGCTAAATCGGCGATCGCCTGTGCTTACAGAAGACCGTCGTCGTAAATGGCAAGAGTTCTATTATTGCCACTGTGGTACTGTGTGGTGGGCTTGGAGTAGCGATCGCCCTCCTAAAGATATATCAAGTCAGACAGACATATAATCCCACATAGTTAATTTTCTTCCTGAACAAAAGCCCACCTTAAGGCGGGCTTTTGTTTATCTAATTCTGAGGTTTATTTCCCATCACCAGTTTTAGAAGGTGAAGGTAGTACGTAGAGTACCTACATATTCAGTGTCGTTATTATTGTTGTTCTCTGGATTGAAAATTACCAACACGCCAGGGGTAATTTGAATATTATCGGAAAGCTTGTACTTGTAAAGACCCTCTAAATGATAAGAGGTATCTCTGTCAAGGTTACGATTGGTGCCGACATTTCTTATGTTGCCACCAGTGACTTTGGGTGGTTGACCAAAGATAATACCTAAGACATTGCCTTCTCCACCAAAGTCTTTCAAAGCAAGTGTTGCACCGTAGTACCAAATCTCTGCATTTCTAGCAGCACCAGTAAGAGTAGATGCAGTTGTGTAACCCCCCCAACCACTAAGAGCCAACTTAGGGCTAAATTGGAAGGTACCTTCTACACCGTAGTTGTTGGATTCAATCTTAGTATTACTACTAACACCATTATTAAAAGTACTGCCAAAGGGATTATTTGCAAAGGCACTACCTGTACTTTGGAATAAGTTGTTGGCAGAATTGCCAGCCAGGTAGGTGTGGGCGTAAGTTAGACCAATATTGAAGGCTTTGTTAGGTTTGAAAGATAACTGTCCGAAGATAGTGTTATCACCATTGAACAGACCATTATTAAGACCAGGATTATTAGCACCAAAGGCATTAACAGTAGTACCATTAGTATTTTGTGCTAGATAAGCACCAGTTAAGCTGATAGCTTCGTTAGGATTCAAAGTCACAGTCAAACCGGCACCATTTTGACCTTGACGATAGATGGGGCTGAAACGTCCATAACGAGAGAGAGCGCCCCTACCAGAACTGCTAAAGTCTGAGTTGAAGACGTTGACGTTCTCCCATAACTCACCACCACTAGCATCAACCTTGACACGTATTGCATCACTAAAATTGAAAGCATAGTTGATTTTATCTATGCTAACGCTGTTGTCCGCAGTACCCACGTCATAGCCCAAGCGGGTCATGTTAGTACCAGTCGCACCAGTACCAGTATTATTATTGACGATATTCCCAGCAGTTAACCGAATTTGCAACTGGTCTTTACCAGTGAAACTGCTATACAAGTTCAAACGAACGCGATCAGAAAAAGTGGTGTTAGAATTCAATTTGGTTCTGGCGCTCGTATTAGTAGCAGCAGCAACTGCCCTGTCACCACCAAAAGGCTGAGATACGTTGAAAACTGCTTCCCCAACTAACTTGGTGGTAGTAGAGAACTGATTAGCTTCCAACTCAGAAGTGCGGGCTTCTAATCCATCCACACGACCGCGCAGAGTTGCTAGTTCAGCAGAATATTCTTCTTGTAAGCGCTGTAGAGTAGCTAAATCTTGTTTGCTAACCAAATCGGCAGTAGCTGTAGCAATCAGTTCGTTAACCCGGTCTAAACAGGCATTCAAACCTGCGGCAAATTCATAACGGGTCAAAGCACGGTTTCCACGATAGGTACTGTTGGGATAACCTGCAATACAGCCGTAGCGCTCAACTAGAGATTGTAAAGCTTGGAATGCCCAATCTGTGGGCTGCACATCGGAAAATTGCGAAACTGATGTTACCTGACCGATGTTGTTAGAGTCTTGAGCTTCAGATAACTGGGCAACATTTGTTACCTTTTCGTTTACTTCAGCAGCTAATGCACTATTGGCAGCTAAAAATGTAGTAGCTACAAGAACCGGACTAATCTTAATAAGATTCCAGAATCGTTTTGTCATGTTTTTAGTCTCACTCACACCTAAATAACCCAGTTAAGATAAAGTGCTTATAGCACTTGACTTTCGGGAATTTTACACACAATCACAGCCACGATTATACATTATCTTCTGTGATTTTTACAAGCAATTCAGTTAGATATTGCTGAACCATAATTTTTGATTAATTGATTTGGTAAGCGCAAAATAATGCGGCGTTTGTGACGTAACACTGTTCCTTCTTCTTCCAACTGGTGTAAGAGTCGAGTAACTGTGACTCTTGTAGTATTTAAAACTTCAGCAATATCTTGATGAGTAACATTTAAATCAATTAGCTTGCCCTTCTCTACGTCACGTCCAAATTTTTCACTTAACCACACCAAAAACTGCCATAAACGTAGCGAAGTTGGTTTTCGATGCACAATACTTAGTAGATCCTCTGCCTGTTGAATGTGAGACAACAAAGCGTTAGTATCTTGATGCCATAAATGAGGTGGCACAATACTTACTTCCACCCCTGTGAGACATTCAATCTGGTAGGGTTTGACTTTAGATAAAGGATAGCCAATCAGATCCCCTAATCCCCAATAACCGAGAGTGATGAATGTTCCATCTTCACCCCAAGTTAAGGTACGAACTGCACCCTGTTCAATGCGCCAAAGTACATCATTTTGATGTGGAATTACTTCCCGACGAGAAAATATCTGCTGGGGTAATTGTCCGTCAAAAGCAGAATTATTTGACAGGGTAGAAGAGTTTGAAGTGGGAGTTGTGGAATACATCATTAACCGTAACTACATAATTATTAGGGAATCTCGCTATTTAGAATGATTAAGAAACTCTAATAATTTGTATCAAAATTTACCTGTATATTTGAAAGTGTACCTTCTTATTCAGAGCTAGAAACTAACTCTAAATCTTCTGATGTTATTAACAACTTCTGATTTCAGGTATCTATCAATTAGATAGACCATAATTTTTCAGTTGTTTATTTGTTACTTTAATTGTGTAAGTTTAAGAATAGGTAAGCTTTTAGTAAAATATTGAGTTAACTTATTTTTAATTATTGAATCTTTTCTGAAGACTGAAATGCCTTAGATCCCCGACTTCTTTAAGAAGTCGGGGATCTAGGAGGTCAATTAAGATCGTTGCCCGGTGACGATATATGCTACCCTCTGACCAATATTAGTGGCATGATCTGCCATCCGTTCTAGACAACGAATTGCCAGCGCTAGCAGCACAATTGGCTCGACTACACCAGGCACATCCCGTTGTTGGGCTAAAGTTAGATAAACGCGATCGTAAGCATCGTCTACGGTATCATCTAGGTGCTTTAAACGACGACCACCACCTTCATCAAAATCTCCCAAAGCCTTCAAGCTAGTTGCTAACATAGCCTGTGCGTGAAGGGACATGGCTTCAATCTCAGATAAACATGAATGAGGCGCATAAGGAAAAATTTTAATCGCAATCTCAGCTAAATCCTCAGCATAATCGCCAATGCGCTCTAAGTCTCTCACTAATTGCATAAAAGCACTCAAGCACCGCAAATCTTGAGCCGTAGGCGCTTGCAGCGTCATAATTGCCGTACAGTCTGATTCGATTTGACGATAAAAGCGATCGATCTTTTTATCTAATCGGGGAAGTTCCTCAGCTGCTGTTAAGTTACGAGCAAATAACGCTTGGTGGCTGAGGCGAAAAGATTGTTCTACCAAAGCACCCATGCGTAATACGTCTCGTTCTAAGCGCCGAATGGCACGTGCGAGTTGGGGTCTTTCAGGATTGGGACTATGATGGACAGCTTTCACACTTGTTGTCTTAAAGGTGAAGATATTACTAACTATAGTCTTGGCTTAAGGAGTTTGCCATAACTTGAGGAAATTGTAGTTGCATCCACGCACCACCAGTTTCTGGATGATTCATAGCTTTGATTGAACCACCATGTGCCAAAAGAATTTGCTCAACGATCGCTAATCCTAAACCATTGCCAACGATCGCCGATACGGAGTTACTATCTTGTGGGGAATGGGTTCGCGCTTTATCTCCTCGATAAAATCGCTCAAAAACATGGGGTAAATCTGCTTCCGAAAACCCAACTCCAGAATCAATAAGATTTATTTCTAGAATTGGAGAAGTAGCATCACGATCTTTTGTTGATAAGATTTTCGCTTCAACGTGAATACTTGTAGAAGCAGGACTGTATTTAATACTGTTATCTAACAAGTTGAGAAAAACTTGGAAAATCCGGGCTTGATCTGCCTTAATCCAGAGATTTTCTGGGCCAGAATAAGAAAGAGATAGGTGTTGACGCTGTGCTAAGGGTTCTAGTGTTTCCCAAACAGATGTAATTAGCGATCGCAATTCTACAGCTTTGGCTTGTAATTGCATGGTTGGGTTTGCTTCCATTTGGGTCAAGTCTAACCAGCTTTGCACTAAGTTAATCAGCCGATCGACTTCCTGCATTAAACGGTTAACCCAACGATTGAGAGGCGGTTCCAAGCGGATTTGTAACGTTTCCACAACCAAGCGAATCGAAGTTAAGGGCGTTCTGAGTTCGTGGGCTAAATCGGAAAAAGAGCGATCGCGTACTTGATTTATATCTAATAGGGGTTGACGATTTTCTAAAAATACTCCCACTTGTCCATTGGGTAAAGGCAAACTAGATGCCCGCAAAGCCAGAGATTTCATTGTTGGCATATCTGCCGCATCATCACAAGATGGATGAAATATCCATTCTGCCGTTTGTGGTTTTTGGCGATCGCGAGTTTGCTCAATTAAATGGTCAAGTTCGTAAGACCGTACTAACTCTAATAACAAGCGTACCTGTTCTGGTTGCCACCTTTGCAGATACAAAATTTCCTGCGCCTGCCGATTGCACCACAGCAGTTGATTTTCTTCATCCACCTGCAAATATCCTACTGGTGCAAAATCTAGCAGGTCTTGGTAAGTTTGCAATAACTGCTGTAAATCTTGCCGTTGCTGCTTCACCATCGCTATTTCCTGCCGCAATCCAGGAATCAGCAGCAGTCCTATCTTAGAGGAATGGGAGGTTAACGGTCGGAGTAAACGCCCCAGGTAGCGGTTAAGTTGAACCTGTTGCCAAACCCAAAACCCAATGCCTACCGCTAAACCCAGAATAAATCCCAATAAAAGCATTTGAGTTGTTAGTTTTTTGGTGACTACTAAAAACTAACAACTATCTAAACTAATTATCCAAACCTATAGCCAAAACCTCTTACAGTCACAATATATTCGGGATGACTGGGGTCTTGCTCTAATTTTTCGCGCAACCACCGAATATGGACATCTACGGTTTTACTATCACCAACGAAATCTGGCCCCCAAACCTGGTCTAGCAATTGTTCCCGCGACCATACCCGACGGGCGTAACTCATAAACAATTCCAGCAAGCGGAACTCTTTAGGGGAAAGACTCACCTCTAGACCACGAACCAGCACCCGACATTCTTGAGGATTCAAGGTGACATCCTTAAATTTTAATACTGGTAGTTGTGGTAAATTACTTAGGCGTTGGCGGCGGAGTAAAGCGCGACAACGAGCCACTAACTCACGCATACTAAAAGGTTTGGTGAGGTAGTCATCTGCACCCACCTCCAACCCCAGAACGCGGTCAGTTTCGCTACCCTTAGCACTAAGCATTAAAATAGGTATTGGGTTTCCTTGATGACGTAGTAAACGGCAAATATCTAGCCCATTAATTTGCGGCAGCATCAAATCAAGAATAATCAAATCAAAGGGAACTTCCCCTGAGTTGGTTTCAAAACTTTTGAGATACTCTATAGCAGATCGCCCATCGGGTGCTGTTATCACCCCGTAACCTTCCTCTTCTAGGGCTACAGCTAGCATTTCTTGGATTAATTCTTCATCTTCTACTACTAGAATCCGGCTGGTTTGTCCAATGTCCGTTCTAGCAGAGTATTTGGTCGATTCAGTGGTATACATTGATATCACAAAAGTCTGGGACTGTGCTTGTATCAATTAGCATGATTAAATCTATTATCTCGCCTTAGTGCAACTGTGCTTCTACTAAGGTTAATTCTTTCAGATTTTCTTTACAAAAAGTAATACATTCTAAATTCCTGTAACTACCAGTTTTTAATACTTTGTTCTCTGACGCAATTAGATGAAGGTTTGTCTTGACAAGAGGAGGGAAAATTAGGTATATTTGTCATAGTACAAAAATACTATATATGAAAAATAGAAGGACATATCTGTGGAAAATTCGTACCACTTAAGTGTCCTATGTCGATCATTTCAGTATTTCCACTGCGTTAAAAGTGTTGATTTAGGGCTAATCTGATGTCTGCATAGGGTAGTCATTGGTATGGCTTGCTACCCAATAAATCATTTGCCTATTGAAGGGAGTTGAAAGATGACTACAGTTGGAGTCAAGGACAGCAAACAACAACTAATGCAAGCATTTCAACAAATTATTATCCAAAGAAAAAAGCTGGATTCTAAAATAGCAACCAAACAAGAGGAAGCAGAAAGAGCAAAAAGTCAAGAAATTCTCCAAGCAGCTTCTGCATATACGGTTGATAGTATTGTTAAAGGTTTAGCTGATTTACAATTAGAGTTTGGCAGTATTCTCAACGGATTATCTGAAAAATTAGCTCAAGAAAATTCCAAGTTAGATGAACTTAACCAAGCTATAGAAATTGAAACTAAACGTTTACAAGAACTTCAACAAATCAGAGTTGTAGCGGATACTCTAGACATTTTAAGTCAAGAACACCAAGAAAAATTAAAAACCTTAGAACAAGATACTATCAGCAAAAGGGAAACACTAGAAAAAGAAATTACAATTAGGCGGAAAGAATGGCAAAAAGAGCAAGCCGAGTATGAAGAAAATCTCCAGCAATATAACGATTTATTAGCAAAAGAGCGTCAGGAAGAACAAGAAGAATCTCAATATAAGTTAGAAACTACTCGTAAGCTCAACACAGATAGCTATGAAGCAATAAAACGCCAACAAGAAAGGGAAATCCAAGAAAATTCTCAAAATAAAGACAAAGATTGGGCAGAGCGAGAAAAGACATTTGCTCAACGCCAACCACTCTTTGCAGATTATGAACAAAAGGTAACTACATTTCCTACCGAACTGGAAGAAGCTATTAAAAAAGCCAGAGAAGAAGCAATTAAAGAAACAAGCCAAAAAGCTAAGATTGAGGCTGATTTATTTGAGAGAGAATGGGAATCTAACAAACAGAGCTATGAACAAAAAATTCAATCTCTAGAAGAAACAATTAAGAAACAGTCTGAGCAAATAGAAGGGATTTCTGCTCAATTGCAAACTGCTTTAAAACAAGCACAAGACTTAGCTATGAGGGCTTTTGGTAGTTCTAACCCTAAATAGTTACGAGTCCGTAGCATCTTAATCATTTTTAATTCCTGAAGAGGAGGTTTATTGTGGTGGTTAAAAAACCGACTGATAAGAATACTAAAGTAGAAATTCTTCAGGCGTATGAGGAGTTAGCTAAAGAAAAAGCAGCGCTGAAATCTGAGATCGATCGAGTTGCCAAAGAAAACCAGTCTGAAACTAAAGAACAGCCTAAATTAGAACAAAAAACAGCTATGAATCAGCTTTCTAGTGTCCAACAGAAAATGAACAATACGATTGAAAGCTTGGCAAAGATTCAATTAGGTTTTGGCAGTGCTGCTAATGAATTATCGGAACAGCTAACCACAAAAGCCTCTAAGTTAGAAGAAATCAGGCGAAATTTAGAAGAAGAAATCCAACAATTAACGCAGTTGCATAATTTGGAAATTTCTGATGATATCTTGGATACTCTCATCCAAGCTTATGAAGATAATACTAAGGCTTATCAGGAAGAATATAGCCAGCGTTCGGAAGTGTTATTCCAAGAAATCCTAGAGCAAAAGAATACTTGGGCAAAAGAACAGGAGGAACAGCAACGGGCGATAAAAGAACGCAATGAAAACTTGAATAAAACTCGGCAACGTGATGTATCAGAGTATAAGTATAATTTAGAACTGCAACGACACCTACAAAGTGACGAATACGAACAACAGCAGAAAGCACTATATAAACAACTGGAAGAATTATTACAAGAAACAGAGAAACAGTGGGCTGAACAAGAGAAAGCAATTTCTGAGAGAGAGAAACAATTTGAAGAATTAAAAGTCAAGGTTGAGGCTTTTCCGAAAGATAAAGAAGCAGCTATCAAAAAAGCTACAGAAGAAGGCAAAGGCATCGCTCACTACCAAGCGAAAGTAAAATCAGATTTATATTCTAAGGAAGTAGAAGGACAAAAGCGTTTCTATGAACAGAGGCTGCAATCTTTAGAACAAACCATTACTAATCAAGAAATGCGGGTTCAAAATCTTTCTAAACAACTTGAATCAGCTCTCAAACAAGTTCAAGATTTGGCAGTTAAAGCTATTGAAGGTAATTCAAACGTTAATTCGTATCAGGCAATCAAAGAAATAGCCTTAGAACAGGCAAAGACTCAAGCAAAAAATAAATAAACTGATTTATTGTTTATTAAAAATTGTAGAGACTTAATTTAAATTAAGTCTCTACAAGTGAGTATCAAACTTTTCATTCAGTTTTAGTTGGTTTTTTAATGTCTGGAGGAGGTTGTGGTTTCTTCTTCTTCGTTTCGATAGGCTGTGTTTCGTTAAATGCTTGGTTGGAATTTGGTTCTTGACTAGACATAATACTGAATTTGAAAATTTACTACAATATTATCTACATGATCGGTATTGTGGATTACGGAAACATTTTACAGAAAATTTAAGTTTACCTAAAAAAGTTAGTAAATAATGCTACCCCTGATTTAATACGTTGAAGGTCGATTTGACCAGTTGCAGTGTAACAACCATTTCATCCTCCGTACCGTTCACTTTTTAGCTAAAACAAATAGCCAGACTAGTTGAGAAAGCCACAACTGTACTCGATATTTCGAGTCAGTGTGTGGAGTTTTTACGAAACACAGAGAAAATATCAAGCAAAGCTAGAAAAACCTAGATTCGGTGGAATATCCTGAATTCGCCCAGTCCCGATCGCTCGTAACGCTTCTTTGAGTAAAATATCCCCAGTGTACAAAGCACGTCCGACAATTACACCAGTCACGCCTTGAGGTTCTAACGCCAATAAACTCAACAAATCGGTGATAGAACTTACTCCACCAGAGGCAATTATCGGGATGGAAATTACCGATGCAAGTTCTCGCAAAGCTTCTAAATTGGGGCCGATGAGAGTACCATCGCGGTGAATATCTGTATAAATGATGGCGGCTGCACCCAATTCTTGCATTTGTACAGCCAGTTGAGTTGCTAAAACTTCCGAAGTTTCTAACCATCCGCGAGTAGCAACTTTGCCGTTACGGGCATCAATGCCAATAATAATCTGTTCGGGAAATTCTTCACACAGTTGTTGTACTAGCTGGGGTTGTTCTACGGCAATGGTTCCGAGAATTGCCCACTGTACGCCGAGATTGAATACTTGTTGCACACTGGTGCGATCGCGCAATCCTCCACCAATTTCAATGGGTACTGACACTGCATGAGCGATCGCTTCAATTGCTGCTAAGTTTACTACTTTACCCGCTTTAGCACCATCTAAATCAACTATGTGCAATCTGGTAGCACCTTGTTCTACCCACTGTTTGGCAACATCAACGGGATTTTCGCTAAAAACTTGGGAGCGATCGTAGTCTCCCTGATACAGTCGCACACAGCGACCTTCTAGTAAATCAATCGCTGGAATTACATCCATTTACTTCTTCCTCATAACTCAATACAATTAAAACTTAGCTGTGACGCATTTAAACTGTATATTGACTTGTTTAAAGGTCGTCCTTAGTCATTTGTGTTTACAAAGGACTAATGACTAATGACTTTTGATTTTTAATTGCCTTACAGCTTGTCCAAAACCCACCACCAGCAAGATGTTAGAAAGGGTCAAAAATAGTTCTGCACCACCGTGCAACCAATCTACATTGGCCAAAGACTCGCCGTAATGTAATACAGCATAAATTCCGGCTGGGATGGTGATGGCAACAAAGACGAGAGTACCGTAAAATCCATATAGCGCTAAACGCGGCATTTGCGGACTGCGGCTGAGAAACCACAAGAAACCCAAATAGGGAAACAGTGAAAGTGCAAACAGGGTTTCTTTAGAAATCATGGCTCTGATTTAATAGGTTTTGGTTCAACAGTGTCAGGAGATTTGGTAGAACGCCAAATCAAAAACGCTGCTGCCCAAAGCGTAAAATTACCAACTAAGGTCATGGTAGCTTGAAGTGTTACCAGCCATTCCAGAGATTCGGCGTTGTCGAAATAATGCCAGGTACAAGCACACATAGCGCTAACTAAAGCTGGTAACATGGCCAGGGACAATCCCCACCAATTATGGTTATTAGTGAGTTCGCCGTAAGTCCAGATTAACCAAATGGCGACAATCCACTCAATAACGCTAGAAATATGAATAATCCAGGTGGGAATCGATAGGGCGTGCATAAGAAAGTTAAGAGTTAGAAGGAAAGACGCGATTCATTGCGTCTGTACAAGAGTTAGGAGTCCTTTTTATCTTACTTTGTTACGAAGTTTGAAAATAGAATTTGTGAATGAATCTAATATATCAATCCTGAATCAAATGCGTAGAAAATACTGAAGAGAAGATAAGTACTATTTGCGACCATAGAGGGGTTATGGCAATGTGGATGCGTTAGCGAAGCCTCTCCAAGAGTTGGTATCGCTAACAGAGTTTATCGAAAATAGCCTAGACTTGCGTGAGGTCAAACTAGCGATGCCTTCGGCTTTGCTGCTGCTTACAAACGCTTAAAAATGATTCCTAATACTGCTTAATCTAAAGTCAAGCTGCATTTCACTTTTCTCTAATTAATGATGTATCTAAAAAATGTCTTAGCTCCGGTGATGTAAATTTATTTTTTATTGTTTGTGAGAAATCCGGGTACGATCATTGCTGCTGCTGTTAAACCCCGTTTCGGCAGAGATATGATTTGAATATACGTATGCAAACTATTCATAACCGTAAAATCAAAGGCGGAGGCTAAACATTGGGACAATTGGAAGCAGAACCTCTGACTTTGTCAGGCGCTCAAAAAAATTGGGTCTTACTCGGTGTCGGACTTGGGGTGTTTATGTCTACCCTCGATGTAGGCATCATCAATGTTACTTTACCCACATTGGTGCAAGCCTTTGATACCAGTTTTCCTACCACCCAATGGGCTGTATTGAGTTACCAGTTAGTCAGTTCCGGTTTAGTTTTGGGGGCAACGCGCCTGGGGGATATGTGGGGCAAGAAGTCCTTATATCAAGGGGGACTTGTTTTGTTTACTCTCAGTTCGCTGTTGTGTGGTTTTGCACCTAGTATTGAGTGGTTGATTGCCTTTCGCGCAGTTCAAGGACTGGGTGCTGTATTCATCTCTGGGCTTGGTTTAGCAATCATCACAGAAGTTTTTCCATCTTCTGAACGAGGCCGGGCTGTTGGCGTTATCGGTAGTGTTGTATCACTAGGAATTGCTTTTGGCCCTTCGGCTGGCGGAGTACTCCTAAGCTTATCAGGCTGGCATAGTATATTCTTCATCAATGTACCGTTGGGGATCATAGCTAGTTTCTTAATCGCTAGGGTAGTACCACCTTCTGTACGCATTGAGGGTAAACAGAAATTTGACTTTTTTGGAGCTATTTTAGCTTTATTGACTCTGGGTAGTTTTGGTCTGGGTATGACGCTAGGGCAAAGCCAGGGCTTTGGCAGTACCAATGCATTAATATTATTAGCGATCGCCACCCTAAGTTTTACAATTTTTTTGGTAGTTGAAGCGATCGTCAAGCAACCGCTACTAGAACTACACCTGTTTCGCAATCTTCAGTTGAGTATGGGTTTGCTAAGTGGTTGGCTAGCATTCATTGTTATTGGCGGTTCGCTACTCATCGTTCCTTTCTTTCTAGAGGGCGTGAAGCATTATCCGACGATAAAAGTGGGCCTGCTACTAGCCGTGTCACCTGTACTTAGTGGGTTAATTGCTCCACTAGCAGGAACACTTTCAGACCGCTTTGGCGCTAGACTAATCACCCCAATTGGATTGGGATTGATGATCGGTGGCTGTCTGGGGATTAGCACTTTTGATGCTCAAATTACTGAGCTAGATTATGTGTCGCGCTATTTTATTTACGGCATTGGACTGGGTTTATTTCAATCGCCCAACAACAGCACTGTCATGGGAGCAGTACCAAGGGAGCGACTAGGGATTGCTTCTGGGCTACTGTCTTTGTCACGGACATCAGGGAACACAGTAGGAGTTTCATTAATCGGGGCAGTATTTGGAGGATTAATCGCTAGCATGTCTGCGGGTGCTGATGTCTCTGTTGCCCCTCCTGATGCGATCGTTGCAGGGTTCCAGGGAACTTTTCGTTTCGCAGCCCTAATCCTTTGTGTGGCAGCAGTTGCATCCGTTTTAAGGATCGAGAAGAGGCAGGGGGGCAGGGAGTAGGGAGCAGGGGGAGAAAAACTATTAATTATTGCCCAATTAACAATTATTAAGGAGTTAAATAAATGACAGAGAAATTAGCAGGAAAAGTAGCAATTATCACTGGGGCTTCAGCAGGAATTGGTGAAGCAACTGCGATCGCTTTGGCTTCAATTGGAGCAACAGTAGTACTGGCTGCTAGACGTGGCGATCGCATTCAGGCATTAGCAGAACGCATTCAAGCTAGTGGTGGTAAGGCATTGGCTATTGTCACCGATGTGACTGACGAAAACCAGGTAAATAACTTGGTGGCAAAGGCAAATGCAGAATTGGGAAGGGTCGATATCCTTGTGAATAATGCAGGAATTGCCTTACTCGGCACTATTGAAGCTGGAAATAGCTCAGACTGGCGGCGATCGTTTGACCTGAATGTACTAGGACTCTTATATGCTACTCACGCTGTTTTGCCTCTATTGAAGGCGCAAAAATCGGGGCATATAGTCAATATTTCTTCAGTGGCTGGCCGCACAGCACGGGCGGGTGTTGGTGTTTATAATGCTACCAAATGGGGTGTTAATGCCCTCTCGGAAGCATTGCGACAAGAAGTCCACAAAGACAATATTCGCGTCACCATTATCGAACCAGGTTTGGTGGATACGGAAATCGACAACCAAATTACCGATCCCGTGGCCAAACAACGCATTCAAGAACGGCGTAAGGCAATTACACCTTTGCAAAGCGAAGATGTTGCTGCTGCGATCGTTTATGCCGTCACCCAGCCATCGCGCGTTAATGTCAACGAGATCCTCATCCGACCAACGGGACAAGAACATTAACTACTGTGAGTGAAGATGAGTTACAGCGATCGCTTGATAAAATAGGAAATTAGAAAAATGTGGCTCATAATAAATCAATAATTTATTTTTAGGTAAGTCATCCCTAAGACAGTAGCTTTTTGCTCTATTTTTTAGATATTGATTGTTAGGAATTTGAGATTTTTGTCAGCATCTGCGAAATTAAAAATCTCCAAACAGTGAATACTGACTTTTATTTTTACTAAAAGTCTAAGTAATTATAGCGCCTGATATTCCAAGGAAAAAGCGATGTCTGCCTTACCTCTCAATAGCCAGAATCTACCATACCCTGACCCTTTACACCCGATCGTTGTTCACTTTGTAATTGCGATGGTGTTTTTTTCTTTCTTCTGCGATGTCGTGGGGTATTTCACCCGCAACGTGCGTTTGTTTGAGGTGAGTTTCTGGAATATGTTTGTTGCTGCGATCGCAATTTTCATCGCAATTATCTTTGGTCAATTTGAAGCAGGACTAGCACAAGCCCAGCCAGCAGCCCAGTCAACACTGAATTATCATACAGTCTTGGGTTGGTCGCTGGCGGCAATTGTTGCCGCGATCGCAGCTTGGCGTTTTGTGATTCGCAACCGCAACCCCCGAAGAGTACCACCTGTTTACCTTGGTGCTGTAACATTGTTAGTGTGCTTAGTATCCTTACAAGTATATTTAGGGAGCAAACTGTTTTGGGTATATGGTTTGCACGTCGAGCCTGTAGTTCAAGCCTTGAAACAGGGGGTTTCACCATGAACTCACAACTGATCGATCAGTTGAGATTGCGGTTGGGTGCTAACGGATTACCCTACGAGATTCCTGTACATCCGCAGTTAGTGCATCTAACACTGGGTTTGTTCATCATTGCCATCATTTTCGATATAGCAGGAGTGTTGTTTTCTTTAGAAAAACCAATTTTCAAATTTTTGGGATTGCCTGCCATCCGTTCTAGCTTTTTTGATGTCGGCTGGTACAATCTCATAGCAGCAGCAGCAATCACATTTTTCACGGTTGCTGCTGGTTTTTTTGAGCTACTTTTGGCAAATCCACCAGTCGATCAAAAGAGTGCTTGGGGGTTAAGTCCTGGTTTGACAATGCTTTTACATGGTTTGGGTGGCGTTTTCTTATTGGGGATCATTGTAGCCATGACTGTATGGAGAGGTTTGCAACGCTACCTCTGGCGTAAGGATGCTTCCAGACAGGTGCAGTGGGCTTACTTGTTAGCAGGGATTGCAATACTAGGCATATTATTCGTTCACGGAACTTTGGGGGCGCACTTGGGAGAAGAATTTGGGGTTCATGTTACTGCTGCTAATACAATTTCCAAAAATGTTTACAGCAAATAATTAAACGAGAATTTAACGGATTTTATGTTTAGTGTTTTTGAATATGTATTAATAGCGGTTTATGTAGCAGTGCTGCTCGTCATTAGTCGGTGGATTGGACAGCAGGCGTTTTCTTGGATGCCTCCCCAAGCTACAGCAGAAGCACAACGGGTAGATGATTTGTTTAGCTTCTTAGTCTCAATTGGAGCATTTATCTTCCTTGGGCTAGTTGGCGTTATGGTGTATGCGATCGCATTCCATCGCGCCCCCCCTGAAGACTACACCGAAGGACACCCATCTAGAGGTGATGCGAGGCTAGAAATATTATGGACAGCCACCCCGACTTTGTTAGTAGTGTGGATTGCTTTGCAAAGCTTCAATATTTATCAGCAGTTAGATATTTTGGGTTTAAAGGAAATCGTGCATTTGCATACACCCCTAGAATCTGCACCCGCCTACGCCGGAACCGTCACCGATGTCCCAAAACCTGCATCTGAAACTATTGATGTTTTTGTTAAGCAGTGGGATTGGTCTTTTCGTTATCCAAATAACGTTACTAGTAATCAGCTACATCTGCCGATCAATCGTAGCACTCGTTTAAATCTGCAAGCGCAGGATGTGATTCACGGTTTCTATGTCCCTGAATTTCGCTTAAAGCAAGATATTATTCCAGGGCGCAAGATTGATATTGTGTTAACACCGATTCGCCCAGGCAAATATCGGCTGAAAGATTCTCAATTTAGCGGTACTTACTTTGCCTTAATGGAAACGGATGTATACGTTGAATCCCTTGAGCAATATAATCAGTGGCTCACGCAAACCGCTAATAGCGAAGAAATTCCAGTAAATCAGGCAGTTGCCGAAAATATCCAACCACCAAAAACATTGTTTAATAGCGGCTGGTACACCGTCACACCTGCTCAACCTGGCATTGCCAATAAAAGGAAATTAAATAATGACACATGACTTTAGTCAAGAGATTACCGGGGATCGAGAATCGCAGAACCAGCAGGGTAATACTTGGCGGGAATACTTCAGCTTCAACACCGATCATAAGGTGATTGGAGTTCAGTACATGGTGATGACCTTCATTTTCTTCCTGATTGGTGGGCTATTGGCAATGCTGATTCGGGCTGAGTTGCTCACCCCAGAATCAAATTTGGTCGATCGCCCGCTTTATAACGGTTTGTTCACCATGCACGGGACAATCATGATTTTCCTGTGGATTATTCCCTTCAATGCAGGTCTTTCTAACTACTTAGTGCCGCTAATGATTGGAGCGCGGGATATGTCTTTTCCCTTGCTCAACGCCATCTCGTTTTGGATTTTGCCACCAGCTGGTCTTTTACTACTGTCTAGCTTCTTCCTCCCAAACGGGACTGCACAAGCTGGGTGGTGGTCTTATCCACCAGTTAGTTTGCAAGTTCCAGGGGATCAGTTTATTAACGGTGAATTTATTTGGATAGTCAGCCTAGTTTTGATCGGGATCTCTTCCATTATGGGGGCTGTCAATTTTGTTACCACCATCTTTTGGATGCGCGCCCCAGGGATGACGTTTTTTCGGATGCCTGTATTTGTTTGGTCGGTTTTCAGCGCCCAGTTATTGCAACTGATTAATTTGCCTGCCTTGACAGCTGCATTGATCCTGCTGTTGCTTGACTTATCTTTGGGTACACAATTTTTTAAACCGGACGGGAATGGCGATCCGATCATTTATCAACATTTATTTTGGTTTTATTCTCACCCAGCAGTTTATATCATGGCACTACCAGCCTTCGGTATTTTTGCTGAGATTTTACCTGCATTTTCTCGCAATCCCCTATTTGGTTATCGGTCAGTTGCGATCGCTACATTAGGTATTGCTTTTATCAGCATCTTCGTTTGGGTACATCACATGTTCACCAGTGCCACCCCTGGTTGGATGCGGATGACCTTCATGGCTAGCTCAATGTTAGTTGCCATACCCACTGGCATTAAAGCCTTCGCTTGGACAGCCACTATCTGGAGGAGCAAGCTACATCTAGAGACACCAATGCTGTTTGCAATGGGAGGTGCAGCCATGTTTATTTTTGGCGGTGTTACTGGTGTAATGCTTGCTGCCACGCCCTTTGATATCCACGTTAATAACACCTACTTTGTTGTGGGACACTTCCATTACATCGTTTTTAACACGATCACAATGGCAATCTTCGCGGCAATTTACTACTGGTTTCCCAAAATCACTGGAAGAATGTATGCCGAGGGTTGGGGCAAGTTGCATTTTTGGCTGACCTTTATTCCTGCCAATATTACCTTCTTCTCCATGCATCCATTAGGTTTACAAGGGATGCTCCGCCGAGTTGCTTCCTACGATCCACAGTATCAGGGATGGAACGTCATCGCTAGCCTAGCATCATTCTTACTAGGAGCATCCACGCTGCCTTTTATTGCTAACATAGTAGGCTCTTGGCTTTACGGGCCGAGGGCAGTTGATAATCCTTGGCACGCTACTGGGTTGGAATGGACAACCTCTTCACCACCTCCACGAGATAACTTTGAAGAGATTCCAACAGTAACAAGACCTCCTTATGACTATGCCAATCCAAAGTATTCAGTAATCGTAAATTCAGATAATAACGAATGACTCCATTTGAGATTTTGAATATTCCATCCAAAATCTCAAATTCCGTAAGGAGTTAAACCCATTTTAATTACGAATTACGTTCGCGGAGCGTGCCGGAGGCTCTATTACGAATTATGCAACGTCCCCCAACTCATATAGATGAAAGTCCTGTCCGTTTTGATCTGTGGCGGGAACGCTTGCCAAATTGGTTACAACGCTTTCTACCAACTGGGGGCGGTAATCATGAAGATCAGCATGGTAAAGGATTGTTCGGATTTGCTATCTTCCTATTGTCGGAAAGCATCATATTTTTGAGTTTCATTTTTACTTATGTTGTTCTGCGACTGACTACTAAAAACTGGTTGCCGCCCGGTATTTCTGGCCCGGAATTGTCTACAATTGTGGTTATAAATACGGTAGTATTACTTTCTAGTAGTTTTGTTATTCAACCAGCAGAAGCTGCCCTCAAGCGTAATCAACTCAAAAAATTTCGCTGGTTATGGTTAATAACGATCGCAATGGGAAGTTACTTCTTAGTTGGTCTGTTAATTGAGTGGAAAAATCTCGATTTCAAGATTACAACAGGGTTAGTTGGTTCGACATTTTACTTATTAACAGGCTTCCACGGTCTACACGTTTTAGCTGGTGTTGTGCTTCAGATAATTATGCTGATTCGCTCATTCATTCCAGGCAATTATAATAAGACTCACTTTGGTACGAGTGCCACCACTTTATTTTGGCACTTTGTTGATGTAATTTGGGTCTTTCTTTTCTCACTTCTCTACCTTTGGCGGGCATAAAAACATTCAGAAACCACAGTTATTTAAGGAGTAATTTGATGAATTTATACTTGCAAGACATACCAGCTTCAGAACTCGCTCCAAAAGCAATTCAAGAAACTCCAGCACCAGGTAAAGACCCATTAATTGCAAGTGGATTACAAAAAGAGCAATATGCTGGCATCATTGGGCTAGCGATCGCTCTGATTGCTGCTGTAGGATTTTTTAGTCGCAGAGTTGAATACGCTATTGCATTGGCTGTACTCCTCAGCGCTATTGTGATAGCTTTGTTTTTCATCTAGAAAAGCTTTCATTAATTAAATATCCTGATTTAACAAGATTTGGGAGAGATTTTATGAACAGCCCAGTTGATCAAACTGTGATTGTCGGCGGTGGTTTTACCGGACTATTTACAGCCTTACACCTAGCTCACAAACATTATCCGCGTTCTGTGATCTTGATTGATAAAGATGAGCGATTTTGCTTTAAGCCACTACTATATGAATACTTCGATGGCGAGATGGAGAACTTTCAGGTTGTCCCGCGCTTTTCGGAACTACTTAAAGGTAGTGGTGTCATCTTTGTTCAAGATGCAGTGCAATCGATAGACTTGCATGGACGCGAAGTCAAATTAAGTTCAGGAAACTCTTATAATTACAGCAACTTAGTATTAGCTTTGGGCAGTGTTACTGGCTATCATCAGGTTGAGGGTGGTAAAGAATACGCCTTTCCTTTTTGGACACAAGCAGATGCAATCGCTCTTGAGGGGCATTTACGTGACTGTTTACAAAAAGCAGTTCAAACTGAAAATTCAGAAGAACGCCGAAAACTATTAACACTAGTCATAGTTGGTGGTGGTGCTAGTGGTGTGGAAATGGCAGCAACTTTAGCTGATTTTCTCCCACAGTGGTATAGCGCTTTGGGAGGTAATTCAAGTGAAATTCGCATAGTACTGCTCAATCATGGTGAAAAAATCCTTGATGGCGATGTTAACAATCCACTGCGTCCAATTGCTGAAAAAGAATTACAAAAACGCGCTGTACCAGTTGAAATCCTTACGGGAGCAGAAGTCACTACTATTCACGCTAACGCAATTGAATATAAAAGCAATAATGAAGTTAAGACATTGCCAACATCCACTACAATCTGGACTGCTGGCACTTCTACCCATCCACTAATTAAAGATTTGCCAATTTCTAAAGAACATCGAGATCGCCACGATCGCCCTTTAGTTACTCCCACCTTGCAACTGCTTGATTTTCCAGAAGTGTTTGTCGGGGGTGATTGTGCAGCAGTTCAGGATAATTCACTACCGCCTACGGCTCAAGTGGCTTATCAACAAGGAGCTAATATTGCCCATAATTTGAAAGCGATCGCTCTCGGAGAAGAACTCAAACCTGTTAAGGTTAACATTCGTGGAACTCTCTTGAAATTGGGGATAAATCATGCTGCTGCTAACCTTTTGAATGTTTTTGAAGTTGCAGGCGAAACCGCGCATTTAATCCGTCAAGCCACTTATCTAACGCTATTACCAACACCAATTCATGATTTTAAAGCTACAACTGAATGGGTAGATGAAGAGGTTTTTCATCAGCATCTCGACCCTCATGATGTAGGTAAAAAAGTGGTGCAGGTAGCGGGCATAGTAGGTGCAGGAGTTGTGGGTATTCTGGCTGCGAGGAAATTACTCAAAATGTTGGGAGATGAGGATAAAAAAGAGTAGTGACTGGGGACTAAGAAAAAAACACACCTGAATATCCCATGATTATTTTGCGATCGCCAAAGGGCTGGACAGAGTTAACAATTCAAAATTCAAAATTCAAAATGACGCTCGCCGACTCGCTCTAAGCGAAGCCATGCCGTAGGCTTTACGCTGCGCTCACAAAATTAAAGACATTTTCAGACGGGGATTTAAACCCCGACTGAAACTCATCCTAAGAGGTTGAATGAACAAGTATTTCACTGTTATTTTAGGCACTTAGAGATCCCCCCTAACCCACGCCACTTGCTCTACTTGGAGAGACCCCAAGACCGGAGTGGCTCCCCTTAAAAAGGGGGGAACCGGAATCAAAGTCCCCCTTAAAAAGGGGGATTTAGGGGGATCTAAAACTTTTGATACCGACAAGAGGACTTGTTCATTCATCCTCTAAGACTTGGTTTCTTGTGTCTGTGCGTCGATAATTACACTCCAGTCATCATTTGTCACAGCAGCTTCAAGCTGACGCTGACGTTCGGCTATACTCGCATCTATTGTTTCTAACTCTTTAGAGAGGGTTGTGTCAGCCATTGCTTTCCGCAGTTTTAACTTTTTCTCCTCATAGGCTTGACGTTCCACCTCCGACATTACCGCCTTTGCAGCTTCCCCTACTGTACTAGCCCACATTTCGCCATCAGTTGCATTACCAGGTGGTGTGGTTTCGAGTTCTGCTATCCACGCATCTCGCAAATCTTCCATATCTTGACGCTTAGGGAACTTGAATGCTTGCACCCGCACAAAAGCACACTTTTGCTGACCATTTTGGGTGACATGACTATTTAGAGAAAGCAACACATTTCGAGAATAGCCGATGTACTGCGTGCGGCGTTCTGCATCTAAAACTGCATAAACACCCGCAATTTTAGCGTTCTGAGCAGATGCACTCCAAGTTTCAAGGTCAATGATTTCAGTATCATCGTTTGCCAGTTCAGGGCTTATACTCACCTCAATGGCGGCATGTTCCTCCTCGGAACTATACAAAAATTCATGTAGCCCACGGTGGTTTATGGGGACATTTTGATGTTCAATGGGCGGGTTGTGCTGAGTTTCCATCATCGTTTATCTCTGAGCTATGAGAGCAAATTGCAAATATATGCCTTTAGAATATTGAAGCTTAAATCTACTCACATCCCCAAATTATTGCTGACAAAGCGAAAACAACTATTAAAACTTATATGAATCAATTGACACCTAAAAATTGGATATTCATCAAACACCGACTTACGCCTTATTTATTTTTACTACCCGCCTTGATTCTTTTGGGGTTAACAGTCTTTTTGCCTGCACTGCAAGCGTTTTACCTCAGCTTTACTAGCTATGAAGATATCGCCCAGCCGCCACAATGGATAGGTTTCGCCAACTTTTTCAAACTTTGGAAGGATGCAGTTTTTTGGAAAACCTTGGAAAACACTTTTTTATATCTTGTGGGTGTAGTCCCAATTTTAGTAATTGCTCCCTTAGTGCTGGCAATTTTGGTAAATCAGAAACTGCGGGGGATGAATTGGTTTAGGGCAGCGTATTACACCCCAGTGGTAATTTCAATGGTGGTTGCGGGAATAGCTTGGAAATGGCTGTATGCAGAAAACGGATTACTCAATCAGTTATTGAAAGCTTTGGGGCTTTTTCCTGAAGGTATTCCTTGGCTAACTAGCCCAGCAAAAATTTTTGGTATTGTACCAATTTCTCTTGCCAGCGTCATGGCTGTAACCGTGTGGAAGGGACTAGGTTACTACATGGTAATTTATTTAGCGGGGTTGCAATCAATTCCTGCTGATGTGTATGAAGCGGCAGCCATTGATGGATCTGATGGTATTAGCAAACACTGGGATATTACTATACCTCTCATGAAGCCATATTTAGCATTAGTAGCGGTGATTTCGGCTATTTCTGCGACCAAAGTTTTTGAGGAAGTATATATTATGACCCAAGGTGGCCCACTCAGTAGTTCTAAAACAATTGTTTATTATCTATATGAGCAAGCTTTTAGTAACTTGGAAATTAGTTATGCTTGTACAATTGGGTTAGTGCTATTTTTGATAATTTTAGGATTATCAATTTTGCGATTAATGATTAATCAGCAAGGGGACGATAATATCACCATCTGATTGCTGCCCCTGAGTGGTTACTATTCGTAAAAAGAAAGCGGGGGGATTTTAACCGAACCGTATTGTCCCCACTCGCTAGCTCAAATTATTTTTCCATATACCCACCAGCGTAGTCAATTACACAAATTGTTCTATATGATTTGTGAGTTCCATAAGCAACGCCAGATACTTTAAAAGCACCGTTAAAAATATTTTTTCTATGACCGCGATCGCGCACGCCATCATCAATAATTAATTGCATGACGATATCTTGGGCAGTGTTTGGGCCATAACTGATATTTTCGCCTGCGGTTGTTTCCCATCTACCATAACGGTTGATGCGATTAAAGGGGTTGCTACCATCGCTACCATCATGACCTATAGCACCTTTTGGGCCTTGGTCTTTAACATGGTCTTTTGCTCCTAAAGACATACCTTTTGAGGCACTCAATGCTCCTACAGGACGTGCAGATTTCAAAAATGCGATCGCTTCATCAACTGCTTTGACTCCTTCTTGAGTTCGCAAATAGGTATTATTAGCAATTTTGACTCGATTCCCCTCAAAGCGTTTCCTATAGTTTTCTATAATCGGAAGGTATGATTTGGGATTTGTTCGTACCTTATTTGTTTCAACAATTACCTGTTGTTCAAGTGGTGAAAGGTAACTCGCCTTAGCTAATAAAGTTGGACTGGTTGGTTGAACTACTGCTGGGTTAGAGTTTGCCACAGACGGGCTAGATTGAAACAGTTGATTTGAGCAACCGAATATCAGGGTAACTGGTAAAAGTACCCAAAATTTAATGCGATGCATTTATGACCTCACAATTTTTTCTATGGATTAATTTAGTGAATTAGAAGAAATAATAATTTTCAACACACAGAGAAGTTTGTAGACGCTTCTTTATTCGTAATTTTAGAAGCGGCTTTTTGCCAGACATCAGAATTTCTATCAGTTCCTTAATAAGAACGAAAATGAATTTATCAAGAGTTATAGATAACGCTGTGATCGTCTTTCTTCCTTGAGTGTAAAAAAAGGATTACTTAATACCTGTTGTAACCTAGCTAACACTCAAACGTAAACCACAAAAAATATTTTTATTTGATTATGCCTGCTTTTAAGTACAATAATTTAGAACCTTAGCTTAGAGCAAAAACAACGCAAATAAAAACTTTGCATATTTGCGTTTGAGGGAAAAAGGCAGAGTTTATACCGTGTCCGCTCAAATAACTGTTGTTGCGATCGTTTGTTTTCAGTGTAGGGAAACAAGCCCGAAAAAACTTTGCGATGCAATTGACTAATTACGACTGATTTATCGGATATAATATTAGACTTTGAGAAACCAACGTTGTCGATACATCAGAACACCAACAGCCCACCACAACAATACGGTAACTATGGCAAACAATAGAGAACCATTCAGAACTCCCGCCCAAGATGCGAAAAAGTTCTGGTAAATCCAATTGTAGGTACTGGGAGCGTCTTTACCGGTGCCGATAGTGGTTTTCACTAAGATTTTAATCAACAAAACCGATGGAACGAAAAGTGCGATCGCATTTAAGCCCATAATTTCAAAAGGTTTACTCCAGCGACGATGCAGCCGGACTTCGATGAGTTCATAACAAGCCGCTAGCAAAAGTAACGCCCAACCGCTAGTAAAGACTACATAAGAACTTGTCCACAGCTTTTTGTTGATGGGAAATGTCCATCCCCACGCCCAACCGATAATTAAACAACCAACTCCAAATAATCCTAAGCCGATGCTTGTGCGTGATTGTACAGTTTGGCTGCGTATCCATTGTCCAGTAAAATAGCCAGCGAGGACGCTTACTATCGCGGGAATAGTACTGAATAGTCCCTCTGGATCTCCCATAAAGTTGAAACCATCACCTTTATATAGATGTGCTTTGGGAATAATTATCCGGTCAATATAAGCACCAAAATTACCTTCTCGTGTCAAAACTCCCGCGCCATAATCAGGTACTGGTAGATACATCATCGTTAGCCAGTAACCGATGAGTATCACTCCTGCAAGTATCCATTGACCTCTGCGCGGAACGTTGAGAACTATCAAGGAAGCCAACAGATAGGTAATGCTGATGCGCTGCAACACTCCCATAATGCGGATGCTACTCAAATCAAAAGTCCAAACGCCTTGATTCCAAAAGCCATTTAGTAGCAATCCCAAGCCGAAGAGAATGGCAGCGCGGCGTAATATTCGCCAGTAAATAGTTGAAGTGGGTTTATTAACTTCCGTATACTTTGACAGCGAGAAAGTCATGGCTACACCAACAATGAAGAGAAAGAAAGGGAATACCAAATCAGTTGGAGTGCAACCGTGCCAATCAGCGTGGGCTAAGGGAGGATATACATCATCTGCGACTCCCGCCATATTAACGAGAATCATAGCAGCGATCGTAATGCCGCGAAAAACATCCAGTGAAGTCAGACGCATAAGGGGAATTTTTTCTTTGATGAGTATCTAAGCTACCCCGCCTGATGCAGGTAATCAAGCAAAATTTATATACTCGGATACAAGGTAAAATTTTGTTAAATAATTACCACCACTTGTTATGCCAATTAAAGTTGGAGATACCGCTCCTAATTTCGCTTTACCTGCTCAAAACGGCTCAACAGTTAGCCTCCAAGATTTTCGTGGCACAAAAGCTGTTGTCCTATATTTTTATCCCAAGGATGACACACCAGGATGTACGGCTGAATCCTGCGCCTTCCGCGATCAGTATGAAGTGTTTAAAGGCGCTGGTGCTGAAGTTGTTGGCGTGAGTGCTGACTCTAGCGAATCTCACCAAAAATTTGCTGCAAAATATAATCTACCTTTTACCCTGTTAACTGACAAAGGCGACCAAGTACGGAAGCTATATGGTGCAACAGCAGCCTTTGGCTTATTCCCCGGTCGCGTTACTTATGTCATTGACCAACAAGGAGTTGTGCAATATGTGTTTGATTCAATGTTCAACTTTAAAGGTCATGTTGAAGAAGCATTGAAAACTTTGCAACAGCTTGTGAAATGAGGGGATTGGGGATTGGATACTGGGTACTGGGTACTGGGTACTGGGTACTGGGTACTGAGAAATTCTTTCTTTACCCAGTCCCTAGTCCCTAGTCCCTAGTCCCTAGTCCCTAGTCCCCAGTCCCTATTTAGAATGCAACTTTTCCGGCATGACAATATTAGTGTGGCTTGACTTCCCATTCTTGCCGTTTGTATGACCGTTACCATTGCGGGGATGGATCACACCATAACCGCCGTGGTTGCGTTCGTAAATTACATTAATCTCTCCAGTTTCAGAATTGCGGAACATATAAAAGTCGTGTCCCACGAGTTGCAGTTGTTCTAGGGCTTCTGCAAGGGTCATCGGTGGCATGGAAAAATATTTGGTGCGGACGACTTCGTTGGGTAGTTCGGGGGTGCGATCGCCAATTAAATCTGGAACTACCGACTCTGCAACAACTACTTCTGTTGGTTGGGCATGAGTTTTGTGATCTTGACGACGTTCTTTATATTTCCGCAGTTGACGGGCAATTTTATCTGCAACTAAGTCAATGCTGGCATATAGGCTTTCACTACTTTCCTCAGCACGGATAATGCTACCATTAGCGTAAATAGTTACTTCAGCTGCTTGTCTAGTATTAATTCTAGGATTCCGGGCTACGCTCAGATGCACATCCACTTCATTTGTAATGCTCTGAAAGTGACTAACTGCTTTTTCAATCTTTTGATGTACATATTCCCGAATCGCATCGGTGATTTCAATATTTTTGCTGTGGATGACAAGCTTCATGTAAACTCTCCCACTGAATATTTGATGTGTGAATTTGCTTTGTATGAAAAGAAATTGCGGTAAGGTCTATTACTCCCGCCAAAACAAATTGTGAACTGTTTTTATGTACTGCTGGTAAGCCATCTCTAAGCCTACTGCATCTGATTTTTTGCTCATTGTACTCTCGATTTTCCTCCTCATCTCTGCGCTGATATCCAATTGGATTTCCACATAGAACTATTTGGTGAGGAAATTTGAGTAGTTTCTGCCGTAACTGTCTTCTCTATTAAAACAACGCTTACAGAACTTTTGATAGTTGCTCCTTCTGTGTCCGGTTGAGGTTTACTCACTGTTGATCAACAACAAGAGTATTTGTAGAAGTCGATCTTGTTTATATTTCAAACAAGATTATTAGAGTCATCAGCCAGTTTATCGTTCTTATTGTCTTGGCATGATGCTTATTGCAGAGAATTCCTCCTAAAACCTATTGAGGTTAATATTCAAGCTAGCACTTTGTATTTTCTAATGCAGGTTCCCTTGACTTTCCTTTAAAATCCTTTGCAAAACTTAACATTTATTGACTCCAATCCTGTAAATTGAAATATATTTCGTCCTGAATACAGTTGATTTTTGGCATTATCTATAGTATGAAAACACACAAAAACCGTTGTTTGCTGTATAACCAAGGATTAATACCTTACTTAGATGCTCATGCATGGCAGCGATCGCTCCTCACTCAGCGCATTCATGACCCCAGTCTAGATGACGTGTTAATTTTGCTAGAACATCCACCCGTTTACACTCTGGGACAAGGAAGTAACTCAGATTTTATCAAATTTGATATTGATAAAGGTCAATATGATGTGCATCGAGTTGAACGAGGCGGCGAAGTTACTTACCATTGTCCTGGTCAACTAGTGGGGTATCCAATTTTAAATTTGCAACGTTATCGTAAAGACCTGCATTGGTACTTACGGCAACTCGAAGAAGTGATAATTCGCGTATTGGCAGTTTATGGGTTGCAGGGAGAAAGAATTCCGACTTTTACTGGTGTTTGGTTACAAGGGCGAAAAGTTGCGGCTATTGGGATTAAAGTCAGCCGTTGGATTAGTATGCACGGCTTTGCATTAAATGTTTGCCCAGATATGTCAGGCTTTGAGCGCATTATACCCTGCGGTATTTCTGATAAACCTGTAGGCAGTTTAGCCGAATGGATTCCAGGTATTACTTGCGAAGAAGTGCGTTTTTATGTAGCACAGTGCTTTGCTGAAGTGTTTGGTGTGGAATTAATCGAATCGCAACCTTAAGTATTTTTCTGGTCTGAGTAAATTCAGCTTATAATTATGTAACAAATACTATAGTAGTCTTATTTAAATTATGAGACACTTATGAAATTAACCGATATTTAATAGTATCAAAATACCTATTTAACTACGGTTAGCAAAGCTAGAATCTGATTATTTACAAATTTCTATACTAAATTTTTCCGGCTGTAAAGCACAACTTTGCGCGTGAATTACTCAAATAATTTCCAGGTATATGCCCCATCGTTAACATCTCTGAGAGAACGTGATTGGACAGCTTTGATAGAACTATTTTATAGAGACGACGGTGATGAAATTGAAGCCGACATCAGTGGTAGTTTGGTTTGGCTGATACCTGAACCGTGTCGGGAAGACGATCATTTTGATTTCTTGCGCGAGTACCTTTAAGAGTGCTGAGTGCTGAGTAGGGAGTGAAGAGTTTAAAGCAAGTCTTTAATTACGAATTACTTTAAGGCGACTGAGGAAAATACGCAGGCGATCGCTTTGGGGGTTGGTCAGTAATTCATAAGCTGAACCTTTTTCTGTCACAATACCTTTGTCTAAAAATATTACCTGATGGGCTACTTCTTTTGCAAATTGCATTTCATGGGTGACAACCACCATTGTCATCCCCTCTGATGCCAATTGTTGCATCACTTGCAAAACTTCGCCCACGAGTTCGGGATCTAGGGCGCTAGTGGGTTCGTCAAATAGCATGATTTGGGGATTCATACATAAGCTCCGGGCGATCGCTACTCGTTGCTTTTGTCCGCCAGAAAGTTGTTCGGGATAAGCAGATGCTTTGTCATGTAAACCAACTTTTTCTAAATATAATCTCGCTATTTGGGCGCTTTCTTTCGGTGTTTTACCTAAAACTTTCCGAGGTGCGAGTGTCATATTTTCCAGAACGCTGAGATGAGGAAACAGGTTGAACTGTTGAAAAACCATGCCTACTTGTGTTCGTAGTTGTCGCAGTTGGTTATAGTTGACTGTGGGCTTAGATAAGTTGATGCCGTTAATTATTAAACGCCCATTGTCAATGGTTTCTAGGCGATTAAAGCAGCGTAGTAGGGTACTTTTACCACAGCCGGAGGAACCGATAACTGCAACGACTTCTCCCCGGTTGATTTCACCAGTGATTCCTTTGAGGACTTTGAGGGAACCAAAGTTTTTTTCGATATTGTCAAAAATAATCGCGGGAATGGTATTGTTCATTACTTGTGTCAAGCTGCTCTACAGTTGATTGTAAGGTTTTTAACGAACCGCCAAGACACCAAGGGCGCAGAAGTAAGAGAAAATAATATGGCTAAATTTGTTTTTGGACGTTGGTTGCGCTGGTGTGTGGTTGTTAGTTTTAGCTGTTTGTTATTGACTGGCTGTGTTGTCAATTCTAGTGCGGGGAAGACTTTACGGGTTGCTACTGAACCGGCGTTTCCACCTTTTGAGTTTAAAAAAGAAGGTGGTGAGTTGCAGGGTTTTTCAATTGATTTGATGAATGCATTGGCTTCCTCTGCTAACTTTAAAGTTGATTTTCAAAGTATGCCTTTTGATGGTATGATATCGGCTTTGGCAGCGAAAACGGTAGATGCAGCGATTAGTTCGATCACAATTACAGAGGAGAGGGCGAAGACGATTTCTTTTTCCCGTCCTTATTTTAAAGCGGGGTTAGCGATCGCAATCCGTGCAGACGATCAAAATATTACTGGCTTTGACAGTCTCAAAAATAAAAAAATTGCAGTCCAAATTGGTACAACAGGGGCTGCAAAAGCTAAGAGTGTTCCTGGAGTCCAAATTCGCAGTTTTGATTCAGCACCTTTAGCCCTGCAAGAATTGGCCAATGGTAATGTGGATGCGGTAATAAATGATGCACCAGTGACTTTATATGCTATTGATACTGGCAATCTTCAGGGAATAAAAGTAATACAGCAATTGCTAACAGAGGAATTTTACGGCATTGCTACGGCGAAAAATTCATCTAACTTGGCATTAATAAATGCTGGTTTAGATAGAGTGTTGAAAAATGGCACTTATTCCCAAATTTATCAAAAATGGTTTAAAATTAAACCGCCATTACTACCAGTCAAATTACCATTTGAGAACGAGACTAACACTGGTACACCTCAAAAAATCAGTTCAATTAGCTTAATTTTGCAAGTTTTACCAACTTTATTACAGGGAGCTTTAGTAACGTTGCAATTGACGTTACTTTCTGTAGTATTTGGTTTAATTGGAGGTTCCCTGATTGGTATTATCCGCCTTTCTCGTATCGCACCTTTGCGTTGGGTAGCGAGGGCGTATGTAGATTTTTTCCGGGGAACGCCTTTGTTAGTGCAAATTTTTATGATTTACTTCGGATTACCGGCAATTTTACAAGAACTGGGTTTGACATTTACTTTTGATCGTTTGGTAGCTGGGGTAATTGCCTTAAGTTTGAATAGCGCTGCATACATTGCCGAAGTTGTGCGTGCTGGGATTCAATCAATCGAAACAGGACAATCAGAAGCAGCACAATCATTAGGTTTAAGTTCTGTGCAAACAATGAGTTATATCATTTTTCCCCAAGCTTTCCGGCGGATGATTCCACCTTTAGGTAATGAGTTTATCAGTTTGTTGAAAGATACAAGTTTAGTTGCAGTGATTGGTTTTGAAGAATTGTTTCGCAAAGGACAGCTAATTGTCGCCGATAACTATCGCGCTTTTGAAATTTACGCGGCTGTGGCGGTGGTTTATTTGTTCTTGACATTACTTTCTTCACAAGCATTTAGTCGGTTAGAAGTGTGGATGAATCCAGTTAAAAAACATAGGAAATACGATAACTAATAAAGAGTTTTCAGTTATTTTGCGATCGCTGTAAGCAACAGAATTTCGCAGCTTTGCTGTTGAATTATTTATTGTTAATAAGTAGATTTAGCTAAACTATAAAAATTAAATTTTTTTAAGATTTGTAAAAATGTGAACACTATCTACTACCAATAACACATATCCTTTTTTTTTGTATTATTTCGTGGTTATTATAGTAATATCTTGGCAAAAATATCTTTTTTTCAAAGAAAAATACCTAAATCCAGTCATTTAGTTAATAAAAATTTTATTGACTTAGTATCAACACACCAAGGGCTAATAGAGATAAACTAGATAGAATAGAAAGTAAAAATTAATAGCTACAGCATAATAAGCATTTAAAAAATGAATTATTGATGAATAGCATAAAAAATTAAACACTTTGTTTGTAGTCAACTTAAAGCAGAATACATAGATGCGGATAATTGGACATATCAACTACAAAAGGTACTACCCATGAGTTCCCGCGCACTGCTGTTAGTAAATCGTCATGCCCGCCAAGGGCAAAAGAGTCTGTCGGAAGGGATTGAATATCTGAAGACACTCGGCTTTGATTTAATTGAGGAGTCTACAGAAGACCCAAAACATCTTGCTGAAGTTATATTTCGCTATCAGCATCAAGTTGACCTAGTAATTATTGGTGGAGGAGATGGCACTCTCAATGCAGCAGTAGATGCTTTAGTTGATACTCAGTTGCCCTTGGGAATCTTGCCTTTAGGAACTGCCAATGACCTAGCAAGGACTTTGGAAATTCCGAATTCCCTCAGCGAAGCTTGCAAAATTATTGCAGATGGAAATTTACGCCGCATCGACTTAGGTTGGGTAAACGGCAAGCACTTTTTTAACGTTGCTAGTTTGGGATTAAGTGTAAAAATTACCCAACGACTTACCAAAGAAGTCAAACGCCGTTGGGGAATATTTGCTTATGCCGCCACTGCATTGCAAGTAACTTGGGAAGCTAGACCTTTTACTGCGGAGATTGCAATCAATGGTGAATCAGTTCGCGTAAAAACAGTGCAAATTGCTGTGGGTAACGGCCGTTATTACGGCGGTGGTATGGCTGTGGCTGACGATGCCACAATAGACGATCAAAGACTAGACCTCTACAGCTTGGAGATAAAACATTGGTGGCAGATTATATTGTTACTCCCTGCCATGCGGCAAGGGCGACATATACATTGGGAGAATGTACGTTCTTTTCAAGGTCAAGAAATAAAAGTATATACTCACAAACCGCGTCCTATTAATACAGATGGTGAAATCACTACTTACACTCCTGCTCATTTTCGAGTTATATCTAAAGCTATAGCTGTTTTAGTACCCCAGAAATAAGCAGTTAGGAGTTAGGAGTTATTCTGGTTATCTCCCTCTGCGAAAAATGTGGAAACTCGCATCAACTCACGCCAAATGCATCTGAGATTTTCTCAAGATATAAAGTCCCTGTTGCAACGCCTAGCTGAACAACCACTTACTCTAGGTGATGTTCTGGCAGAAACCTCAGAACGAGGGTTCAGTCTGGTAATTACATTATTAGTCTTGCCCTTTTTATTTCCTATGCCACCAGGATTAACTGGCCCTTTTGGTGGTGCTTGTTTACTATTATCAGCGCAAATGGTTTTAGGGAGGCGATCGCCTTGGCTACCGAAAAGAATTGCCAACTACAAATTTCCTCGTCCCTTCGCCCAGTTACTTTTGCAAAATTTGGGACATCTTACCAAAATTTTACAGAAAATCGCCCGTCCCCGATTTGCAAAAATAGCCCATAATCCTTTAATTTGGCGAATTAATGGGTTTTGTATTTCTTTGTTAACAGTATTACTGATATTACCAATTCCGTTTACAAATCCTATCCCTACTATAGGTATTTTACTTTTGACTGTTGCCACTATCGAATCTGACGGTTTATTAATTTGTATCAGCTACGGAATTACTATTTTGATTACCTTGATGTTTGGATTTCTTGGTTATGCACTATGGTTAGCTCCTGGTTTGCTGCCATCTATATTTAAATAATAAAAGCCCCCAACTAAAAGCTGAGGGCTGTAATTTATTAGGGTGCATCTACCATTTATTAATCCACTTTATTGATTACCATATCCGGGAAAATTAGACTTTTAACCCAATTTATTTTATTCCAAACTTAAAAATATCAACATAAAAAAAGCCCCCAACTAAAAGCCGAGGGCTGTGATTTAATTAAGGTGCATCTACTATTTATATCTCCGCCTTAGTTATTGCTGAATCAGGAAGAATTGAAAAAAATAGATGGCTGTGGTGTTGATTTTTCTAGCTACGCCAGCAGTACTAGCTTGAATGGGATAACCTACGGTTTTTGACTAGGTAATCATTGACTAGCTTCACAATAATTTTACAATTATCTCCAATTTGCCCTGGATACACAAAGTTTCTATTAATATCTCGGATGGCATCTCCGCAATAGTACTAATTTGGTTTATTAGTTGGGTATATGATTCTAAAGATTAGGCACACCCAACTCGATGATAAAGCGATCGCAATTTCTATTAGCCCTTGCTAGTCTTAGTATTGTCGGGGGAAGCTTTTTTATGAGAACAACTTTTAGCAGTACTAGCGAACCTAAAATAGTAACTGATACATCACGCTACAAAGAAATTCGTCATCAACTATGGAAGGGTAATGACCAAGTAAAACATTTTCCTAATGATATTCCCACTGATGCTAAAGGCGTTCGGATTGCTTACTCTCCTGAATTTTTACAAGGAAATAGTTTCTTTCAAATTAGGATGAAAGAGCCACCAAACAAGATAGAAAAATTACTCTCACAATACAGAAGTAGTGCAAAGCACAAATATATAGGTGGTAACACAAACAACCACATAAATCAGCCTAACGGTGTACCGACAACTTTTTTCTACACCAGTGACTCTCCTACGGAATCTTTTCCAGCTACTTATGAAATACTGGTATTAAATACAGACGACAAAGGTAGACCTGGCTTTAAGTGGAATCATGGAGATAGTTACGGGGTTGCAATTAATAGTTCCGCCTCAGAAATTATCTATTGGTCTGAAAAATGGTAATTAGCAATTCAAAGTCATTTTAAATTGCCATAAAAAATTATTATTTTTATAAATTGCTACATCCAATCCTAACCTAACGCCAAGTGACTGGCTCAACTTTTCACTCAATCCCCTGTAATCTGCTATTGCCAATAAATTGTATAATAAGCAACAAAGTTAGATGCTTTTGTTATCCAGAAACCCATTTCACTGCTACAGTTACAGCATTTACGGCTGTTATGAGGTACAGTAGCAGCAACTAGCAAACCAGTTTCTTAAATGTTGAGGATTTATCAAGTCGAGTGCAACTGAGA
>NZ_JBALDL010000029.1:0-33201 GCF_036917465.1 Nostoc sp.
ATTATTTGTTTACTTGGTCTATCACCTGATATTTATGGTCATTTGGTCGATAATTCCTCTTAGTCAAATCCTATTACGCGAACGGTGAGTAAGTCCTATGTAAAAATATAATAAGATACCTCATGATATCTAAAATAATTCCAAACTCATGATAAAAAACCCTATAGGATTATTACTCAACGGAGTTATTGTCAGCTTAGGACTATTCCCCTTATTAGCTCAAGCACAGCAGCCTGTGCGGGTTTCTGATGCTCAAGTTGCGGCGATGGTAGAAGCGTTGCGACAAGCTGCACCGCAGACAAAAAATCCCAACGATGGATATTACAGCCAATGGCAAGTTAAACCAGAAACCCTCAAAGGCTGGTCAAGAACTTGTCTCAAACGAGAACTAACACCAGCACAATTTGAAAACAGTCCTGCGATCGCTCGTCAAGTCGTCTCTTGCATTACCCGCCGCGAGTTAACCAATCAGTTTCGCGCCACCAACAATAATGAAATTGCATCTGTGCGTGGTGCAGCTTGTTGGTGGATGACTGGTAACTATACAGGGTGTGACAAAGGTTTCACCTCTGATTATGTGAAGAAAGTTGTATACTTTTACCAACAACAGCGTTCAAAACCAGTAGCAACTCAATTAGAAAAGGTAACTACTGAATCTTGAAGCAGACATGAATGATGGAACCCCATAGTCTCGGTAATCTAGTCTCAACCTAGTCATATTGAAGTATTAGAACAGTTTTAAATTGGAGCTTATGCGACGAAACATTTGAAATCCAAGCAAGATAGGAGAATTTAATATTTATCCCTGACTTTAGTACAGGATTGCATTGGATTTCAGATTCTGTTAGTGGTATTTCAAGAGAAAGCAATTAGACCAAAATTGAGCAACAACCGTTATCTACCTTTTTTACATTAAGGAATAGAAACCGAGCGCAATAATCGCTCAACAACAGTTCTTGCATTCCGTCCTCCTCTAGGAATAAGGCGATGGCAAAGAACATGAGGTACGAGAAACTTCACATCATCGGGAATGACATAATCACGCCCCAATAAAAAAGCTAGCGCTTGAGCAGCCCGTTGTAATGCTAATGTGCCACGCGGACTGACACCAAGAGCAATTTCCTCATCTTGGCGTGTTGCTCGCACCAATTCGAGGATGTACTGTTGCAAGGAAGTTGTCACTTTTACTTGAGAGCAGATGTAACGCAATTCTTTTACTTCTGCCAAGGTAATACAGGGCTGTAAATCAGCAACTTTCACACCATTTTGGAGATTTTGCAGCATCAGGAGTTCTTCTGCCTCTGAAGGATAGCCCAAACTTAGCGACAACATGAACCGATCCATTTGCGCTTCCGGCAGAGGAAAAGTACCTTGATACTCGATAGGGTTTTGAGTAGCAATGACAAAAAAGGGTTGGGGAACTAAACGAGAGACACCATCAACTGTTACCTGATGTTCTTCCATCACTTCCAGCAAAGCTGACTGACTGCGGGGTGTAGCGCGGTTAATTTCGTCAGCTAGGAGGATATTGGCAAAGACTGGCCCAGGAAGAAAAGTAAATTCACCGCTTTTTGGGTTCCAGATATTGGTACCAGTGATGTCAGTTGGTAGTAAATCGGGGGTACATTGTAGCCGTTGAAACTTGCCATCCAGCGAACGAGCTAAAGATTTAGCGAGCAGGGTTTTACCAACACCAGGGACATCTTCTAAAAGGGCATGACCACCACCTAGCAAGGCTACTAGCACTAAGCGTATTACCTCAGCTTTACCAACGATGGTAAGAGCCAGATTTTGTGTTAAAGCGTCAATTTTTTCTCTCATGCAGGGTGGGGAGTGGGGAGTGGGGAATGGGGAATGGGGAATGGGGAATGGGGAATGGGGGTTATTAAGAATTCTTTCCTCAATGTTCAATGCTCAATGCTCAATGCCCCATTTCCCTAAATACATTGTTCCCACTCAGCACTCAGCACTTAACACTCAAAACTTCTTTAGCAACAACGCAGTCAAGTTGAATTTGTGTTTTCAGGGCTTCTAGAGAAGGAAATTTTTGTTCGGGGCGCAAAAATTTAACTATTTCTACAGCCAGTTTTTTGCCATACAAATCACCAGACCAATCCAAGAAATGTACTTCCGCAGATGAATAAGTACCATTTACGGTTGGGCGGTTGCCGATGTTCATTACTCCCAAGGTTTCACCAGCATCTGATGTTTCACTGAAAGTAAAAACACGGACGGCGTAAACTCCTTGACGGGGCAAAAACTTTTCTTTTGGTAGTTGAAGGTTGGCGGTAGGGAAGCCAATCGTTCTGCCTAATTGTTGACCTTGAACGACAACACCAAAAAGAGTGTAAGGGCGACCTAGTAATAGATTTGCGTTTTCGATGTCGCCTTGCTCAAGGGTTTGGCGGATCAATGAAGTGCTAATGCGGGCATCTTGAGTTGGAGTAGTACTGACGCAGCTACTTTCTGTAGGTGAGTCACCTGTATAAGTTTGTAAGGGAACGATGGTAACAGGGATATTATGTTTGGCGGCAATTAATTGCAAGTCTTTAGCAGTGCCACTGCGCTTTTCGCCAAAACAAAAATCCTGCCCGATGCTAATTTGCTGGCATTGCAGTTGCTCCACGAGAATTTTTTGGACGAATTCTTCGGGGGTCAAAGCAGATAATTCTTTATCAAAGGGTAGTAATACCAGTTGCTCTACCCCAAGCGATCGCAATTGTTGGACTTTTTCATCCAGTGGTGTTAACAAAGTCCGGGGTTGCCCCGTGAAAAACTCCTGTGGATGGGGGTCAAAGGTGACAACTGTTGAATAAATATATTCTTGATTTGTCAGTTGTTGATTTTCCTTTGACTGGGGATTACTAGCTACTGACAAGCGATCGCTACGGTGCAAGACTGGTTGAATTACCCTTTGATGACCAAGATGAACACCATCAAACTTGCCAAGGGCAACAGCAGTCGGCGTTAGCAGCCCAACGCTAGAAGAAGCAACCCACACAGAACACCCATTTTGAGACAAATTTAGCACGTGGATTCTGAGATTTTAGGTTTATTTTAGCTATCAGCAGGAAGCTACCTTATGGTAAACCGCCTTGAGGAGGACATTCACAAACTGCATCTGAGGTCTTATGCGATCGGTCAGGGTGTTATGCCACCTCTTTTAACTATCAGCCAAAAGCCTAACCCACGGGAAGTAGCTCCAGATGATATATGAATTTTAGATTTTAGATTTTTGGTTCATGCCCTGCCACGTGATGACAGAACAAATCCAAAATCTTCAGAGCCAAAGTAGCCCAATTTCTTAGCAGGACAAAGACAGTGGTCTGTTTCAATCCAGAATCTAAAATCCAAAATTGGTTGACTGCTAATTGCTTATTCCAGATAACCCCAAATACTAGAGCTAAAAAGGCTCTAGTTCCTTGTTGAGACTGCAATCAGCTTTTAACTCCGTTTAGATGCAATGGATAGCCTCTGTGGATGTTTGGGGTTGGTGAATCTATAAAGTTTGTCCTCCTGTTGTCGCGCTGATCTTGTGGTTGGCGTGACAACTCT
Source organism: Nostoc sp. (assembly GCF_036917465.1). Classification (GTDB taxonomy): domain Bacteria; phylum Cyanobacteriota; class Cyanobacteriia; order Cyanobacteriales; family Nostocaceae; genus Nostoc. Next base: position 3,556 of record NZ_JBALDL010000029.1, read on the forward strand.
GGGCAGCGCTGTCTCACCGTACAACCGACAAGGTACGCTCTCGCGCTGAAAGCTTCTGATCACCAATCTAATCTAAAATCTCCAGTTCCTGCGATCGCAATCTTTAGCTAGAAAACTTACTAACAGGAAAAGATTCTGATAAGGCTACTGAGGTTGGAATCTGAAGTATCAATCCTTCCCGTGCCATGATCGCACCGGGAAATTTTGCAGATGCTTCTTTCCCAACAAGATCCAAAAAGTCGTCATCGTGTGCGGGGTCATGGTGGTAAATCACCAGAGTTTTGACATTAGCAGCTTGTGCCACTTTCACAGCTTCTTGCCATGTAGAATGTCCCCAGCCAATTCTGGGAGATTTTGGCGAATGATATTCTTCATCTGTGTAGGTAGAATCGTAAATTAAGATGTCGGCATTACGAGCTAGCCACAGCACATTGTCATCAAGTCGGTCGGGAAAATGTTCGGTATCAGTAATATAAGCAGCAGCACCACCACGCCAGTTGACGCGGTATCCTATGGCTTCACCCGGATGGTTTAAAGGCGCTGTTTCTACGGTAACTTGATCAATGTTGATTGGTTGTCCCGGTCGAATGTCGTAGAAATTTAAATTGGCTTGCATAATCTGCAAGGGTACGGGAAAATTAGGGTGTAACATTTGATCGTTGAGGCGTTGTTCTATGGTAGAACCATCAGGTGCGATCGCGCCGTAGATATGAAAGTCATTTCCCTTGACAAACCCTGGAGTAAAGAAGGGAAAACCCTGCATGTGATCCCAGTGAGAATGGGTAAAAAATATGTGAGCTTCTAACGGCATTTGGCGCAACAAAGATTGCCCCAAAACATGTAGTCCTGTGCCAGCATCGAAAATTAAGCGTTTATCGCCCGCTTGCATTGATATGCAAGGGGTATTACCGCCGTAACGAACAGTGTGTGGCCCTGGACTGGGGATGCTGCCGCGAACGCCCCAAAATTGTACGGTAAACTGGTTCTCTATCCTAGACATAGGTGTTGCTTGCTGGACTGAGCGGGCGATAATTTAAAAAAATGTTACTTATTTTGTCTAAGTTTATGCTCTCTCACCGATATTGCTAGAGTGAGGATTTCTTGGTAAAACAGCATACCCTGTTTCTGGCTGATTGTGTAATTTTGAATCAAATACTATCAGTTAAAATTTTCTAGGTTTTGGGGTGAATGTGTATCGGTTATTTCAATACTGCCCCTACGTTATAGCCTACATTTTCCTCAGATGCATTTGCATAACCCCAATTTTGTCCTGATAAATCAAATGATTCATTGAAAATTGAATTCCCACTCAGATAATTTATCTAATCCAGTTGCGTAAGTGAGATTGTATTGTAACGGTGTAATACTGATGTGGTTTTTGCGTACAACTTGTACATCTGTCGGTACATTTTGAGGCAGGTTCAATCCAGTTGGGGGTTCCACATCCTCAATTACCTCTCCGGTTAACCAGTAGTACGTCTTTCCACGAGGATCAACTCGTTTATCAAACACATCAATGTAACGCCGTATTCCTTGGCGGGTAAGAGTAACACCGGCAATTTCTTCCCACTTCACAGCAGGAATATTGACGTTGAGCAACATTAAATCTGGCAGTGGTTTTTGGGCTAACTGGTCTACAAGAATTTTGGCAAACTTAGCAGCAGGTTGAAAATCTTTAGATGTGTGACTCATAAGACTTAAGGCTATGCTGGGAATGCCTTCAATTAGACCTTCCATTGCCGCCGAAACAGTGCCGGAATACAAGATTTCAGTTCCCAAATTTGCACCTTGATTAATGCCGGAGAGAACCAAATCAGGAGGAGTCGGGAGCAAAGCCCACAGCGCCAATTTAACGCAATCTGAAGGCGTGCCATCGCAAGCCCAAGCTTTGATAGCAGGATGAAAAATTGACTCCACAATTTCGGCGCGAATGGGTTGGTGAAGAGTTAATCCATGTCCAGTTGCTGATCGCTCTCGATCTGGGCAAACTACACTAACATCATGACCTGCCTCTGCCAAGTAGTTGGCTAGGGTGCGAATCCCCAAGGCAGAAACGCCGTCGTCGTTACTAATTAGTAATTTCATAGTCATTGGTCATTGGTCATTAGTTATTAGTTATTTGTTATTAGCCATTTGTCAATGTCTGAGGTCACAAGCAGCAAAAAAACATTTATACTCCCTAGTACGCTGTAGCAAAAGTTTGCCTCTTATCTATAAAGTCGATTTATGGAGTAGTTCACAGCTTTTGACTATAGACTAATGACTAATGACTAATGACTAATAACTAATGACTAGCAATTTAGAAGCTCAACTTTTAGCACTGCGGCAGGAAGGAGAAAAAGCGATCGCAGCCGCCGACACCCTAGAACGCCTAGAGGAACTCAGAGTTAATTATCTGGGTAAAAAAGGGGAACTGGGAGCACTGTTGCGAAGTATGGGGCAAATGAGTGCAGAGGAACGTCCGAAAATTGGAGCGATCGCCAATACAGTCAAAGAATCTCTGCAAACTAGTCTAGACCAGCAACGTGCCGCCCTACAAGCCGCGCAAATTCAGCTACAGCTAGAGGCGGAAACTCTAGATGTAACTATGCCCGGAATTTATAGCCCTCAAGGTCGCATTCATCCCCTCAACGGTATTATTGACCGAGTGCTGGATATCTTTGTTGGTATGGGTTATACCGTGGCTCAAGGGCCAGAGATGGAAACAGATTATTATAATTTTGAAGCTCTCAATACTCCGCCCGATCACCCCGCCCGTGATATGCAGGATACCTTCTACTTGCCAGACGGCAATCTTCTCCGCACTCAAACCTCGTCAGTGCAAATTCGTTACATGGAAAGAGAAGAACCACCTATTCGGATTGTCTCTCCAGGGCGAGTTTATCGGCGAGATAATGTAGATGCCACTCACTCAGCTGTTTTCCATCAAATCGAACTTTTAGCCATTGATGAGGGACTAACTTTTACAGACCTCAAGGGCACAATTAAAGTATTTTTACAAGCAATATTTGGCGATTTACCTATTCGCTTCCGCGCTAGTTATTTCCCGTTTACCGAACCATCGGCTGAGGTGGATTTGCAGTGGAATGGGCGCTGGTTGGAGGTAATGGGCTGTGGTATGGTCGATCCAAATGTACTTAAGTCTGTGGGTTATGACCCAGAAATTTATACTGGGTTTGCTGCCGGTTTTGGTGTAGAACGCTTCGCAATGGTATTACATCAAATCGATGATATTCGTCGGTTGTATACTAGTGATTTGCGGTTTTTGCAGCAATTTTAATCAAATCTCTTGCAAAAATCAATTTGCTCAAAACAGAATTCAGAAGCCAGAATTCAGTAAGATTATTAAAACTTAATCTTTGCTAGATCAAAAAAGTCTGAAAATAGTTTTACTTTTAGGACTCACGCAGAACTACATGCGGTAGGGGCAATTCATGAATTGCCCCTACCGGAAAATTGAGGTTTGAGCTATTTTTTCCCTAAGTCTTGACTTTAAGGCTCGTCAATAACCAATGCCCCATGCCCGAATCTATAGGAATATAGCGTGTCAATAACAGAACATAAAATTAGTGTAGATTCACTGGAATGGTTTTATCGAGAATCTTCACCAATCGGCAGAACTGATTTAGCCCCTGTGTTATTGCTACACGGCTTGGTTTCACAAAGTTATAGCTGGCGTAATATTATACCTGCTTTAGCGAATCAAGGAACAAGAGCGATCGCTCCAGATTGGATTGGTTATGGCTTTTCTGCAAAACCAGAAAAACGAGATTTTGGTTACACACCTGATGCTTTTATCACAGCTTTAGAAGGATTTATCAAAGCACTAAAACTCGAATATTTTTCTTTAGTTGTCCAAGGCTTTTTAGGTTCTGTAGGGTTACAATATGCCTTGCGTCATCCAGAACAGATTGCCAATTTAGTTATCCTAAATACACCAATATCAACTGCTGCCAAATTACCTTGGAAAATTAAACAAATGGGTTTGCCTTTGGCAGGTGAAGTAATGACCCAAGACCCCCTATTAGTTGACCGAACGCTAGAGGGTGGTAGCCGTTATCGCATAGGAGACAAGGATTTAGATATTTATCGAAAACCATTTTTGCAAGCTTCGTCATCTGGACGGAGCCTTTTATCAAGTATTCGTAATTTACAGCTTGATTCAGCAATGACAGAAATACAATCTGGCTTTAAAGAATGGCAACAGCCAATTCTGATTCAATGGGGAATGATTGACCCTTGGTTATCTGTAGACATCGCCCAAAATTTTACAGATTCTGCACCAAATACTGAATTAATCAAACTTAATAACGTCGGGCATTATCCTCAAGAACATTACCACGAAGTTATTTTGGAAGACCTTTTACCCTTTGTGCGTCGTAAAGATGCTCATTGAGAATATACTTTTGGCAAAAATCGATATTATAAAAATGAAACCATAGAAAACACCAATGATTTATCTATGGTAAAGAAATAATTCTGGATTTGTGCCGGACTTATCATGTTATTCTAGCCTGCATTTGTGAACTTTTTATTACCACCCAAAATGGCTCACAACCACAAGTAAAGGGGATTAGTATTCATGGCTTATTCATGGTTTAAAGCATTTCATATTGTCGGATTTGTAGTTTGGTTCGCTGGTTTATTCTACCTAGTACGCCTTTTCATCTATCACGTTGAAGCTAATGAAGAACCGGAACCGGCGCGAACGATACTGAAAAATCAGTATCAAATTATGGAAAACCGTCTCTATCACATCATCACTAATCCAGGAATGTTTGTGACGATCGCAATGGCTATCGGTTTATTAAGCACTGAGCCGGATGTTTTAAAAGAGGGTTGGTTACATATCAAACTGCTGTTTGTTGCCATTTTAATTGGCTATCATCATTACTGCGCTCGACTTATGAAGAAGTTAGCAGTAGATGAATGTGGCTGGAATAGTCAGCAATTACGTGCTTTAAATGAAGCACCTACAGTTATGTTAGTCGCGATCGTATTGCTGGCTGTATTTAAGAATAATTTACCTACAGATATCGCTGCCTGGGCTATTTTTGCCATGATTATCTTGATGGCAGTAACCATTCAACTTTATGCCAAAAAACGTAGGCAGGATAAAGAGAAGCTGACAGCACAGATAGGGCAAGTTCCACAAGAACAAAGTTAGACAAATTTGCTGTCTAATACAAGCTATAAATCAATACGGTTCAGTTACAGCACTTACGGCAGCTATGAGGTACATCCATCCTCAAATCTGAAAGCTATGCTATGGCGGTTCTCGTTTACGTGAGTTACACCCATAATGGCACGGCAGTGCCGTGCCCCTACACCTCACAATATAATCTTGTACCGCATCTGAATGGGAATCGCTATACGAGAGGGGCAAGGAGAAAAACTGTATTGAATAATAGCGGGAAGTGCTGTAAGGCTAAAACTCTGGTTCCAAAGTCAATTTTTGAACGTTCGCGGAGCGTGCCGGAGGCATTACCGCCAAGGCGCAGAGAACGCAGAGAGAAGAAAGAGATGCTTAACTTAACTGTATTGAGCTATAAATTGGTGCAAAATTAGTGAAAACTCACGATTTATAGCATCTCCGACTTCTTTTAGGATTCGGGGATTTCACTTTTCATCAGCGACTTATCGCTTACTACAAACCTTTTTTAGGGTATAGTTAACAACTTTAATAGCTGTGAGTAAATGGTATCTCCCCCAGTCTTTGCAAAAGCGATCGCTCCATTACTTCACTAACAAATTTATTTCCTTGTAAATTGAGGTGAATATGATCGTGATATAAAGCTTGGGGGTTAGTAGTTGAATTGAATATTGGTAAAAAGTCTATATAGTCAATTTGCTGGATCTTGGTAAAGTCGTTCAAGCGCTGGCGGGCTTTAATTTCGTAATCGCGGGGGCCTGGTTCACCGATTTCTCGTAGCAAGGGAGTCATTACTAATAAAAATTGCCTGTTGCTTTGGCGAGTCAAGGCTTGAATTTTGCCGATCGCTTCTAAATTAATCCCCACGCGATCGCCTGCTTCATTCTGCACTGCTTTCATGTCAGGAATTGGCTGCTGCTTGGCGATATAACGTTGCCACACTTCTACTAAGGCTAGGGGAGGTTTACTATCGGGATAGTTGCGATCGCGTCCTACGGGTAAAGAAGTGGGAGGCGTAGCAAATAAGTCATCGGTATTAATTAATAACACTACCGCTTGCGCGTTGAAATTACCAAACTTCTCTAAATAAGCTAACTCGTTCCTTGGCCCCCAAGAGTTAGCTGAAGCATTTAATACTTCTACTTCCTGATAATTACTATGAGTTGATGATGTCAAAGAACGCATCATCATCGCGGATATTGTATTAGTCTGATCTGTCCACCAACCACCATTAGCAATAGAATCCCCTAACAGCAAAACTCGCAGCCCAGAAGGTGCAGGTATCTTATTGATCGGACTACCTCGCATAGAATACTCATTAATTTCAATGCGATTACCAAAACGACGGGTACGCTGGCTAGGAGCCAATAAATAACCAATTTGCTCATCGCCAATGTAAACTAGGGGATTACCGAAGCCAAAGAGCGATCGCAGTCCGATCTCGACTACCACAAACAATCCCATAACCATCGTCAAAATTACGATTAGCGCCTCTTTCACCTACTCACATCCTCTTATACGGAATTACTTTTCAACGATAGTAACTGACGTATTGGAAATTGGGCATTGGGACTTGGGTATTGGGCATAAGAGACAGGGGCAGAATTCAAATTACCTTCTTTTCCTCTGCTCCCTAATCCCTAAACATCCGAACTAAGGAGATTTAAGATGTATTTGAATATGTTTATAAACTTTAAAAACAGCAGTTATATTGCTATTAACTGTTTATCTAATGGTTGACTACAATTTTGATATGTTTTGGCTGCTTATGCTGCTTTTGTGTAGGAGTATAGAAGTGTTTTCTAGTGATATAATTGTATATTACAGGTATTACTATCGCTACACTTTATATCAATATAATGAATTTTACAAAGATTTTTTGGGGGTAGAGTAGGATGATAAAAATAGCCACACGTAAATATTTAGGCACACAAAATGTCTATGACATTGGCGTTGAACGCGACCATAATTTTGGTATTAAAAACGGCTTAATAGCTTCTAATTGTTTCAATAAATCGCATTCGACAGCCTATGCTTATGTAACTTATCAGACAGCATATTTAAAAGCTAATTACCCATTGGAATACATGGCGGCACTGTTAACAGCTAACAGTGGCGATACCGATAAAGTACAGAGATATATTACTAACTGTACAAACATGGGTATTTCCATAGATCCACCAGATATTAATCGTTCTGGCATTGATTTTACACCAACAGCAGGAAAGATTCTGTTTGGATTTTCGGCAGTGCGGAACGTGGGACAGAATGCGATCGCTTGTATTTTGGATGCGAGAAATGAGATAGGATTTAAATCCCTCGCTGATTTTTGCGATCGCGTGGATTTACGTGCTGTTAACCGCCGCACTCTGGAATCATTGATTTACTGTGGAGCCTTTGACAAAATTGAATCCAACCGCCAACAGTTAATTAACGACTCAGAATTAGTGTATGATTGGGCGCAATCTCGCGCTAAAGACCGAGCTAGTGGTCAAGGAAATCTCTTTGACTTATTAGGCGATGGATTTTCTTCTACTCAGAATAAAAGAGCAACTAACGCCTTTGAAACTGCTCCTAAATCTAAACCTGTGATGGATTTTACCGCACAGGAAAAGTTGCAGAAGGAGAAAGAATTATTAGGCTTTTATGTATCAGATCATCCGTTGAAATCATTACGGCAAATAACACCACTTTTGACACCGATTAACCTTTCGCAACTGGGAGATCAAAGGGAAGAAACCAGACTTTGTGCTGTTGTCATGTTGAATATCGTGAAAAAAGTGGTTACAAAAAAAGGCGATCAGATGGCAATTTTGCAAATAGAAGACTTAACTACACAATCAGAAGCTGTAGTCTTTCCTAAAACTTATGAACGGATTAGTTCCCTACTCGTAGTTGATACTAGATTGATTATTTGGGGAAAAGTAGATCGACGCGACGAGCAAACTCAATTTATTCTTGAAGATGTAGAACCAGTGGAAACAGTACAAATGGTAATGGTGGAGTTAAATCCCCAGCAAGCAGGTGATATGGAAGAACTACATCGCTTGAAAACAATTTTGCAAGACCACTCAGTAGACAAAGAAAAGGCCAAAATGCCAGTAATCGGAATTATCCAAACTGAAAATTCTCGGAAACTTGTTCGCTTGGGTTGGCAATTTTGCGTACAAGATTCAAGAATAACTGTTCAAGCTTTGCAAAATGCCAGTTTTCCTGCTCATATCAAATCGCTGACTGGTAGCTGACACCAAAAGTTAAAAATCCGCCAATACTGAAAAGCAGCTTCAAAATTAGTTTTACTGAACTGTCATCAGTAAAATAGCTTAAGTGTTTAGGATTTAAAAGGTTTTTTTAGTTACTTACGCGGATGATGATTTCCTAGAGAAAATGGTATCTTTTTATGCTAATAGCCTTAAGGCTGCGACCGGGGGAAGGAGTTAGAACTTGATGATTGTTAACGAACTACATAAATTTGTTTCATACTGTAAAAGAATTCAACCCCAAACTCATGATGACATTCAAAAGTTTTTTGAAGGTGTGATCTTATTTCCTTATGACAAGGAACTTTTATTGCAAGCTTATTTATTTCTGAATATTAAAGATTTGTTTCCATCATGCGCCGAATTACTGTTATTTGAAAAATCTCCAATTTCCGATTATACAGATTTAGGGAAGTGTGATTTTGTCTACCAGACTTTTAAAGGGAGCCTGTTTTTAATTGAAACTAAGTTTATTGACACAGAAGCAACAGGAGCGACAGAAAGGAAAAGAAGAAATAAACATAGAAACAAGGTATTTGAGCAAGTTATAACTTTAAAAGGTCGATTTAGTGAATATTGGAATATAAGGCTAGATCAATTAGAGTGTGGGGTTTTCACGACAGATGCAGAGGTTGCTTGGCGAGGAAGTAGTGTAAACGTCACATCTAAATCAATATCGATAGAGTATCTCGAAAAATGGCGAAGAAGTTATCACACCAGTGAAAAAAATTATGAAGTAAGCAAAATAGTAATGCAAAAACCGAATTAGTTTTCGGAATGCAAATGAGTTTTTTGCAGTTTCTGTTTTTAATTTTTGTTGAGACTTAAATCTTTACTTCTTTGAGGAAACCAAATTATTTATTACAATCGGAACTTGCTAAACTGATAATTTGGACATTTCCTCTCGATGAATTTCTTGTAAATTAGTCAATAAATTTGTATATTCGATATTCAGCTTCTCCAAATTATTTTGATGCTGAAATATTTTGTCTTTGTTTGCATATCTAGATTCGCATAACTTCCGAAGTACTTGCTGGGTAATACTTATTTCTTCCTTTTTTGTATCTAAATCATTTTAAATTAATTTTTTCCATATTGCAGCTTTAATACACCCTACATATACTTATAATTTTTCAAAAATTAAATACTATTCTTATAGTACATTGGAGATAAGAGGATGTTTGAAAAGTCCTCTTGTCGGTATCAAGAGTTTTAGTTCCCTCTAAATCTCCCTTAAAAAGAGAGATTTTGATTCCGGTTCCCCCTTTTTTCATGGGAGCCAGCGCGGTCTTGGGGTCTCCCTAAGTGGAGCGACTGGCGTGGGTTAGGGGGGATCTAAAAGTGTCTAAAGTCACAACGAAACACTTTTCAAGCAACCTCTAAAAGCTTATTATTGCCTAGTGAAGGTGTTAACCTAACACAGTGATATTAAGCATAAATATTTTGAAGTTATCTATGTGGTAAAAGAATTATCTAGTTGTTAGCTTCACTAGCGATCGCTAACACTAGTATTCAGGAAAACCATCTGTAAAAATAATTTCGTCTTTTTCCAAGCATAAGTATCTTTGACCCGGAAAATATGTCAGATTACTGGAATAAGTACCAAACGTCTGACAGGAAAACTATTCTAATGAGAACTTGGGCTACTATTGCTGTGCTAGCTTCTTCTTGCCTAATATTTGGGGTTATATGTTCTGAGGCTATCGCTGCTACTTCTGGTGTAGTACAAAATAGCACACCATTTCCTACACCAACAAGTCTGAAAAATATTACTGTTAGTAACACCGAGTTCGGTCTAAAGAGAGTTGACTCCAAAGGTAACGTTACTATTTTCCGCACAACAAGAGTGCCGCTTCAACAGGGAAACGTCTACGGATGGCGGATTAAACTTAAAGACTATCAAGGTGAGGTGAAATGGCGCGAAGTCTTGCATTTACCAAAACCTCCAGAAACTTGGGGTACAGATAACGGTGAAGACTTCTCAATATCAGCAGACGGTACTACATCCATAACACGGCGTACACAATCGGCTCCAGATGGTGTAATTGAGAATTTTTGGACGATCGCTCCTGGCGATCCGGTTGGTAAATATAGAATAGAGGTCTATATTGACGATCGTTTAATCGGTACTTTCGAGTTTGAAGTTATTCCAGTCAAGTAAATGTAATATTAAAGGCTCGATCTAATCCTCTCCTTTTCACGAAGGTTAGGGAGGATCAAGCCTTAATCTCGGAATATTGGAATATTAAGATTTTCTTTGAAAAAGAATATTCTCTATTGCTAATTAGACAGCTTTATGCACCCTCATATAGAATCGATATTAGAGATAGAAATTTGATTATTGTTGGGTAGCGATCGTGAATACAGAGGAATTAAAAAGGCGTTTTGCGGCAGGAGAAAGATATTTTCCAGCCGTAAACTTGAGTAGAAATAGGCTAATTGGAGTCTATTTGCCTGGAATCAATTTATGGGGTTCTGACTTGAGTGGAGCTAACCTAGCTAAAGCTAAACTCTGGGGAGCAGATTTGAGTAGAACTAACTTAGCTAAAGCAAATTTAACCAGAGCGAATTTGAGCGGTGTCAAACTGAATGAAGCAAATCTTCGGGGAGCCAAACTCAATTATGCCAAGTTGTATGGAGCGAATTTGACAGGTGCTTACTACGATGAAAGTACTCGGTTTTCTAGAGGTTTTGACCCTATTAGTAGAAATATGCAGAAGGTGTAGGGGTATAAAATGCACGCCTTAACGGTAGGCTAATAAATGTCAAACAAAATGGCATAAAAATGCTTACTGTTACTAAATCAAAGCAGATTGTGATGCCTGGGTTAGGCGTAGCCATCGCAATCTTTTCTTTCAGTCTCTTACTTTACAGCCAAGTAGCATCAGCCGCCATAACTTTACCCCTACGCAGCAAAAAGGGAATGGTGGTTTCAGCCAATCCTTTAGCAAGTGAGGCGGGAGTTTTAATGTTACGCAAAGGTGGTAATGCAGTAGATGCAGCTGTAGCTACAAGTTTTGCAATCTCTGTAGTTGAACCTTTTTCAGCTGGAATCGGCGGCGGCGGATTTTTGCTGATGCACTCTGAGAAAACTGGCGAGATGAAAGCGCTAGATTTCCGCGAACGCGCACCCCTGAAGGCTACAAAAAATATGTATTTAGACGCACAAGGAAAGGTGCGTCCCAATGCAAGTATTAATGGTTATTTAGCAGTGGCGACACCAGGAACGGTAGCGGGGCTTTATGAAGTGCATCGTCGCTATGGTAAGCTTTCTTGGCAAGAGGTAATGAAACCTGCGATCGCACTCGCTAAAGATGGCTTTATTCTGGGGGATGTTGCAACCTGGCGTTCTCTGCAAACAAACCAATCCTACAAGCAAGCACTGATCAAAAATCCAGCACTGCGGGAAATTTTCACGCACAATGGCGAATTTTATAAACCAGGGGACAAGCTGGTGCAGAGCGATTTGGCACGCACATTAACAGCAATTGCCCAAAATCCCCAAAGTTTTTACACCGGAAGTATTGCTGGAGCGATCGCTTCTGATATGGTAAAAAATGGTGGTTTAATTACTCTCGAAGACCTGAAAGCCTACAAACCAATCTGGCGGACTCCCGTTTGTGGGAATTTTCGTCAAGCTAAAATCTGCTCAATGCCACCCCCATCATCAGGAGGAGTTCACCTATTGCAGATTTTAAATATTATCGGTGACACTGATTTAAAATCTTTGGGATGGCATCATCCAGACGCCATCCACTTAATGGTAGAGGCAATGAAGATTGCTTACAGCGATCGCTCAGAATATTTAGGCGATCCTGATTTTGTCAAAGTTCCTGTACAAGAACTGCTCAGTCCAGCTTACGCCAAACAACGCCGCCAAGAAATTAATATGCAAATGGCTAGACCTTCGACTGAGGTCAAGCCAGTAGATAGAAAGACATTACAACGTTTTAGTCAAGCTGACAATCAGAGTTTAGAACAAAATACCATTCCGTTATCTCATCAGTCTCAAAAAATGCACGCGACGCGCCATGAATCTCCTGAAACAACTCATCTTACTGTTGTGGATGGAGAACGCAATGCCGTAAGTCTAACTTTCACAATTAACCTGAGTTTTGGTGCTGGTGTGGTGACACCAGGCACTGGAATTATCCTCAACAATGAGATGGATGATTTTGCTGCTGCCCCAGGAGTGCCTAATGCCTTTGGTTTGGTTGGTAACGATGCCAACAGCATTGCACCTCGTAAGACTCCCTTATCCAGCATGACTCCCACAATTGTTACAGAAAATGGTCATTTTCGGATGGCAGCCGGTGCGCCCGGTGGTAGCACCATCATCACCCAGGTTTTGCAAGTCATCCTAAATGTGCTGGAATACAATATGGATGTTGGTGCGGCTGTTTCTGTTCCACGCATACATCATCAATGGCTTCCAGATGAGTTACGCGTAGAATCCTGGGGTTTGGATGCTCTCACTGTGCAAGACTTACGCCGTCGGGGGCATAAGATTAAGGAAACTACTCCTTGGGGTAATGGTAACGCGATCGCTGTTACATCCGATGGAACTCTAGAAGGCGCGGCAGATCCTCGCGGTGAAGGTTCCCCCAGAGGTTTGTAAAAATCCGGGATGAGGGTGATAAGCGGAATAACCCATGCCCAATTCCCAATTCCCAATTCCCAATAACTATTGATTTTGGGTTGTTGACTCTGCGTAGCTACTAGTACCAAACTCATTTGCCCGTGTGCTAGGTACTAGTGTCCAACCTGCTTTGAGAAGTTTTTGATAAGTTGCCCAACCTTTAGAACCACCTGGTATTTGATAATCTGGGACTGTGAGATGTCCAAAAGCAGTGTAAGGCCGCCAAGGCTGATTGGGTTCTGTCTGCAAATACAAAATTTTCTCTCCATCCCCACCAGACTTAGATAACCAGCACATTTGTCGATGCATTGCAAACTCCTTTGCTTTTAGCTAACAACTAACGCATATTATCAGACTTTTGTCAAGCTATTTCTCACCCTTGTGGGCTATTTTTTGACACGAAGATAAACAGCTTTGCCTCACCTTAATTTATGTAGGGTGAGATTTTTCTAATGTTATCCGCGTTTTTGGCGATCGTGTGTAACAATAACTACTTTTTTAGCGTGGGTTTGCAATTTGCAATCAACCTATTTATTTTTACAGCTATTTTCAGGTAAATAAGCTAACGCGATCCTCCTTAAAGTATTAATTATTTTTTAGGAAAAAATAATTAATACTTTAAGTGTAATTACTTAAAATAATTATAAATTTCGTTTACGCAAACAATAGCTAAAACCCTTATTTTTAGCTAGGGGCAATTCATCAATTGCCCCTACAGCGTTTATTTTTGCTTATCAATACGTTGGTAGGTTAGCACATCTGTCCTAACCTACAAGAAATCTATATCAGGACTTACGCAAAAAATAGTCCAAACGTAGATTTTTCGGTAGGGGTAATTCATGAATTACCCCTACCATGTGTAGTTCTGCGTAAGTCCTATAGATGTCTCAAGATTTTAAGGAAATGGTATCAGTGTTGGGTAGTGTAAGTTGATTAAACATGACTACAAAGCAAAAAAATACTGTACTTAAATCAAATCTAATTCCATTAGATTACCTAGCCACATTTGGTAAGTCTCAGACTTTCTGTGCAGATACTTGTTCTCGTTTTTCTTGAGTTTGCAATGCAGAATAAAGTCTATTCAGCGCATTTACATAAGCTTGCGCTGATGCCACGATGATATCTGTGTTCGCTGCATGACCAGAAAACACTTTAGATTCATAACGCAAACGAATTGTCACTTCTCCAATGGCATCAATACCGGCTGTTACTGACTGCACAGAAAACTCAATCAACTCGTTGGGTACATTCACTACTCGATTGATGGCTTTGTAAACTGCATCTACTGGCCCAGTACCGATCGCAGCATCGGTTAATTCTTCACCTTCTGGGGTGCGAAGAGTGACTGTAGCAGTGGGTTTGGCGTTGCTACCACAGGAAACTTGCACCAACTCAACCCGGAACAAATCGGGCGCTTGTTGGATTTCATCGTTAACGATCGCTTCCAAATCCCAATCAGAAATATCTTTCTTTTTATCCGCTACTTCTTTGAATCTAACGAAGGCTTTATTTAACTCAGTATCCGACAGTTCAAAGCCTAATTCTTTTAACCGGGTGCGGAAAGCATTTCTCCCGGAATGTTTGCCCAAAACGATTTGATTGTCTGACAAGCCAATCAATTGGGCATCCATAATTTCGTAAGTCAGTTTGTTTTTTAACACACCATCTTGGTGAATTCCAGACTCATGGGCAAAGGCATTAGCCCCAACGATCGCTTTATTTGGTTGTACTAACATCCCCGTCAAATTAGAAACTAAGCGTGAGGTTTTGTAAATTTGTCGGGTGTCGATATTTGTCAGGGATTCTTGAGATTCTTCTGCTCTGCCGAGATATGGATTAAAATATTGCCGTCGCACATGTAGCGCCATTACCAATTCTTCTAGGGAGGCATTGCCGGCACGTTCGCCAATGCCATTGATGGTACATTCTAGTTGGCGTGCGCCATTTTTTACCGCTTCTAAGAAGTTAGCAACTGCCAAGCCTAAATCATTATGACCGTGAACGGAAATAATCGCTTGGTCGATGTTGGGGACATTTTCAATAATGCCCTTAATTATTGCCCCAAATTCGCTAGGGGTGGTGTAACCAACTGTATCGGGGATGTTAACTGTTGTTGCACCAGCTGCGATCGCTCGTTCTACCACTTGGTAAAGAAATTCTGGATCGGAACGAGCCGCATCCATCGGCGAAAATTCCACATCTGTCATGAAGGACTTGGCATAAGCGACCATTTCTTCGGCGATCGCTAATACTTCTGCTCGTGACTTGCGTAGCTGATACTCTAAATGAATATCAGAAGTAGAAATAAATGTGTGAATTCTAGCGTTAACTGCTGGTTTTAATGCTTCTGCGGCTGCTTCAATATCTGCTTTTATCGCTCTTGCCAAACTGCAAATTACCGGGCCATTTTCTGTCCCCACAACTTCAGCAATCTTACTGACTGCTTCAAAATCTCCGGGGCTGGCAAAAGCAAAGCCTGCCTCAATTATATCTACACCCAGACGTGCTAGTTGCTTGGCAATAACTAGCTTTTCATCTATATTCAGAGTCGCTCCCGGACACTGCTCTCCATCTCGCAGTGTAGTATCAAAAATGATGATTCGATCTGTTTTGTTTGTCATTTGCGGTTTGCTGTTTTATTTTTACTTGTGTCTTAATATATCTTCAACCTTAGTTTTTCTTTTACTCTTACCTTTGTAAATAATTGCTAAGGATACTAACCTTCAGTTTTTTCTATTTGATCTCTGATATCATTTAAATCTATATATCTATCAGTAGCGTTCCGTAGTTCTCTAGCGATCATTCCTTCTGTTGATACTACTGTAATATGTGTATTTTTTGAGCGTAATAGTTCAATTGCTCTTTCAAAATCTCCATCGCCACTGAATAATACTACTCGGTCATACTGGTCTACTGTATTAAACATATCTACAACAATTTCAATATCTAAATTCGCTTTTTGCGAGTAACGACCGGACGTATCATCATAATATTCTTTAAGAATTTTAGTTCTGACTGTATATCCTAGACTAATTAGAGCATCTCTAAAACCCCGTTGATCCTGTGGGTCTTTTAAGCCAGTGTACCAGAATGCATTAATTAATGTTGTTTCTGATTGCTCATGTTTGAAGTATTCTAATACTCGCCGAGGGTCAAAAAACCACCCATTTTTTTGTTGAGCATAGAACATATTGTTTCCGTCTACAAAAATAGACAGACGATTCATTGGAGAACCCATAGAAATTTACACCTAATAATATAAATGAATTTAGATGGAACAATAGATTATAGCAATTTTCAAATAGCAAGTTTGCTAATATCTATAAAGTAGCTCTTCATCTATAGCTTTTATCCTACCTCTTTCAAGGCATAAAAACGGATGCAACATTAGAGTTGAGATGATGGGTACTAAACCTTATTCACCTCCAGCACTGTAAGAGCTACCATTTGAATCAAAATCTACCAATAAAATTTAACCAGTAACAGCATTCATCGCCGTATAACATTAAAGTTTACTCCTAAAGAGGCATGGCATAAGCTTAGAGTAGGATATAAGTTGATGCCCATCTAAAGGTAAAGCTTTCAGTATCAGGTCATGCTTTGTGGGGAGTACCAATAGTACGCCAAAGACAGAAGACTACCTTGGGACAGCTTCTGGTAGAACACCCAGTTAGGAGCATACCTGTTGCTTAGGTTAGGGTAAAATCTCGCCGCAACCAATTGCAGAGGCGAAGTAGATCCGGCTCTGATCTGTGAGACAATCACTCTTTTGTAACTCACTTAACAGAAAAACAAAAAGTCAGGCAGTACCTGAGTATAAATCTCTTGGGGGCTAGCTCTGCCAATAAAAGTTTGTTGATGAATAGAAGATACTTTACAAATGTATAAGATTGTCATTTAAGTCTTATTTCAATGTGCTTGCATTAAAACGTGGTCTGAATAAATAAAAGTGTTGGACTTAAATCAATAAGTAACACGATATGGCAGAAGAACCTACATCTACCTTAACTAAAAACTATGTCTCTGCTGCCAATAGACACTCAAGTAAACCGACAAAAGTAACCTCGACAGCATCAGATCGTCAGTATCGGTGGATGATTCGCTTAGGTCATCTCCTTGCTGGGGCTTGGGTAATGGGTGCAGCAGTCCTGAGCGCTTCTGGTGAGCAATCGGTTCAATTGATGGAAAATAAGGCGCTTTCTGGCTTTTTTCAACTGCGTGGGCCGATTGTGCCTCCAGAAGATATCGTAATTTTAGCAATAGACGATCAGTCAATATCAGTTCCCGAACAGTACTATAAAACAAATCCGAAACAGTATGCCTACCTAGAAACACTGAAATCTTATCCTTCTAAACGTGCTGCTTATGCACAGATAATTACAAAATTAATCAAAGCAAGTGTCCGCTCTGTAGCATTATATGTAGTTTTTAATACACCAAGCAGTTATGGAGTTGCCGACGATCGCCAATTTCAGAGAGGATTGCAAAAATATGGCAGTAAAGTTACCTTAGCAGCCAACTACGAAAATTCGCAGGTTCGCCAAGGGTACTTTACGCAACTGACAGACCCACAAGAGATGTTTCGTACAGGGTCAGTATCCATTAGCTCAGTAAATTTTCCTGTAGAAGTGGATGGTAAAGTTCATCGATTGCCGAGTGAGTATTCTAAGTCATTGCCTGAAGATAATTTGATCGAGAAGCTACTCTCCTTTGATGAAGCAGCACTCAGGACAGCACAAGTAAATTATCCCCGACCAAAGGGCGATCGCATTTATTTTTGGGGGTCTGCGGGTACATTTGAGCAAATGCGCTAAACCTATGTCGGGCGTGGAAATTCACGCCAATGCGATCGCCCCAGGAATTAACACACCACCATTTTTGGCGTATTTTGAAGAAGATGAAGAATTTTATCTCGTGCAAGAACAGATAATTGGTCATGCTGTAAATCATGAATTGCCAGCAGGTAGAGCAATTGATGATATAGCCGCGATCAAAATTGTCAGAGACTTATTGCAAACATTAACATTTGTTCATAAAAACAATGTGATTCACCGGGATATTAAGCCCAGTAATATCATCCGGCGACACTCAGACGGAAAACTAGTATTGATTGACTTTGGAGCCGTCAAAAAAGTCAGTACCAAACAGCTTGAGATTCAAGACGCAACTCCCTTTACCATTGGGATTGGCACTCAGGGTTACGCACCAAGCGAACAATGTTTTGGCCGTCCCCACTATAGTAGTGACATCTATGCAGTAGGTATGGTTGGGATTAAAGCCTTGACTGGTGTAGCCTCCTGTGAGCTAGATAGAGATGCTGATGGAGAGATAAAATGGAGCGATGCCTACGGCGGTAAACTACGCTCTCAAGTAAGCCACTCTCTAGCTAAGATTCTCAGTAAAATGGTACTGGATGACTTCAAACAGCGATATCAGTCTGCATCAGAGGCTCTTGAGGATCTGAAAGCTTTTGACGATGTTATAAATTCTCAAAGCAGATACCTAATGCTAGAGGATGACTCATTAATAAATACTTTATACCAATTAAACACTCCGACAAAATCTTGCTCAGAAACTTCTTGATTGACAATGTTTTTATATCCTCAAACATTTGACACAACTCAATCATAGAATTTTTTTTAGAAATTTTTTCGAGTTTTTAAGCGATTATTATATGTGATTTGAACTACTTTTTTTAGACATATCTTAGAATGTAGATGCACACAATGTAGCTATTTTTTCTAAAAAATGGCCGAGGCGATCGCAACAGAGGTTACATTCATCTGTTTACCTTTTTGTAAATTCCATCCAAATTGACGATCTGGGCTGATATATCTCTGACCGAAGTTACAGCCTAATCAACCAAGTAGACGATTTATCCATAAAATCGTCAGGGTGCTAAGACAGCGTAGAGAGAGAGCTACAGGATATCTTCCTCACCGTACCAGCAGCTATGCATATCGAAAAACCCGCTACCCATGAACCGGAAGCTCCATTTTTAGTGCAAGATTCCGAGAGTTTCCCAGAATCAAAAGACTTATCTCCAGAAAATTTAGATCCTTGTCAATGCTCACAAGCCGCTTTGCAAATGGCATTAATAGCCAGTGGCTTGGGGTTGTGGGATTGGAATCTCATAACCAATAAAACTTATTACGATCCCCAGTGGAAGGGCATCCTGGGGTATGGAGTAGACGAAATCGCTCATGAGCATAAATCCTTTGAGCGACTTGTACATCCACAAGATTTACCAATAATTCACCAGGTGTTGCACGATTATCTCCAAGGATTCACGCCTGTGTTTGAAGTCGAATTGCGAATGTTGACTAAATCCGGCGAATGGAAATGGATTTTGGCTTGTGGCAAAGTATTTCAGTGGGATGAATTCGGTAAACCAGTGCGAATGGCGGGGACGCACAAGGATATTAGTCACGATAAGGCGATGTCTACGACGGGCTGCGCCTACGCTACTCAACAATACCAACTATTTGAACAACTCCAAAGAGAAATTGTCCAACGCCAATCTACTGAAGACCAAGTTAGGGAAAAATCACAGCAGCTAGAAACTACCCTCGAAGAACTCAAATATACCCAAAGGCAGTTATTGCAGAACCAGAAAATGGCTAACCTTGGTCAACTGGTGGCGGATATGGCTAACGAAATTAACAACCCCGTTAGCTTTATCTACGGCAATCTCCATCCTGCAAGTCAATATGCTGAAGATTTAATCAGAATCATTGAACTTTACCAACATTACTATCCCACACCGACACCAGTCATAGCCTTACATCTGCAACGCCTCGACCTTGGTTTCGTGAAGACAGACTTTTTGAAATTGCTGTGGTCAATGCGAGCCGGATCTGAGCGCGTCAAAGAAATTATTTTCGCTTTGCGGAATTTTTCAACCTCTGACGAAGGTCAAATGAAAAAGGTCGATCTGCATGAAGGACTTGATAGTGTTCTGAGGATTTTACAGCATCGGCTGAAAGAAAAGCCTGATAGAGCCGGGATCGAAGTAATTAAAAACTTTGGGCAATTGCCATTAATCGAGTGTTACCCTGGTGATTTAAATCAGGTATTCATGAACATATTAACTAATGCCATTGATGCTTTAGAAGAAAGGATGAAACATGATTATTCCTTTACTCCCAAAATTTTTATTCATACAGAAATTGTGAGAAGTCATTTGTCATTAGTAAATAGTAATGAACTTTGGGTAAATGACAAACGAGTAGAAAAAAAACACAGAGTTATCATTCACATTTCTGACAATGGTAAAGGCATACTTCCCCATATCCAAAGACAGATATTTGAACCATTTTTTACCACCAAACCAGTAGGTAAAGGTAAGGGATTGGGACTATCAATTAGTCGGGAAATTATAGTTGAAAAACATCAAGGTAAACTTAAGTGTAATTCTCAACTAGGTCAAGGCACAGAGTTGGTCATTGAGATGAATACAACAGCAAGACATTATGCCGCTATTAGACAACACGCCAGCTTCTAAGTAATTAGCCTTGGATAGGAGGTGTTAATTTGTAGAAGTCGATGCATTCACAACGCAAGTCAATAGATTTGATATTGTCTTATGAACCAATACAGTTAAGTTAAGCATTTATTCTTTTTCTTCCTTTGTGTTCTTTGCGTCCTTTGCGGTAATGCCTCCGGCACGCTCCGCGAACGTTAAAAAAATTGACTTTGATAAAGAGTTAAGCCTTAACTAAACCGTATTGTCTTATGAACACCTAAATTACAGCACAAGCCATCAATACAGTTCCGACGATAATCACCGCGTATGCATCGCACTAATTATTGGCGTATACTGCTGCAATGCTCGGCAGGAAAGTAACTAGCAATGCCAAACCAAAAATCAGGATTAACCTGTTTTTGCTACATCTAATCATGATTTAGGTCATTCTTGCGATCGCAGAGTTCTACTATGGGAAAATAAAGGTAACTAATACCCACCCCCAAACTTGCTTGACCAATTTACCCAAGACAGATAAACAGCAAATTTTATCAGTCAAAATCTATGAATTTGACCCCCTCTCAAACTCGAAAGCTACCTACTCAAGCGATCGCAGCCAGAATTTTCCACTGGTGTAACATCATCAGTCTATTTATCATGCTCACCAGTGGACTACAAATTTACAATGCCAACCCTGTATTTGGTGGACGTGCGGGTTTGCACATTCCTCCGATATTTACTTTAGGAGGTTGGCTTGCAGGGGGTAGACACTGGCATTTTGCCGCAATGTGGCTATTTTCACTAAATCTCTTGTGGTATGGAATTTACGTTTTAATTACCCGGCGCTGGCGACATCGGTTTGTAGGTGCGAATGACTTCAAAGCATTACAAAAAAGTCACAATTCCAAGCGTCTAATTTATGCTTGGCATCGGATTGCTTATACAGCAATTATTCCTATCTTGCTGCTGGCGTTATTTACAGGAATAGGCATGTATAAACCTGCTCAATTTCCCTGGATTGTAGATTTGTTTGGCAGTTGGCAAGCATTACGAATCGTTCACTTTGCCTCAGTGCCGATAGTTATCTTATTTGCAGTAATTCACCCTCGATTAGGGCAAAAAGCTGGTGGAACCGAATTAACAGAATCAATGTTTTAGGAAACAAACTCTGGTCATAAAAGTAGGAAAGCGCAATAACAAATAACAAATGACCAATGACCAATAACAAATGACTCTTTAAAAAAATATGAACTTTTTTGATAAATTGAATCGTAATATCTTACAAAATCAAAGCTTACTATTTGTAGGACTCGATCCAAACCCAGAGATGATGCCTGTGCGTTATGAATCTGAAGAACTAATCGCTGGTTTGGAGAAGTGGTTACAATTCATTATTGCGGAAACCTCTGATTACGTTTGTGCTTATAAACCGACACTTGGCTTTTACGAAGCGTTAGGTATTCCAGGTTTAGAATTGCTGTATAAAACTTTAGCAGCTATTCCAGCGCACATCCCAGTTATTTTAGATGCCAAACATAGTGACTTAAATACTAGTACCATTTTTGCCAAAACTGTGTTTACAGAATGGCAAGTGGATGCAATCACTCTTAGTCCCTATACAGGACAAGATCATGTAGCCCCTTTTTTGGTCTATCCTGATAAGGCGGTGTTTATTTTATGCTGTACTTCTAATCCAGGTGCAGAAGCTCTACAGAAATATCCTACAAACGAGTCACCCCTTTATTTACAGGTGGTAAAAGAATCAAAAACCTGGGGAACTCCAGAACAATTGGGTTTGGAAGTGGGAACTACAAATCCTGAAGTTTTAGCACTTATTCGAGCGATCGCACCAGAAAGAATTATTATGGTGCGTAGCATCTGGGCGAAGGGTGGAAACCTGAGACAAATTTTAGAAGCGGGCTTGAATGCTAACGGCGATGGTTTGCTGATTCCTGTTCCTCAAGATATGTTGGGAGACACACAACTATCTGAGGAAGTCAAGTCTCTAAACGCAGAAATTAATCAAATAAAAACTGAAATTATTTATGGAAATTCCACATGTTCTGTGTGGTTTCCTGATGTTTGTTTCCTAAATCAGCACCCCCACCAAGATTTGATTTTACAACTTTATGACATTGACTGTATTATGTTTGGCAGCTTTGTCCAAGCATCAGGAGCGATATTTCCTTATTACATCGACTTACGCAAAATTATTTCCAACCCCCAAGTTTTTAATCAAGTTCTCACAGCTTATGAGGATATTTTAAAAAATCTCAATTTTGATAGATTAGCAGGTATTCCCTATGGTTCTTTACCCACAGCTACTGGTTTAGCTTTGCGCCTTAATTGTCCGATGATTTTCCCCCGCAAAGAAGTGAAAGCCCACGGAACTCGGAAAGTAATTGAGGGTAACTTTCACCCTGGTGAAACAATTGTAGTGGTTGATGATATTCTTATCAGTGGTAAAAGTGTCATGGAAGGAGCAGAAAAGTTGGAATCAGCAGGATTAAATGTTAATGATATTGTGGTATTTATTGACCACGAACAGGGTGTGAAAGATAGGTTACAGCAAAATGGTTATTGTAGTCATGCAGTTTTAACTATTTCGGAAATTACTAATACTCTGTATCAAGCAGGGCGAATAAATGAGGAGCAATTTTTAGCTTTTGCTGAAAGTTAGGAATTGGGAATTGGGAATTGGGAATAGTTTTCTCATTCACCTGTGATTAAGTATATTTAATTCCCAGGTTAAATCTAGTAACTAAAATAATTTTAGCTGTTAAATTAATTATGAATTTTTCACTCAATCAACTACTTAAATGGTTAATTTTTACGCTGCTATTTCCTCTAGTCTTTCTCAATGGTTGGCTAGCATTTTTGCTTGTTAAAAATTTTCAACCTGTCGTCGCAATTCTTGTCTTAGCTACCTTACTTGCATTCGTTTTAAACTATCCCGTTGCCATTCTCCAAAAGCGAGGAGTGAAACGTGGCTATGCAGTATCATTAGTTTTTATATCAGCATTGATAATTGTCGTTGCTCTAGGTATCACTTTAGTACCCATTGTGTTAGAGCAATTTAATGAAATGGTTAAAGTTTTCCCCCAATGGATTGATTCTAGTGAAGAAAAACTTCAAGTTTTAAATGATTGGTTTTTTAGGCACAAATTAAATGTGAATTTAAGTCAGCTATTAGCACAAGTAACCGATCAATTACCTAATGAATTAGAGTTCGTTACGGATAAACTTTTAAGCATTATTATAGACACGATTGATAGTGTTTCTGATTCATTAATCATAGTAGTGCTGACTTTTTATCTCTTGTTAGATGGCCCAAGAATTTGGGAGGGAATATTTAAAAAATTACCAGGGAAATTTACTCAACAGGTAAGCCAGTCTATTCAGCAAAACTTCCAAAATTATTTGATTGGGCAGGTAACATTGGCTTTGTTGATGGGAGTTTCAATAACATTAATGTTTTTAGGTTTTCAAGTCGAGTTTGCTTTACTCTTTGGCTTGGGAGTTGGGCTTTTGAGCTTAATACCCTTTGGTGATGTCGTCAGTCTTGTTGTAATCACTTTTATAATAGCCACACATGACTTTTGGCTAGCAGTAAAGGTTTTTGCTGTAGCTGTTGTCATTGACCAATTAATCGATCAGGCGATCGCACCACGGCTTTTAGGTAAATTTACTGGGCTTAGACCAATCTGGGTGTTAATCGCTTTACTTGTAGGAACCAATGTCGCTGGAGTCTTAGGTTTGCTAATCGCGGTACCTGTAGCTGGTTTTATCAAAGATGCAGCAGATGGTTTTTCTAAATCTGGTGATTCTGAGAATGTAGTTGAAAGTGAAGTGCCATCAGAATTGTTCCCAGAGGAATCAGTATAGAAATAAGTTCTTTTACACTCTATTCGTCAATTTCTAGATCCGCATATTGGGCAAATGAACCTAAGTCGTGAAGTTCACCAGAACTTGCCTGTTTTATACCAACTTCTAATGAGCTACGAGCTATATAATTTTGCCATATCCAAAGTTCTCTTTCTAGAATGTTTACAACTGGGTCTAGCAAAATTTGTCCTACCTCATTGATCGGGACTCGGTAGCTCTTTGCTTTGGCAATAGTACCCAAGGTTAATCGTCCTTTATCATCAGTTTTGACACTATCTTTAACTATTTGAAAGTCCTGATTTTCAATCATATTGCTGCTATATCCTAAAATTATAAACATTTGTGGGTAAGTGGGTATTGCCCACTAAAAATAGAATTGCATAAAAAAAGCCCCAGCATTTTTACTGGGGGTAAGAAATAATACCATTTCACTTTATGTTTGTCGGAGATGCCCCTGCTAGTACCTCTACTTAGATGAGAGACTAGAATATTACTCAAATATTACAACAAAAAGCGCTCAGGTATAAAATTAACTAACATTTGCCAAGAGCAATTCTCGTTTTTCTGATTTTTGTACTCTCACCTGAGAGTCATCATCAACATCGATAAACGCTGTGTCTCCATCTGCAATTTGCCCAGACAGCATTGCTTCGGCGAGAGAATCTTCTAAAAGGCGCATAATTGCCCGACGTAATGGCCTAGCGCCGTAGCTGGGGTTATAGCCTTCTTGGACTACAAGTTCTTTGAAGCGATCGCTAACTTCAAGAATAATTCCCTTTTCTGTCAACCGCTTAGAAACTTCACGAAGCATAATCTCAGCGATTTGCTTCACTTCATCCCTAGAAAGCTGGGTGAAGACGATAATTTCATCGAGACGGTTCAGGAATTCAGGACGGAAGTAAGCTTTCAATTCCTCATTTACCAAGGTGCGGATGCGATTATAACTAGCGTCGCCTTGAGTGTCGAAGTCAAAGCCTAAACCACTACCACCTTTTTCAATCACCTTGGAACCGATGTTGGAAGTCAAAATGATCAGCGTGTTCTTGAAGTCCACTTTCCGACCTTTGGCATCGGTAAGATGACCCTCATCCAAGATTTGCAGCAGCATATTGAATACATCGGGGTGTGCTTTTTCGATTTCGTCGAATAGCAACACTGTGTAAGGTTTGCGCCGCACGGCTTCTGTAAGTTGTCCGCCTTCGTCGTATCCGACATAACCAGGGGGCGAACCAATTAGCTTGGCGACGGTGTGGCTTTCCATGTATTCGGACATATCTAGCCGAATCATTGAATCTTCCGCACCGAAGAAGTAAGAAGCTAGTGCCTTCGCCAATTCTGTTTTACCGACTCCGGTAGGGCCAGAGAAGATAAAGCTAGCAATGGGACGATTGGGATTTTTCAAGCCGACACGGGCGCGACGGATACCGCGAGATACAGCCGAAACAGCTTGCTCTTGACCGATGAGCCGTTGATGCAGAGTGTCTTCTAGATGTAGAAGCAATTCTGATTCCGATTCGGTTAGTTTGTTGACTGGTACGCCAGTCCAAGAGGCAACGATTTGGGCAATATCTTCTTCATCAACTACAGTGGAGTTGACAGGTTGCTCATTTGGTGTAAGCGTTGCTTGCACTTGTTCTGCGAGTTTTAACTCTTGGTCGCGTAGGGTTACAGCTTTGTCAAAATCTTGGACTCTGACTGCTGCTTCCTTTTCTTTAGTAACGCCAGCAAGTTCGCGCTTGAGTTCCTTATTGGGAGAACTTTGAGAGTTCCGCAGACGAACGCGAGAACCAGCTTCATCAATTAAGTCTATTGCCTTGTCGGGCAAGAAGCGATCGCTAATATAGCGGTCTGATAATTCTGCTGCTGCGACAAGTGCCGCATCCAAAATTGTGACTTTGTGGTGCTGTTCATAAGCGCCACGCAAACCGTAAAGAATTTGTACGGTTTCCTCTACCGAGGGTTCCCCAACCATAATCGGTTGGAAACGACGCTCTAGGGCGGCATCACGCTCGATATGCTTGCGATACTCATCAAGGGTAGTTGCACCGATACACTGGAGTTCACCCCGTGCTAGGGCAGGTTTGAGGATGTTAGCTGCATCCAAACCACCTTCTGTACCACCAGCGCCAACCAAGGTGTGAATTTCGTCAATTACCAGAATGATATTACCGACAGTACGAACTTCTTCCACGACTTTTTTGATGCGTTCTTCAAAATCGCCACGGAAGCGAGTTCCAGCTACCAATGACCCCATATCGAGGCTGATAACTTGCTTGTCCTGTAAGGTTTCGGGAACATCTTGATTGATAATACGTTGAGCTAGACCTTCTGCGATCGCAGTTTTACCAACTCCTGGTTCACCAATCAACACTGGGTTATTCTTTGTGCGGCGACCGAGAATTTGAATCGCTCGCTCAATTTCCTTCTCACGACCAACTACAGGATCAAGTCTGCCTTCTTGCGCTAGTTTGGTCAGATTTCTGCCATATTCTTCCATCGTTAGTGGTTGGGTGCGCTTTTGATTCCCACTACCAGCGAAAGCCGGTGCATTTTCACCCAAACGGCGAACTATAGCACTGCGAACAGTCTTAAAATCAACCCCTAGATTTTGCAGAACTTTGGCGGCGACACCTTCACCAGCCTCGGTTAATCCTAAGAGTAAGTGTTCAGTGTTGATGTAATTTTGTCCAAGACTATGAGCTTCTTTAAAAGATTGCTCGAAGAGGCTTTTCACCTTGGGAGTGAAAGGAATTTCCGGTGGTACAAAGCCAGAACCTCTACCAATAATTTTTTCTACCTCACGACGTGCGTCTTTGAGGGTAACGCCTAACTCGGCCAGCACTTTAGCAGCAACCCCAGTTCCTTCTCCCATCAAACCCAGGAGAATTTGCTCAGTTCCTACGAAGTTATGTCCCAGGCGACGTGCTTCCTCCTGAGCTAACATAATTACTCTAATGGCTTCGGAAGTGAAGTGTTCAAACATAATGGGTTATTGCTCCCTCGCTGCTTGGACTTTGGGTGAGATAAAATTCACCCTCATCTAAAGTTTTTTGTATTTTCTTAAAGACTAATGTAACTTTATTTAAAGTTAAGTGGCAGTGGTGAGAGCCGTAAGACATCAGGTGTACTAGCCGTCTAAGAGGAGTTAGGAGAGACGCGATTAATCGCGTCTGTACAATAGTTGGGAGTTAAGCGTAAAAAACAAGTTCTCAATCTTACAATTAGTTTTTCAGTGGAGAAGATGATTTTCTTTTGCCTTTTCTGCTCCTCTGCTCTCGGCTAAACTTAAAACTCAGGACTCAGAACGGGCTAAATGGACGGCTACCGCTAACGACACTCAGGACTCACGATGACTCAACCAACGGCCGGTAAAGATCAACAACATCCTCTTTATAACCGCGATCGCCCCCTTATTGATATCTTACTCGCTCAAGAGGCGACAGACTATAACTTAGCAGAATTAGCCCGACTGCGAATGCGTTATCAAGGCTTTCCAGGAGCTAGGGATATCCAAAAAGACCTAGATAAAGCCTTACTACGGTGGGGTTTGACTGAGGCCGAACTTTATGAGAAAACTCGCCAGATTCACTACCTCGGAGGTATTTACAAAAGTCGCGGTAAAAAAGACGAACAGGATTGGAATTAGGGAATTAATTATTCCCTCGTATTTCCAAATCTTGTACAGACGCGATTAATCGCGTCTCTCCTAAGTCGATATTATATAGCCTACAAGACCTTACACTGCCCATAATGCCGTAACAAATGATCGCACAGCACTAAGGCCACCATTGCCTCAACCATTGGAACTGCACGTGGTAATACACAAGGATCGTGTCGTCCTTTTGCTGCTAATAGGGTTTCTTCACCCTCACGAGTTACAGTTTTCTGCTCTTTTCTAATTGTTGCTGTCGGCTTAAATGCGACTCGCAAAATAATA
Source organism: Nostoc sp. (assembly GCF_036917465.1). Taxonomy (GTDB): domain Bacteria; phylum Cyanobacteriota; class Cyanobacteriia; order Cyanobacteriales; family Nostocaceae; genus Nostoc. Next base: position 31,894 of record NZ_JBALDL010000029.1, read on the forward strand.
TTTTCCCCGTTGGAAATGCCGCCTTGAATACCGCCAGAACGATTTGTTACTGTACGAACTTCACCATTTGGATCAATATAAAATTCGTCGTTATGTTCAATTCCCGTTAGCAGCGTTCCCGCAAAACCGGAACCAATTTCAAAGCCTTTGCTAGCAGGGAGAGACATGACACCTTTAGCGATATCAGCTTCCAATTTATCAAATACTGGTTCACCCAAACCTTTCGGCACATTTCGCGCTACGCATTCTACCACACCGCCGATAGAATCGCCTTGTCTACCTATTTGCTCAATTAATTCAATCATGCGATCGCCGCATTCAGCATCGGGACAGCGAACGATATTGCTTTCTACTTGTTCTAAGGTGACAGTATTGGGATCGACTACACCTTCCAAATCTTTAATCCGCTTAACGTAAGCAATAATTTCGACATTGGCGACTTGACGAAGAATTTTTTTAGCGATCGCACCTGCTGCTACTCTTCCGATTGTCTCACGCGCTGACGACCTACCCCCACCTTGCCAATTGCGAATGCCATATTTTGCATCATAAGTTGCATCGGCGTGAGAAGGCCGATACTTTTGTACCATCTCGTCGTAATCTTGGGAACGAGTATCTTGATTACGTACCAAAACTGTTATAGGCGTTCCCAATGTTTTGCCTTCAAATACCCCTGATAGAATCTCACAAGTATCCGCTTCTTTACGAGGGGTCGTAATTTTACTTTGTCCGGGCCGCCTTCTATCTAATTCTACTTGAATTTCTTCTGCCGAAATTTCTAGTTGTGGAGGACAACCATCAATCACAACCCCCACACCGCCGCCGTGAGACTCGCCAAAAGTACTAATGCGAAATAGATGACCAAAAATATTGCCCATAATTTTTAGGAAAAAGGTGAGGCTTATGTATTCTACCTAGAGTTATTATAAAAGTTTATTTTTATACAATTTTTCACTATTTTTTAGTATTGCTGTAGGGGCAATTCATGAATTGCCCCTACCTTAAAATTTTTGCATAAGTTCTGTCCATAACAGTAAATACCTCATCTGTTGCTAAGTTAAATAAAAAAGCGCCCTCCCAATCTGGAGAGCGCTTTCTTACTTAGTTAATAGTTCAGAATTAACCGTTGATAGCAGGAGCAGAAAGAGCTACAGGAGCAGAATCACCAGCAGCCAAATCTAGAGGGAAGTTGTGAGCATTGCGCTCGTGCATTACTTCCATACCCAGGTTAGCGCGGTTGATTACATCCGCCCAAGTTGCAATTACACGACCTTCAGAGTCAATGATTGATTGGTTGAAGTTGAAACC
>NZ_JBALDL010000030.1:0-95611 GCF_036917465.1 Nostoc sp.
GCTAAGGAAGTTGCGCCACAGGTTCAACCCCAAGCTAAGGAAGTTGCGCCACAGGTTCAACCCCAAGCTAAGGAAGTTGCGCCACAGGTTCAACCCCAAGCTAAGGAAGTTGCGCCACAGGTTCAACCTCAAGCTAAGGAAGTTGCGCCACAGGTTCAAGCTCAAGCTAAAGAAATCGCGTCATACATTCAAGAGCGAGCTGCGGAAGTCACAAAATTAATTCAAGAACGGTGTTTGTGGCAGTTTCACTCTCGTGCATGGGATCGGGAAGAAAACATCAATGGTGTTCTCAATATGGCCGCCCAAATCTTGACTGGAGAAAAAGTGGTTCTGGAAACCTTGATCCAAAGGGGTTTTTATGCAGATGCGAAGATCCTTTCGGCTGACCTAGAAATCAGGTTTTCATGGTTAGGTAACATGGAGAACTCGCAAAAGAAGGCAGTACTGGAGTCTGTTAAGGCAATGCTGATCGATATTGTAATAACCAAGTCGAAGAATGGTGAATTGCATTATTCGCTTTACTAAAGCAAGTAGATCGGTAATTCAACCCTCTGGGTGACACTAAGACCGTCACCCTTTCTCCCAAAGAGAGAGGCTAGCGTTAAGGAGAAGACCAGACTGCTTCACTAAACGAACGGCGTTGTTGAATTGAAATATGAATTAGAGTCTTGTCATCCTGTTAGTGTTTGTGCAGAAATTTTCTTACAGAGTAGAGACTTACAGAGTAGAGAGCGATCGCTCGCCGCAGACATCGCTCCACTTTCTTAAGCTCGAAAAGACAATTCATATCTTCGTTCAGCAACGCCAAACAAACACACATCACCAATTCTAAGCTATCTAGGAGTCAAGAGAATGTCTTTAGTCGTAAAACAGAAAGAACGCAAGGGAATCATCAATCCTATATTTACCTGTCAGCCTGCTGGGGCTGAATATGCTTCCATCGGAATCAAAGATTGTATTCCCTTGGTGCATGGAGGACAAGGGTGTAGTATGTTTGTTCGCCTCCTGTTTGCCCAGCATTTGAAGGAAAATTTTGACATTGCTTCTTCTTCACTCCATGAAAATAGCGCAGTCCTTGGAGGACAGCCACGCATTGAGGAAGCCGTACACACTTTAGTCGCACGGTATCCCGATTTACGGATTATCCCAATTATTACCACTTGTTCAACTGAGACAATTGGGGACGATATCGAAGGAACCATTAACAAGCTCAACGGCCAGTTAAAGGTAGCCTATCCCGATCGCAAGGTTATCCTTGTTCCTGTACATACTCCCAGTTACAAAGGTAGCCAGGTAACAGGCTATAATGTCGGCGTACACGCAATCATTTCTAACCTAGCAAAAAAAGGCGAACCAACTGGCAAGTTGAACATCATTACAGGGTGGCTTAACCCTGGAGATGTCACGGAAATCAAGCGCATCTTAAAAGATATGGATGTTCCAGCAAACATCTTACTGGATACAGAAACCTTCGATGCGCCCACCATGCCCGATAAGACAAGTTTTGCCTTTGGGAATAGCACTATCGAAGAAATTGCTGATTCTGCCAATGCGTTGGGAACTATTGCCTTATGTAAATATGAAGGAGGCAGCGCAGCCGAATTCTTACAAGAGAAATTCAAAGTTCCGGCAATTCTTGGCCCAACCCCAATTGGGATCAAAAATACTGACACTTGGCTGCAAAACATCCAAAAACTAACTGGTAAAGCAATACCAGAATCCTTAGTCAGAGAACGTGGTAAAGCTATCGATGCGATCGCAGACCTTGCACACATGTTCTTTGCCAACAAGAAGGTAGCTATTTACGGAGATCCCGATTTAGTAATTGGTCTAGCAGAGTTCTGCTTAGAAGTTGAGTTAGAGCCAGTGCTGATGTTGTTGGGAGACGACAACAGAGCCTGCACCAAAGATCCAAGAATTGCCGAGTTGGAGAAGCAAGCAGCCTGTGATATCGAAGTCATCTGGAATGCAGACCTCTGGGAATTGGAGCGCCGCATTAAAGATAAATCCCTCGAAATCGACTTAATTCTAGGTCATTCAAAGGGTCGATATATTTCTATCGATAACAAGATTCCGATGGTTCGGGTTGGCTTCCCCAGCTTTGACCGTGCAGGTCTGTGGAAATACCCAATCATTGGGTATAAAGGAGCAGAATGGCTAGCAGATAATATTGCTAACGCCATGTTTGCAGATATGGAAAACAAGCACGATCGCGAGTGGCTCTTAAACGTTTGGTAAGAGGCTGATGCGTATGGGAGTGGGGAGTTTCTACAATGGCGATCGCCTCATCGTCCACCCCATACTCCCTTCCTAGACCCAAGGATTTATCCCTAGTTAACATACAATTCCTCTTAACTCTGTGTCCTCTGCGTCTCTGCGGTTAAATAAATTTTTTTTAACCACAGAGGCGCAGAGAGCGCAGAGAGAAAATTACGAAAGACTGGAGAGTTTTCATGACTGCAAGCATAGATCAAAATGTCGTATTTTACGGAAATTTGAGCGAACTGTATCGCTTGGCAAAAGAGGGTAAAATTAAGACCACCTTACAAGGTAGTCATACCCGCCCCTGTAAATTTTGGACTGCAACCAAGATTTTAAGTGGGATTAAAAATGCGATCGTCATTTCTCACGGGCCGAGTGGCTGTGCTTATGGTGTCAAGCGGGCATACAAACTGACCAATAGCCGCAATAGTGGTTCACCTTATGAACCTGTGGTGACTACGAACATGAGTGAGAAGGCAGTAATTTTTGGAGGGGAAAAAGAATTAGCAGGCGCGATTCGAGAAGTAGATGAAAAATACCATCCCGATGCGATCGTTGTTGCTACTAGTTGCGCGTCTGGTATTATTGGCGACTGTGTTGATGATGTAGTGAATAAGGCGCGTGGCGAAATCCAGTCTGAAATCATGACGATACATTGCGAAGGATTCGCAGGCGAGTATCGCAGTGGATTTGATATCGTATTTCGGCAAATCGTAGACTTTATGGAGCCGCCAACTCCAGAGCGGAAAGCACAACTAGCCGATTCTGTCAATATTGTGGGCGCGAAGATGGGCCCTGAAAGGACAGAAGTCGAAACTGATGTTAAGGAACTGGTACGATTAATAGAAGGAATAGGGGCAAGAGTTCACAGCGTTATCGCTGGTGACTGTACTTTAGAAGAACTTAAGCAAGCACCAAGTGCGGCAGTCAACTGTACTTTATGTTTGGATCTTGGCTATACCATTGGTAAAGCCATGTCAGACAAGTTTGGTACTCCGCTAAACTCTACTATCCTTCCTTATGGAATCACCGCTACAGAAAAGTGGCTCGAAGGAGCGGCAAAATATTTAGGGATGGAAGAACAGGCTGCTGCTTTAATGGAAAAGGAATATGCCGCAATCAAGACTGAATTTGAGGAAGCTAAGGGTTATATAGAAGGGAAGTTAGCAATTATCGAAGGACACGATGCTATCAAGTGCTTGTCCCTTGCCCACATGTTAGATCGTGATTTTGGGATGCGTGTAGTAATTTATAACTTCCATCCGTGGAGTACAGAAGCACGAGAAACCAGTGTGGATTACTTGCTGGAAACAGGGTTAGACCCGGAAATCTTGATTACGAAGGGGACACTGGCTTTTGGTAAGTACGAGTCCATGAAACAAACGGAAGATGAATTACTAGATTTTATTGGTGGTCTTGATACCGAATCAGTAGTATATTTTGGTTCTTCCTTGAGTTTCCCCCATATTCCGGTCGTTGATTTAAATGCCATCTTAAATCGTCCCAGATTTGGCTATCGCGGAGCCTTAAAGGTCGCAAAGTGTATTAAAACAGCACTTCAATATGGTTTTAGACCTCGTAGTTCTTTAACCAAGCAAATGGTGTTCCCGAAAAATTCCGGGTTAGCATCTGCTCAATCACTAACTGGAAAACTAGCCCAAGAACTGCCTGATTGTACCGTATATGCAGAGAAGAGACGGGGCAAATGTTGTAACGAGTAATAAATAAAATGTGACTTTGCTAAATAAAAGTATGGATTTGTCTCACCCAGAGGCGCAGAAAATTGTAGCGACTGTCTTGAAAGTCAATTATTAACAAAAAACTGGGACTGGCTGCATTGTAAGGACTGGAAAACACTGCACGCTGATTCGGTGGCGTTTGATCCGAGCAAGGCTTAAGCCAAAAATGTCAAGCCAGAAGCCGTTACAGGCTACGCGAAACACGGAAACGTCAAGACGGAAGCTGTTACAGGCTACGCGAAACACGGAAACGTCAAGACGGAAGCTGTTACAGGCTGCGCGAAACACGGAAACGTCAAGACGGAAGTCGCTACAGACTGCGCGAAACACGGAAACGTCAAGGCGGAAGCCGTTACAGGGAAGACAGAAGCTGTTACAGACTGCGCGAAACACGGAAACGTCAAGGCAGAAGTCGCTACAGGCTGCGCGAAACACGGAAACGTCAAGGCAGAAGCTGCTACAGGGAAGACAGAAGCCGTTACAGGCTGCACAAAACACGGAAACGTCAAGGCAGAAGTCGCTACAGGCTGCGTGAAACGCATTTACCATAATCAAGCCTTAGAAAAACAGGAGGAAAAAATGTCTGCTGAAACAACTTTTGACAATTGTAACCATAGTAAAGACCCAGTAGTTGGCTGTGCGCTTGAAGGTATTGCAACTACGGTTGCTGGCATTAAAGATGTCAGTATTGTGATTCAGTCTCCACAGGGTTGCGCGTCTACTGTTGCAGCTGGGTATGATGCTCATGAGGTTGATTTCACCAAGCGGAAAGTAGGTTGTACTCGTCTTTTTGAGTCAGACATTGTGATGGGAGCGTCTGAGAAACTCAAAGGGATGATTAAAGAGGCAGATCAATCTTTTGATTCTAAGGTCATGTTTGTCGTTGGTACTTGCGCGGCAGACATTATTGGTGAAGATATTGCGGGATTGTGCAACCAGCTTCAGCCAGAGATCAAAGCCAAACTTGTTCCTTTAATGGCTGGTGGGTTTCGGGGCAATGCTTACGATGGCTTGGAGATGGGTTTAGAAGCTTTACTTCCTTTTATCAAAAAAAGGCAGACGAAGAGAAGGGGAAGAAAGCCAAGGATTGTAAATATCATTGCGCCACAAGCAAATTTGAATCCTACTTGGTGGGCTGATTTGGAATGGGTAAAGAAGACGTTAAAATCTTTAAGAATTAAAGTACAGACAGTCTTCTCTCATGATACCTCATTTGAAGAACTAGAGCAAGCTGGTCAAGCAACCGCCAATATTGTTCTCAGTCATGATGTTGGGTATAAGTTTGCTCGGAAAATGCAACAGACCCATGACATCCCTTTGATCCTTGATGATATACCTTTACCAGTGGGTGTAAACAACACTAGCCGATGGTTGAAGGCATTGGCGGCACATTTTAAGATCGAAGAAAAAGTCGTCGAACCGCTAATTAAACAAGGCGAAGAAATGGTCGTAGATACACTTCGCAAACGAGCATTGATGATTATTCCGCGATATCGTAACTGTAGAATTGCTGTATCTGCGGATGGAACGCTTGGTATTGGACTGGTCAGAATGCTCTTTGAAGAATTAGAGATGATTCCAGAAGTCTTATTATTTCGTTCAGCAATGCCTGATTCTCGTTCAATTCTGGAGCGAGAACTGCACAGCCTCGGTCTTAATTCCCGCGTCATATTTTCGGCAGATGGCTATCAGGTAAAACAGACCTTAGAAGAGTTTGATGTTGATGCTGTGATTGGCTCGGCATGGGAAAAATACATGGCAGAGGAATTGGGAATCAAAATTGCTTTTGATGTATTTAGCCCCACAAACAGAGAAACTTATGTTGACAAGCCATATTTTGGCTATGAAGGCATGATCAATATGATGGAAGTAATTGCTAACGATTGGGATAGAGCTTTTCGTTCTAAAGAGATTAATTGGACATAGAAAAGTATTATGTCAAGAATGTTTTGATATTCTAATGCAGAGTTATCAACAAGTATTTTGCTACACGTCTGGAGTAACGGCGATCGCAAAAACAGGGAGTAACTAACTGCTGTTAGCAAAGCGTAAAGCCGACTCTTAGACCCGGATTTCTCACAAACTCTGAAAAAGAGGAGGATGAAAACTGCTAAAATACATATATGGTATGCATTTTAGCAGTTATAAACTATGCTCCGACAAGCATTGCGATCGCTACTAAAACCTGGAAGATTTGAACAGCCAAAGTCACTCTCCGTTGTAGTTAATTTCAACGAGGCATAGGTAACATCAGATACGCTAGTTTTGCTTAATTGCGGAACTAGACCAAAAACTGCAAATAACATCACGATTAGCAGGATGTTTCCAAAAGACCACCTACGACTTTAGAGTGTTGAAATAACTAAAATAGGTATCTATCTGAAGGTGAGGTATGACAACAAACTTTAGTCGGCGTGAATTTATCTTATTTGGTTCAGCCGCGTTTGCTAGCAGCTTAGTGATGCAAGCTTGTAGTAATAAGCCGACAACACCAACAGCGACAACAACAGGTGGTAGTGAAGGGTTTAAAATAGCGATCGCTCTCCCTGGAATGATTACCGATAAGGGCTGGAATCAATCTGGTTATGAAGGAATCAATTTAGCAAAACAAAAGTTAGGTGCAGAAATCGCCTATGTAGAAAAAGTAGCACAAGCAGATCAAACAGAAGTATTAACAGATTTTGCTCGTAAAGGCTACAATCTCATCTTCGCGCATGGCGGACAATTTGATGCCGCAATTGAACAAGTCGCCTCACAGTTCCCCAACACATTATTTGTGGGTGTGAATGGTAATCTCAAGGCTGAAAATATTGCTTCTTTACGAATCGATCACCTACAAGCTAGTTATTTGTGTGGCATTATCGCTGCTTCTGTAACTAAATCTAATAAATTAGCTTATATTGCTGGGGAGAAGTTTCCCGCTACCGAGGGAGAACTGCGGGGATTTGAATTAGGGGCAAAGTCTGTTAAACCAAATATCCAAATTACTTCTACTTTTACAGGTGATTGGAATGATGTTGCTAAAGCCAAAGAAGCTACTCTGGCATTAATTTCTTCTGGTGCTGATGTCATCTATCAATGGTTAGATAATGCCTCAGCCGCAGTTTTACAAACAGCAGGTGAAAAAGGAGTATATGCTTTTGGTAACACCAAGGATCAATTAGACGTTGCACCAAAAGCTGTCTTAACTAGCGCTGTCAAACGCTTAGATTTAGCCATCGTTTACATAGCAGAATTAGCTAAACAAAAACAAATCAAAGGACAAATATATACAATTGGGCTAGAAAGAACAGATATCTTATTTTTAGGAAAATTCGGAGCAATCATACCGGAAGCAGTAAAGCAAAAGGTATTGAATACAAAGCAAGAGATTGTTAATAAAAAAATCGTTTTTGAAGATTGTAAAGAGGCTGGGAAGGATACGCGCTGCGTAAAAAAAGCAACAACATAGGTTGAGTAGACTAGATTAAAAAACTTTTGTAGTGAGGACTTTAGCTCAGATATTGAGGATAAAAGTCCTCACTACGAGCTATCAGTTTTATGAACAGGAACTATTTACGCTTGCAAAATATTACCAAACGCTTTGGGTCTTTTATCGCTAATGATAAGATCAATCTCTCTGTCGCATCTGGAAGCATTCATGCAATACTAGGCGAAAATGGTGCAGGGAAGAGTACTTTAATGAATATTATTAGTGGACTCTACCAACCTGATGCTGGTGAGATTTATCTCCAAGAACAACTAATAAAAATTTCCTCGCCAAATGAGGCAATTAAATTAGGCATTGGCATGATTTACCAACACTTCATGCTTGTACCGAAATTGACTGTCACAGAAAATATTATCTTAGGGATGGAGAAAAATTGGCGGCTGAATCTAAAAGATAAACAGCAAGAAATCACCGCATTATCCCAAGCTTATGGATTAGAAATTGACCCCACTGCCAAAGTTGAAAATTTATCTGTTGTGTCACAACAACGGGTAGAAATTCTCAAAGTTCTCTACCGTCGAGCAAAGTTGTTGATTCTTGATGAACCTACAGCAGTTTTAACACCGCCAGAAGTAGAATCATTAATTACTATATTGCGCCAATTGGCAGCAGCAGGTAACACAATTATTTTTATCAGTCATAAATTAGAAGAGGTAATGAATCTCTGTGATTCAGTAACAATTTTACGCCAGGGAAAGGTAGTAGCAACAACATCAACTTCAGTAGCGACACCTCAGCAGTTAGCAACATTGATGGTAGGACAAGAAGTAGCTTTACAGTTAAATAAAAGTCCTAGATTACCAGGAAAAATCATCCTATCTGTGCAAAATTTACAAGTTACTGATCAAAGAAATATTCTTACTGTAAACAATGTATCTTTTGAATTGCGGGCGGGAGAAATTTTAGGAATTGCTGGTGTCGATGGCAATGGACAGCGAGAATTAGCTGATGCCATCGCTCTTGTGCGGACTATTAAGCAGGGTAAAATTGAGTTTACGCCCAAGCATTCCTCAGTAGGCTACATTCCAGAAGATAGGCAGACAATGGGATTGGTGTTGCAATTTAGCATCGCCCAAAACTTGATTTTAAAAGCTTTTAAATATCTGCCATTTTGTCGCCGTTTTTTGCTACAACAAGAAGCGATCGCTAATCATGCCCAAGCTGCTATGCAAGAGTTTGACATTCGGGCGAATGGGAAAGATATCTTGGTAAGTCAGCTTTCGGGAGGAAATCAACAAAAGGTAGTGTTAGCACGAGAACTGGCGCGGACACCAGCTTTAATTATCGCCATGCAACCCACAAGAGGGTTAGATGTAGGAGCGACAGCAGCCGTCCATTCTCGGATATTAGCAGAACGCGATCGCGGTGCCGCAATTTTGTATATTTCTACTGACTTAGAAGAAGTGATGACAATGAGCGATCGCATTGCTGTAATCTACAGAGGTGAGTTTGTAGCTATTTTGGATGCAGCTACGGCGAAGGTGGAAGAAATTGGTTTGTTGATGGCTGGGGGAAAACTCAGAGGATAAAATGCCGAGTCTTTATATCATTGGTGGTGCAAATGGTTCAGGAAAAACTACCGTTTCAATGAGTTTGTTACCGAATTTTTTAGACTTTGCTTAGATAAATTTGTGAATTTATAGCGATAGTATTGTAGCGGTTCCCAATCAAGGTATTGCTTAACTCTCATTTTTTGAGGTTTGGGGTAAGCAAGCATCACATAACGATCGCAACTAATTGCATGAAATTTATGTTATCAATCCTATCACCGCTAATTGCGATCGCCTCCGCCCTCATTGTCGGTGCTATCCTCATCCTAATTGCTGGGGCAAATCCTATCACCGCATACAGCATCTTATTTCAAGAATCTCTCTCTACCTACTTTGGATTTGGTAACACCCTCACCAAAATGACACCGCTATTGTTCACCAGTTTAGGCGTATTAGTGGCGTTGCGGGCTGGGCAATTTAATATCGGTGGGGAAGGACAAATTTATCTGGGTGCGTTGGGAAGTACTTTAATTGGGTTATACGTGCAAGGATTACCTGCGATGATTCATATCCCCTTAGCACTTTTGGGAGGATTTTTCTTTGGTGCAGTTTGGGGTGGGATTCCTGGTTATCTCAAAGCAATGCGCGGAGTTAATGAGGTAATTACTACCTTGTTGCTCAACTATATCGCCGTGAATTTAATTAGCTACCTAGTCCAAAACCCATTAATGGCAGCAGGTGCGCCTAGTCCTTATTCGCCATTAATTGCCAAAACAGCCCGGTTGCCGATTATATTACCACAAAGCCTCGCCCATGCTGGGATTTTATTAGCTTTAATTGCCGCAGGTATTTTATGGGTATTGTTAGTGCGATCGCCTCTAGGTTATCAAATTACGGCTGTGGGATTTAACCCAATTGCCGCCCGTTATGCCCACATATCTGTTCAACGTACCATTATGCTGGTGATGGCTGCTGCGGGTGGTTTAGCTGGGTTGGCTGGGAGTTGTGAGGTGATGGGGTTGAAATATCGGTTATTTGAACAAGTTTCACCTGGTTATGGATTTGATGCCATTGCGATCGCTTTTTTAAGTCGTGGTAGTGTTGTCGGTGTAGTATTGACTTCTTTGTTTTTTGCAGCGCTTCGCAGTGGTGCGAATGTAATGCAACGTAGTGCAGGTGTGCCGGGAACTGTGGTTTACGCGATTCAGGGTTTTATGGTGTTGTTTATTGCTATCAGTTTCGCCGTGGAAAGAGAAATAAGAGTAAAAACGCAAAGGAGCGCGAAGGTTTAACACCGAGTCACACGAAGAAAACTCTGCGAACCTCTGCGTCTAAAAATAACTCTATGAATAATCTCAATTTCTTCTCTGATTACTTGGTAGCTACTTTACGTCTAGCTGTCCCCTTGGGATTTGCTGCCCTTGGAGGATTGTACTCGGAACGATCAGGGGTGTTAAATATCGCCTTAGAAGGGATGTTGCTTACTGGTGCTTTTACTAGTGCTGCTGCCACTTTCTCCACTGGTAATCCCTGGCTGGGTATCCTCGCATCCTTGATTGCTGGGGGATTAGTCGGACTACTCCATGCTGTTTTGTGTGTAACTTTGCGTGTTGACCAATTAGTGTCTGGGCTAGCAATTAATCTTGTTGCAGCTGGGCTAACATCGTTTTTGGCACGGTTAGTCTTTAGTGGCAGTAGTACACAACAGTTACCTGGAATCGGGGCAATTATTATTCCTGGTTTAGCCAATATTCCCCTGATTGGGCCGCTACTATTTCAGTCAGATTTTTTAGTATATTTATTATTTATATTAGTGATTTTAACTAGATACATTTTATTTAAAACTAGCTTTGGACTGACATTGCGGGCAGTGGGAGAATCTCCTCAAGCTGCTGAGACGGCTGGAATTTCGGTAGCAACTATCCGTTATATTGCTGTGGTGATTAGTGGCTCTCTTGCCAGTTTAGGAGGTGCTTATTTAACTCTGGTACAGGTGAGATTTTTTGCCGAGGGGATGAGTGCTGGTAAAGGATTTATTGCGATCGCTGCATTAATTTTTGGCCGATGGCATCCTTTTGGCAGTGCTTTGGCTTGTTTGTTGTTTGGGGCTACAGAAGCTTTACAACTGCGAATTCAGGCTTTAGGGGCAAATATACCTTACCAATTTTTAGTCATGCTACCTTATGCGATCGCTTTATTGGCATTAGTCGGTAAGTTGGGGAAATCTACACCCCCTAAAGCTTTAGGTAAGTTAATTTCAACGGTGGACAGGTAACATCCGATGCTGGTTTAAGCTTAATTGCGGAACTAGACCGAAAACTGCAAATAACATCACAGTTAGCAAGATATTTCCAAAATTACCGTTTGTCAAATAGAATTGACCATTCGATAGAAAACTTAATTGCACAACGGATATATGGCTTAGTCATGGGATACGAAGATTCGAACGACCATGAAGAGTTGCGTCATGATCCAATGTTTGCTATAGCCTTATAAAAAATAAATGGCATAGAAAATGAACCAGTTATATTAGCAGATAAAAGCACATTAAATAGGCTGGAACATTGTCCTGAAGACGTAGAACAAGGAGCAGATAGCCGATATCATAAAATTGGGCGGCAAAATATCCAATCTACACAGGCAAATAAAAACCCTACATCCGCGTGTGGCAGCGATTGTAGGGCTAGTGTGTAATGAGATGTCGCATTCTGAAATCTTTTAAATTGTATAGAAGGATTTGAAACGGATTAAACAACTGCGGGGGGATATTCGGCTAAGACTGGGGTTATAGTTTGTTGAATTTGCTGAGTGTTAGGTATTTTACTGAAAAATCGGTAATCCAATACTGGTATCATTTTCTTCGTTTTTTTGGGTAGATGTCATCATAGAAATATATGACGACATCTCTCAGTAACCAACTAACAAAAAGCATTTAGCCCGTTAATTAGCTTTAATTTTTCCCTACCTTAGAACCTTTTCCGTTCAAGAATTCTTCATTTCTCGGTAAGAAAATTTATTAACGCCGTCTGCTGCCAAAACCACTTGAGCGACGGGGTGCTGTACTACGTCCACTGCCAAAACCACTGCCAGAATTGCGTCTAGTAGTGCTGGAGTTACCAGAGGGTCGCAAATTACTACCACCAAAACCAGAACCAGAAGGACGGTTATTACCTGTGGTGCTACGGGGTGTATTGCCTATATTTGAATTTCCAGGATATGACCTTCTAATTGTCCCTGTATTGCGGAACGCAGTCCGATTTGTCACGGCTGCGGGTGGGGCATTGTAGCGACTTTGGTAATTTTGAACTGCTTGACCATAGCTTCCACCATATCCACCGAAGCCACTTAATCCTTGACCTGATTGATAGACAGGGGGTACATAATACTGAGGTCTAAACAACATACTACCAATTGCCTGTCCTGCCAAGCTACCAGCCACAGACCCAGCAAAGGGTGCCCAAAAGTTATTTTCTCGACGCACTACAACCGTCTCTTGTTGTCCGGTTTGGGGATTAGTTTTATTCTCGGTAACGTTGTGGACGTACTCAATTTTAAAATCTTCCGTCAGATATAAAATCGGTTGTCCTTTATCTACCTTCAGATAGGTTTTCTTGCCCTGCTTGATTTCATCATCATTTAACCGTGCCATTTGCAAATTTTCGGTTGCAAAGGTTGGCGGCTTATTGTTCAGTAAAAACAGGTTATATTCACCGCTTGCATCGTCATAAGTAGCTTGTTGTATTTTATACTCTCCGTCACTCAGCTTGGTGTTAGTAGAGCTTTGGCTAACGTTCTTAGCTGGAGAAGAAGTTTCGTTTCCCCCGCCACAAGCGACAGTTGTGACACACAAACTCAGAGCTAAAAAAACGGCTGTAAATTTACGTACTATGGTCATGATCATTGGATTATTGTCCTATCTCTGAGCTTAACAATTTATCGATGTGAGTAGTAAGTACGGACTACCCAACACATTATAAAGGAATCAATTCGGGGTAATATTGCAATAGTTGATCGCTAGTTAGTTCATCGCCTAACTGTGCTGGCGAAAAATGCACTTGGATTGCCTTTAATCTATGTTTATAATGCAAATTGATCAGTGCTTTCAATCCTTCTTTGAGTGCCTGAACGTTAGAAAGATCGGTTTCTAACTCTGGAACTTCTCCTTCAGAAGCTACTGTAATCATCACAATGATATTGCGGGTTACAGGTATAGATAAAGGTTCATTCAATCCAGGGTCAGAACTGTAATTTGGTTCGCTCAGATATCTTTCGGCAGAGTCAGTAAATAATTCGTTCACGTAATCTCCCGCCTCGCCTTCATCCCAAAATACGTCACCTTCGTTGGCAGCAGAAAGCCAATATTCATCATATTGCAATAGGGTTTGGCTAATTTCTACCAATCCTTCTCCCAAAACTTCTAAGTCGCCGTCGCCATCGACATCGATCGCGTCTCGTCCAGCACTATTTAATACTCCCAAAATTGGCGCTACTTCGCCTCCCCCTAAGTGCAGAAATAGGCGAAAGACTACATAGCGAGTTCGACCGGTCACTTTATTAAATATATCGCGCATTTTTATCCTCCATAATTTTGCTTTTTGTCATTGGTCATTTGTCATTGATCATTTGTCATATTCCCAATTCCCAATTCCCCCTTTCTAATGACTAATATAATGAAATCCTTTGACAAAATCTATAACCATATTTAATGAAGGCAATATATCATAAGTTATTGACTCATTAGATATATCATCATAAACTGAAGCATTGACAGCAGAGCGATTAATAAATCTTTTCCCAAAGTTGGGATGCTCATGGACAATCAAGGTGTGGGCGCTAGAATTTGTTAAAACTATTTGAGTTGGGGCTTTACAAAAATTTAACTTTGCAGCTACTTCAATATTTTTTTTCATCTGTTTAATTGTTGTAGCCTGACTCATGGCTTGCTCTAGAAGAATATTTAATTGTTTGATCATTAGAGGTGATTTTAGTGATTTTAAATTTTGGTTTGCAAGAATTTCAGTGTTGATCATTTCCACCATGCTGGAAATATTCTTTTGAGCCGATGTCGCATCTAGAAAGGGAAGAATCACTATATAAGCTGTGGAAAATAATGCTTCGTCACTATCTACATAAAATGTAAAAACAGTTCGACGACGACCACTTTCTATGCTTGGGGGTTGTTTTAGTCTCCGGTATTCTTGAGCAATTTGGTAGTAAGCGCCTGCGATCGCAAAATTGGCTTCGTGTTCTAAGGCTGCATCAACAATAATGCGGATTGTGGGCGGTGTTTCGTTAAAAAAGTCTCGTGAGTCTTCAGAATGGAAGTTTTGGATAATGGAGCGATCGCCGGCTGGACTCAGATCGACCCATTCACAAATCATCCCTTCGGTTTTTAAACCAAACCTGGAGGTGGCATAAAGCTTTGCTCCAGTTAATGTTGCTCCTGTTAAGTCAGCACCAATCCATTCCGCCCTCATTAATTTTGCCTGACTTAAATCGGCGTGAATGAAAATTGTATTCGTTAAATTAGCATTGGTTAAATCTGCGCCAATTAAAGTAGCTCCGCTTAATTTTGCGCCGCTCAAATCTGCCCACCGGAGATTTGCGCCGCTCAAATCTGCCCACCGGAGGTTCGCACCGCTCAAATCTGCTCCGCTCAAGTTAGCATGGCTGAGATTCGCTTGTCTGAGTTCGGTATCTCGCAAATTTGTACCACTGAGGTCACAACGACTGAGGTCACTGGCGTTTAAGTTAGCCATCTCTAAGTTAGCTCCCGTCAAGGAAGCGCCTCTTAAGATAGTCTCGCTCAAGTTGGCGTGGCGAAGATTGGCTTGGCGGAGTGTCGCCTCTCGCAAATCAGCACTGGTGAGGTCAGCTTCCGACAAGTCGGCGCGACTGAGATCGGCTCGAATTAACTCGGCGCGAATCAACGAGGCTCCTTTGAGTTGAGCGCGACCCAGATCGGCTCGAATCAAATTAGCGACATTGAGACTAGCGTTATTCAAGATGGCGCTGCATAGATTCGCACCACTGAGTCTGGCGACATTTAGCTTGGCATTGCTCAAGTTAGCTTCGCTCAGATTTGCGCCACTGAGGTTAACTATACTCAAATTAGCATCGCTCAGATTTACGCCACTGAGTTTGACCCCACTCAGATTAGCTTCTGCGAGGTCAACACCACTAAAGTTTAAGACTCCTGCTGCGTATTTTTCTAGTAATTCCTCTACAGTCATTGATGCTACCCCTTGGATGCCAACTTCAATAGTTGGTAAAGTCTTAACAATTCAAAATTAAAGACATTTTCAGTTGGGGATTTAAACTCCGACTGAAAATATGCTACGTGTACACGTAGGGGTCTTAAACCCTTGAATGTACGATAAAAAACGGAATGTCAAAATCAAAAATGAATATTGGGATTTTAGGATTGGGACTGATCGGCGGATCTTTGGGTTTTGATTTGCGATCGCAAGGACATCATATCTTAGGAGTCAGTCGCCGTGAATCTACCTGTGAAAAGGCAGTTGCGATCGGTAGTGTTGATGAAGCATCAGTCGATCTGAGCCTATTAGCCGCCGCAGAGGTTGTATTTATTTGTACACCTCTAGCGCTTATTCTGCCCCAATTGAAGGAGATGATCGCTCATTTGTCTAGTGCTACTGTCGTGACTGACGTAGGTTCAGCGAAAGCACAGATAGTCAAGGCGATTTCTCCCCTTTGGGATAATTTTATTGGCGGTCATCCAATGGCGGGAAGAACAGACAGTGGGATAGAAGCTGCACAACGGAATTTATTTGTTGATAAACCTTATGTATTAACACCGATAGCTACAACACCAACTAGTGTAATTGCGGTTGTAGAAGAAATTGTGCGATCGCTTGGAGCTAATATCTATTATTGTCAGCCAGAGCAACATGACCGCGCTGTTAGTTGGATTTCCCATTTACCTGTAATGGTCAGTTCCTCCTTGATTGCAGCTTGTTTGAGTGAAACTGACCCCGATGTTTTGGAATTAGCCCAAAAGTTAGCTAGTTCAGGTTTTCGGGATACCAGCCGTGTAGGTGGTGGGAATCCAGAGTTGGGCGTGATGATGGCGCGGTATAATCGTCAAGCATTGCTGCGATCGCTGCAACACTATCGTCAGAATCTCGATGAGTTGGCGAACTTAATTGAACAAGAAAACTGGGAAGTTTTAGAGCAAAAACTGAAATCAACAGGTAAGGCACGACCTGATTTTGTTGATTAGAATTCATAAATCAGGACAAACCGATGTATTATACAGATAAATTTACAAAAATCAACAATGGTAGAACGTCCAATAAAAAAATCGGAACGTCAGTCCCAAGCAAATACTGACAACAATTCCGAAAATACGGATTCTATAACTCCTATTGAATCCAACCCCAAAAGCTCAAAGCCGACCCGTAATCGCTCATCTGGCACCGATAAAAAAGCATCTTATGGGAATGAAACCAGGCAGCAGGGGAATCCTGCCTTAGCGCGTGGGCCAAAACCAGTTAAACCTCCAGTTAAAGTCGAAACAGAAGAACTTGAAACCGAATCGGAAACTATTTCTGAGGAGTCTCAAGACTAACAATTACTCCTGCGTGTGATGTGGGAGACTTTAACTCGTCTTATAAGTATATGAAGACAGAATTTTTGCCTCCACAGGCATTAATTATGCTCCCCATCACCATTAGGTTATTCTGATTTGGATGCTTTTACTAACTAATCAATCTCTGTAACTAGCCATTGCCACTCAGTGACTACAGTATTGGATATGTTGAGAACCAATTGCTGTCCACTAGAGAGAGGCACATAGAGTTTGAGCGCATCAGTTGTTGGCAATTTGGGTAAGATATCAGTTATATTATATTCCCCCACATTGGGAACGGGTGCAGTTAAAGCATAAGCATCCGATGCACTCAGCAATTTTCCAGCTACTGTCTCAATCAACAATGGTTGGGGATGAGCAATTTCAACGACACCCGGAAAACCAACTAAGCGCAACCGTAAGTCTTTTACTGCACTGGTATAATTCTGTTTGAACAGCAACACTTGCCAAGCATATCCTTTTTCATCTTTGAAAGATACTTGTGAGTGGTAGCGTAAGATACCAGGAGAATCATGATGCTGACGCAACAGCGCTTGTGCAGACTCCACACCCCATCCACATAGAGTTAATGTGAGAAACACTATTAGAGCGCAAGTCCAAAAATATTGTTGAAATTTTCGCTTCATTTTACACATTTTAGAACAGAATTCAGGAGCAGAGCCGGGGATGCTCCACTAAGATGTCAGAGTAACGCCCCTATAGCTCAACTTTGCCCTAGCATTTTTCTTGGTTACGGTTATACTGCCATCATTGCTGTTTTTATTAGTCGGTTAAACCCATTAGGTCTTATTTTATTCAGTCTTATCATGGCACTCTTGTACGTAGGCGACGAATTAGTGCAGATTAAATTGGGACTTACCTTAGCTTTCGCTGGGATGTTTCAAGATATTTTTTTCTTTTAGCAGCAGATATATTAATTTACAACCAAGTACGAGTAATGTAATTGATGATTGAAGGTAGACGAGAGGGATGAGACACTAAATAATAGGAACCAATTCTTCCCAATTCCCAATAACTAATATGTCAGGAGATTTAATGTGTTTAACCGTAAATTATCGCCATTACTAAAGGTACTAACTATTACATTGGTTGTTGGTGTAAGTAGTGTGGGTATCAGTCTGCTTGCAGGTACAACTAAACTTGACCATCTGTTTGGAAGTCAAAAGTTAAAAGGTGAGAATGCTAAAACGAGTTTGGGTAGGACAATGAGTGCAGATGCTCAGTCTATCACCCCAGCTACAGACCAGATGAATGAAGTGCCAAAGCCTTTTCAGGGAACAATCGTTTATCAAGCAAAACTAAAAGCAAATGAAAAAGTCATTGCCTTAACCTTTGATGATGGCCCTGGCCCCAAAAATACGGAACAGGTTTTAGAAATTTTGAAGAAAAATAATATCAAAGCCACATTCTTTATGCTTGGGGAAATGGTGAAATATTTTCCCAAAGTTGCCAAACAAGTGGCTGCTGATGGTCACGTAATTGGTAATCATACATGGCATCATTGGTATTTTAAAATGGATGCAGCGACTGCGGCTAGTGAAATTGACCGCACAGCAGATATTATTTATAAGACGACAGGAGAGAAAACTACTCTGTTTCGTCCCCCTGGAGGCTTTCTGAATAATGGACTAGCCCAATATGCCAGAAACGAGAAGTACGCTGTCATGATGTGGTCAGAACAGTCGGGAGACGCTGAACGTCGTTCGCCTCAAGTGCCAATGCTAGTTAAAAATGTGCTGAAATATGCAAAACCAGGTGCAATTGTACTGATGCATGATGGGGGCGGTAATCGTTCAAGATCGGTTAAAGCTTTACCAGAAATGATCGCAGGATTGAAAGCCCAAGGCTATCGATTTGTGACAATTCCAGAATTGCTGCAAATGCAAGCCCAAGAAGAAAAGGCAGTAACGGCAGCATCAGCAGTGGTAACAAATCATCAGTGATATGCTAGGCACAGCTATACCTCAACAAACTCAAGGGTTTGTGGTGGCAGTGGGGCTTTTTTATTTGAAAAAATTTAAGTAGGTGTAGGTAAAATAGTTAATGCATTGGCTGACAATGCCATTGTGTGGGCTAACAATGCCATTGTGTGGGCTAACAATGCCATTGTGTTGGCTAACAATGCCATTGTGTGGGCTAACAATGCCATTGTGTGGGCTAACAATGCCATTGTGTTGACTAACAATGCCATTGTGTTGACTAACAATGCCATTGTGTTGACTAACAATGCCATTGTGTTGGCTAACAATGCCATTGTGTTGGCTAACAATGCTATTGTGTGGGCTGACAATGCCATTGTGTGGGCTAACAATGCCATTGTGTGGGCTAACAATGCCATTGCAGCAATCTAAAATCCAATACGCTTTGGTTAGGACTTAATATCAAGTCCGGGTAATTAGTTATGATTTCCACAGTTATTGCACCCCACCCCTTAATCCCCTCCCCGATGCCTTGGGGAGGGGATTAAGGGGTGGGGTTCTTCAGGTTTAATCAGGTTTAATAAGTAATCTAGCGGACATGATATAGCTCTTTGTCAAAACAATTTTTTTACAAACCGCATTCGCGCAGCGTCTCGGTAGAGAAGGACATCAAAGGACGCAAAGGAAGAGAAAGAAGAAATACAGCGTAACGAACCGTTCTAGACGGTTTGGTGCGTTACGAACTCCGTTCTAACACACCCTACAATCCCTAATTTTGTTTAAAAATCAAATAGTAAGAGTAATATATTGATCTAAAATCGAGTTTCATACTCAACTTGGAATTGATTTTCATCTCCTAAATTAGTTGAGCCTCGCATTAAAATTTCGTCGTTGAGTCGATAAAGCACGTTGTAACGCAAAGACTCATCTGTAGCTAAAGCCCGCGATAAAGAGGCAGAGAAATTTCTATTAATATTAAACACACCTTCTGCTGATAAATTCAGAACTGAAGCTCTTGATGTTTCATTATTAGTAGTAGGGGTAGGATATATCCGAAATTCGCTAAAGCCAACAGCCTGACCAATCGCAGTGATAGTTCCTTGTAAACTACCTAAAATGGTAGAACTAGCGAAATTAGTCAGCCCTTGTCCTGCATCTGCTTGACCGAAAGAACCAAGAATCGAGCCACCCAACAGACCAACTATTTCTCCCCGACTACGGCTAGGTTCACTTGTCAGTTCCAAATTATCGCCCAATTTACTAGCTGGCCCATTCACTCTTGCTTGAACAGTAACGGTACGTAAAGTCCCAAAGTTATTTACAGAAACGTCGCTGACTTCAGCAGACAATGGTGATTCTAAAACTTGGCTGTTTATTGTTGATGCTTCAGGTACGATCGCAGTAAGTCGAACATCTAAAGTAGGGTCAAGTCCAAGACTAGGAGTAAATCGCGCCGTTTGTTCGTAACCTCGCGCTAATGCAAACTCAGTGGAAAATAAACTCAGTCGTCCTCCTGTCAAACGAATCAATCCTTCAGGCAGTGGCTTGGCTAATGTACCATTGATGGTCAAGTCGCCTTTTGCCTCAAAGTTCACTATCGGCTGACTTAATGCGGCTCCTCCTGGTACAAAGCTCAGTAGAGACGCTGTGGTAACATGAATATTTTTGTCTAGACTCAACTTTAAATCTGCAAACTCTACAGGTAAATTGAGTGTAGTTCCTGTACTAGCGTTACTATCTGGTGTAATCACTACGCTAGCGTTATTCTCTGCTGTAGTCACTGGGTTAGCGTTACTATCTGGTGTAGGTGTAGCATTAGCGTTAACCTCTTCTCTATTGATGACGTTATTGTTAGCTTGTGTTGTAGCTGCTGATTTTGTCTTAGTAGAGTTTCCAATAGTCACCTTACCATCACTTAGCTTAATATCTCCACCAATTACAGGTTTTAGGGCTGTTCCGCGAATTACGACATCGCCACCGACACCGCCTTCATACAATCCTGCAAGCTTAAAGTTGAGTTTGTCTGCTATTGATATTGTCAGGGGATTCGCTGCGCCTTGCTGAGGATTCAAAATTGGCAGGATGCCTGATGCAGTTATTTGCCCTTTATTGTACGTAGCTTGAATGTTTTCAACATTTACTGTATTGCCATTAAATTGCGCTGTCCCTGTGATATTTGTTAGGGGATCGGATAAAGCTTGAGCGCGAATAGTTGCATTGTTAAGTGTGGCGTTTCCATTGATAATTGGTTCCTTTAAAGTACCCTGAACGTTTAAATCTACTTTTCCTTGACCGTCTACCCAAGTAACTTGATTATTGGTAAACAGATTTAACAGTGCCAATCCTTCATTGTTCACATTGGCGTTAATGCTGATTTGATTGCTATCTGGTTGCACTGCGGCAAAAGGTAACGCAGCAGGTATGTTACCTGTAACTGTAACTGGTTGTGTTCCTGTTACTAGTAAGGTACTGTCGAAATTCAAACGGGCATTGTTGTAATCAAAGTTCACTTGTCCTGTTTTCACAGGTTGTTTGTTGAGAGTTGCGTTAGCTAGTGCCACATTCCCTTGGACTCTGGGATCTTTGAAACTACCTCCCAAGGTGGCATCAGCATTGACATTACCAGTGATATCTACGGGATATTTTTCTATAAAAGGTTGTAAGAGTGATAGAGGTAGACTTGCTACATTCAACTTTCCAGATAGTTGTTCAGTTCCTAACTGTCCTGAAAAAGCCACTAGTCCTTGATTGATTCCAACACTCAAGGGCGAAAGTGTGACGATTCCATCGGCAAAAGTCCCTTGAGCAATAACTTGATTAATTGAATATTCACCCCATTTCCAGTTAGCACCTTGGAAATTGAAGCCTACATTCAACCCAGATTTTAAGGAACCATTACCTGTAATTCCTCCGTTCAAAACACCCGTTAATTCTGCAAGAGTGGGCAAAGATGCCTCTTTTTTTGTTTCTTGTTGCTGTTGTTTTGCTATGGATGTTGCAATATTAGAGAAGTATGCTAACTGTGTTTTCAAATCTGCATTGGGCAAAGTAATAGGTTTGGTATCAAGTACTTCTGCTCCAGCTAATGTTGGAGGTTTCAACCCGGTACTAAGGTCTTGATAGTCGAAGATATTAAATGCTTGTAAAAGTCTCTCAACTCTGGCTTGGTCTAAATTAGCTTGGAATTGAAATTGGGGATCGTTCCCTGTTTTCACATTTCCACTTAAGGCGATGTTGCTATCTCCAATCCGCAATCGACCATTAGCCAAGCTAGCAGTACCATCAGCATAATTGATGCTGCCGCGAAATTCGTCTGCTGCAACTCTGGCAACACGAGGCCCTGCGATCGCAACGTCTCCTGCAACTGCATAATTATTAAGATTGACAACTAAGTTTCCCGATAGTTGTCCCCCCAGAGGTTTCAACTGATTGTTAGGTAAGAAGCCACCAATTAAAGCTATAGGAAAGTTTTGGGCGTTGATGAGTAAGTTATCTCCCTCGGTTCTACCTGTGGTAACTGCTCCATCCCGACTGACTAAAAATGAGGTTGGAAGATAATTTGCACCCAAGTTAAGCGTAATTATATCTTGCTTCCCAGCTAATTGCAGACTTGCTCCCTGTCCCCCTTGAAAATTCGCCTTTCCAGTTAAAAGCGGGTCAAATGCCAAATTACTAACTTGGAAATTCCGCAGCCGGATGTTGCCGTTAGCTTGGGGAACATCTGGAGTGCCTGTAACTTTTCCCTTAAAATCAAGTAGCCCTGCGACTGCTACGTCTCCAGGAATTTTAAAGCCTGTATTTTTTAAGTTAAAATTCTGTGCCAGTACGTTTAAATCAAATCCGGCAATTTGGGGTGAACCTGTTGGTGGAGTTTGAATTGCGATCGCACCATTAGCACTCAATCCTGGTGTACCTGCGTTTTCAACTATAATCTGCTGTCCATTCCATTGAAATTGAGCCGTCAGGGGTTTTGCCAGCAATGATACCCCTTGGGAAAGGCGGATTTGTCCGGCGGCGCGAATATCTGCAAGCTGGAAAGATGTTGTTGTACCTGATAACTGAAGATTGCTATTGAGCCGTCCTCGCAGTTGTGGTGAGAAGCGGTTGAGTTGAATTTTATCAGTGTTGACAGCTGCTTGCCAGCGTTGTTGTGCAAGTTGACCTTTCGCCCTAATTGTCCCACCTGCTACGTTCAACACCGCATCTGGCAAGACGATATTCTCTCCTTGTTTGGCAACAACAAGCCTGCCGCTAGTGGGATAGGTAGCTTTAGGCGCTTGCACCCGCGCGACTGCTTGCAGGTTGCTCAGAGTGCCGGAAATATCGGCATTTGCTGATACATTCCCAATGGTAATGCCGGGTGAGGATTTGTATGCTCGGGCGATCGCATCTCCTGGTAAATTTTGGGCTTGGACATTCAACGCTACCCTACCCTGGGGTGCAAGCTGAAGTTGACCGCTAGCTGTTACTTGCCCTCCCACTTCTGGATTTGCTTGAACGCGAGCCACATTGACGTTTAAGGGTTTACCCAGAGAACCAGAAACTCTAGCTTTGGCAGATATACCACCAAGATTCAGGGGAGTTGAAATATTGTAACCTTGAGCGATCGCATTTCCTGGTAAACCTTGAGCTTGAATATTCACACCTACTTCACCTTCAGGAGCCAGTTGAATTTGACCACTGGCTGTAATTTGCCCCCCTGTTGGCGGTGTAACTTGAACGCTGGAAATATCAAGGTTTAATGGCTGTTTCCCAAGTGAGCCAGCAATTTGTGCCTTTGCTGAAACATTTCCAACTGCGATCGGTAGGGTAACATTATAGCTACGCGCTAGTATATCCCCGGATACACCATCAACTTGGGCATTAAATATTACGTTGTTTTTGCCTCCTAAATTAGCTTCACCACCTCCTGTGATTTGACCACCGGCTGCGGGGACTATTTTCAAATTAGAGACAGCAAGTTGAGATGCAGTTTGAGAGGCATTCAAGCGGAAATCAGTATTGAAAGTGTTGAAGAGAATGCGGTCAACTTGAATAGGTTTTGTATTGCTTACTGTACCGCTAACGACTGGTTTCTGAAGTGCGCCTAAGACTTTAATATTTGCTTGAATTTCGCCACTAGCTGGGACTGACGAATTTACATTCAATGTATCTAAAATATTTTTAGCAGTAACTGGTTTTATTTGAGCAGAGACATTAAAACCAGTTTGAGTATTAATTGTTCCATTAGCCAGAATCGGAACTTTTCCAAAATTCGTACTCAAATTTTCTAAAGCAACTGTCTGACCTTGAAATGTAAATCTCCCATTCAAATTAGAAACCTGCTGAGGGATATTTTGAATTTTAGCAGCGATTTGATTAGCACTAGCTGTTCCCGTAATCGCTATCTCTGAGAGTTTGGGTGGAATTTTAACTGCTAAGTCAGCATTTAAATACCCTGCTTGTAAGGCAATTGGTAACTCAATTAATCTACTGATATCAGATGCTTGTAAATTTTGTGTTGAAAGGTTAAGGCTAGTTTGTTGAGCTTTTAGTTGGGTTTCCCCAGCGATTTTAACTCCGCCTCCCCTGTTGAGTTGACCATTGATGTCATAACCAATCCTTTGATTTTGATCAAAAAATCGGGCAATACCAACAACTTGATTTAATATTACCGAGCCTTTCGGTTTAGTTGGTGCAGCGAACGGCATCAACTCTATATTCCCATCTTGAATTTGAAGTGTTTGTAATTCCGTTTGAATAGCACCTTTTCCTTCCGCAGCCTTAACTTGTGCTGTAACCCAACGGCCATCTCTATCCTGTTGGATGTAGACATTGGGCTGAACTAATGTGACATTTAATACTAGTTTTCGGCTTAAGAGAATTTGCCAGGGAGAGAACTGTACCTCCAAAGCTTTTGCTACCACCTGGTCTGCATCAGTAGGAGTTGCAGGTATGGATAAAGAACTAAATCTCAGACTAGAGAGCGAAAAACGTTCAACTTTGCCTACTTTTACTGGCCGCCCAAGCAATTGTTCGAGATTTTGCTGTATTAATGGTGCTAAATCTTTATATATATAGCTTCTAGCCCACCAAGCACCGACTGCAATTCCAATCAGTAAAACAACACCGAGAGCCAAACTGATACGTCCTAAAAGGAGGAGCCATAAACGAGGATTAGGTGGTTCCTGATTATTTTCTGAATTTGGAGAGCGCGTCATTATTGTTAGGAGTATTTTGGTCTGAAATCAGCCGAGAGACGGGCTAGTAGTAGTTGTATCAGCCAGTCACAAGTTGTGGCTTTAGAATATTACATATATTTTTGCTTCATCTTTTAAGATTCTATAGTTAGGCAAATACTTTTTTGACAAACTTTGCTTAATTATTAGCAAATTAAATGATTGGTATGTCTTGTCTTACAATACATATATTATTTTCAGCAACTATCTTTTGTCCAAATGAATAAGTAGGTTGGTACAATTAAAGCTAACTAGTGGTGGCTGTCATTTGTCCTTTGTCATTGGTCATTGGTAAGAGTTTGAAGCCTGTTTACGTTTCGTAATATAGTTGAATTTATTTCCGCCCACTTACTTAATATCTTTAGATAGATTGTATTTACTTGTCTATTATGCATTAAAGTTTAGAAAACAAACAATCTTAATATTAAACTACTCCATGAGAACTGCTGTATATACAACACTGGTTAGAAAATTCAACGTTGGAGAATCTTACCTAGTAGTGATGACTTGCTTATATAGGAATCTTATTTAAGGTGTGAAAAATATGGGTGATGACGAACCGGCAAGCACGCCAAGTAAGCCTTCTCTACGAGACACTACGTGAACGCAAAGCGTCTCGTTGGCGCAGCCTCTCGTAGAGAAGAGAAGAAAAATAGAATTCACAAGTCTCACGAATGATTCAGAATTAATCTAAAATTCAAAATAGTATTAATTTAAATAACTGATACATCTGGATGTGAGGCATCTAACATAGACGATATCAACATTTGTTCAAAGACTTTAGAAAGAGCAGTTTGAAAACGCTGACGATGCTTGAGTTTGAAAAAAGGTCGAACTATTTCTGCAATCGCACCTTTACCGTCTCTATTATCTATGACTCGAATTGCCCGCAGAGTCCCTAGTTGTATTTCTTTTTTTACCATCAACTCAGAAATTCCGATCGCACCGACACCATCTTCGATCGCTGCTTTTGTCATTTCTCCACTGTTGAAGACTAAAATTACATTCAGTTCACTGAGATTGATTTCCCAATTTCGTAGAGCTTCTTCAAACCTTTGCTGAGTTCCAGAACCGGGTTCGCGCATCACCCAAGGGGTTTGAGTCAATTGGCTTAAGTCAATTTCTCCCCACTCAAACCAAGGGTGTTTTTGACCTACGACAATTTGTAAGCGATCGCTCCCCACTATTTCATACTCTAGAGTACTCTGGAGTGCTGGCTTGACATCTCCTTCTACCAAACCTAAATCAAACTGTCCTGTGGCTGTTCCAAGACAAATATCTTCTGTATTGGCGAGGCTACAGTTAATCTGAATACCTGGATATAAGCTCTTAAACTCACTAATCTTACTTGGTAGCCAGTAGTTACCAATTGTCAGACTCGATCCTAATTTCAATTCACCTCGTTGCAGATTGTTCAATTCTCGCAATCCCCTTTCAGTCAAGGAAACTTGATCGAGAATTTTCCGCGCTTCTACTTGCAATAATTTACCCGCCTCAGCAATCTCGATATGGCGGCCAATCCGATGGAATAGTTTCACACCGTATTCTTGCTCTAAGTTGTGGATTGCTGCACTGACGGCAGGTTGTGTAATATAAAGCTCCTCTGCTGCCCGAGTAAAGTGTAAGTGCTGCGCCACAGCTATAAAGATTTTTAGCTGCTCAAGCGTCATTCCTGCCATTTATTATATTCCTACAACTTGGTGTCAAAAGTTTTAATCACTTTCATTTATCATTTTGACAAATAAAAGCATTTGATTCTATCGGTTAGTTTGACTAAAGTATAAATCAAGGCTTCGGCACGGTCTTACAACCAAGTAAAAAGCAGGGGGGCAGGGTGCAGACAGCAGGGGAGAAGAATTAATAACCATTCCCAATTCCCAATGCCCAATTCCCAAGCATGAAAATAAGGACTTCCACAAATGAGCGATTTAGTAACTGCAATTACCACAGGGATTACCGCATTCACTGCTACCAACATCGATGATATTGTGATTCTGACGTTGCTTTTTTCACAAATAAGTAAAACGTTTCGCAGTCGTCACATCCTCGCTGGTCAGTATCTCGGTTTTGCTGCATTGATCGTTGCTAGCCTTCCCGGTTTTTTCGGTGGACTAATTATACCGCAGGACTGGATTAGACTACTTGGTTTAATGCCAATAATCATTGGTGTGAGTGGTTTACTAAAACGCGAAGAAGATTCATCAGAAGAAGCCGAGCCGTCTTGTCCCTCTATAGTTAGTAGTTTTATCTCTCCACAAACTTGCAACGTAGCTGCGATCGCCTTTGCCAATGGTAGTGATAATATCAGCGTCTACGTACCCTTGTTTGCCAACTCAGAATTAGATAGCCTGCTGATTATACTAAGTGTATTCTTTTCCCTAGTGGGCGTGTGGTGTTATGCCGCTTACAAGTTAACCTACTTGCCTGCGATCGCAAACTTCTTAACTGAGAATGGCAACACTTTTGTCCCTTGTATCTTGATTGGATTAGGTGTGTTTATTGTCACAGAAAATGTTACCTGGACTCTTTTATCTGTAGTTTCTAGTTATATATTCTCATTAATTTTAGGTTTCAATACTCATTCATCGAGTCAAGAACAAGAAAAACTAAGTATCTAGAAAGAGGTACATGATAAATTTTCTCGCCAAAATGAATTTAAAACTACAAAATATCTTACCTATCAACAGGAATCAAAACATGAAAATCTGGAAATCTCTGCTAATTGCCTTAGTGATTGTCGCCAATCTGGCCTTTGCTCAAGCTTCTTTTGCTGATAGACCAAAATTTAGCAAAAATCCTGATTACGTCGAAGTAACTAAAGCTCTTAAGGAACTGTCTCAGACAAAAGATACCCAAACTCAAGTTGAAGGTTTGACAGCAGAAGAAATTCAAACGAGAACCGAGGAATTAACACTGCAAAAATATGCTTTAGAGTCAGGAATCAACTGGGGTAAATGCGAAAACCAAACAGGTAATACCATAGCAGTATACGGCAAAAGACCAAATGATGAAGACAATGAAGATGCAGTCTACGACAACGGTCTGTATTTTCTAGCTGAGGGTCAGTCTACAAAAAATAACTGGGATTGTGATGGCATCTATCTACCGAATGATCTCAAAGTAGCAAATTTCACTTCTAGTCTAAATGGGCAAGGTGAAGAATTGACAGGGCCTGTGGCTCTGAAGATCCTGGATGGAACTCAGTTAGTAATTAAGACAAGTCCAGATACTGGTGCGGTTGAATTGAATGTTCCGACAGTGAAAGTTCTTAACAGCAATAAGGCTAACTGGTTTATCCCAGATATATCACAGGCTCTCATAGATACACGAGTTCCTAATGCGCCTAGCAAGCAGTCTTGAAATAGAACTGCATAGTCCATTTTTGAATGATTGTTCTCAATTTAAACAGGGTAACAGCCAAGATTAGAGAAAAAACCTGATTTGCACTGGTGAAAAATCTCTCTGATTCTTGGCTGTTTTTTATGCCCCTTGTTACTCACAGTTGTTCTATATAATCAATTACGAATTACGAATTATCCTGTCAGCCTTGTTTTATTTCGATATCTGCATTAAAATAAATTTTGAATAAAATGTACAATAACAATAAACATATTTCAGTAGCGCAACTATTGCGCTGGGTGCGAGTCATCTGGAAAGAGATTTCCTACTACCTCCGCATTTTTTTTATAAGAGCCGCTTTGGGGAAAAGGGTGTTATTGATGCAGTTAAAATTGAAATCCACAGAAGAAGATAAAGATCAAAAAAAGCCAGGACGACTCAATCCTTCTCGAGTCCGAGATCACTTGGCAAATGAGCGTACCTACCTGGCTTGGATGCGGACAGGGATCGCTCTTTTAGGTTTTGGTGTGGTTATTGTGCGTTTGCGTGCTTTCCAAGTACCTTTGATACCCCGTCCTGGTAATGGCTGGAAGTTAGGTTTAGTTTTCTCGCTGGTGGGTTTGATTACAGTTTGGCTCTCAACCAGTCACTATTTCGCTGTCCGTCGTCATATCGAAGAAGATACTTATGAACCGACAGACAGATGGGTACTGCTTTTCAGTCTCGCTGTGATGATTCTCGGAACTGGGGTAATCTATTTTGTTTTTACAACTTCTTTAGATCCATCAAGTCCACTTATCCCTGAGTAATGAGTGCTGAGTAATGAGTGCTGAGTAATGAGTTAAAAGAAGATTACTCAGTACTTTCGCACTCAGTTTTCAAAATCGCACCTTATACAATTGAAATAATTCCCCTGATTTTTGAGTTATTACTTTCGCACCAGCCGCTTTAATAGTTTTTTCCCACTCAGCTACAGGCTCTAAAAACACCTCAGCCCCCAAATAGGTTTCCAGAACAGCCCAATCTTCTGCTAAAGGTTGTTCTGGATTAAGGATGTCGAATACAAAATGTCCACCGGGTTTTAATACCCGCTTGACTTCTGCGAGTACTGCATTCCAGTATTCGAGTGGAAAATAGCAGCTAAATCCTGTTGCGATCGCTAAGTCAAACTGCTCTGGTGAATAGTTTAACTGATGCGCTGCTCCCAACTCAACACCTTTGAACAGCTTGGAATTCAACTGTGGCCCGCGAGAATTAAGGGTATCACGTGCCACATTACTGATTTCTTGCCCATGAAAAAATGCTTGCCAATCCCGCCAAGGATAGATTAAAAAGCTGATCCCACAGCCAATATCTATACAGTGCTGGTTTTTTTGAGGTTGAGCAATTTCCCAAAAAGGGGAAGCAATTCTCCCTGCAAAACTCCCTCCAATCCACTCGTGGAATATGGGCATCGCCTGGACTTCGGCTGGGAGTTCAAAAGTTTCACGTTGATATTCTCGGTTAAAGCGATAGGCTATTTGGCCTAATCTTTCGTCCCAGTTGCTTGATTTTGGTGAACTAAAGAGATTTTGAAACTGCGAATCGGACTTTTTAGACATTAGATTTTTGCTACTCTTTCTAAGGATTGTAGTCAAATTCGCTTTGCAATGTCTGTTGACAAGCCACAACTCTTGGAGAGGCTTTGCGTAGCTTGCTTCGACCTAAGAGTACGTGTCTACGCCCCCCCATCCAATCTCCTGCTGGGGTTTATCATTAGTCATTGGTACTAATGACTAATAACCAATGACCAATGACTAATGACTACTATTCAACTTTTTCATACCAGATACCTACTTTCTCAAAAGCACCATAAGCAAGCTTCAGAAAATTCATTACTCTCTGTCTCCCAATTATCCCAAATTCTCTATACTCTCTAGCCTCTGCAAACGTCAGGCGATTTTGGTCAATTATGTTTCTTTCTCTATATGCTAACTTCGGAAAATCTATAACTTTTATCTGATATTTACTTACTAGGTTCTGAAAGTTGGAGTCTGACTCTACATGCTCCCAATCATCACATAGCCCTAAATTCTTCACCAAAACATGAGGGATTCTCTCACCGTAAGTATTCACTGACTGAGTAAACAGGTTAATGCTGTCGTATCCTCCTGTCGATACAAACCATTTGCAAAACATCACTCCCTGCGAACCCCCTAATTCAATTAATTGATTAGATTCAATCCAACCTTGAACTGCTCTATGGGATTGTGCGGCTAAATTTACAATTACTGGCTTCTCTATCGCCCACTCAAATATTCTATCTGCCTTATTTGCCTGTCGTTCATTTTCACTAAACACCGCATATTTACATATTTCCTTATATACCCCTGCCACATCTGGATTCGATCTATCTGTCTCCACGGGTATAAACGGGATTTTCTTATCCAGACAATACTGAATCATTGTCCTGGCAAAGAGAGATTTTCCTACCCCGCCTTTTTCACCATCCACAAAATGAATCGTCGGCATTACAGCCACCTCTAATAGTTATTAAAGTCTGATACATCTTTCCCAAACGAAGAACTTTTTGGCAGTTGTCGCCTAGTTGTTTTGGTAGTTTTCTGAGACAGTATAACCTTCTTCAGAGCGGATTGAAGCTGAATCTCGCAGAAAGTAAACGCTCTCTAACCGTGATAATTCTTCTTTGTCCTTCTCTTGTAGCTTTTATATTTATTTTCAGAGTAGCTAAACAGTCTTTCCGCTATCAAGCGACGTACTACAGCGCTTACCAACCAACTGAGGTACAGCTTAACCTCCGCTCTCCTTGCTAAGGAGAGCGGTTAGGGGTGAGGTTTTAATTTTCAACCTCGTTGTATGAAACCACCCTGCCCTGCTCCTCTGTCTCCCTATGCCTCCTCAATGACCTATCCAAAATTCCAGAGGATCTATGGTTGACTTACAGTAAGGCCAGCTACGTAAAGTTGCTTCCATTCCTTCGTCGCAGTAGGGTGGTTCTAATCCCAGTCCTAAACATAGATGAGATAGGATGCTAGCAAACTGTTGATTGTGACCAAAGTCTCCTAAATGGGCATGAGCATATTCGTGGACGACTACACCAAACCAGTCTTTAGGTGCAACTCGACCGACATCTACCAAAATAGTGATTGGATTTGTAAGAATATTACACAGCCCATCTATACCAAAAGATTGAGCTATAGGAACTGCAAAAATTTGGATGTGGCGACGCTCTTGCGGATGAAAGCACTCATGACAAACTTCTAAGTAGGCGTTGATCTGAGCGTTCACGGTGTTAATATTGTCGCCAATCCAAGTGCAAATGGGGATGCGATCGCGCAGGTTATCGAACACATCCACCATCCCTGGCTCTAGGGCAAGTCTCTGCACCCGACGCAGATAATCTTGCCCACGAATCAAAGCATCACTCTGCTTGAGATAATTCACCAGCCCAAAACTGAATAAAACTGTCTTTTTTCCAGGATATCCTGCCCTTGTGCGGATGTTACCTCTTCTGGGTTGGCAACCTCAGCAGAACCTTCAATGCGGGTTTCACTACAAAACGATGCCGTGCTGAAGCCACCAAAGCGTTTAACTGTACTGGTTCGCAGTCGCATATTTGGGCTGGCAAACCAGAATCTCTCAATGGAACTCATTGTTTCATATTCAGTTGTCAACACTAGTCCGTCTTCATCATCCATGTGAAAAAGACCGACTACAGGCACTATTTCGGCGTAACCTCTTTCGCGCAGTAATTTGCCGGCCCTTGGGTTATCGCCATCAGGGACGATCGCAAATATGGTTTTTCCCTGATGGTTATCTTCACCTTCTCTATCCCAAGCCATTGTGCCTAGCCAACGCACACGCGATCCACCTACTGATAGGCTGGGGTCAATTTGATGATACTGGCAAAGTTCAATGATTTCTGGATGATTGGCTTCCAGAGTTTCTACCTGTATATCTGATTCTCCTGTCTCTGAGCGCTTGAACGCCAGATGGTGAGTTGCCCGTTGCGATCGCCACTTACCAGCACTTAGCTGAAAAAATTCCATTGCGTCTATCAATCTTCTGACTCCTACCTATTACTCCTGCGGACGATGTTTTACAGCTTATTTCTTTTTACATTTATTGGTATACGAACATTCTAAACATTACAGCGATTAGCGATCGGCTTCAAGAAACTCCCTGCAAAGGGTGAGAGAGAAATATTGTTAGCCAATTGTAAATTTTTATAAGCTTGATTCTTTATAGCTTGACAATATAGACGATTTAATATCCGGGTGCTATAATCGTTGAAAGCGATCGTCTTCACATTACAAGTAACAATAGATACCTTCGATTCAGTCAATCAGAGGAGTGAATGATGGATTTTCCAGTCGAACTAACCTTAGAGCAACAGTTTCGCTTACAAAACTTGAAAGACCAGGTAAAGAGTTTAAGTCAACAAGAAGCTCAGGAGTTTTTATTAGAAGTTTTACGGCAGATGATGGTAAAAGATAATTTGGTTAAGCATCTACTAAAACAAGCCTGAATCAAATAAAAAAAGAATATCCTTTCCTTAAGACTTACGCAGTGGCAAAGTTCCATTGAAATGCGTAAGTCTTAATTTTTTTGGCATTGTGAAGAGGCGGCAGGGACAGGAGATGAGGGAGAATTATTTAACAAGTTTCTTCCCCAATGCCCAATGCCCAATTTCCAAATTAAATATTACAGATTATTACTTTGTCTCTCATAGTAAAGACTAGGGTACTATCGATCCCCTATGTTTTTGTTTGGCTACTCACAGTTAATCTGATCGAGAACAGGCCAGAAATAATATCCGCCATTTGTGAATATTAAGGAGAACTCATGGTTCTTGATGCTTTTTCCAGAGCTGTAATTGCGGCTGATGCTAAAACCGCTCCTATCGGTGGTGCTGACTTAGCAGCCCTTAAGTCTTTCATTGCTGAAGGCAACAAGCGCCTTGATGCTGTGAATGCGATCGCCAGCAATGCTAGCTGTGCAGTTTCGGATGCGATCGCTGGGATTGCTTGTGAAAACACAGGTTTGCTTCAAGCTGGTGGTAACTTATACCCCACTCGTCGCATGGCTGCTTGCTTACGTGATGCTGAAATCGTTCTGCGCTACGTAACTTATGCACTATTGGCTGGTGATTCTTCCGTATTAGACGATCGCGCTTTGAACGGTCTGAAAGAAACCTACACAGCTTTGGGCGTACCCACCGGATCTTCTGTACGAGCTTTCCAAATCCTGAAGGCTATCAGCGTCGCTCACATCACCAACACCAATACTGAAGCAAACGCTGGCAAAAGATTCCGTAAACTGGAAACTCCTCAAGGCGACTGCTCTGCTTTAGCTGCTGAAGCTGCTAGCTACTTCGATCGCGTTATTTCTGCTTTGAGCTAATTGCTAATTCCTAACGGCTAAAGCCTATTAGTCAAGCCAACTGAAATTAAAACTCGATCAAATCTAATCTGGAGTATAAAAAGCAATGAAATCAGTTATCACTACGGTTATTGGATCTGCTGATGCAGCAGGTCGTTTCCCAACCTCCTCTGATCTAGAATCCGTTCAAGGTAGTATTCAACGTGCAAGTGCTCGTTTAGAAGCTGCTGAAAAGCTCGCTGCTGGTATCGATAACGTAGCTAAAGAAGGTTATGATGCTGCCTTTAAGAAATATCCTTACCTGACCCAAGAAGGCGAAGCTGGCGCTACCCAAGTTAAAAAAGACAAGTGCCTGCGCGATATCAAGCACTACCTACGCTTGATTAACTACAGCTTAGTTGTGGGCGGTACTGGCCCTCTAGACGAATGGGGTATTGCAGGCGCTCGTGAAGTTTATCGCTCTTTAAGCCTGCCTACTGCTCCTTACGTTACCGCGTTGACTTATACTCGCGATCGCGCTTGCTCTCCTCGTGATATGTCTCCTCAAGCATTGGTTGAATTCCGCTCTCTTCTCGACTACGTAATCAACTCCCTTTCATAGTAATAGGGATTAAGTAGACGTAGACGAGCGATCGTCATACTCTAAAACTCAGGGACTCTCAATCTGTTGCTTTGCCTGTATCTGGTTGAGTGATTGATCAAGAGTCCCTTAGTTGTTACTAATTCGTAATGAGGTTCTCTACGAGAGGCTAAGAGCGAACGCGGACTCGTTTTATCGTGTCGCTAGCGTAATTACATGATTTAACTTGGGGGATTTAAACAGGAAAATTTTCTTTTATGGCAATAGATTCTCTATTTGAACAGTTGAAACACCCCAACCCCAATCTGCGGGAACGAGCCATCTGGGAACTGGCTGAGGTTCGGGATGAAAATAGTATTCCTCGCTTGATGGGTATTTTGGATGAAGAGGATGTAACTTACCGTCGATCTGCGGTAAAAGCACTGGGTGCTATTGGTGTAGATGCTGTACCGTCACTGGTAGATTCATTGCTAAATAGCGAGAATGCAACTATTCGGGGTAGTTGTGCTAAGGCTCTAGCACAGGTTGCTGCTAACCATCCAGATGTTCCTTTCCCGGCTGAGGGCTTAGAGGGATTGAAAAGTGCGCTCAACGATCAAAATGCCGTTGTTTATATCGCATCAGTAATGGCGCTAGGTGAAATTGGTTCTCCTGCCTTTGAGATTTTAGCTGAAGCTTTAAAAACAATAGATAATGTTGCGCTGGCTGTAGCGATCGTCAATGCATTCGGTTCGATGGGTGATATCCGAGGTGTGGAAGTGCTGACAGCATTAACTAATGATGAATCTGCCGATCCATACATTCGTGAATCAGCAGTGAGTGCTTTGCCCCGATTAGATCAGGTGATTAAATATAAAAGAGCGTAGCGATCGCTCTTAAATAATTCGTAATTCGTAATTATGTTTTGTGATAGCGAAGCGTCAGGCGTAAGGGTCATTACCAAGCATCTTCTTCTAACTGTCTCTCAATTTGAGAAATCGCTAACTCAATCACTGCCTTAACTCCTGCTTCCTCTTCATCGGTTAATGCGGCTTGCAGGGGTTCTAAAGCAGTGCGATCGCCAATTTTCATCAATGCCAGAGCCGCCGCTTTTCGAGTTTCCCAATCGGGATGATGCAGTAACTCCACTAGATTAGGAATCGCTGGTTGATAAGCTAGGCTGCCCAAAGCAGATGCCGCTTCACACCGCACCATTAAGGATGAATCTGTGAGGGCGTTTACCAGGATTTGAAATGCTCCTTCTTCAGTACCTTCTTCAGCGATTTTAGCGATCGCACCTACCACCGCCGCCCGAACTTCAGCCGAGTCTGAGTTAATCTCTCGATATAAATGCTCCTTCGCCTCTGCCCCAATAAACCCCAGCGCCCACACAGCATGTCCTTTAGCACTTTCTGGATATTCGGTTGACGCTAAGATTTTCAGCAATGCTGGCACAGCTGCCTCACCAATTTTGGCAAGTCCTCCTACCGCCGAGGTTTTGACTACCGTATCTTCATCATTTAACAGGGCATTAACCAAGGTGGGAATTGCGATCGGATCAGCAATCAGTGTCAGGGTTTTGGCGCTAGCTCTGCGGACAACTGGGTTTGGATGATTTGTTACAGCTTCCATTAATAAAGGTGTCGCTGGTTTACCGATTTTACCCAACGCCTCTGCAAAACTCAACCTAACCATCCCCCGTGAGTCTCCCATACTCTCAATCATCTGCTTGAGTAGCTCTTGATCCTCAGGGTTGAAGGAGTTTAAGCCTAATTGCTCATTAACTGCTGCTAGTATTGCATCAGTTTCTGCCTGGGACAGATTTAACGAATCCTCCCCCGATTGAGTTTTGGAGTTGAGCATTATGACTTATAGCTAAATAGATTACTAGTTGCTGACACTCAGAGCAGCTTGCTGATTACGAAGTTCCTGAAGGGCAGAATCAATCTTGGAAAGCTCAGGCTCCAGTTTTGCCATCACATTTACTCTCATCAACTTAGCCCGTTTTGCTGTTTCTGCGGTTTCTTGAATTAGGCGTTCCCGATATAGCTCAAGTTCTGCAATCACTTCGGCAACATCTTGAGGGGTTATGTTATCGGTTGTTGTGAGTTCTGAGGTTTCATCCACAAGTTTTGTTTCCTAAATGCGTGTTTATATGAATGATATGTAGTCAGTATTCAACTATCTTTTGTATTTTATTACTCGCTAGAGATCGGCACTTAACAGATACATAAAATTGAACGATTGGCAAGAGGCAACTAATTAATAGCTGACAAATGTGTATATTCCGATCTTCTCAGATTGCGTTACCACTGGTAAAGCTTTTTGATGGAGATTTTCAAAATTTGAACCCAAGCACAGCCTTTAATCTAAGTTGTGATAAGTCTTGTAGGATCTTTAGGTTGAAGTGCGACACCTAACAGCCTATTCTAGACGTTGCTCTAGCATAGTTTAGCACCGTGTAACATGAGAAGTCGATGTAATAAGTACCAATCCTTGTCTCCAAGCCTCGGTAGATGCATTCTCCGTATTTACTTATCTTTACATACTAGGACTTACGCATTGACAGAAAACAATAATATATCGCGGAAAAACCATATTTCTCGTAAGGGTTTAGCAATGCTAAACCCCTACTCCACGGTTAATTTATCGGTAAAAATATAATTAGTCAAAGTCTGAAACAAGCTATTTCGGTGAAAGCATACTATGACTAATTTGTACAGTGCGTAAGTCCTACATACTAGCCCTTTCAAGGTGTTGTGTGATGGCTCCGCCATCGCTTATCTCCTGCATCTGCTCACATTCCGAATCCAGGTGTTGTCAGGAAGTACTGGTAGCTAATTTTTTTAGATCGAATTCAGGTTGGCAGTTCCTAACCCTTCTCCCCCAATGTTGTGATTCGTTCAGCAATCAAATCAATAAATTCTTCAACTTCGGTAGCAATTTCATCAAACAGTAGATGCATTTGGTAAAAATCTTTACCTTTGACATTCCAGTGAGTATATTTGATTTGGGTTTTCAAGTCGATCGCAGTTGCTAAACTTTGATTGAGTAGTGTATTGACTTGCGATCGGATTTCTGTGGGAATATCAATTCGGGTTGAGTAAACGAAGGATCTGGCAGACGAGATTATTGGAGCAATGAGTAAACGGGAGTGGGACGAACTGTGTCAACAACTCCTCTAATAATCAGTTAAAAAAGCTCTATCTTGACAGAGTTTTTGCAACAGAGCGATTTTTACGTCAATTATTAAGAAGTCTTTGCGTTAGTTCTCAATACACATTTACCCCTATTAGACTGTATGCAGAAATACAAAAAATCTGTATTAAGACTGAGGTTGCAATATGGGATCAGAACACTTAGGATTTGAGTCCGTAAGTAAATACCCCTTACTAGATGCCATTTTTCATCGTCGCTCCCGGCGGATTTCATCCGGCTTACCATCAATCAACGCTGGTTCGCTTTCACATACCCCACGTCCTCCATTCGATCGTGTGCAACCATTGAGCGAATTAGAAGAAGCGTTACTCATCGCCGCCACGGGCGCGACTGGAATAACGTTTCCAGACCGACCCTTTGAAGACGCGCCAGCACCAAAGGGAAAACCGATTCTTGGAACACCCAATTTAAATTTCAAAGGTCGTGCTGCTGGAAGCACCGATAACTCCCAGCCAACCTACTTTCTGTTGCTCAACGACACTGGCACATACTTTCTTAAGCACCTCGACCCAGAACCAGAAAATACTTTATTCTCTCCAGAGTCATTAATATTACGGGCTAAAGCGGCAAAAGTTAAGATTAGCGACGAAAGAATTTTCTCCTCAGAAAAATATCGGCGTTTTCCCTTCTATCTCGACTCAAACCGCTTTTTATCCAACGTAGCTGGTAGCACGGTGTTGTTACCGATTGTAGATTTGTCCCGACAGTACATCAACGCCTTAATGTACGTGTTAACCGAAGACCCACTTGCACGTCCCACCTTTGTGGACGATCGCAATTTCTACCAACCGGCGGGAGTTCAGAAGTGGATAAAAGACCCATCAGATATTAAAGATGACGAATTCGCCCTCAACAAAAACTTGAAGTTACCACTAGGCAAACTCGGCAATATGCGAACCGAGTATGAGTCCTATTTTCTCTTGCAGAATCTAGCACTGTGCCTACAGGCTATGGGATTAGGGGGCTGGATTCATGCCTCGATTGGCCCCCCGTATCTTTTGGCAGATCCCTTCGCCTCACCCGAAACCCAAGGAGTGCTGAACGTGCGATGGCACATTCCCCAACGGACGTTCCTACAGCAATTCACCGTCGATCTGTTGCGTTGGGCAACCCCGAAACCGCCTATGAGAGCGAACCCCTGCGGTCTGTTGCGTCCCGGAGTAGACCCGAAATCAGCCACCGAAGACGACTGGCTGATTAAGTGTTTATGCCCACCGAATTATACTGTCGAGGAAGCCGTAGATACCCTTGTCAAAGAGAAGCACGAACTTTACTCCGATCGCAGCTTGTTCAGTCACATTTTCCGCGACGGACAAGAGAACACCTACATTCGAGAAGTTCCTCCCTATCGTCCCGAAGTCATCGAGTGTGTTAAGGACATTTGCCGTTACTTGATGAAAACCCACGGACGTTTACCAGCCCATGCCGATGGTTTGTTCGTGCCGGGTATTTGGTTACAGGCGCACCACCTAGACCTTTCTTATTACGACGACCTATTCGCGCCTGGAGTGGGCTACACGAATACACAACGAGAACATCAAGCGCACTGGCATAACGAACCGCATCAATAACATGACTAAACAAATGTTCCCAAATCGAGCGCTCAACATTTCTATTCCTCGATTTATCAAAGGCAATCATGGTTAACAATCATCCACTATCTACGCAACCCAAACCGAAGTCAGTCTTTCAATTTTTGCTCGTTGCTGTATTAGGGTTGGTTTTGTTGGCAGTCACCTATATCGTGGCTCCTGGTGTCGCCCAACAACAACCGACGATCGCTCGCCTGCTCTCGAATGTCACTTACGAGCGTACCTTTCTGGCTGCCGCAGTCTCTATTTTTTTGCTGATTCCCGCTTACTGGCTGTTTCTCCTACAACATCGAGAGGGGCCGACTTCACAGTGGCGAGCTTTTTGGACGATGAGCTACGTAGCCTACGCTACCCATTTGTACTGGTCTATACAGCTTCTCTTGCAACAGCAAGGATTTACGACCAATGTTTGGACTTGGGAGACTCTAGAGCGGGCAATCTTCCATTCCCCGGATCTCCTCAGTAGTCCGCGCTTCGATCTCTTAGTGACTTTATGGTGGACGTTGGATATTGTTATCGCTTGGTTCCCAGGTAGAATCAACGGATTAGGAACCCCACAGCCCGTTTCCCTAAGAGATCAAACGCCTCATGTCGAGCCATTCTCAGATTCTTTTTCTTTTGTACGCTGGGAACGAGGCTTATTGCATCTGATTATGTATGTAGCCTGGATAGTTGCCTCAATCCCCCAGGGACATGGACTTGTCCGCGTTTTAGGTTATATCTTTGCGATATCTACCTTCTTGGCTTTAGTAGCCCGAATTTTGTTGCGCCAGTTTTACGCCGAATCCCTCTCCGGCAAGCTCTATATGGGCGCGTTCTCGCTACTGAACCGATTTTTCAAGTGGTATGAGTTGCCGACCTGGTTCGGCGTGATCAACTTGGGTGCCGTTCGAGAAGTTCTACGGGCTAAGAACTTACATGGAACTGACCAAATCCCAGTTACCAATCCCAGTGGTTTGATCGACAACGGACAAGATCCACTCCCACGTCCCCGTGACCTGATAGAACGGCGTGACGACGGCTGTTACAACGAACTCGAAAAACCCAGTATGGGACGCGGTAGCGAAACCACTGACCCATCGGGAGACGCGATGTTGCATAACCGTTCTCATCCCTGTGCGCGGTTCGGCAGAAATGTGTCCTTAAAGGACGCTTTTCCCGATGAGAAAAACTTACTTACTCCCAACCCGCGAAGGATCAGCCGAGAATTGTTGTCCCGTGAAAAGTTTATTCCGGCAACAACCTTAAACCTGATCGCGGCGGCGTGGATTCAATTCCAAACCCACGACTGGTTTAATCATGGTGAACCGGATCGCGCCAATAACATCAATATTCCCTTACCGGAAGGCGACAGTTGGAATCAGGAGAAAATGGTTGTGGGACGGACTCGTCCCGATCCCACCCGCGATTACGAGCGAGAGCGACAGCAGTCAGCCGACGGTCAGCTGCAATATCCCCAGACCTATGTCAATTCTGAATCGCATTGGTGGGATGCTTCCCAGATATATGGAAACAATTCCCAAGCCTGCCAGATTTTGCGAACCGACCCCACCACGAAGCAACTTGTTGCTGGAGGCAAACTATACATTGATGCCCAAGGAAATATTCCCTACGATCCAGGCGACCCGGAAGGGCTAGCCGTTTCTGGCTTT
Source organism: Nostoc sp. (assembly GCF_036917465.1). Taxonomy (GTDB): domain Bacteria; phylum Cyanobacteriota; class Cyanobacteriia; order Cyanobacteriales; family Nostocaceae; genus Nostoc. Next base: position 40,474 of record NZ_JBALDL010000030.1, read on the forward strand.
GTCGGCAACTGGTGGCTGGGTTTGAGCTTATTGCACGCGCTTTTTGTCAAAGAACACAACACAATTTGCGATCGCTTGGCTCAGTCGTATCCGTCTTTCTCTGACGAGGAACTGTTTGCCAAAGCTCGCATGATCAACAGTGCCTTGATCGCAAAAATCCATACAGTCGAGTGGACACCAGCGATTTTGCAAAATCCCGCCTTGCAGATCGGTATGAAAGCCAACTGGTGGGGATTGTTAACCGAGAATTTTACTAAGACGTTTGGACGCATCAGCCCCACGGAAGCCTTTAGCGGAATTCCCAACTCCGGCGTTGATCATCACAAGGTAGATTTCACGCTGACCGAGGAATTCGTTTCGGTGTACCGCTTACATCCTTTGATGCCCGACAACTTAGAGATCCTGAATATTCAAGATGGAAATCTCTTACAAAACTTCGACTTGACACAGAAGAACGGGATTGAGGGAATCATCGGCGCACAAGCAGACCTGATTCACCTGGGTCATCCAAAGGTGCAAATGCCAGATCGGATGACCGAGCGACAATGGCAAAACAATCTCTGGTACTCCTTCGGCAGAGCGAACCCTGGGGCAATCACCCTACACAATTACCCGAACTATATGCGCGATCTGACGCGCGAGACTCCGGGGCTAACCAAACCTGATGGGAAGCGGGAAATTAACACCGAAACTATCGATCTAGCCACTATCGATATCCTCCGCGATCGCGAACGTGGTGTGCCTCGATACAATCGGTTCCGTGAGTTGTTCCATCTCAAACCGATCGAGAGTTTTGACGAATTCCACAATTCTCCCCATCAGGGGCTTCCCGAACAACTCCGCGCTATTTACGGTCAAACCAACGGCAAAGACAATGTAGACGCACTCGATCTCATGGTCGGTATGTTCGCTGAAGTGCCACCCGAAGGCTTTGGCTTTAGCGACACGGCGTTTCGAGTGTTTATTCTGATGGCATCACGCCGGATTAAAAGCGATCGCTTCATGGCTGCGGGTTTTAACGCCAATATTTTCACGCCCGAAGGGATCGAGTGGGTCAATAATAACAGTTTGCTCTCGATCCTGCGTCGCCACCATCCAGAACTCGCCCCAGCATTGTACGGTCTAGATAATGCCTTCGTGCCTTGGCACGATGTGTTAAAACGCTAGTGGGTTTTTGATCCGGCTGGAATAGACGATCAATTAAGGTGTTCAACCCTAAATCCAAAATCTCAAATCCAATATTGGTATCACTTGAACCACTAGAACATCCATGACGGCAAACAAACTCAAGTTCGGTATTCTGGGTGCTGGGAACATTGGTTGCTATATCGGCGCACATCTTATTCGTGCGGGAATCGATACTATATTGGTAGGACGCGAAACCCTGGCGCAAGAGATTCGAGAAAACGGTATACGGATTACAGATTTCACAGGAACAGACTTTCATCTGCAACCAGATCAAATCCGCTATACAACAGAAACAGAGTCTCTGGCTGACCGGGATATTGTATTGGTAACTCTCAAAAGTCTGGCAACGGAAGCCGCAGCACATCGTTTGAATACAGTCTTGCCAATTGGCAAAATCCTCGTTAGTTTCCAGAACGGAGTACATAATGCAGATAAGCTGAGGTCTATCTTGCCGGAAAAGGATGTTCTAGCTGGAATGGTTCCCTATAATGTGGTACGAAATCCCAAAGCGCATTTTCATTGTGGAACCAGTGGTACTTTGCTTGTAGAGGAGCAGAATACTATTTCCCAGGCTGTGCTTTCAGGATTACAATTGGCTGGGCTAGCCGCTAAAACTCATTCAAATCTTCCCGGTATTCTCTGGGGGAAGCTGATCTTTAATCTGAATAACTCCATCAATGCTTTATCTGGCATTCCCTTACGTGAGGAGCTTTCACAACCTCTTTACCGTAAAATCCTCGCTGCCACAATGTCTGAAGCGCTATCGGTGTTGAAGCAGAGTGGCATTCGCCCTCTAAGGTCTGGCAGCATGATTCCAAGTATTGTTCCTATTGTTTTGCACTTCCCCAACTTTTTGTTTTTTCGAGTGGCTTCCAGCATGATTAAAATCGATCCGCAGGCCCGTTCCTCTATGTGGGAAGATGTGCAACGAGGTCGAGAAACAGAAATTGATTATCTTAACGGGGAGATAGTGACGTTAGCGAAAAAAAACGGATTGTCTGCACCCATAAACGATACGATCGCAGTTCTCATCAAGGAGCAAGAAAATCATGGCAGAACTTTCTCTGGAATATCGGCATTAGATTTGGCAAAACGATTAAATATTTCCGTTTGAGCGCGGATCTCGGCTCAACCTCTTAAGGGCAAGGGTTTTCGAGAGGAATGTAAGTCTGACTTTCCTCGTTATAATTTGGAATAATGAGCGTACCGTCCCAGGATTGAATACAGCATTTTCAAGCGATCGCTCCATTGTTTACGCTCAAACTCATTCAATACCAACAACCAGGCGATCGCAAAGTAAATAAGTGCAGTCAAAACCATTTCTGCGGCTAATCCCAACCATCCCCAAGGAGTATGGCTTTTGGCGATCCACCAAACGATTAAACCGTAAGGAAGCCCAACTGCTAGAGGTTGAGCAACGGCGAAAAAAAGTTGTCTTAAAGATGTGCCAAAAACTTCCTGCATTAGTAATGGTAATTGCCATAAACTAACGGTTGTAAATGCAATAAAAGTACCCAACAACGGTCCGATAATACCAAAAAAGTGAGTGCTGATAATGCTGACTAGAAAATTAATTACAGCAGCCAATGTAGCAGGTCGCACTAATTTAGGTTGGTTGCCAGTGCCAGAAAAACACCATCCCCAAAGCGATAACAGCCCAAGAAAAAGTCCATTACAAGCGGCTAGGATGGTAACCCCATCACCACCGAAGCGGTCTTCTCCTACCCATAGTTTAATGAAATAATGGTTATATCCTGCGATCGTCACCATTAAGCCTAATCCCATCACTGCTACTAATCTTGTCAGTTCAATTAGACGAGCATTGAACTTTTCTCTTTCTCCTTTAGCATAGAGATCGGCAAGAGCTGCCCAGGTAGCATTACCAATACCTTGAATTTGTGATTGTGCCAGTGCTGTTAAACGTTGAGTGACAAAAAATGGTACAACTGTTGCAGGGCTTAGGCTGTAGGAAATAATAATATTATCAGTAAACAAGCTCATCTGACCTGAAAAATTTAGAGCTAATGTAGGCCAGTTTAGTTGCCAGAGTTGCTTCTCTATCGGAAGTTGGGATTTGCGATCGCCTAAATATGTAAACACATCTGGATAACGACGCAGCCCATCGCAACACATGACTAATTGAAAGAAAATATTCCCTAACAACACAGCTATGTATTGTCCAGTAATGCCAAATCTAGCCCGTGCGAGTAGTAGTGACACACTAGTTATGATTAAGCTTTGAAAAATGACAAATACGTTATCAGTATAACTGCGCTGACTAGCAGCTGCTAAGAGGCGGAAGGAGTTTAAAGGGAGTAACAATATCCCTAGTAATCCCAACCAGTAGCCCTTTTGGAGTTCACCTACCAATAATCCTTTAACAGGTACTAGATAAGTAATGAAACAGCCTAATCCAACTCCTACCAGGATCATGCCTGCCATAATGTTGAGATAGGTTCTGATTGCAGTTGCCAATGTGAGACGGATTAGTTGGCGATCGCCAATTCCAACAGCTTTTGCTAACAACGCCAATAATGAACCGCCGATTCCCAGTTCTAAGAGATTGAGATAATTTCCCCAATCAGTTGCAGCGCGAAAAGCCCCATAGCGATCGTCACCCAGCCAACTCAATAGCATGGGAGTGCTTACTAAACCTATGCCCAGTGTCATTATCTGTAACACAAGTCCAGTGGCAAAGTTAACTACTGAGCGTCCAGTTCGATAGCTTCTCACTTTTATTTAGGCTTTGGTAAAACTTGAAACATCAAACAGCAAAGTATAAATTCATTGATTGACACCTCTACTTCAGCAGAATTTACTGTCTGATGAAAGATAGATTGCATCAAACCATAAACTTCTTCCTGATATCGATCTAAATGGGTCTGAAATGTTGTAAAGCTTAAATCCATAAGTGTCTTCTAGTAGTTTATGCAATTCCCAAAACAACAAGTCTTCCTTATAATGTCGGATCAAATTTTGCTCAATCATTAATGCCTGAACTTTTTTTAATGTCTGTTTTGCACCAGATAAAACGCTTTTTTCATAGCCTTGAACGTCTATTTTAATTAAATCAATAGTTTCAAAATTGTGTAATTCTTCATCTAAAGTTGATATTTTAACTTCTACAGTATCTACTATGCTCCACCCATAGCCATAATGATTATTCATTTGAGAATCTGGACAAAGAATCGAGCAAGCACTTTTATGTTCGGTGACGTTAATAGTGATGCTACTAATTTCTTCTCCAATTGCTTTAGGGCGTAAATCAATCCTTGCTTCAGAAGCAAACCGAGATTGAAGCTCAACAAACAATTCTGGTAAAGGTTCAAACGCAACTATTTGTTTTGGGTTTGCATACTTCAGCATTGCCGCACTCCAGTTTCCTCGGTGTGCGCCGACATCCACAATGGTATGAATATGAGATAGCATTTCGGCAGGTAGTAAATACCAACCAGTCTCTTCTAGCTCACAGCGAGAAGGACTAAGGCGAGCTAGTTCACTGCTTTGAGCAAAAGATAGTCCCCAACCCATATAACGACGACGATCTTCACGATATTTGATCAAGCGATATGGAAGCCATTCTCTTAACAAACTACGTACATCAGTCAATAATTTCATAATTCGTTTCCTGGCAAAAGGTTGCATTTGTAGGCGGACCAACGCATTACTTTTCGTATTGGTGTGGATAACCATAGCCGACTATTTGGTAAGTGTAAAGATAAATCTTGCAAAGCTGAATTGAGTTGGCGTTTAGATGGTTCTGCGAGAACTTGACGAAAGTAGCGATCGAGGTCAAAACCCATGCGTTCTATAGTAAATATTGGCTCAACGCTAGAACGGCATTGCTCACTCATTAATTGTAGTTTCAAGCGATCGCTTGAAAGTTCTGCAATATGGTCAATAAAAGCTGTTATATCTCCAACAGGAACGCGAAAACCGTTTTCTCCTTGCCGTACCAATTCTCGACAATATCCATCAATGTCTGTAACTACTGGGACAACGTGACAACTCATTGCTTCAATAAGTGTACGTGGCCCTCCCTCAAACTCACTTGTACTTAAGAAAATATCATGGCAAGCCAGATGGGCAAAGACTTTTTCAGCAGTCACAGCACCTTTCAAAGATACGATCTCCTGTGCTATTTCTCCTGACAACTCTGTTTGCAGTTTCAATATTTCTGTACCTTCACCCAGCACAGTTAGCCTAAAGTCAATTCCCCGTGTTTTCAAACCCCGGCAAATTCCAATCAAATCTAGGACACGCTTAATAGTCTGAGTAATTCGTCCAAACCAAATCAACCGAAGTGGTTGGGAAGTATCTAAACATGAGGGAATTGGTGAAATAGGTGGGAGACGAAGACCATAACGAACTAGTTGAAATGGCGGTTGCTGACTAGGATGAACATATTTTAGCCCTTGTTCAACAGCTATTTGAGTAACTTCACTTATAGCAAGCAAGGCATCAAAGTAATAATGCCAGTGAGCGATTCTATCAATTTCTGGTTTCATACCTGTATGTACTCCCTCAATAACTTTTGGACCTGGTGGTATATTAGGGCCGCTAATTAAAGGAGCATCGTAAGCATATGTTAAGACTATATCCGGTTTGCGATTGATAATTTCAAATTGTACATGAGCTGCAAAATCTCGCACGGCCCACCAAGGTTTGCCAATTACTGTCACTGCTGACCAGTAGCTTGGAGGCTTCCAATTATTCCGTTTGTGACTAACAGGTATTGCTAATGCTTCTATTTCCCAACCATATTTAGGTAAAATTGAATATAAATCTGCAAACCAACTTTCGACTCCTCCAATCCCAGCAGCATAAGGTAAAGTTACTAATAGTTTAGGCATTAAATATTCTCAAGTTTTAATGATTTTTTAATAGCTAATTCACAAGTAGTTGAAAATTTTTAATTTTACTTTCATTAAGAGATTCAATAAAATTGTGCTGCTTTAAATATGTCATACCTTCTCGATAAAGCAAAGTTTTGAAAAATCCTGGATAATGTTTGCAAACAAAATCACTCTTGATCCCAGGGTTTGTACTCACACAATAAGTATCAGGTAAAAGTTCAACACCATAAATAGTTGAACATAGAGCATGAAGAGTCTGCTCTGTGACCCATTTATTACTAAATAATTTAGGATTTTCTAACCACTCTTCCATTTTACAAAAATTTATTGACTCTCTTTTTACTAAAGATAAACCACTATTAACTAGAGGTAGAGGACGGATTTTACAAGCCAATTCAAGCTCATCTAGCTCCATACTGTAAAAATATTGCATATCTTTGTTATATTTATTTTTAGTAAAGTTATCCTTTCCCTCTATCAAGTCATATGGTTTTTTGAAGAAAACAATATCAGAGTCAATTGATATTAACAAATCAGCTTTAGACATTAAGTAAAAATCAAATATTTTTCGCGTGGCTATATTTTCTGCACGGTAAGCTAAACAGCGATTGAGATCATGTTGTTGAAGCTCTGCCATAACATAATTATCTGCATCGCTCGCCTGAATTAATGTTGCATCTGGAAAATGATATTTTAGCTTTTGAACTTGAGTAGGTTTGAGACCACCATCATGAATAAACAAAGGGTAATCAACTTCTGAGAAATAGTAAAAGCTCTTTAAAGCCCAGATAACATTAAGCCAGTCTCGCCGCCACGTTAAAACACGTACCTCAACAGAACCCGATTTTACTGTACGAATAGGGTTAGTTTTCAAAATTAAGTTCTGAAGTTTTGTACGCTGCCAGGCTTGTAACCAACCCTCCCGGTTGAGTTCTTGAAACTCAATCCAAGTTTGATTTCTTCGTAACAATTCTTGTAAATAATTAAACATAATTTATCTCTATTATTTTTAGACTGTTTTTAAAATTCAAACCTATTTAACCTAAGCTTAACTTGAACTATATTTTAAACTTATTGTTATTACTTTATTAATTGGCTTGTAATATCATAAGTAACTTAGCGTTTTCTATCTATTATAAAAATTAGTTAAAAGCCACAAATCACGAGAAAGGTTTTTAATATTTATAACCAATCACTTGGCTATAGATTGATATACTTGTTCAATTTGTGAAACCGTCACCTGTGGATTACAATAGCTTTCTAATAATTGTCTAGCTTTGACTGTCCTTTCCTGTTGTAAAAATCGATTATTTAATAATTCGAGAGTCCGTTCAATTAAACCTTCATCATCTTCACAAATCCCAGCATGAACCCCATCATAAGCTGGAATACCTTCAACACCATCCGAGTTAGTGACAACTGGTGTACCTAAAGCAAAAGCTTCCATCAGTTTAACTTTTATTCCGCTACCTGCAATAGGCGCATACAACATTACATCTGTATTAGTGAAATAGGGTAAAGTATCTGGTACATCTTGATGAATTTCTAGGTCTTTTATATCCCTAAATGCTGCAAGGGCATCTTTAGCAGACCGTCCAACAATTTGCAGTTTAGCGTTAGGAACACGGCGTTTAATTTCTGGCCATAGCTTAGTTAAAAGTCTCTCAGCTGCGGAATAGGATGGTGTCCAATTAAATCCACCAATTAATCCGACTGTGGGGTACTGGTTTATATACTTTTGTTGAACAAATGGATAGAGAGAAAGGTCAATTCCTAATGGAACTGTATAAATCTGAGCTTGAGAATTAATTTGTTGAATATGTTTTGCTAGACGTTCTGATAATGTAACTATTTTGGGAAAAGCTTTAAGCAATTTCTGTTCAGCCTGGTAGGTAAAAAATCGTCTAAAGCGAGTTTCTAGAGAGTTGTTAGACTCAAAAGTGCCGTCTAATGAAAACAAATAATGAACATTAACTACCACTTTTTTCCGATGTTCAAGTCCTAGCCAACCACTCCAAAGCTGTTCTAGATGAAGAATGTCGTAAGGTTTGGCAAGTTCTCTTGCTAAATCTTGGCGCAACTCTTGACTAAAAATGTAGGAATAAGGTTGCTGTATAGTTTTTATCTTTGCCATTATTCCAGTATTTTGTTTGGGAATGAGATAACAGCGCAGGTCATAATCTGGTGATGGAAAAAGAGCCTGAGCTTTGGCGATATCTTCTAATTTGCCAACAGTCGCAAATACAGTAACATTATGACCTTTTTCAACTAATCCTTTAAGTAAAACGTAGTACCACCTAGCATCAGCATTGCCAAATGGTATTGGTAGTGAATTTATTACCAGCAAAATCCGTAGAGATTTCATCTATTTAAAGTTATTGGTTTATCTGATTTAAAATGTTTTTTGCCATATCGTCCCAAGTGTAAGCTCGTAATGCTTGTGAAAGAGAAGATACTAATTTGTTGTAATGGTTTTTATTGCATCGCCACTTTTGCAGTCGCGCCGCTAAATCAACAGCATCATCAGGATTAGGAATCAACAAGTCTTGTAACTGAGGCGGATAGCGTTCTGCAACTCCAGCTTTAGCACTAACTATACTTGGTAAACCACAACAAAGGGCTTCATGTACTCCCAAACCATAAGCTTCGTAACGAGTGGGAGCAACCAAGCAATCGGCTGCTTGCAATATCTGTGGAACATCAGTACGAAAGCCTAAAAAATGAATGCGGGAACTGATGTTTGCAATAATAGTACGATGTTGCCACTGTTTAAGTTCTGCACCAACCCCAATTACTACCAAATCAGCGTCCCAATCTGGGGATGTACACAACTGTTGCCAAGCTGCAAAAAGTGTGTCAAATCCTTTGCGGCGATCGCCTAAAGCACCAATAAACACTACAATCGTCTTGTTGATAGGCCATCCAAGCTGTTGACGAAGTACTACGCGTTTTTCTTGTGTGGCTGGAAAAAAGACTTGTGGATCGATGCCATAATAAACTTTGTGGAGGCGCTGTTCTGCAATCCCCAATCTTTCGACCAAATCTTTTTTTGTCCGATCTGAATTAACGATTATTACCCGCGCCGATTGCAAAGCTTGTCGTTCTGTTTGCAAAAACAGTCGATGAGATACTGAATTTTTCAACCGACGCAATAATCCTGTTGGATTGTTGGGTTGATAAGCTGCATGAACGTAATGCACCCAGTTGATATCTTGCCATTGGCAGTTACCACCATTTACCAGTACTCGTCCTCCTGCATTTGCTAAACGTTGTGCTAAAGTGCGCCCCATCTTGCTTAGTAAGGGACTACTGAATAAATAAGACTTAGCTATTTTGGGCACTTGATGAAATTTAACATTAGGATAAGCTAATAACTCATTTGCCACCTGATGAGCTACTAAATATACTTGTTGTCCTTGCCTTGCTAAATAGTCAGCCAAAGCAAAATTAGCTCTGTCCATCCCACCCGTTCTCACAAAATCACCTGTTACCAGTAGATAAGATTTCATATCTGAACAGTTTTTAAGAGTTTGTTATCCAACTTGCTATTGCGAGTAGCTACAAACAATACGGCATTCAGTAACCAAAACTCCATTCCACCCTGACTCATAAACAAAGGATAGTTAAAAGTAATTGCCACAGCCCCAATGTTATAGGCAAAAACCAAGCCACCCCAGAACGCAAAGTCACCTAGTTGGCGATTGGTAGCAATCTTCCAAGCAGTCTGACAAGTTAGGTAAAGTGCAACAATATAAGCAAGTATCAGTGGGACTCCCCCATCTAGTAGCCATCCTGTCCACTGGATTTCTACCCAAATTGGTTGAGATATCAAATCGGTGTTATCACCAAAATAATTATTTATCATTCCCCAGCGTCCCAGACCTGCTCCTAATGGATACTGAGGTAGCAGGGTTTCAATAGTAGTCTGCAAAAAACCACCCCGGTTTTGTTGATAAAATTCTTGAGGGGAACTAACAAATAAGCTAGATAATCTTTGCAGTGTTGACTTTCCACCAATTGCGATCGCCCAAGAAAATGTAGCTGCAAACAAAGCTGTCACACCTGATACCATCATCGTTAGACGCGCAATTTGACCCGTCCTCATCAACACCACTGCTAAAAAGACCATAGAAATAGCAGCGAATACCAAAATAGAGCGAACTTGAGTGAGGTAAATGCAAAACAGACCAAGGGCAGCACTACCTATGCCGACAATCCGTAAAATTGGGTTTTTGTATTTCAGTGCAATCACTACACCAAACAAAAGAGCATAAAGGCCAGCAGTTGCTGCTCCTCCAGGCGTGTCAGTTAAACCCATTGGTCTATAGACCTGTTCGCCATTAGCTAAAGTAATTAAAAAGTTGTCTCCTTTATAAGTACTGTTCTGAATAAACGTAGAAAGAGAAGGTTGAAATTTGCCAGGGTAGTATACCTGTAACACTCCAAAGCTTGCACTCAGTGTGTGAATGCCCCACATGAGAAATATTAAGCTTTGAAAACCAATCTGTGTAATTTTTAAACTTCTTGCCCAAAACAGAGGGCTAAAAATAGCAAGATACATAGCACATTGAGCTATCCCTGCCGTCATTGAATTAATGTATGGATGTAGGCATAGCTCTAACAGCATAATTGCCAGTACTACAATTACTGAGTTATTAGCAGGATGCTGAGAAATTTTTGGGCGCAACCATATTAATAAAAATAGACAGAAGGCAAAAGAAGCAATCCTTATTGGCACTCGGATAATGCCAAGTTGAGGAAACAGCAGCAATATTTGAAGAGTAAATTGTAGCAGGATAAAGGTATGCGCCCATGTCCAGTTGAGCTTTGTCCATATAGAATAATCTTGTAAATTCTGACTTATCTTTGTATTCATTAATTTATGTAATAAACATTTTACAATGTACCTAAAATTCGTTTTAAATATTGCTATAAATTACTAACAAATTTATCACTAGAACTAATTGTATTTACTACTTTGTTTATTGGTCGTGCTGGAACACCAACTACTATTTGACCTGCTGCTACATCCCTAGTAACTACGGCATTAGCACCAACTATTGCTCCATTACCAATAGTTAAACTCTGGTTGCCTCGTCCAACTATTATTGCACCAGCACATATAATTACATCATCACCAATAAAAATTTTATGTGCAGAACCAACCTGAGTTTCTGCTGCTAAGGTCACATGGTGAAATATTCTGACGCGATTTCCAATTTTGACATTACAGTGAACGACAGTTCCTAATCCATAATGTTCAAGTGAAATATCTTTTTCTATTTCTGCTTCTGGAGGCAGAATAGCATGAAAAGCTAAAAAGTTAAATATTTTTAATATATAAGCTATAAAATAAAGTTTTTTTCTATAAGCTTGTGAACTTAACCACCAGATGAATGAGCTTTTTAACATAATTATATCTATTTAAAAAAATGTTATTTTTTACTTTAAAACTTGCCATCCAGGTTCTCTAAATTTACTAATTACACCTTCAGGATTACCGGTAGCGATAAAACTTGTTGGTTGCCAGTGAGTACGTGCAATATTAGAATTAGGGTCTAATAGTACAGGGCTTGTAAAATTTCTCTGAATTCTAAAAACTTTGTAGCCCATTGTTTCAAAGAATGTAGTTACAGGAGTAGGATAATCAAGATGTTCCTCAAAAACAAAATCACGAATTCTACCTTGTTTGATTAAGTTTATTGCTCCTTTAATTACTTTCATCTCATGACCTTCTACATCTATTTTCATAACTCCTATTACTTGTGTAGGAAATATGTTATCTAGAGTGCATGATTTTACAAATATACTTTCTGAATTGACTAGATTGTTGGATTTTAAATCCTCATCATTAGTAATAATGCTAGCAAGTCCCCTATTGCTACTAAATGATTTGGGAATGAGAAGTTTTACAGTACCACTTTGATCTGAAATAGCAATATTTTGAATGATAAACTGTGTATTTATTAATTGGTCTTGCCATTGCTCAACGTTATATTCTAACTCTGTAAATATTTCTGGATGAGCTTCAAAAGCCCAAACACTACCACCCGAAATAGAACCAACACGAACTGCTAAAACTGCGGTCATATAACCAATATTAGCGCCAACATCTACTACTAACTCTCCCGGCTCACTTAACCGCCAAAGAGTTTCTGTGACTGCTAGATCAATGACTCCAAGTGTAGAAAGAATTCGTCCATGTTCTTCCTGTGGACGAACTCTAATATGCATACCCCAAGAGAGTTTCTGATCAACGAATTCAGCAGTTGATACTGCTCGAAATGGTAACAGTCGTTGCCAAGCAACTTTTGGTTGATAAAAATATTCCGGCTTCAATATTCCAGAAAGTCTCATAATCTCAACCTTCAGTTAAATAGTATATGTTTGCACCTTCAGTTTTTGCCCTACACAAATAATATTGTCACTAAATGCCCCTCCGTGAATACTTAGACTTTTGGGCCAGTGCCACGGTGTAAATGGCATACGACCACAACGACTGTATTCTATTTGAACTTTAGTTAAATTGCACTCCGTAAATATTCGGTTTAAATCGATTTCCAGCAATGCAGTGATGTGCGTTGGATAAAGACCGGGTGCTTCTTGAAAGGCGTTGAACTGATTTTTCAGTATTAAAGTCAATTTACTGAGCAAGCTTAATTGATTGGGAGTAGTGACAATCACTAATCCTCCCGGCTTGGCTAACCTGACTAGTTCCCGTATAAAAGCCCGTGGATTTTCTAGATGTTCAATAATTTCAACCGCACAAACTACATCAGCACACTCATCTGGCAAAGGTGCTTTACCGATATCCAAATTAGAAGGAATAAATTCTGTATGTGTTGGTAAATCAGGATAACGTACAGCATCCACACCAATATAACGATCAAAGCGATCGCCTACAAATGACCACAGCTTACCGCTACCACAACCAACATCTACCAGTACACCACCACCAGGATGTTGTTGTGCTAATGTTCGAGATACCATTTGGTAAATAGGCTCACTACTAGCACCGAGGCTTTGTTGCGCTCGGTTTTCAACATCAGCTTGTGCTATTTGTTTTCTGTCATCAGATAAAATCATGCCACAACCTTGTGTTCAACAACTTCACAAAGGAGATTGTAAAGCTGAGTTAGCTGCCTTAGAGGATTGCAGAGATACTCAGCTCGTAATTTTCCCCCAGCCGCCAGATTAGCTCTTTCCTTAGGATTGCTAATTAGCAATCCTAGAACTTTACTCAAAGCATTGATATCATTTGGTGCAACCACTCGCCCACAGGAATGATCCACAATTTCTACCGCTCCTCCTATGGCTGTTGTCACTATTGGTAAGCCTGCATAAAGTGCTTCTATAAAAGCAATACCAAATGGTTCTGCGCCAGTATTAGGTTGACAGTGAATGTCAGCAGCAGCCAACAAGCGGGGTACATCATTCCGTTGTCCTAAAAATAGCACGCGATCGCCAATACCAAGTTGTTGTACTTGTACTTTAAGTTCTTGCAAATATTCAGCTTCATGAGGACGTTGTACTCCTCCAGTTAACCAACATACCCAACCTGGTGTGTAGCGTAGTTGCGCCAAAGCTGAAAGTAACACTTTTTGCCCCTTCCACCGCTCTAAACGAGATGCCTGAATAATTACTATTGCATCATCAGAAGTATTAAGTTCCGCTCTTACAGCGTGGCGAATCGTAGGAGCATTACCAATATCAGCACAGGCTACTGGCAGATAAAGAGTATCGCTATTAACTTTAGGATAAAGTTTTGGCACACTAGCTTGAGTATAACGACTATTAGCAATTACCAAGTCTGGTAAAACCCTTTTAGCCCACTGCTCTAAAGGATGTTTACCATTTGGCACATCATGACACCAAAAAATAAGTGGTAAATGGTTAGATTTGATAACTGGCCCAAAAATTACTTGCGACCAGCAAGAATGACAAATCACAACATCAAACTGCTCTCGCCTTAATAATTGCTGAAGTTGTAATCTAGCTTTCAATATCGTCCAAAAACGGCTAATTCGCACATTACCCAACTGATGAACATTTGCGTTTAAGGTTTGTAATTCATTTGTTAATCTACCTTCAAAACAAAGAGCAAAATGAGGCTGCATCTGCATACATAAACTTTGCTCTTTTGCCAGTGTTATCAATAGTGTTTCGACACCACCAAATAGATTTCCTGCATAAATATGCAAAATTTTCATAGTAAATTAACTGGTTTTCCGATACCAATATAATTCCTCTCTTGACTCAAAACTTCTTCATATAATTCAAAACTTCGTTGAGCCATAGTTACATGGTTAAAATCCTCAGATCGTTTGCGGCTTGCTGTTACTAGTTTAGTACGTAAACCAGGTTCGTAGAGTAAACGTTTTGCTGCCCTAGCTAAAGCCATTGGGTCGTTAATGGGTACAGTTAAGCCTTCTTGTTCATGGCGACTTACCCAAGGGACACCACTACAAGGAATATCGGCATTAATTACAGGACAACCACTCGCCATAGCTTCGACTTGAACTAGACCAAATCCCTCACTACGTAGATTAGAAGGAAACCAAAGAGCTGTTGCAGCCTGATAAGCACCTACAAGCTCATCTTCACTTACATGACCTAACCAGACAATGCGGTCATCTACTCCCAGCTTTTTTGCTAATGTTTTTAGTTGTTGTTCTAAAGGCCCAATGCCAATTATAATCAGTGTTCCCGGCACTACAGTTAAAGCTTCAATTGCTATATGCAGTGCTTTGTAATAGACGAGCCTGCCAACTACTAACCAGATTGTTTCTCCATATTGTTCTTTTAAATAGTGGCTGAAATTAATTGCTATTTGATTTGGTTTAATGTAATTTAAAAAGTCTATTCCCAGGGGAATAATACTTAATTTATCACGATAAAAATGTAAGAATTTTGAACCTTTAATATACTGAGAGCTAGTAGTAATAACTCGTGATGTTTGACGATATATTAGATATTCAAAAGGACGCAATGCATACTTCAATATTCTTTGCTTAATAACATCGCTATGGTGCGTGATTACTAAAGGTAAACGCTTGGGTAGCAAAGTTAAAGCTATGAGCATTGTTGGATTAGGAGTATGAATATGAAGTAAGGTATTTGGTTCCTTAAGCAATTGGTAGATATTGCTTAAAATTTGCGGGCAAAAATCAAAGCGTGCAAATGACAAAAAACGACCAAGTCGTATGACGTGTACATCACAATCTATCTCATTAACAGTCTCAGTTCTAGTAGATAAAGAGCCGTGCTTATCAAAAGTATTTACACAAACTACGTGGACATCTGCACCCAAAGCAGCTTGAGTTCGAGCCAGGGTCTGAACATGTGTTTCAATGCCCCCTCTATCTGGCGGATAATATTTAGATAAATGAATGATGCGATAATTTAGTTGTTTGAGCATCTACATCAAATATATTTCAGCTAGATTTAATGAAAGCAAAAAAGTAATCAAAGACTTTAAAAGTATTTTTAAAGTTTTAGAATTAATTACTTTGCCATTTAAAAATATCCAAAATCAAAAGAGAAGTATAAGTGGCGAATTCAACTTTAGTAGTTAAAATACTCGTCCGTTTTTTGACTATCAACTCTAAAATTCCATAGAGTTATTAGTTGGTATTTGTACTATTTGCAATTCATGATGAATTATTTTCTATAAGACCATGCCGATTTATGCAGTGCGATAATTAGTAAATAAATGAGTACACTTCATTTATATTTTTAAATACATAATTCAACAACAGAGAATACACGTAAATTACAAAACTAAGTCTTTATTTGTCAAGCTCACCCTATACTAAATTAGATGCGCTTATCCTGCATGAAAGAGCCTGAAGTTGCGATAAAAGCCTTATATTTCTTTTTAGCTTATCTTCTTTAAAATAGATTGCCAACTAAGGTAATTATCAGCCCAAAGTGACTCTAAAATTGAATAAACTTTAGAATCTGCTACTTGATTCAATGGAACAGACAACTGTGTCCATATACAACGATTATCTCTTAAGACTTCCTTACCAAAAATCCAAGGTACTATACGACTCCAAGTCAAGTCATAAGTATATCGATTTTGCATAAATTGAGCTGAGGTAACAGTACTACCTCCACGAGGATTTATACAGGCTGTCAAGTAAGCTTGTTTACTATCGCTGTACAGCAGATAGTAGCCAATTCCTTTTACGTATTTAATATTGTTCTTGCTATCTTTAGCTAGATTGGCATTTATCTGATCTAAAAAAGGATTTGATTCGCCTCTAGTATTCATGGAATAGCGCATTTGTAAATCCAGACGCTGGTCATTTCTGACATAGCTATAATCTTTTTGCGATCGCACTATTGCAACCTGAGTATTTATTGGAATATCAGAATTTTGATTACTCCAAGATTTAGCTTTGACTTGCTGCCAACTTTTCAAAGCAAGTGAATCTGGTAAAATAGAGGTATTTAGCAACCGATTACTAGTAATTAAATAAATAGTAGTCAATACAATCCCTATCCAAGTAACGCTCAGAAATAAAATTCTTTTTGGATTTACTATAACTGTGGTATCTGAGTCATATTTTTCTGTAGAATATAACAGTTCTACTGGGAGTATCCAATTACATAAGGCTGCATAAGTAATAGTTGCCAATCCCATAAATAAAGCTCCTCCTGTATAGCTGTGCCAATATTCAAACAGATTATGGTTATTAACTACGACAGCTAACAATGCTACACGAATACAGCCAACTAAAAATCCTGTACACACAGCGCATAAAATTAGTCCTAATCTCTGCTGCCAAGTCAAAGGAATAATGACTACCATGATTAACAGAGTCAGCTTTAGTAGCCATACAATCAACAATCCACCTGTGCAGTAATAGAGGACTTCAACTTGACCTGTAGGCAGTCTTACCAAAGCATCTTGTGCAGTAGCTTTCAACCCTAAATAGTGAAGTGAGAAAGCAGATATAGTTGCAGTTAACTCACTGAAGTGGAGTCGAAAAGCAAAAATTTCATTGATGAAGCCATAGGGAAAAAGCATTAAGCATAACAATAAAAACAAGCGCCAATTATGCCTTATTCCTGAGAAACCAAAAGATAATAATCCTAACCCAAAAGTAGCAAGAATTGGGCCGAACCTAAACAACAACAAGTCTAAATTCCACAAATATAGTGGTCTAATGATGACTAAAAATAGGAATCCTAAACCTAGTAGGTTTGAAAACCAATTTGTTGTATGATCTTGCTGTCTTTTTTGCCACAATAAAAATAAAATACCTATCCAGTAGAGTATATAGAAGGAAATATCTCGACCTTCAATTGGATGATTGATAACTATGTGTAGATGCAAAGCAGCAAATGTGCTAAAAATAACAAATAAATAAAACCATTGGCGTTTAATTAGGGATTTGAAGTGAATAATAAACGCTTGTTTAGCTTGACTAATTATCTGTGTACTGATGAACATTCTTTATTAATAACTAATTTCAAATATCTAGATTAGTAATACGTGTCCAACGGGTCAGATTCCAAAGAGTAATAAAGCAAACACCTGATATTATGACTCCTAAGTTGATTCTTACAGCATCTTTAACTAGGTTTTTAATCTGTTGTCTATTGGCTGCTTTAACTGTAGATAAGGTATTTTGAGCAACCGTTTGAATTTGCTGAGATATTTTATTCTTAAAGTCTTGAGGAGATTGACTAGAACCTGCTTCATTTTGAAGATTTAAACTATTAGCTAGATTATTTAATTCTTGAGGAGATTTGACTCCATTCAAATTTTCAGTTATTTTTTGCAGTTGCTCTTGTTGTTGTGCCTGCTGATTTGTAAATTGAGCATTAATATTTTTATAAAGTGTAAGGCTATTATTAATCCCTAAAGGTAGTAATAGCAGATAGAATATGCCGATCGCTAGGGAAAACCAAGATAAAAATTTGAGAATTGAAACCTGTCTCGCTTTAACAATACTGGTTTGATTATATAAAAATATGAATGTTAACCCTAGTAAAGGAGACCAAACATGATCTACCATTTGTCCAATGGCTTGAAATTCCCAGACGGGATCTGTTAGACGGGGAGGAATAAAAATACCAAGGTAATCAATTAAAGAAAATATGAGTAGTACACAGCCAAGAAAACGTAATAAAGCAAATGACCGTTTTTCAACAGCTTCTGTTATTTCTATTGGCTTTTTAAAAAGTTTCTCTGGTTTTTGTATTTTCATAGAATTTAAGTTATAAAAGTCTCGCTCTTAATCAAATCGTCATTAATTTGTATATTGTTCTTTATCAATAATCAAAAAACCCCAGTAGTAATACATAAACTTGAATTTACAAGCTAGTATTGACCAATATGCAAGTTCAGCACTCAGCAGCATTCTCAATGTCTCTCAGGTTCTATCAGTTATTTTCACTTTTAAGTATTGATCGGCGTTATCATAATTTAAAAAAATAGTTCTAGTCTAGCTAAAACCATTAAATTAAATAGTCGTATTTTGTAACATAAAGTAAAAATTAATCTACATTTCCATCTCTAGGTTCCTATGTCCATGTATTAGGCAGAGGGGGTTAGCAAGAGTCTCAATCTAGAAATTGTTAGCTAACTGCCTCGCTGATTTTGATAAGGTTAGTAGATGCTACTTTCTTTTTTAAACTTTGCAATCCAAAGAGCAAGGGTACACCGATAGCTGTTAACATACCTGATGATAACTCCCAAGGTACAGAGTTAAAACAAAATTCCAATTTACGATATTGCTGCCAGTGAGAGCGGTATTAGGTGTGCTGGTATTTTTCACTACATAACCTGTAGCTGAATAACCATTATTTAACAAGTTAACATCCTACCTGTAGTTTAGTGCCAAACTAGGGGAGGCAGAAACTAGTGTTGAGCCTACGGCTAGTGCGCTAGGTAAAATAGCTAAACCAAGCTGTTTGGGATTCCATTTTTTGATCATGAACCTACTGCCTTAATATATTATAAGTATATTGTTCTCCAGTAAGTAATTAAAATCATCAGTAATAATACTTAAAATAGGCTTTTAAGCACAAAGTCGCCGCCATAAGGTTATAGAAAATGATATTAATGCCAACCGCGTAGGCGTTTTGCCTGCACAAAAATTAAGGGATGGGCAACAAATACCCATCCCAAAAAATCAATTAAATTATTTAGCAAATGTGCAATGACAAAGCTAATCTATTCTATTCTTATGGCTTTATTCTCTATTTTAATTGCAATGACGATAGCAAATTGAGCGGTGGAAAATTTAACCTAGCTAACCATCTCGCTGATAGGTTGGACGATAGGGGTATTTGATGCTATGCTCTTTCTGGCTTTTCTCATCAAGCCCAAAGCTAGTAGTGCGCCGACTGACGGAATTGTTGCACCACCTGGGATCTCGAAGGGGACTGCTGTGCTTGAAATTGTGCCTGAAGTTAAGGGGGAGCTACTTGTTGGGGTTCCAGCCAAATTAGTCACACCGTAACTCGAACCAGTTGCAGTTACATTTAATGTTCCAGGTGTATTACTCAAGTTACTAGAAAATCTTAAGTAAACGTATTGAGAGCTTAAGCAAGCAGCACCATTACTACAAACAGAAAACTGATTAGGTAACTTAATGTTAAGGTTGGAAGTACTAAAGCTTTGACTGGTGTAAATTGTTCCTGATGATAAAGTAATACTTAAGTTAGAATAAACTAGGCTTGTAGGATCATAATCAAATGTACCACTTGCAGTAGCTCCATCCTGGAATTGGACATTATTTAAATTCCATGTTAAAGCGTGTGCTGGAGATGTGCTGGCAAGGATACCAGCAGCAGCACTCCCAACAACTAATGGAAGAATACGAAATAGCTTCATCAAAGTTCTCCAATAAAACGAATTGAGATTATCCTGCTGTTCTCAAAGAAAAAAACATAAACTTAAAAACAGCAAAATCAAGATTATGTGTAATTAAAAACTAGAAACAATTAAGACCAAGACAGAACATAAAAGAGCAATAGCAGGAAGCCTAATTTTTTATAAAAATAGATGCTTTCAGCTTTTATAGCTACCAATTCGCGTGCATATTTGGTTTTATATTGAACTTTTTACATCCTAGCCACAAAACATATATTTGTCAATTTTATACATAAAATAAGGCAAAGAATACATAAGTAAGTATGTAAGTAGTTTAGGCTCTAAAAATCATTTACAAGCTAATTTATTTTTTGATAATACTAGTATTTCTACTAGGTTTTATTATTTATTTTTCGTATAGGATTGTCCTACTTCCGATGCTAACTAGTAAATATTCTGTAGTGCAGACTTTAGAGGATGTTTGAAAAGCTAAAAATCTTATGCTGTCGCTGCTTACTATCAAATACGGAGTGATTCTTCTTTTCCCCTGAAATACTACGTTCTACTTGGTTAAGCTCAACATGAAAAATTTATATCTTGCGTATACTTTTGAGACATCCTCTCAGCCCTCATGCTTTTGAGTTCTAAAGTCTTCACTATAAACCTCACAGTCAAGTAATTATGCATTGGACGAAGCAAAACACAATTCAAACTAGTAACTAGCAAAAGACATGGAAGAACATTTGCAATATTGGGCGATTTTGAAGCGTCGGTGGTTACCTGCTTCTATAGTTTTTGGACTACTTTTGACATTGGCTGTAGTTAAAACTCTACTAGAAACCCCAATCTATCAAGCAACCAGCCAACTAGTCTTAAAAAAGAACTCTACTTCTTCGCTTACGGGGGTAGGAAACCAATTAGGACAGTTAGAAAGTTCTGTAAGTGGTAGACCTCTGGGAACTGAAGTTGCAGTTCTACGTTCTTTGCCTATTGCTGAAAGGACTATCAACGCTCTCCGCCTTAATATTAACCCTTTGGTATTCTTAAAAAACCTACAAGTAAAAAATCTGGAAAACACTGATATTCTGGAACTTTCTTATGTAGATACAGACCCTAGAAAGGCTGCTTCAATTGTCAATACCTTAATGAAGGTCTATATACAAAATGATATTAATGCAAATCGCGCTCAAACTAGGTCAGCCAGAGACTTTATCGCCCAACAGTTACCACTAAGAAAAAGAGCATTACAAGCATCTGAACAAAGATTGCAAGTTTTTAAACAACAAAATAAAGTTTTAGACCTTAAGGCAGAAGCATCATCGAGCATTTCAATTCTTACTGATTTAGACAGACAAATTGCTGCAACTAGGTCTGATTTAGCATCTCAAACTGCGCGGATGGAATCAATTCAGCAACTGTTTGATGTGACTTCACAAGAGGCTGTAATTGCAGGTTTTGTAGGTGAGTCTCCATCAACTACTTTAGTTCTCACACAGTTGCAAGATACCCAACAAAAAATTGAACTCCTGAGGCTGCGTTTAACAGATAACCATCCTGCTGTAATTAACCTCAAAGAACAGGCAGTTATTCTTAAACAAGAACTCCAGCGACGGATAGAACAAAGTTTTATAGGTAAAGCTGGGCGTTTAAATCAAAACAAAAATCCTGAAAAGATAGTACAGCTTAGACCTTTGGGTCTGCAACAAGGAATCCTTGCTAATTATGCTAGTGCTGAGTCAGAACGTCTGAGTTTGCAGGTACGACTCAAAACTTTAGCTCAAGTCATTGTATCTTATAGACAAAGAGCTAATACCTTACCACAATTAGAGTTGCAGCAACGCCAGATGGAGCGTGAAATAGCTGCAACCGAGTCTAGTTATCAAAACCTTCTAGCTCGGTATCAAGAACTTCAAGTGGCAGAAAATCTACAAGTAAGTAATGCTTTGGTTGTCACACCTGCATTAATTCCGGGAGTGCCTATTAAAAGCCGTCAATATATAAACTTACTGCAAGGGTTGATTGGTGGTCTTGTGCTGGGTGCGGCTACTGCCTTCGTTTTGGAAAAATTCGACAAAACTATCAAAACTACTCAATCTGCCAAAGATTTATTAGATTACACCTTACTAGGTTCTATTCCGCCATTTAGCAATGGAAATCCTATTCCAGAAGTAATTGTGAAAGATAAACCTAATTCTCCAGTCAGCGAAGCTTTTCGGATGCTACAAACTAACCTGAGAGTTTTTAATTCAGAGCAACGAATCAAAGTTATTGTAGTATCGAGTGCTGTACCTAAAGAAGGTAAATCGACAATTGCCGCTAACCTAGCTGTTTCTATCTCTCAACTTGGACGTAAGGTTTTGTTGGTAGATGCAGACTTACGTAATCCTAGTCAACACAAAATCTGGGAAATCCCAAATGAGACTGGATTAAGCCATGTTCTGAGAAGCCGGTTAGATTTAGAGCAGGCTGTTACTGAAGTTGTAGCTAACTTGGAAGTTTTAACTGCTGGAGAAATAAATAACAACCCTGGTGCGCTGCTTGATTCCAGCCAAATGGCTGTCTTTGTGGGACAAGTCGCACAAAAATATGACTTTGTGATTATCGATACCCCACCTCTGACGGTTGCTGCTGATGCAACTATTTTGGGCAAACTGGCTAATGGAATTTTGTTTGTAGTTCGTCCAGGCGTAGCTGATGCTGATAGTATTTCTCTATCTAAAGAATTGTTGGAGAAGGGTGAGCAAAATGTTTTAGGTATAGCAATTAATGGGGTTAAGGCTAACCAGCAATATTCTGGCTACACAATGAGTAGAGTTTAAGAACTATAGCAATCCTAACTCATTGGTGAAAAGTTAGATCCCCGACTTCTTTGAGAAGTCGGGGATCTAGAACTTTATCAATACGTGAGTTCAACGGATTTAAAAACCCCTCTCCAAACCTCTCCCCTACGAGGAGAGAGGCTTAAAAAACTTGACTTTTCGTTTATTATCACCAAGAGTTTTTCAGCCCCTTTCCGGTTCGGAGAGAGGTTGGGGAGAGGTTCATCGAACTCACGTTATCAATATAACTATTTATGATATTACCAAATTCTAGCAATCAGAACAAGAGGCTATTAGGAATTGATCTTTTTAGAGGTATAGCTGCCTATGGGGTAGTTTTTATTCATGGGTTAGGAGAAATACCTCGGAATCAAAATGCTCTGTTAATTTCTAATTTTTTTGTTGCCTTTTGTGTTCCTTTCTTTTTAGTGACTTCTTTTTATTTCAGTATTAAACTACTTTTATCAACAAGTACAAGCAATTATCTAAACAATCGATTAAAAAAAATTATAATTCCCTATTTTGCTTGGACTGTGATTTACTTGTTAGCAAGATTATTCGGATGGCTTATTGGGAATAGAGAATCTTTTGAGAAATTAATAGCTGACCCAATAAATATTATATTCTTCGGTGCATCTGGAGTGCAGTTATACTTTTTACCAATGTTGTTTTGTGGTACTGTAGCTGCAATTCCAGTAACCAAAGTATTCAAAAATATTCAAAATATTTCATTACTTTTTTTATTTTTGTTTTTAAGTATTGGTCTTGTTGAGTTAATTGTAAAAGCTGGAAATGATTTTGTATTAGGAGAAGGTATTGCATTCAAACAAATAATTTACTTTTTATCAGTTTCTAATTCTTGGCTATTTCAGTTAATGAGATTGGTGTTTGTTATTTTAGTTTGGATAATCAAGTGTCTACCATACATAATATTTAATATTATAATTAACCATTACCAATCTCAAAAATTCCTTCAAAAGTATATAGATATTTGTTATCAAGAGAAATCAATCAGATTAATAATATTATTAATACCGCTATTAATTAGTATTATTTACATATATAATATACAGGTTATATTTTGGCTTATACCATATATATTGTTGATTTATGCAATTGTAATATCTGAGTTAATTTCTAAAAGTGCGCCAATCAGTTGGATTGCAAAGAAAGTAGGTTACTTAAGTTTTGGTATTTATTTGGTACATGCTTTAATAACTGCTGGATTTTTACCAGTTATAGCCAAATTTTATCCCAAAATTATTACTATTCAATTAACAGTTTTGATATTAATTGTATCATCTTTACTAATATTTTTTATTAGTGTTATGATTATACGCTTGATTTTGCTAAATAAAAATGCCGCGAAGATTTTACTTGCTATTTATTAGGTATATACTGCTAGAATTTGCCGATATAAACGCTCATGACTAAAACGCTTTATGACTGTAAGTCTGGCATTGTTTGAGATGATTTGGCGTTTTTCGGTGTTGTTGAGTAAGTCTAAAATAGCTGCTGCTAAAGCAGTAGGTTCTCCTGGAGTTACACCAACTGCATCATAGTTGTGAGTGAATAGCTCGGTTGCTCCCCCTGCTTGAGATACTATGACTGGTTTGCCACAAGCCATAGCTTCTATTATTGCTAGTCCAAATGGTTCTGGTTGGGTGCTGGCATGAACTACTATATCTAACCAACGGTAAATCTCTGCTATATTTTGCTGGAAACCGAGAAAATCGACTTGATCTGCAATTCCAAGATTTGATGCTTGATTTTTTAACTCCTGCTCAGAAAATTGGGAACCACGAGTTTGATAAATTGCTCCACCGACAATATAAAAACGAACGTTTAAATCAGGATGCGATCGCACAATATTAGCTACTGATTCTAGGAAAATATCGTGACCTTTCCAACGAGCAAAAGTAGCTACTAATCCTACCCGTAAAGGAATATGGGAAGATTCAGGCGCAGGGGAAAAATAATTGACATCGATCGCATTGTAAATTACTTTTATGGGTAAGTGAGGTAATGTAGTTCTAGCATCTTGAGCAACAGCTTGAGAAATTGCAATTCCCAGAGTGGCGCGATCGCTCAACCACTTTAAAACCTGTGCTATTAATGGCCGTGAGCCATAAAAATCATGAATATGCCAAACAATGGGTACACCTTTGACTCCAACTAATGTAGTTAGTATATGAGTTTTAATACCATTAGAGTGAATTAAGTCTGGTTTGAGTTCACGTAGCGATCGCCTAAACTCCCTAAGATATTTCCAGATGCTGGTCAAAATTGTGACTATCCGTAATAGCAATATGAATATTGCGATCGTTTTATTATGACTTTTAAAAGCACTGTCACCCAATTGGTTAAATTCTTCTGGCAGTTTTAGTAATGTCACTTCTACGCCTAACTTTTTAGCCTCCTCTACTAATGCCCCATCTGTACCTACAATTAAGTGCAGTTGTATATTTGACTGTGTATTTAAAGCAGTCAACATAGTTAACAAAACTCTCTCTGCACCACCAATTACTCCCACCGGATTTACAAATACTATTTTCATATTTAATTACTGATTAATTCTAAATAAGATCGAGCAACAATCTGGGTATGAGCAGACCAAGAATATTTGTTAGCCTGACTCAAACGAAGATTGCTAGCCGGGGCGTTAGTGGGGTTTAACAATAGATTTTCTATAGTCTTTACCCAAGCTGACACATCCGCAGTTGGGCAGTAAACCACCGCTTCTTGTCCTACCTCACGCAACACAGGTATATCGCTGACAACTGCGATCGCCCCACATGCTAAGGCTTCAATAACCGGTAATCCAAAACCTTCCGCTTCACTTGTTAATAACACTGCTGATGCTCGTCGATAAAGTGCTGCTATAGTTACACGTTGTAAACTTTGTAGATGAGTTATTGACTTTTTAATGTTCAACTGAGCAATTTGTTGCTCTTGGATTGGTGTCCATTGTCCACTAACTTTGACAAGCCGCAACTGTGGGTAAATAGCTTGTAACTGGGCAAACACTTGTAAAAGAATATCAATGCGCTTACGAGGAATGCAACTACCGACGTGAAGTAAAAAAGGTGCTTTACTTATTTGTTCTAGTATTTGTTGATCAGCAATACTGGCGTTTTCAGGAGTAATACTAAATTCTGGAGCAATACCATAAGGAGCATAAACTAGGCGCGACGATTCCACTAGTTGATAATGCTCAATTTGTCTCTTTACCTCTGCGGTAGAATAAAATACAACAGCGCATGATTGTAAACCGCGCAAAATTCTCCGCGACATAGCTTTATACCAACTAGGTCGAGGTTCTTGCGCTGGCTCTAGCAAACAGCGAAAGGCATCAATGTCATGACAGTATACACCTGTGCGTTCTGGAGGCAAAATATGCACTAAATGGGCATAACTATGATCAGCAATGTGATATAAATCAAAATTTGCTACTCGTTGCTTAAGATATTGAGGATAGTCCCAAAATCGATTAATTAGGCGATCGGCATTGTAGACAAAGTGTTTTTTGCCGAATCGGGGAATTTGTTGACAACGCCAGTTAAATATTGGGCGAAGTTCTGTAGCTTGAATAGACGAAGTATGTTCAGCGTGCAGGTATTTAAGTAGCATCTGAGCGCAGAGATCCATGCTGTACCAGTTTTCTTCGAGATAGTCGCAAATAATTGCGAGGCGCAGTTGAGGCATATTCTTGATGTTGCATATCAATTGCTTAAATATAAATGTAGTAAAGAAAATAGACTAATTATTGCAGTATGTTTAATTTGGATAATATCTCAGGTAATTTTTCTGTAGGAACCATGAGTACATCTGAAACCCCCGCTTTTATTTCCTGAATTTCAACAAAATGTTTACGTCCTATTTGTTGGTAGAGTTTATATCCTAAAGGAATGATTAACTCTGCTACATCTACAAATGAATAACCAAAATGTTTTACCCAATATGGATTGAATTCACCATAAATAATTGGTCTACTTTTTTTAATAAAGTTTATTCCTCCTAAGATAAAATCCATCTCAGCACCTTCAATATCTATTTTGATAATATCGCACTTTGAAATATTATGTTTTTCAACGAAATTATCTAATTTAGTAATAGGTGATGAGTCAGTAAGTTTCTCTTGATTTACTAAATTTTCTTTGAGCCAAAAAGCGTTACCCGTAGATGAGTTATTTTGTTCATCTACCATACAAAGTTGTATTATTCCCTCTTGGTTCCCCAAGGCAGTATTTACTGGATAAACAATATTTGTTAATTGGTTAACATCAACCAAGTTAGTTAGACGATTAAAATTAGATGTTACTGGTTCAAAAGCCCATATTTGAGATTTACCAGCTATTTTTTTGAGCTTTTCACCTAAAGATATAGAATAAAGTCCAATATTTGCACCAACATCAAAAATTACTGATCCTGAATATAAAATTCTAGATAATATTTGAATAATTCCATTATCATATTCTCCTGAAAAAAAGACTTTTTGCTCTAGCATACTGCGTAAATCTAGATGCATTGTACTATTGTCTTGCATTTTAATTGTAACAAGGCAATCTTTGTCAATTTGATAATTTGTCATTAAAGGTATTAGGATTGTACTTAATCTATACTTGCCTGGAAAGTAAGGTAAAGACCGCAAAAAATAAGCAAGTGAATTTCGTAAAGCTACTTTCATAAATACTTAATTTTTATTGTCTAAAAGCTCGGTAAAAAATTGTAAATGTTGTTTAGCAACAGATGACCAAGTGTAAAGTGTATGCGCTCGCTCTAAGCCTTTCTGAGCGAGTTCTTGCCGTCGAGATGGACTATTAAGTAGGCCTGAAATAGCTGTAACCCAACTAGCATCATCTTTTTCATCCACGACTAAACCTGCATCTTGAATAACATAAGGAATTTCCCCACTATCACTACCAATTACAGGAACACCACAAGCAAAAGCTTCAATCAACATCCGCCCAAACTGTTCTCGCCAATTTGACACAGTTTGACTGGGGGCGACAAGTATATCCATAGCGTTGAGATATTGAGTAACTTCACTATGTTTTATATCTGTGCAAATCCGCACCTCTTCGGGATAACGTTTTGCCCATCTTTGCAATGATGATTCCATTGGCCCATTACCAACAAATAAAGCTCGCCAAGGAGTTTGTAAACTATCTAGAACCCGCATGAATAAATCTAATCCTTTTTCGGGTACAAAGCGTCCTAGAAAGCCGATAACAGGCGTTCCTTGTTCTTGCCAATTTAGAAAGCGACGAATTTGGTGTTGAGCATCAATACAAGGATAGAAATGCTCAATGTCTACACCGAAGGGAATGAGTCGCATCGGAAGTGAATATCCTGTCCGATGTTTTAAAGTTTCTACAACGGTTTGCCCACCAGTAATCCATCCCGTTGCGCGGCTCATAGCATACTGCTCAATCCAGTTAAATGGAGGAGGATACTGCTTAGATTTGTTTTGAAAGCTAGAGTAAACTAGTGGAGTGTTTTCAGGTGTCCACCAGGCAATCTGCCCACCAGAAAAAATGTAAGGTTCCTCCCAACAATGAACCAAATCCCAGTTTTGCTGCATAATTTCTTTAAGTTGCCAACCATAAGTCAAAATATGGACGTGCTTGCTGAAATATACTGGTACTGCTTGTAGCCGACATATCTCATTGGGGTTAGTTTCTAGATGTATAGGTCGCAAATCCCCGTACATAAATGAAGGCGCAACCGCTGTTACTTCCCAATTATCTTGCCCTAGACGAGCAATCTCGTTAACCAGTCGTCGGTTAAGGTTTACTACATAAGAATGACCGACTGAGAGAAGTTTTCGGGTACTATGCATACATCACATCTATCAGTATATATTTCGATGCGTTCAAACAACAATTAAGTAATTATGTTATGAAAGTTGTTTTAGCTTATTCCTTAAATTTTTCCTTTTCCCTCAGTATTTTTACTGAAAACAAAGTTAACTGTTGGGGAATCTGATTTTTTGTAATAGCACGTCTATTATCAAGAGATGAAAAGTTATGAGTGCCAAACACTGAGTTAAAATAAGTACTATTTTTAAGTTGCGGGGTTTGCACTAAATATATCAGTACCGAGTAAGGTTACACTCACTGGAGGCGAAGGGTCTCCGACTCCGCTTATTACTCAGTACTGAGTTATGTAAAATTGTAATATATCAATCCTGTAACTTACAAGCAGCAATAAAAGTTCCTGAAGCAATTAGTATTGTCCACTGAGGTCTTCCATAAAATCCATTTTGGGCAATTACACAATTTTGTTGGGGTAAAAATTTCACAAAATCAATAGGATTACACATATAGCAAGCATCATTATCGGCATGAAATGGTGGGTTGATGTCTGGTTCTCGCATGGTGAAACTAGCTTTACTATCAACAAGCTTTTTAATCATGAGAGTAAGCATCAGAGGACAGGATACCAAGATTTCTAGTAAGGTGTTACCCCAAGGATGCTTAGGCATATTAGGCGATCGCCAGAAGCTGTTTTGAATGGGACGATTTTGCCAAACATATACACTAATTGCCCTAATTAAATGACCAATACTCAAAAGACTAGGGCCTACTATGCACAAATTCCCACCTGGTTTTAAAACTCTAATCATCTCCATGATTGCTTTTTGTGGGTCAGGAATATGCTCAATTGCTTGATGAGAAGCTACTACATCAAAAGAGGCATCCTCGGCAAATTTATGGCACTGCCTGGCACTAAAGTTAAGTTGGGTATAATAGGACATTCAAATGCTTCAGGATTTAGATCAATGCCGACAACCTGATAACCTTCCTGACTGAGAAGATAAGAAGACCATCCAGATCCACATCCCACATCTAGTAAACTTCCATGTTGAGATACTGACTGGTTAATAAACTGTATATATTTTCCATAAAGTTCACTGGCTAAATCCTGAGTCAACCCTGTTGCTCGAACTAATTCAGAAGACTGAGCATACATTTTTTATATTCTTTTATACACAACATTGTTGAGAAATACTGGAATAGTACGTTTGAGTAAGTCTAGAATAACTTAATCTATCAATATCAGGATAAAGACCTCTATTGAGGAAATTATTAATGATAGACGCTCCAATATTAAAAGTAGAGGTAATAATGAGTGATTTAGATCGGATTACTGTTATCGTTCCGCGTCTCCTTCCTGCTATTGATGGAGTGGGAGATTATGCACTAAATTTAGCCAAGCAAATGCGTCAAGACTTTGGCTTGGTAAGTGACTTTGTAATAGGAGATCCAAATTGGTCTGGTGCAGCTTTTGTAGATGGATTTGTAATCAAGCAGGTTACAGAACGTTCAAGCGCGGCTCTATTAGAATTACTACCTAACTACCAGCGATCAATATCTAATGTTCTTTTGCATTATGTAGGTTATGGTTATGCAAAACGAGGTTGTCCTGTTTGGTTGGTGGAAGGTCTGGAAAGTTGGCGAAAAACAGCAAACTTCCAAAATTTAGTAACGATGTTTCATGAAATCTATGCTTTTAATTCTATTTGGACAAGTCAGTTTTGGACATCGCCACTGCAAAGAAATCTAGCTACACGTTTAGTTCGCTTAAGCGATCAATGTCTTACTAGTAGGCAAGGGTATGCTGAAATTATCATGAAATTAGGTCAAGGAAAACATCCGAAAGTTCCGACTTTACCTATTTTTTCCAATGTTGGTGAGCCGAAGAATTTAACTTCTTTATCAGAACGTCCTCGACGCTTAGTAATTTTTGGTAGTTCTGGAGTGCGATCGCGTGTGTATCAACATTCACAACTAGCCTTACAGCGTACTTGTCTAGAGTTAGAAATTGAGACAATTCTAGATATTGGTACTCCTCTAAATTTTAAAATTAAACCGATCAATAATATTCCTGTCATCTGTTTGGGAGTTAAATCTGCTGAAGAAGTAAGCACTCTACTATTAAACTCAGTGACAGGTTTTTTAAACTACCCTACTGAATTTTTGGCTAAGTCAGGAGTTTTTGCAGCTTACTGCGCTCACAGATTGCTGCCTATAGGTACATGGTATAAAGGACAAAATGTAGATGGTCTGCAAGCAGGAGAACACTACTGGCTAGGAGACAACTATCAGCACCAAATGAATTTGTCAGCAGGACAGATAGTTGCAGACAACGCTTATTGTTGGTATCAAAAGCACCAATTATCAGTCCAAGCCTATACTTTTGCCAATTATTTAAGAAGTAGAAAAAATTGAGGTTCTTCCGGTATTTTTATGGTGTCTATTATAATTTACCAAATTTTAATGACTATAATTTAGTGATGTCAATCCCTATAATATAGATTATATAAGCATTATAATAAATATTAAGCATACTTAAATACGGTTTGCTGAAAAAGTATTGGAAAAGCAATCTTAAGGGTTGACCAGTTATTCAAATAAAGTTCAATAGAATTTTTTATTAACTCGATCAAGGTAATTTATAATCTGATGCAATTAAATGGTCAATCTGCTGTAAGTTTCTTTTGATATACTGGAGTTGTTTTTTTTATCGCCTTTCTCCTATCTTTTTGAGATACACGACATTTTTTAGAGACTTCTAGATAATCTTTTCTCGCTACTTCTCGATAAGTCCTTGGCTTTTTATCTAATTGACCCTTCATCCACTCATAGAGGAAGTCTATAATTTTCTCTGTTTGTTTTCTGGCTTGATTAAGTAGCTCTAAATATGTTGGATAGCTAATATCACCTGGCGCACAAGTCGCATCTAATATCAATTTTCCACGATTTATTGGCGTATTCTTATTACCTTCTTTTTCTGCTTCTTTTATTTTTTTTGATGCCACTTGAAGATGCTTCTTCTAGCATCTTCTTAACCATTTACTGATTCACTTTGTTGACTAATTCAATACTGATTCTTTCCCGATAATGTACTAACATCGATGCGTCAAAGGGAGTTTCATTACTATAAGAAGACATTCCGATAAAGTACTGTGGATTGTTTGAGAACTAAAATACTGAGTGCCATCTAAGGTCACCAACAAATGTTCACCCAGACAATGATAGGGCTTTAAATATCCTTCCCTCTGCAATGGAGAGAAACACTCCTCATTGAGGTGCTAAAAGCAAGAACAGAAATACTTAACAGCCAAACGTTTCCAACATTATAGAAAGAAGCTTTGGTATCGACTCACCGTGAATAATAGAACCATGCATTGTTGCAAGGTACTTAATCGGTAGCTTTTGTATTGCCTCAATTCCTCGAGTGAAACTTTTACCTTCAGACATAAACCCGACTTTTTGCTGAAACTTAATGATGGATTCTGTAAGATCCTTCTCGGTAACAGGTTCATCGAACTGACCCGGATGAGCCGCGAGATCAGAACAAAAAAGGATCTCCTCTTGCGGCTGATAAAATACACAACTCTCCCATCCATGAGGAAAATGAGGAGTTTCAATCAGGATGATATCTCTTCTGCCAAGGGAAAGAGCAGAGTTATTCTTAAGAGCCGTTGTTGGTCGCAGTGCAAAGTCATCCATGTTCGATTGATTCAGAGGACTCACAATTGTTTTCGCTTGTGGAGCAACTTCAAGCCACTGATTAAGCGCTCCGCACTCATCAGCCTCAAGGTGACAAAAACCGATGTAATCAAGTTTTGAAGCATCGCAGACAGACTCTACTAGCTGATAAGTTTGCTCGAACCAATTTGAGCGACCCGTATGAATTAGCATTGGGCGCTCATCAACGATCAGAAATTGACTGAAAACAAATTTTTTATTATTTGAGATCGAGAGTTTATATATATTAGGAACTATCTCATCTATCCGCGTGAACTTAGCATCGAAATGCTTAAACATCATCTTTTTGGGTAAAAAACATCTGACATTTTTTCCCCAAACCCTAAAGAGGCAAAGCTGGTGAAATCGGGGAATTTGGCAGCAACTTAACTCATGTTACTACCTAATCCCAAGCTGTGCATCTTGTATCTAACTGATTTTTACGATAGTGAATTCATTCATGTTATGTTCAGGGTTGACAAGTCTTGTCAATTAAGGCAAGCTTCCTCCCTTTAACTTTTAACCCGATGTCAGCGTCAATTTTTCCCGCTTCTTGCCGGAGCTAACCATTTTCACTAAGTGCTGATTCAAATAACTTTGCGCTGAAATATACAAACTTTCCCAGATTTCGTGGTTCCGGCTGATTTCCGTGCCGACTTACTTAATTCGTAATTGAATTCTTAATTACGAATTACGAATTAAGAATTACGAATTATTTTAAGATGTTTCCTCTAGTGGAAAAATATCTCCTCGCAAGTAAGATTCAAAGTTTTTCTTAAAGTATTGAATGCTCGTCACATTCGGTTCATCACTTTCTGTTGGCGTGAACTCATAAATTGGTACTTTTTCCCTCACCAGTTTGACCAAGCTAGGATGAAGCTGCTCAAAAGAATCTACTCTAAATATTGTTGTTTCAAATCTTAATTTAGCTGGATGAGAATATCCTAACTTCATCCAGGGCAACCAAGGACAGTCTCTTGCCCACTTAGCAGGAGGGACTTCAGTTGCATCGGGGCGGCAAGTATTTGATATAAAGTACTCAACTCCCTTAAACTTTTCTCCAGGGCAATAATCTGAATATTTACTATCTCCTGCTAACGGATGTGGATATTCTAAAGGAATTTCCATGACGGAGGTAATATATCCCTGGCCTTTGGGTATAACAAATTTCTTTGGTTTGACTGAGCCTTGAACAATGCGGTTAGCAATGTGAACTACTGGTATTGCTTGACTTGCTGTTGGTGACTGCCAAAAGTGCAAAATCTCTTGTGTATCTGGGTCACAAAATAAACCCAACTCTCTATTAATGCGATACCCGACTTCGCCGTGTTCAGGATCGGGCTTGAGAAATACTTTGGTAGCATTCATCCCAATAATAGAGAACAATTTTTCTTTTGGCTTATCTGGTGTTTCTTGCCACAAAATTTCCCCAGACCAGTTGTAATAAAGCTGTAACCCATGATTTTTTCTGTAAAAATCGAGGTTATTAAATTCGTAGTCTTCTAAATAATTATTCATATCTGTTTTTATCATCCTCAAATGGCTGCGTAGAGAAAAAGTAGCTGTTCTACTTACAATTCTCACTCAGTAGGCAGTAAGCAGATTTTCTTTTGACGTAAACTTCGACTTAACTATTTTGGTCATCCAATGCCCAATGCCCAATCCCTAGTACGATAGTAAACATGACCTCTGAGCAATTATCCAAGAGCCATTTTATAGATCAATGGATAAACGTTTTTTTAAAATGTTTGGGCTAACAGAAGATCAAGCGATCGCAATTATCGATACACCTTTAGAACAACTCGAAGACGCTTCTGATAAGTATATTGCTGTTTCCCATCTAATTAACTATCCCACTGAGCAATCGATCGCGGCTTTGGTACGGGCGATTGAAACCAGTAACCCTGATGAGTTAAATCATCGCATTGTCCGACGCAAAGCTGTGGAAAGTTTAGGGCGATTGCAAGCTGAATCAGCTTTACCTGTAATTCGGCGATGTCTTAAAGATGATGATATTTATACTGTTGAAAATACCGTGTGGGCAATTGGAGAAATCGGGACTAAAGATCCACAAATTCTCGAAGAAGTGGCGCAATTACTCGATAAACCAGGTCAAATCTATCGAGTTATTATTCACACTTTAGCTAATGCTGATTATCAACAGTCTCTAGAACGTGTAAATAAATTTACTCAAGCTGAGGATGAACCTACCCGTAGTGCGGCGATCGCTACAGTTTGTCGTTTCACTGGTGACTATTCCCAAATCACTGAGGTGATGGCATTGCTGCAAAGTTCGAGCGTCAATGCACGGCGCGGTTGCATTCAAGATTTGATTGATGCACGCTACTACAAAGCCATCCCAGAAATTGCCCGTTGTCCTGTATCTCTGGTGTTTCGGTTGCGAGGATTGCGGATGCTTTTGGATGCAGGCGTTCCCAGTGGTGAAATTACCTTTACAGAAATTCAACCTTACTTAGAACAAGTACTTTACGATCATCCCAACGACCTTGATTTAGTCCATGAGTATGACGCGACTCCTGGATTAGATTTTGTGATTAACGAACTCTACGAAACCGATTTTGGACGCTGCTATTTAGCAACAAAAACTTTACTAGATATCTATCCACAAGAAGCACCCCAAGCACTCTTAGAAACTTATGAGGATAAGGCATATAACGATTATGGCGCTCATTATCATGTCATGAAACTTTTCGGTTGGCTGAAATATGCTCCCGCCTACGATTTGCTAGTAGAAAACTTGCACAACCGCGAACCTCAGTTTCAGAAATCTCGCGCAGCTTGTGCGATCGCTCTTGGTGAATTGGGTGATTCACGAGCAATTCCTGAAATCAAAATTTGCCTCAATACCCCAATTTGGGATTTAAAATACGCTTGTTTATTAGCGCTAGACCGCTTAGGAGACTCCTCTGGTCGGGAAATTTGCGATCGTGATGGTGACTGGTTAATTAGAGCGAAAGCAACAAGTACTAAATAGTTAGGAATTAGAAGTTAGGAGTTCTATCAAGTCTAAATATTATCGATGCAATGGCATTGTTAGTCGATATATTAACATTGTTATACCATTTCTTTGTGAGGCTCCGCCAAATTCTCTTGGCTTCCTTCTTTCTTTCTTTCTTTCTTTCTTTCTTTCTTTGTGTCCTTTGCGCCCTTTGCGGTTCGTTCCTTATATAGTTTGGCGCATCTTTATACAGAATTGGTATTAGTCGATGCAATGCCATTGCAAATCAAGAGACTTGTGTGTACGCCGTCGCTTTGCAAGCTCTTAGAGGTTGTTGGAAAAGTATTTTGCTGTGACTTTAGACACTTTTAGATTCCCCCTAACCCCCCTTAAAAAGCTTATATATACACAAGTCAAATTACCCCCCTTAATCCCCCCTTATAAAGGGGGGAAACCGGAAAATCTAGTTCCTTCCCTTTATAAGGGGAGGGTTAGGGTGGGGTAAAACATTGATTAATCAGCTATTTCAGACTTGTGTGTACACCGTAGCCTTAAAAAGGGGGGAACCGGAATCAAAGTCTCCCAATTTATCGGGAGATTTAGAGGGATCGTAGCTCAGGACTTGCTACTCTTAACTGTTTCGTTTAATACTAACTCTGGTTCTGGTGTCTTCTCGTCTTCTTCTGGCAAACCGTAGATTGACTTGTACAACTTCACGTACTCTTTGGCAGATTGATACCAACTAAAATCTTCACTCATACCCCGTTTTTGTAGTTCTTGCCATTGCGGTTTGAAACGGAAGCCTTCCCAAGCCCGGATCATACAAGTGAAAAGGTCTAGCGGTTCATAACGGTCAAAGCAATAACCGGTACCTGCGGCATTTTCCGGGTCGTAATGGCTTACGGTGTCAACTAATCCACCTGTGCGGCGCACAATAGGGACAGAACCGTAGCGTAAAGACATCATTTGACTAATACCGCATGGTTCAAAACGACTAGGCATTAAGAAAGCATCAGTACCAGCGTAAATGCGGCGAGACAGGGCATCGTTATATAGTAAGTAAGTTGCCATGCGTCCGGGAAAGCGAGATGCTAATTGCCACATCTGAGTTTCATAGTAGCGATCGCCTGTCCCCAGCAAAACAAGCTGTGCATCCGTATAAGAGAGGAAGCGATCGAGGATTTGTAATATCAAATCAATGCCTTTTTGTTCCACTAATCGGGTTACAATCCCAATAAAAAAGGCTTTGGAGTTAACTTCTAATCCTACTTCTTGTTGCAAAGCAATTTTATTAGCT
Organism: Nostoc sp.; assembly: GCF_036917465.1. Classification (GTDB taxonomy): domain Bacteria; phylum Cyanobacteriota; class Cyanobacteriia; order Cyanobacteriales; family Nostocaceae; genus Nostoc. The sequence continues at coordinate 76,960 of NZ_JBALDL010000030.1, forward strand.
TTGCGTCTTTCTAACGTATCAGAGGTAAAGGTTTGCTCAATGTATTTGTCATTTTCAGGATTATAAACTTCAGTATCAATACCGTTAATAATCCCAGATAATTTACCGCTAATAAAAGACAGCAAACCTTCTAATGTTTCACCGTAAGTTGCTGTCTTGATTTGTTCGGCATAAGTCGGCGAAACTGTATTTACTTTATTGGCAAATTGTACCGCCGCAGCCATTACGTTGTGTCCTTCCATATACCAGGGACACCAAGTAATTTTCTCTAAATACCAACGCCACGGCCCTTGATAAGCCAGGTTATGAATAGTAAACACTGTGGTGATATCAGGATCTTGGTGCATCCACACGGGAATCATCCCTGTATGCCAATCGTGACAGTGGATAATGTCCGGTTTCCAGTAATTCCAGGCAAACTCGGCTGCACCGTTAGCAAATAATGTGAACCGCCAATCTTCATCATCTCCAGAATAGATGCGGCGTGGCATAAAGGACGGATGTCCAAATAAGTACAAGGGAACATCAGTACCAGGTAGAACACTTTCGTAGACTGCAAAGTGCTGAAACATGGCATCTCCCCACCAGATGGGTTCTTGGGGAATTTCCATTTTGTCTGGCAGGAACCCATAGTAAGGCAAGAATATCCGCACATCATGCCCCATTTCTCTCAGAAATTTGGGTAATGCCCCAACAACATCACCCATTCCTCCTACTTTGGCAATGGGTGCTGCTTCTGCTGCAACAAATAGAATCCGCATGGTAATTTTTGCTTCCCCGATTCTGTCTAGAATTGTCCAATTCACTCTCGATCGCTACCAACGCAATTTTTCGTCGTCTTTGGTACAACGGCGCTCAATTCTTATCTAATCACATCGGCTTGCCCAATTGCTTAGGAACCGCGCTGAATTACCGCAAAAATTTCTGATAAAATTTCTGTAGCTCCCTGTCGGCGTAATAATTCTGCTAGTTCTTTGCCTAGCGCTTCGGCATTGTTGGCAATGCCAGTGACGGTATTTTTGACGATTTTTTGACCATCTACACTGGCGACTATGCCTGTTAAGGTCAAATTCTCACCAGATATTTCTGTGTTTACACCGATGGGTACTTGACATCCGCCTTCTAAAGAGCGTAGAAAAGATCGTTCAGCGAGACAGCGATCGCGTGTTGCAGGATGTTCGATCGCTTTGAGTAGAGATAGCAATTCACTATCATCAGCACGGCATTCTATCCCTAAAGCACCTTGTCCGACGGCGTGGAGGGAGATTTCATTAGGGATAATTTGATGGACGCGATCGCTCATTTCCAATCTTTCTAATCCTGCGGCTGCCAAAATTAGGGCGTCGTATTCGCCTGCATCTAGTTTTGCTAACCGTGTAATTAAGTTTCCCCGGACATCTTTAAAAGTAAAGTGGGGGAAGTGGTGGCGTAACTGTGCTAACCGCCGCAGCGAAGATGTACCAATTACCGCACCTTCTGGTAATGTATCGATTTGTTTATCTTTGTGCTTTTCATGCACAACTAATGCATCGGCTGGGTTTTCTCGTTCAGTAATTGCTGCCAGTATTAACCCTTCTGGTAAGTTAGTCGGCAGATCCTTGAGGGAATGAACCGCAAAGTCAATCTCTTGATTGAGCATTCCCACTTCAAGTTCTTTAGTAAAAAGTCCTTTATCGCCAATCTTAGCTAATGCTACATCAAGGATTTTATCGCCTTGGGTAGACATGGTGTGGACTTCAAAAGTGATATCAGGAAAGCAATTCTTGAGTTGCGCTTGTACCCAATAGGTTTGAACCAGAGCAAGTTGGCTTTTGCGCGAACCGATCCGAATAGTGCGTGGAGGACTAGAAACAACTGAAGTCATAAAACAATATAATATCGCAGGCGATAAATTCACTTTGATCTAGACTACCGTAGTCAGGGACTCATCCTAATTTTGGTGTTTGAATTTTGGATTTTGCATTACAATTCTTTACCAAAAGCTGCTTTGAGGAATCTCGAACAATACTACTGAGTACAGCATTTGATTAATTGATAGCGAATTAAATTTGGTAATACCGTGCAATGGCAATGCGTCGAGTGACAATGCCAATGCATCGGGTAACAATGCCAATGCATCGAGTGACAATGCCAATGCATCGGGTAACAATGCCAATGCGTCGGATAACAATGCCAATGCATCGAGTGACAATGCCAATGCATCGAGTGACAATGCCAATGCGTCGAGTAGCAATGCTAATGCGTCGGATAACAATGCCAATGCATCCCCTTGCATTAAGATCAGAGACTTATTGTGTAAGTCCTACTTAAATAATAATGGGAGAGCGATCGCGCAAGTTGTACCATATTCCTACTTCAGTGGTGATATTAATACAACCTTGGTGTAAATCCACACATTTTTTCACTACTACTAATCCTAATCCTGTACCAGGAATGCTTCTAACATTGTTGCCACGATGAAAGGGTTCAAACAGTTGCTTTTGATCTGCTAGCGGAATCCCAATACCTTGATCGTGAACCTAGAGAATCACCGTATCTGCTTTAAACTCTAGTCCTAGATGAACATTCCCGCCTTGAGGAGAATATTTAATTGCATTCAGCAGCAAATTAGAGAGAATAGAACGCAATAACCTTTCATCCACCCAGCCTGGAACGGCTTTTCCTTGGCAAACAAAGCTAAGTGTATGCCTCTCATCTGTACTTAGGCGCATTTCTTCCACAAAATCACCGATCGCACTACATATACTCAAAAGCTCAAGGAAGCGGCAGAAAAGCTTGGTAAGTCGTACGTACAGTGCGACGGCTAGTAGAGAAATGGGAACAGGAGGGTTTGGCTGGACTAGCGCAAAATCAACGGCTGGATAAAGGGAAGCACCGAGTTGATGATAAAGTGGCAAGAGTTTATTTTGAAAACCTATAAGGAGGGTAATGAGGGAAGTAAAAGGATGACTCGCCAACAGGTATTTATATAAAGCTAAGGCAGAGGCTGATGAACTGGGAGTTAAGCCTCCTTCCCACATGACGGTTTACCGGATTTTACAACCGTTAATAGATAAAATTGAGCAAGCTAAAAGTATTCGCAGTCCGGGTTGGCGTGGTTCGCGCTTATCAGTTAAAACCCGCGACGGAAAAGATTTACAGATAGAACATAGTAACCAAGTTTGGCAATGCGACCATACCCGTGTTGATGTTTTATTAGTAGACCAGCATGGCAAAATTCTTAGTCGTCCTTGGTTAACAACAGTTATTGATAGTTATTCGCGCTGCATTATGGGAATTAACTTGGGCTACGATGCACCAAGTTCTCAGGTTGTAGCTTTGGCGCTACGTCATGCAATTTTGTCCAAGCAATATGGTTCAGAATATGGACTTTACGAAGAATGGGGTACTTCTGGTTTGCCGCAACACTTTTATACATATGGGGGTCAGGATTTTCGTTCCAACCATTTACAGCAAATAGGAGTGCAGTTAGGGTTTGTTTGTCATTTGCGCGTTAGCGAAGCGGCTCCGAAGGAGCTTCGCCCATCTGAAGGTGGTAGTGTCGAACGTCCCTTTAAAACTCTAAACACAGAATTATTCTCAACTTTACAAGGATACACAGGTTCAAACGTTCAAGAGCGACCAAAGGAAGCCGAGAAAGAAGCTTGCTTGACACTGCGGCAGTTAGAGCAAAATTTGGTGCGTTACATCGTTGATAACTATAACCAGCGACTTGACGCTCCTATGGGCGATCAGACAAGATTTCAACGCTGGGAATCTGGTTTAATTGCTTCCCCTGATTTACTTTCCGAGAGGGATTTGGATATTTGCCTAATGAAGCAAACACGGCGACAAATTCAACGCGGGGGATATCTGCAATTTGAAAACTTGATATATCGAGGTGAACTCTTAGCAGGTTACGCAGGGGAAAGTGTTGTGTTGCGATATGACCCCAGAGATATCACAACGATTTTAGTTTACCGCACAGAAGGGGATAAAGAGGTGTTTCTTGCCCGCGCGTATGCTCAAGATTTGGAGACAGAGGAACTATCTCTAGATGAGGCAAAAGCTATCAGTCGTAAGGTGAGAGAAGCGGGTAAGGCTGTAAGCAATCGCTCAATTTTGGCTGAAGTTAGAGAACGCGAAACATTCCAAACTCAAAAGAAAACTAAAAAAGAGCGTCAGAAAGTAGAACAGGCTGAGGTCAAAAAAGCTAAACAACTTATACCTGTTGAGCCAGAGTCATCAGGAGCTACTGTGGTAGGAGTTGATGCTGACAGGTTAGCGCAGATGTTGCCCTCTGCTGGTGTGGGAATAAAAATGGAGCCTATTCGTTTATGTGCTGCTTGTTATGCTGAGTCACCATGTGACAGGATTGAATGGCAGTTTAAGGCGACTAAGGGATGCGCGAGCCACAAGTTACATTTACTTTCGGAATGTCCTAACTGCGGTGCAAGGTTTAAAATTCCAGCTTTGTGGATAGATGGACATTGCCAGAGGTGTTTTATGAGATTTACAGAGATGAGAAATTATCAAAAATCTGTAGAAGTTTGACACATTTTTTCAACTTCGTCTAAATACGATCGCTCCTATCATTTCACATATTTCTAAAGGTTATAAATTGCCCCATTCTCAGCTAACCACTGCTTCCGCTCAAGATAATCTGGCACAATACGCTCCACCCTATACCAAAATGCATTGCTGTGATGCGGTTCAATTAAATGCACCAGTTCATGAACTGCCAAATACTCAATCATTGCTCGTGGTAGCATTGCTACTCGCCAGTGAAAATATAAGTCCCCTTTGTGTCCGCAAGAACCCCAACGATTCCCTAACTCACGTACTTGCACTGAACGAGGTGAAATAGTAACTCGTTTAATCAGTGTGGCAATTTGTTGTTCTACAATTGGTTGAAGATGTTCCCGATACCACTGAATAAAGTGTTCTCGTCCTTGAGCTTGTGCTGGGCGCTGTAACTCAAAGCGGCTTTGATATAGTCTTAGAGATGGCTGTTGTTCAAGCTCCACTATTTTGAGGCGGTAGCTGCGTCCTAAATAATAAAAACCTTCACCTGATACGTATTCTTTAACGCTGACGGTTGGATTTAATGACTCTTTTTTTAAAAGTTTGCTGTAAATCCAGTAGCGTTTATCGCTGACAATTCTTTCTAATGTTTCTATTGGCACTTCTGGGGGAGAAGCTAAGACTAATTGACCGTCACGTTCAACGGTAATACCTACGGTACGGCGTTTAGAACTGTGGCGAATTTCAAAGCTCAGGTCGCCAAAGGTGATAGTTTTCCTGCCATTAAACTATCACGATTTCTCCTAGCTAGTTGGACTAATTTATCCGCAACTTCTTCTAGTTGGTCGTAACTAACTAAATCGCGCTCATCCAAGTAACCTGCTATCCACCTTCTCAAATCCTCTTGGACTATTTGGCTACCCCAATTCACCCGTCGTACTTCTTGCCGGATATGTTCTACAATTTCCACAGTTGTTTGAGCAAGTTCAGGAAATTGTTTTTGTGAATATTCACCTAAAATGTTGAGAAATGGCATTTGAGTTTTGGGATCTAATCCAGTCTCATCTGTAGTACGACCAGCTTGGATTTGTTCGATATACTTCCGCAATTCCGCAACTTTTTCTTCCCAGTTATCAGCTAAGGATTCCAGAATCTCTGTTAGTTTTTCACTTAAATTTTTGTAGTAAATTGGGTCTTCTTCATAACTTACGCTGATATGCTGACGAGCAGCGAATTCTATTTCTGCGGCTTGTGCTTTAATCGAGCGATGACGCTGGACATGGGTTTTAAAATCCAGTGACATGATATCAACTGGTGGTACTTTTGGGTCAATACCTTGGGATTCAATATATTGGTCTATTAATGCCCTAACTTTCTCTTTGGCACTAATGATGTTCAGTTTTTCATCTCTGTAGAGGTCAGCAACAGCTTTTTTAATAAAGCCAAGTTGTTTGGCATCTCGAACAGAATTATAGGGTTGACGTGCTTCTGAACGCGGCAGTATTGTATCGAGAGTGTTGAGGAAATCTTGGAAGCAGTCATTAAATTCAACTCTGAGCCTATACAAAGTATCAACTTCGTCTGAAGAAATCAGATTTTAAAAATGCAGGATTAATTACTCTTGAGCAAGAATATTACAGACTTCATAAACGAAAAAGGTGTTTATGTGAGAAACCTAATTGTTCTTTAAGTCAAATGAATGATAGTAAAGCCATACAGCATACAGGGGCAAGCCAAACTATATCATGGAATTTTATTGGTAACTTTATTGAGATAATATTCAGAAAGTTGTTTGCTCTTTAATGTTGAGCCAATTTTGCTCATGTAAACGCTGCCAAGCTTTGCGAATATGTTCAGGCTTAAATAGCTTACGCTTACAATCGCTCCATTCATGTACCAGGGCGATCGCTTGCTCACTATCTTGTGCTAGTTTGGGGTAAAGGCTCAAAAATAATTACCTGTACATCTGGTAGTTGAGCGAAAGCTGATTCTATCAGTGGCTTAACGTCAGCCAATTCAAGCCACCATTACCACATCCTAATGCTGGCATTGCAATTGATGTAATAGCTAATTGCTGTACTTGTTGCACTAAAGCCACCAGCCCACTTTGAATATCTTCTATCTTTGAATTATTCCTCCAATGGCGTTTTGTAGGGAAATTGATGATATATTTGGGGTTGAGTAAGCCACCTGTTGCTACAGTAAACATCTGTCCTGGCTTTACTTTACCAGCGCGACAGGCCTGTTTATATTGACGAAAATTTTCAGGATAAGCCTGCTTGAATTGCAAGGCAATTCCTTTACCCATGACACCAACACAATTAACTGTGTTAACTAGGGCTTCGGTTTTCTCTTCTAATAGGTTGCCTTGCTTATATTCAAACATGATTATGTTAACCTTCTAGGTCAACCTAGTGATCAATCAAATTTTCCAATAGAGGGCTCACTTTCACCAGTAATGATCTCAAGTTTTTATGATCGACTAACTTGTCATACTGTAACCGACCAAGAATAATACCTGGATGCCTACTATGAGTGTAAGCAAATTCTTCAATTGCTTGACGAGAGAAGTATTTTCTGACTCCGGAAACAAAAACCTGAAAGGCTTGAGGTTCTATCAACCAGTTAGCAGCTTTTTGATTAGCTTCCTTCTCATCATTATTGTTTTCTAAAGCATCTAAGTTATCTAAATAAATTCCTTCATGCCCTAATACAATATGTGCTAACTCGTGCATAAGAGTAAACCAAAATGAGTCAATGCGGTCATATCTCAATGTCAAGGCAATAATTGGTTTATCGTTCAAGTAATGGGCTGCGCCATCGAGATAGGTTTTTTTGAGATGAGGCACGATTACAAAATGTACACCTAAATCTGCTAGTAATTCAGGAATTCGCACAATACTTTCTACTTGTTCAGCACAAGCAAGAATTTCAGGTATAGCAGTTTCTAGTTGTTTGCGGTCAAAATTAGCAACTGTTTGTTGCTTGGCTAGATACTCAAATCGTTTTACCCAAGCTATTCGAGATGTTTTTTCTGGTTCTCTATGCTCGGAGCAACGAAAGTTAACTGCTAACTGTGGTGTTTCATTTAAGGACGAAATTCCAAGATAATTACAGACTTGTTGTTCTAATTCATCGATAGAATCTGTTGCTTGAATCCATCTATTTTTGATTAGTTCGGAGATAGGAGCTATTGTATACAATCGACTTTTACGAGTTATATCTTGCTCCTTTTTTTCTTTTCCGGCTAAATGAAGACGATATTTTGCTTCTAGGTTTGTCCAGAACTCAGGGGAAGTTCCCAAAGCTTGGGAGAGTTCGATAGCTGTTTCTGGGGTAATTTGCTTACTTCCCCGGATAATTTCGTTAATGGTTTGAACTGGACGACCCATAATTTCGGCTAAATCTTTCTGTGTCCAGCCACGCGCTTCTAGTTCTCTACTTAAAATTTTTCCTGGTGTTGGTACTCTTGCTGGTGTTAGCTTCTGGCTCATATTGCTGTCTCCCCTGCTGCTCCGGTTAGTGGTAATCTTCGATATCGATTATTGTGAGGTAATGTCCCTGTTCATCCTCATCCACTGTCACGATTAAACGCCACTGGTCATTTAAACGTAAAGAACGTTGTCCTTGTTTTCCTCGTTTACCTTTGAGTTTCTCAAATCTCAACCCTTTTAGAGCATATAACTCTCGCTCGTCTACAGCAGCATCAATAATCGCCATGACTTCAAAAAAGTCATCAACCACACCGGGGTATTTATGAGCATCTTTTTCTTCTGTGTAAAGTGCTTCGAGTTTCTTTTTCTTGAAGTAAAAACGCAAAGCTCCCCCCAAGTTGAATGTAGCGGATTCTGCATTATACTACGGGTAAATTCAGTCTTGGGGTGAATCGCTGATATTTTAATTTTAAATCTTAATGTGATAAGAGTTTTAATCTATTTGTAAAGATTGTCAGATTATCTTGAAAGTTAGTGTAAACCTGATTCTGTAAAGGGTTTCGACATTTTCCTTGAACTGCATACCTTGTTTGAACCTCATCATCTAACTTGCATAGTACAAATATACTATAAACTAAATATAAGGACATGTGTTATCGTGTGCCAAGTTTTATACATCACATAACACATCACGCTGAAAAGTCTAATGAGATTATTTTATTAATAGTTAGCCAACACAATTTGAAGACAAAAAATTTGTTGAAAATGACATTAATCTGTTAACAGTGACAAATAATTAGTTAATGTACATTTAATCCAAATTTTGCAGTCCCATCGCAATCTTACTATGTTTCTCAATTTGCCCCATAACTTGTTTAGCTCGTTGAATCACAACTGCTGGTAAACCTGCTAATCTTCCGGCTTCAATACCGTAAGACTTATCAGCGCCTCCCGGTTGGACTTGGTGCAAAAAGATAATTTGATCGGGCAATTCTTTTACCGTCACTTGATAATTAGCCACATTCGGTACAATGCTAGCTAGCTCATTCAATTCATGGTAGTGAGTAGCAAAAATTGTTCGCGCCCGAATATCCACTGCGATATATTCTGCTACCGCCCAAGCTATGGAAAGACCATCAAATGTTGCCGTTCCTCGACCAATTTCATCTAATAAAACTAGCGACCTAGATGTGGCATGGTTGAGAATATTCGCCGTTTCATTCATTTCCACCATGAAGGTAGATTGACCAGTTGCAAGATCGTCTACTGCCCCTACACGGGTGAAAATGCGATCGCATATTCCCAATCTAGCAAACCTAGCTGGTACAAAACTACCAATCTGCGCCATTAACTGAATCAATCCCACCTGACGCAAATAACAACTTTTGCCACTAGCGTTTGGCCCGGTAAGAATAATCAAATCGGGATTGTCATTTGTCATTTGTTCTTGGTCATCTGGTAATGATAAATGACTAATGACTAATGACTCTTGACCCAATTGCGTCGAATTCGGCACAAAGAAACCCGCAGGTAAAGACTGTTCCACCACCGGATGACGACCATCAACAATATTTATCTCCCTTCCTGGCAACATTTCTGGACGACAATAACCTTGATGCACTGCCAACTCAGCTAAACCACACAATACATCTGCCGCCGCCACTGCACGAGATAAATTACGAATTACTTCCGCCTCTTGCGCGACTTCTTCTCGCAACGCTGTAAAAATCTCATACTCCAACTGATTTAAATCATCCCGTGCTGTGAGAATTCGGGCTTCTCGTTCCTTCAAATCTGGGGTGATGTAACGTTCCTCATTGGTCAGAGTTTGCTTGCGAATGTAATTAGCCGGTACTTGGTCAGCTTTGGTGCGGGAAATGCTGATGTAATAACCAAAGGTTTTGTTAAATCCTACCTTCAGTGTCGAAATTCCCGTCTTAGCCCTCTCATCAACTTCTAAGTTGGCAATCCATTGCTGGTCTGCTTCTACAGTTGCTTTTCTCTCATCCAACAGGGGATTTACACTAGGGCGAATCAATCCGCCTTCTTTAATTAATATGGGTGGCGACTCCACAAGATGGGCGTGTAACTTTTGTGCCAATTCTTCCAACACACTTGGGACTTTTTGTAAAGCTTTGAGAAATGGAGAACGCGCTTCAGTTACCAAGTGAGATAATTCTGGTAAACGTGAGAGGGAATCTGCCAAAGCTACTAAATCTCTAGCATTAGCTGTACCAGAACCCGCCCTTCCGGTGAGACGTTCTAAATCATAAATTTGGCGTAACAACTGCCGCAAATCTTGACGCAGAGGTGTATTTTCCATCAATTCTTGGATGGTATCGAGACGTGCCCCAATACCTTTAATATCGAGTAATGGTTGCAATAACCACCGCCGCAAAGCCCGCCCACCCATTGCTGTACTAGTTCTATCTAATGACCAGAGTAGGGAACCGTGAAAAGTTCCATCTCGGACGGTTTGAGTAATTTCCAGATTACGGCGGGTTTGACTATCAACAATTAAATAGTCAGTGACAGTATAGGTGCGGAGTCTTTGCAGGGGAACTTGGTTTTCTTTTTGAGTATCTTCCAGATATTCAATAAGACCGCCAGCCGCACGGACAGCGAGGGGAAGATTATCGCAACCGAGTCCTTCGAGCGATCGCACCTTAAATTTCTGCAATAATCTAGGTCTAGCTTCTCCTTGAGAAAATGGAACTTGCGATCGCAAACTATAACAAAATGATGGTGGCAAACACTCCGGTAGATGGGGCGAAGTTTCCCCCGGACGTAGCAAGCTACCCAAATCAGGCGCATTTGTCGGAACTAATACCTCTGAAGGTTGCAAGCGCATTAATTCTTGGGTCAAGTGTTCTAAATCACTATCTTGAGTTGTGAGAAATTCCCCTGTGGAGATGTCTGCATAAGCTAAACCCCAATGATTTGCGGCAATTACTACTGCTGCAAGGTAATTATTGCGACTTGATTTCAGCATTCCCTCTTCTAGCAAAGTACCAGGGGTAAGAATGCGCGTTACTTCCCGCCGCACCAATCTACCAGCAGCTTCAGAAGCATCTTCTACTTGGTCGCATATTACCACTGCATAGCCTTTTTCGACCAGCATTGTAGTGTAGCGTTCCCAAGCATGATGCGGAACACCAGACATGGCCACTCGTCCCTGTTCGCCAGCTTGCTTGCTAGTGAGGACTAATTCTAATTCTTGCGCTAGTTTGACAGCATCTTGGAAATAGCATTCAAAGAAATCTCCCACCCGATACAGCAACACCGCGTGAGGATATTTATCCTTCGTCTCGACATAGTGCAAGTACATTTGACTTAGCTTACTGCGATCGACCTGTTGATGGTCAGAAATAAAAGTACTTGCGTCGGGTTTGGTAGATGGAGTTTCAGAGTGAGAAGCAGTCATAGATGCTATTGAGTTACACGGGGAAATTCCACAATATCTGATGATAGCTTGATTTTAGGGGTGAATTGCGATCGCTCAAAAATATTTTCCCCAGCCTGCAAGTTGCCACTCATAGCGCGTTGCAATGAAGGTTTGGTTTGTATTTCCTCTTCTTGAGTTTGTTCTTCTGGTGCGATCTCCGGTTGCACAGCAGTATTAGGCATTAGACATAACTCGATTAGCTACCCTATCGGCTTCCTGCTCATACTGATCTCCTGGTTCTCCAACCGTGAGTTTTGTCTGTGGACGGTGCAACGCTATGGAACTAATGTCATGAACTGGCTTTTATTTTGATAACTTGTGTTTTTAATGATTGTTCCCCATTAGACTGGGCTGCTTGTAGGTCGGTTGATACCTGAGAGGATGTTTGTAATCGGAGAGTTATTTGCAATGCCAAAACCGCGCACTGGATTTGCCAGTGTTGGAGTTGTTGGTGAGACAAGGGACGGATTTGAAAAAGTAGATCGCCCAAATGCGCCTGGACGCAAAGCGGCTTGTCTTTGGATATCGCTCATCTCGCCTACCTCTATGCCAAGGCGTATTTTTGATCCAAATTATATAGTTTATCTGATTGCGTAGTTTACCGCCGCAGGCATCGCTGCCGACTTAAGTGGAGATCCTTTTCTCAAGCGATCGCCCATCCTCAACGACAAACCAAACAATAATCTCCACTCTTGCAATTCCTTAAACAAATGCGATCGCTCATCTTACTTTTAGCTATAGGCTTATCTGATTAGCAAATTTTTATCTCCACCAAATTTTAAATTTGTCAATATCTAGTGTCTAGAACTAAAGTCCAATTTTAAAATCAAGTCCTCAGCTAAACTAGGGACTATAGAAACCACTGCTAATTACTAGTACATGGTGGCGAAAGTTTGCCTACCTTTACCAAGGGGCAAAATCCCCTTATTAGTCTGGTTGATTGAGATGGTAACTGGATTTTATGCTTTGCTTTGCTAGTTTCTATGTCTTTCGCTCTCCAAAAAAATGTGGTCAAATGGTAGAGATAATTCCTCAGCTACTGCGTCTGCAAAGTCAACGAGTACTACAAAAATGGCTTCAGAGTTTAGTGATTGTGACACAAGTTCATCTGGTTATCGATAATAAAAGTAAGCCTTCAGGAATTTCCCGTTGTACTCTATTAGTAAATCGTAACGATATTTTTAACTATGACTACGCAAACATTACCTCCAGCAGAAGTTTATCAAGGTCAGTTTGGGGAATTTACAATTACTCAGAGCGATCGCACTAGCGTAATTATCTACCGCGCTGGGTTAATGGTAGCAGCACTGAGCTTTGCCATAGGCAGCGCTTTGGTTTTGTACAAAAACCCGATTATAACTGCACTTACACCTTTATATGCTTGTTTTATTCTCGCTCTTGGTGTAAGTTTATTTACCATTCATATATACATGGCATCACTGCACCGAATGTTGCAAGTTTTTTGGGCGATCGGTACTATCGCATCAGTAATTCTGGCAATCTCTAGTACTGAACCTTTAGCTTTGACTGTTTACAATCAGCCTCTGACCTTATTTGGAGTTGGTTTTATCTTCGTTGCTTTGACAGGAATTTATTTTAAAGAGGCTGTTTGTTTCAATCGCTTAGAAACCAAAGTATTAACGCCAATAGTACCAGTACTATTGTTAGGACATTTGGTGGGAATTTTGCCAACTCAGGGCGAAAGTGTTTTATTAGGAATTTGGGCAACGTTGTTTTTAGTGTTTGCTCTACGAAAAACAGTACAAGAAATTCCTGCTGATATTGGGGATAAATCTGTATTTACTTACTTGAAAGAACAACGTTTAGCTAAAGTTTAATGCACGCAAAAAATCGTCGGTGTCAAAAATTTCCAAAAATCAAACTAATAAAACGCCAAGAAATGTGGACACTTACGGCTCAGGGGTGGGCGATTGCGATCGCTTTGATTGCTTATTTAATATTTTTCACTATTACTCATGTACACTCATTTCTCGCCGTGACTTCCCCGATCAAATCAGCAGAAGCATTGGTTGTTGAAGGATGGCTACCAGATTATGCCATACAACAAGCTCTGATTGAATTTAAAACTGGCTCTTATCGTCTATTAATTACCACGGGAGGCTCAATAGAAAAAGGAAATTTTCTTAGTGAATATAAGAACTTTGCAGAAGTTTCAGCTGCTACCTTCAAGAAGCTAGGTTTAGAATCAGAGAAGGTGGTAGCCGTTCCAACACCTACGGTAATTAAGGATCGTAGTTATGCATCTGCTGCTGAATTTAATCGCTGGCTATCTAATTCAAATTTAAAACTACAATCAATTAATCTTTTTTCTTTGGATGTTCACACCCGAAGAAGTTGGTTCTTGTTCAAAAAACTACTTACACCTCACGTCCAAGTTGGTGCGATCGCTGCTCAAACCCAAGATTATGAGCCAAACAAATGGTGGGATTCTAGCCAAGGTGTGCGGACAATTCTTGATGAAGGCATTGCTTATATTTATGCACGAGTTTGGAATTGGAAAGCCTAAAAGTAATAATTCATAGTTCATAATTTGGCTGCGTTATTAGCGAAAAATGGATAAAGTTGAGCTATCCTACCAGGAGTTACCTTTAGAATTTTTCAAAAATACCCTAACAAAATAGGTTCAATGATGATTTGGTTTACTGCTGATACTCATTTCGGGCATAAAAAAATCTTAGAGTACACAGAAAGACCGTTTTCTTCTGTTGAGGAGATGGATAAAGCATTAATTGAGAACTGGAACAGCAAAGTCTCTGCTGATGATGAAGTGTATCATGTAGGAGATGTTGGACTGTGTTCTCCTCAGAAATTACAGAAAATTCTTCAACGGCTTAACGGTAAAATATATCTGATTCGTGGCAATCACGATAAAGCAGCCGAGGCTTGTAAAGACCGTTTTGAGTGGATCAAAGATTATTACGAGTTGACAATGCCAGATTCTGAGGCATATCAAGGCAGACAATTAATCGTTCTGTTGCACTATGCTATGAGAGTTTGGCAAGCTTCTCACTACGGTACTTGTCATCTTTACGGACACTCACATGGTCAACTACCTGACGATTCCATGTCTTTATCTTTTGACGTGGGGGTAGATTGCCATAATTATGCACCCATAAATTACAATGATGTTAAACGTATTTTGAAAACAAAAAACTGGATAGTTCCTCAACTGAGGGAAGATTAGGTAAAGGGGATTGGGTGCAAAATGGAAAAATTATAGTGCAGGCTTTTACCCATTACCAAATATTTAAACAACTTTTTCCTAGTATCCAGAAGGGCTATTACTTTTGCAAAATTTGTAATAATGCTTGCCGATAAATTTTTAGCCCCTCTGCATTCAGATGATCGCCATCACTAGTTAAATTTTCTTTAAGAACATTATTTTCATATAATGGTGCTAATCCAGCTGCTGCAACTGGCACTTTTTCTTTTTCAGCAACTTGATTAATTAGAACATTAATTTTTTCAACTTTAGGAAGTGGGGCCGATACAGTTGGATCTAAACTTGCTGCAACTGTTGAATAAAAAGCTGGAATCAGAAAAATCTCTTTATTCCCCATTGTTCTGATCAGTGCGATCGCTTCTTGGAGATTTTTGGTAAACAACTCGTCGCTAATTCCATACCAAGCATCATTTCCACCTATGGCAATAATCGCTTTTTCACATTTAACCTTCGTAGGAATTAAAGTTTTAAGTTGTTCCAGTACAGCGCTTCCGGCTATTATGCAATACAGTTTTCCTCTTGCCCCTCTTCTATCATAGCTTTCAGCTTTGAGAATGTACCTCATAGCTGCCGTAAGTGCTGTAATGAAATTGTACTCAGACCATTTAACCCAAAATTAAAAGTACCACTCCCAAGGGTATTACCAAGTTCAGCCGAAACAGAATCACCAAATAAGCAACCGGAAAACTGTTTATCTTGGGCGGCTAGTATCTGATATTGCAGGGCAATTTTACCTAAAGGTGAAGAACTTACATTGTCCTTTGGAGGTACATCAGCAGCACTAGAAGAGGAATTTGCCAGTCCGACTAGCTTAGAAATTTTTGACACATCAACAACTAGTTGATTACTGGGATATGCTTCGAGAAAGCTAACTACTCCTAAACCTTCTGGTGATTTTGCTCCGATGATAATGGCAGATCGTAGGGCTTGGATACTGGCTTGATCGCGACGGGCGATCGCAGTGGATGCAAAAGATAAAATTTGCTTGCCCACACCTGTATTTATCAGCTTATCTAAAGCCACAATGTCAAGAGACATTTTTACCTGAAGCGTCTCTTGAAACTTCTGTTTCTCCTCGGTGCTGAGGTAATCTAAGAAAGATTTTAGATCGCTAGAAGCCTTTTGTGTCTCGCTATAGCTACGGATATCTGCCACCGGGATTGATCGCTCAAACAACCCGTATCTGACAGTAACTTTCTCAGCAGCCAAACTCGGCAACAAACCAAGTCCACTATGCACTAGTAAAAATATTAAGCACCCAGATAGGCATATTAAAAAACGATAGAAATATTTCATTACAGAAGATAGATAAGAAGATAGTCAATAGTTAATACTCAAGAGTCAAGAGTCAAAAGTCAAGGGGAATTGGGAATTTATCTTTAGGGTATTTTGTCTCTTTGCAAGGAAACTAAGTTTCTTTCTGGCGAATTATGTCTCGGAGCTAAAAGTTGTGCAACCATTTCTGCACGCGATGAAACCTCAAGCTTACGGAACATTCGCTTTAAGGCTTGCTTCACAGAATTTTCAGTAATCCAAAGTTCACTCCCAATTTCTGCATTAGTTCGCCCCAAAGCAACCAACTTTGCAATCTCTAATTCACGAAGCGTTAAGCGATTGTTTTTAGAAGGGGAATGTTGCCACTTATCTATACCCGTTGGATGTGATTCGCCAACGGAAACATTTCGTGAACTCACTGTCGCCGCCCAAACAGATAAGTGCAAACAGATGGCACTTAAATCGACTAAGTTTTCGGTATCAAAGGGAGGCATTGACTTTTCTCGCGTACAGCCTACTACACCCACTAATTGACCGCGATTGATAATAGGCCCCGCCATCACATGCCAATGATCCGCACGGGGACAGATTAATTTCCAAGCTTTGGGTGATGTTACTAATGCTTCGTGGACAGGAGCATGACGCTCCACTAAATAACGCGCTACAGGATTATGGTCGATTGAGAGGGCAATTTTCAGGATTTTCTGAAGATTTGGATATCCAAAGGGGAGTTGAGCGAAGAAAAAAATCCCCCATCGTTTTGCTGCAAAATACTCACCAATTTTTGGCACAATTTGCGATCGCATATCACGTTCGCTATCGGCTTGGTTGATGGCTTCAAACAGAAGCTCCAAAGAACTTGTCATAGGTTAAGTGGTCTGAAGTGTACCCGATCGAGGTCTAGAAGCATTAAAGTACTCAGCCTAATATTAGCATCAGCAAAATCAGCAAGTTTAAGAGGTAGAAATGACACAAGATGCAGTCTTTGGCCCCTTCTTCGCAACAGTTTTTTTGACAGTCCTTGTCTGGGTATATATGTACATCCGCCGGATTGGGTTCATTACAAGTCAAAAGATCCGCCCGCAAGACCTAGCTGCACCTGGGACAGTCGTGCATATATGGCCACCTGGGGTATCCAATCCATCAGATAATCTAAAGAACCTATTCGAGATTCCGGTACTTTTTTATGTGCTTGTGCTATACCTCTTCATCACCAAGCAGGTGGATGCAATCTATGTGAATGCCGCATGGGTTTTTGTTGGATTTCGAGCATTGCATAGCATCGTCCATTGTACATTCAATCTCATCATGCTTCGCTTCTACCTCTACCTATTCGCCACCCTCGCAGTGTGGTTCATTGCGATCCGCGCAGCTTTTATCTACTTCAGCGTGTAAGTATGTCTATACGACTTATATAGGACTCATATTTGATTTCTGAAAAGATACGTAGGGGAGCCAGTCGCGTGGGCGGGTTTCCCGACTTGAGCAACCTGGCGTTGTGTTAGCGATAGCGTAACCCACCATCTCAAGCTATTAGATTTTTTCAAAAATCTAATAGTAATCTTATATATTGCTCCTTTGCTCATCCTTGACATCAACAGCCAGGACTAATTTGGGAATACTCAATCAGAGTACGGTGTGAGGATGGAAACGTGGTCGAAGAAGGTGCATATTGGCTAGCTTGGGCGCAAATTTCGGGAATTGGCCCGGTATTACTGCGACGGCTGCAACAGCATTTTGGCACGCTGGCAACTGCTTGGAATGCTACCAAAGTAGAGTTAGCAGAAGTAGAGGGTTTTGGTTTGCAAACATTAGAAAAAGTAGTACAACAGCGATCGCGTTTGCATCCAGAACAACTATTCACTAAGCATCAGCAGGAAAATTCCCATTTCTGGACACCAGCAGATGCAGATTATCCCCGCTTACTATTAGAAACTCCGAGTCCACCGCCGATTTTGTACTATCGTGGTGAAGTCGAACTTCAAGAAAATCTCGGACAAAAACCGATGGTTGGCATTGTCGGTACACGCCAACCCTCAGAATATGGCATCCGTTGGACTCGCCAAATTAGCACAGCTTTGGCTAAAAATGGCTTTACAGTTGTTTCTGGGATGGCAGAGGGAATTGACACAGAAAGCCACATCGCCGCTATGAAAGCAGGTGGACGCACGATCGCAGTTTTGGGAACTGGCGTAGATGTTATCTATCCCCATAAAAATCGTGATTTATACAAACAAATTTTGACGGCTGGCTTAGTTGTGAGTGAGTACCCCACAAAAACCCCACCCGATCGCACCCATTTTCCCCGTCGCAACCGAATTATTGCAGGTTTAAGCCGCGCTATCCTGGTAATGGAAGCGCCGATCAAATCTGGTGCTTTAATTACAGCTACCTACGCAAATGAATTTGGTAGAGATGTCTATGCATTACCTGGGAGACTGGACGATCATCCATCCCAAGGGTGCTTAAAGTTACTGAATCAGGGGGCTTCTTTCATTCTCAAGGAACTAGATGAACTGTTAACAATGCTGGGAGCAATACCACAAATTGATGGAGTCGAGACTTCTACAGCGCCAGAACAGTTAAGTTTACCAACTTTATCGCCAGAATTGCAAACAGTAATGGATGCGATCGCAAGTGATGCTTTACCCTTCGATTTTATTGAACGTGTGTAAAACCCCGTCCCCTCGTGGGCGGGGATGTAAGCACGGTTAAATTAGGGGGTTCGATGCCCCCTAATTTAACACTATC
>NZ_JBALDL010000031.1:0-60148 GCF_036917465.1 Nostoc sp.
AATCACAATCAAACTAATATATTTTAAGCATTCGCCCAAAACTACCATATTTTGGGTTATTTTTATCAGATTTTTCTTAACATTCAACACTTCTGCATCAGGATATTTATTCTAAATCAAAGTGGAGATAATCAATATGAATAATCTCATTAGACTTCTTCAAGATATTAAAGATAACCCAGTCATGTATTTAGAGAAGCCATCAATTACTTATCTCCATTCATTCCTAATTGGGTATTTAAGTACTCGAACTGAGATGGGATTAGATAGAGAAGGTTCTGGAATTGAAGGCTTTCAAGAGTGGATACAAAAAAGAGAAAAAACTAATGTTTCACAATCATGGGCTGGGATACTTATATTTTCCTGTGGTAGTGAGAAAAATGCTTTCCATAGTTTTTTTGAACTGTTTGAAAGGTTTTTAAAACATGACGAGAGTTCAAAAAAAGATGAGAATGGAAGAAGTCTTAACTATTCTGGTAATGATTTGAGAATTTCTGTACGTCCTCTCTATGAGCTTCTGGGTAGTATTAAGAAAAGACCTGGAATGTACTTAGGTAATAATTCCATTACTAAGCTAGATATGCTTCTACGAGGATATAGTCTAGCTCAAAGAGAAGTTGGTTTACCCCTAACTTACCAGGAAAGAGAATTTGAAGGTTTTCAATCATGGATTGAAGAAAAATATGGAATTAAGTCAGGTCAGTCATGGTCTAAGATAATCCTTTTCTATTCTCTAGACGAGTCCGAGGCACTAGAGAAATTTTTTGAATTGTTTGAAGAATACTTGAATAGGAACAAGAGTTCAGAAGTAGACTAAAATAGTGATTAAGCAAAGAGTATTAAGGTGTGTTAGCCTACGGCATAACACACCCTATTCGCTAGATTAAATTGAAGTAATCAATATGAATAATTTCTCTAGACTTCTCCAAGAGATTAAAAATAACCCAGTTATATACATAGATAAGCCATCAATTACTTGCCTTGATTTCTTTGTTGGGGGGGTATTTAAGTCAACTAAGTAACTTAGGATTAACTCCCGAAGGCTACCCAATGGAAGGATTTAATGAATGGATGCAAGAAAGAGCAAAAATTAATACAACTCAATCTTGGCTTCAGATAATTCTGTTTCGTTCTAGTAGTGAAAAAGATGCTTTCTATAATTTTTTTGAATTATTTGAAAAGTTCATAAAGCAGAAAAATAATTCAAAAAAGCAAGAAAGTGAAGACATTTTTAGGCTTCGTCAGGATTTGATGTTTCCTCAGTTTGATATTTACAAGGAGATTTTAGGTGCTATAAAGAAAAGACCAGGAATGTATCTAGGAACTAGTTCAATTATTAGACTAGATATGCTTTTATGAGGATATAGTTTTGCTCGAAGAGAAGTTGGCGTACCTCCAACTGAGCCAGAAAGAGAATTTGAAGGTTTTCAATCATGGGTTCAAGAAAAATATGGAATTAACTCAGGTCAATGAGGCACTACAGAAATTTTTTGAATTATTTGAAGAATACTTGAATAGGAACAAGAGTTGAGAAGTAGACGAAAATTGTGGTTAAGCAGAGAGTATTAAGGTGCGTTAGCCTATGGCATAACACACCCTACTTTTTCAGGGTTCTTTTCCCAATGCCCTAATTTAAAAGGGCGGCAGTTCTTTAAGAATTGTGAACCGAATATGATTAATCGCCAAATCACCGATGGGGATATCTTCTTTGCTTAACCGCGCACCTTTGCTTGTGACGGTTTCAAAGGTGATACCTTTGCCAATTTCAATGTGATACCAGCATAAACCCATAAAAAAGCGCGTCGGATAAGGGCCACCTTCACCGATATCGTCAGGATTTGATTCCATTGGCAACCAACCAATATTCGGGACGTAGAATTCCAGCCAAACATGATTAAAGTCGGGTTGTAGCGGCACTCCTAGTAAGTCACTATGGGCAGGGCATTTGTACCTACCGACAGTCCGGCAGGGGATGCCATTTAAACGAGATAGGGCAAGTAAAACGCCTACATATTCGCCACAGGAACCAACGCCCCGTTCTAAAACTATATCTGGTGTGTCAATGTAAGGTTTGATACCGTAAGATAACTGATCGTAGACGTAATTACGAATGCTGTGCATTTTCCGCAACACATTGGTTTCAGAACCAATGGCTTCTCTAGCACCACGGCGAACAATGGGAGTATCCATTGATAAATCGTCGTCATCTACTAAGTAGCGCGTTTGTAATTCTGGGGAAAGTTCGGGTATATCTTCTACATCTCTGGGTGTGATGCGATACTTAATTCCTCGAACTTCCAAAAGTGCTTTCCAGCCAAATATATGTCGTTCTCCTGGAGCAAGAGAATCAAATTTGAAGACTGCTACGCGTTGCCCTTCTACGACTTCTTCAGTAAAGGGTATACCAATTGGTTCAACGTGTTTTACCTTTTGACGCTCAGTTTCTGATGGTAGAGCGATGCGCCATTCTACATCAGGTAAATAAACCTCGTCTAAAGGGGCAATTTCCTCGGCATAAGACATTTCAATCAGATAGCCGTTAGAAAGAGCGTAGCGCTTATCTGGCTGGTAATGATAATACAGGGGATGAATGAAAGTGCGATCGCGGAACGTTAGCTCATAACTCGGATCGGCATTGGGATTATCCCGAATATAAGCCTCCTCTGAGGCATAAGCGACATAGATTGTTTCTTTGCCTGTTTCGCCATTTTTATGGATTGCAATGCCTGTTGGACATTCAAAAGGTGTTAGAACACTAAATTGCAGCTCTCCCGTGGCCCTGTCCATCGCGTAAACTGATTGTTCGGTGCGATCGCAAATCCAGAGCATTTCCTGAGTCACTGCCAAATTCTCTATCCCAACTCCAGGGGCATAAAATCTGGTAATCTCTTTTCGGGTTTCGCGGTCATAAATCAGAATGTAGCCGAGCCTTTGGGAACTGACATAAACTGTTGTTTCCCAAACAGCAACACCATCAGCCTGATAAGGCAATGTCACAAAATGTTCTAAACCCAAGGCATTGAGTTTGCAAAAGTAAACACTATTTTCGCGGCTCACCCAGAGGGTATCCTCCCACACAGCTATCCCAGTCACATCGGTAAATTCTTTAACTTGATGGGGGTTGATAATTTTGCTGTTGTCAGAGGTGGGATCGATCTCCAGTAGATGCCCTTTAATACTATCAATGGCAATAAGTCTATCTTTAATGAAAGTAATGCCACACAGGGTAGCAGCAGTAAGCGGTCGAATTGTTTTTTGCCCAAACATCTGGCTAACGGTCGTGGGAAGTGCAAAACTCATATTAAGCATATTTGTTGAATGGTTTAGCACGCCTGGGTAATTCCAAATTCAAAATTCGGCTGGAAAAGTTTGCTAGATCAAGAAACCCTAATGGCACTCCAGTTTACTAGAGTAGCGAAATACACAAAGGACTGGCTCAACTTTCCGCAAAATTAAAAATAGAGAAATGCAATCGTGCCATGCATCCTGGCTATTGACTACAGGATATAAATGCAAGGAATGGCAGCCTAAAATTAATTGTGGCATATCCTCTGTAACAAAGCTTTAAAGCTCTATTACTCAAAATTATCGGTAAAATATGTTGCGATTAACTCTTTCGTGAGAAATAATACTATGTCAAGCTAGGAGGAATTTACAAATCTTAAGAATTACATATACATTCATATAACTGGGCGATCGCCTTAATGTAACTTTAGGAGATGCAATTCCTGCCATCACTAAATTATGATCGAATTTTGTAACCATTTGCTGTGACCTACACGATGTCTGCTAATTCTCTGCCTGAAGGTGCCGCCGTTTGGCATAGTTTAGAAGTTGATAAAGCGCTAGACCTGCTCGATAGTAATGCAGACAGTGGCTTAACACCCCAAGAAATTGAAGAGAGGTTGCAAAAGTACGGCCCCAACGAACTTGAAGAAACTGCTGGGCGTAGTACTTGGGAAATTTTGCTGGATCAGTTCAAGAACATTATGTTGTTGATGCTGATTGGCGTAGCCCTGATTTCTGGGTTTTTAGACCTGATGCGTTTGCAGTCAGGCCATTTGAAGCCAGGTGAAGTGCCATTTAAAGATACGATCGCTATTTTAGCAATTGTCATCCTCAATGGCATACTAGGCTATGTCCAAGAAAGCCGTGCCGAAAAAGCCTTGGCAGCTTTGAAAAAAATGACCTCTCCCTTAGTGCGAGTCATCCGCGACGCTAGACTGGTGGAGATAGCAGCCAAGGAACTAGTGCCAGGGGATGTAATGCTGCTAGAAGCTGGGATGCAAATAGCCGCAGATGGACGTTTGATAGAACAGTCTAATTTACAAATACGTGAGTCGGCATTGACTGGTGAAGCCGAAGCGGTGAATAAACAGGCATCACTAAAATTGCCGGAGGAAACATCATTAGGCGATCGCCTAAATGTCGTCTTTCAAGGAACCGAAGTAGTCCAAGGACGCGGCAAAGTTCTGGTGACTAACACCGGAATGACAACAGAATTAGGCAAAATTGCCACCATGTTGCAAGCGGTGGAAAGCGAACCTACGCCGTTACAGCAACGGATGACTCAACTGGGTAACGTCCTAGTTACGGGTTCTTTAATTCTGGTGGCGATCGTCGTCGTCGGTGGTGTCATCAAGGACAGAGGTTTTAAAAACATCCAAGAACTCTTGGAAGTTTCCTTGAGTATGGCGGTTGCTGTGGTACCAGAAGGTTTACCTGCTGTAATTACCGTAACTCTGGCACTGGGAACCCAGCGAATGGTACGCCAAAATGCCTTGATTCGCAAATTGCCAGCAGTGGAAACTTTGGGTTCTGTAACCACCATCTGTTCGGATAAAACCGGTACACTGACGCAAAATAAAATGGTGGTGCAATCGGTTTTTACCAATAACAAAACTTTTCGCGTCACCGGCGAAGGTTATACTCCCACAGGAGACTTTCAGTTAGATGGTCAAAAAGTTTCCTTAGAGGACTCTCCAGAAATTGCAGCCTTGTCAGTCGCCTGTGCTATTTGTAATGACTCTGTGTTGCAAAAAGAACAAGGCGAATGGGCGATTTTGGGAGATCCGACAGAGGGGGCATTGTTAACACTGGCGGGAAAAGCTGGAATCGAAAAAGACCAGTGGAACAGTAAATTACCCAGAGTTAGGGAGTTTCCCTTTTCCTCAGAACGCAAGCGGATGAGCGTGATTACTCAGGTAGAGGGAGTTGCTACAGGTGAAGCATCTTCGAGAGGCATTGATCCAGCGAATGCCTCCGGCACACCAAAGGTGAACGCTGGTTTTCTCCAATCTGAACCTTACTTAATGTTTACCAAAGGCTCTCCAGAGTTAATCTTGGCACGTTGTACTCAGATTCATTTGGGCGATGACACAGCCCCCGTGACTGAAGCACAACGCCAGAACATTTTGGCAGAAAATGACCTTAAGGCGAGTAAAGGTCTGCGGGTGTTAGGTTTTGCCTACAAACCCCTCACAGAAATTCCACCAGAAGGTTCAGACGAAACATCTGAGCAAGGATTGGTATGGCTGGGATTAGTGGGAATGCTAGATGCGCCACGCCCAGAGGTAAGGGCAGCCGTGCAAGAATGCCGAGAAGCTGGAATTCGCCCAGTGATGATTACTGGCGACCACCAATTAACCGCACGAGCGATCGCTACCGATTTGGGAATTGCTGAGGAAGGCGCACGTGTTCTCACAGGTCAAGAATTGCAGCGAATGAGTGACCAAGAACTAGAGCAAAATGTTGACCTGGTGAGCATCTATGCTAGGGTTTCCCCAGAACACAAACTGCGAATTGTCCAAGCATTGCAACGTCGGGGTCGATTCGTAGCGATGACGGGGGATGGTGTTAACGATGCCCCAGCCCTCAAACAAGCTGATATTGGGATTGCAATGGGTATTACTGGTACTGATGTCAGTAAAGAAGCCAGCGATATGGTCTTACTTGATGACAACTTCGCCACCATTGTCAGTGCAACCAAGGAAGGTAGAGTTGTTTACACCAATATCCGCCGCTTTATTAAATACATCCTGGGCAGTAACATTGGTGAAGTTCTGACAATTGCAGCTGCACCCTTAATTGGTTTGGGAGGCGTTCCCCTTACCCCCTTACAAATTTTGTGGATGAATTTGGTGACAGACGGTTTACCAGCTTTGGCATTAGCTGTGGAACCTCCAGAACCAGATGTAATGCAACGTCCGCCTTTTAGTCCCCGTGAAAGTATTTTCGCTAGGGGATTGGGTTCTTATATGATTCGCATTGGGATCATTTTTGCCATTATCAGCATTGCTTTGATGTGGTGGGCTTATCAACATACCCATGCAGCTGGGTATCAAGGAGATCCAGAGACTTGGAAGACGATGGTATTTACTACCTTGTGTATTGCCCAAATGGGACATGCGATCGCTATTCGCTCCAATAACCGACTGACCATCGAGATGAATCCCTTCTCTAATATATTTGTACTAGTGGCTGTTGTTGTCACCACGATTTTGCAGTTGATGCTAGTTTATGTCCCACCCCTGCGAGATTTCTTTGGTACTCACTATCTCAATATGCAAGAATTGGGAGTTTGTATTGGCTTCAGTGCCTTAATGTTTGTCTGGATTGAAGCGGAGAAGATATTTTTGCGGATTATGGGCAAGAAGGCTGTGTAAATCGGGAATTGGGAATTGGGCATTGGGCATTCATTGAGTATGGGGCATGAGGCATTAATTATTCTCCTCTGTACCTCTGCTCTCCTGCTTCTTGTTTGTCTTTCTCCTTTCCAATGTCCAATACTTCTCTACGAGAGGCTAGGCGAACGCTCAGTACAAGTCCCACCAATGCCCAATTCCCAATGCCCCATGCCCAATCCTCATCTATGTACCTGAAAACTCTAAATCTCCGACAATTTCGCAATTACCAAGACCAAAAGATTGAGTTTAATGCTGCTAAAACTATTTTGGTAGGTAATAACGCTCAGGGAAAATCGAATTTGTTGGAGGCGGTAGAGTTGCTGGCGACATTGCGATCGCACCGGATGACCCGCGATCGCGATTTGGTTCAAGAAGGGGAAGCCATAGCCCAAATTAATGCCACCCTTGAGCGACAAGCAGGTGTTAGTGAACTGACTTTAACCCTGCGCCGCAATGGTCGCCGCAGCGTTGCGATAAATGGTGAATCTATCCGCCGTCAAATGGATTTTCTTGGCGTTATCAATGCAGTCCAGTTTTCTAGCTTGGATTTAGACCTAGTACGTGGCGGCCCCGAAGGTCGCCGCAATTGGCTAGATACACTTTTAATTCAACTAGAACCTGTTTATGCTCACATTTTGCAGCAGTATAACCATGTTTTACGCCAGCGAAATGCCTTTTTGAAAAAAACTCAAGACTCAGAACTCATTACTCAGCACTCAGAACTAGCGGTGTGGGATGCACAGTTAGCTACAACAGGAACTAGGGTAATTAGACGACGCGATCGCGCTATACAAAGATTAGCCCCTATTGCTAGTGCTTGGCACGCTAGTATTAGCGGCAGTACAGAAATTTTGCAAATCAATTACGTGCCTAATATTCCTTCAGAAGATAACCATCCAGAAGAAGTGCAGCAAGCTTTCTTAGCAAAAATTCAACAGCGAGCCGTTGCTGAAATGCACCAAGGTACTACTCTTGTCGGCCCTCATAGAGACGAAATCGAATTAACTATTAACCAAACACCCGCTCGTCAATACGGTTCTCAAGGTCAACAACGAACGCTAGTTCTAGCCTTAAAACTAGCAGAATTACAATTAATTGAAGAAGTCGTCAAAGAGCCACCATTGCTATTACTTGATGATGTTCTTGCAGAACTTGATTTATCCCGTCAAAATCAATTACTTGATGCCATTCAAGACCGCTTTCAAACTCTAATTACTACTACTCACTTGGGTTCTTTTGATTCCCAATGGTTGAAGTCTTCCCAAATTATTTTTGTGAAAGCCGGAGAAATAATCCCAAATTGATCGTGATTTAGGATTAGCCCTTTCGAGGTGACTCCAAAAATCTCTTTTTATTGCCATTTGATCAAAATTACCTGAGTTCGACGTAAAAAAATGCCCAAAAGCCTTATCTATAAGGCTTTTCACTGAAAAACACACTCGGTCTTTGTTTTCAACAAGGCTCCTATAATGATAATAAATATTCTATTCTCAACAAATACCTTTAATTATCAATAATCGCTGTAAGAAAGCGCCTATATCATTTGGTCTGAAAGCTTATCAGACCAAATTTTCAAGCTAATTTCTTATATCGAACTCAGGTAAAATTAGGATTTTGACAAAACAACTTGCAAGTGGTAGTATCATAAGTATTTTTACTTAAGTTGAGTTTCTGCTATGTCAAAACTTTGTCTGGAGTATTATATAATCAAAATTAAGAAAAAATAGAATGTGCCTGTATAAATGCGGTATGCTCAAATAACTTACTGGATTATTTATCTCACAAAGTATTCAGCTTGTTTTGTCGCACCATCAAGGAGTAAAGATTCTTGGAAAAATCGTTAAAATCTTCCCCTGGAAGTAATCCAAAGACTTCGGCTGATGCAAATGCACACTCAAAATTCTACATACCATCTCTCGATGGGATAAGAACTGTTGCTTTCCTAATTGTCTTTTTATCCCATGCAAAAGTTGCCGAGCTTTTTCCCGGAGGCTTTGGCGTAACAGTATTTTTCTTTCTCAGTGGCTATTTAATAACAACTATTCTCAGGCGAGAGTACGATCGCTATCAAGCTATTGATTTTAAATTATTTTATACTAGACGAGTTCTGCGTATTTGGCCCTCATTTTACCTAGTGTTGTTGTTAGGAACTGCCTTAACTATCGTAGGATTTATTCATGGAGAAATTCATTTATCAGGGTTTTTGTCTCAGTGTCTACACTATAACAATTACTATACAATTTTTTATGGCAATGGAACTACTCCCGGCAGTGGCGTATATTGGTCTCTAGCTGTCGAAGAACACTTTTACTTACTTTTCCCACTGCTGTATCTGGCTCTACGTAAGCTGCATGTAACTCCACACAGACAAATGCTAATTCTTTGGGGATTATGTTTAGCGGTCTTACTCTGGCGGTGTCTTCTGGTTTATGGTTTTGGAGCATCTTCAGATCGTATATTTTATGGGACAGATACTCGGGTAGATAGTATTTTATTCGGTTGTGCATTGGCAGTTAATAATAACCCCATGCTGGATGAACAATATTATTCTAAAAAAATATTGAACTATTTCTTGCTGCCTATAGGAATAATCTTGATTATTTTTTCATTTGTATATCGCATACCTGAGTTCCAACAAACCTTTCGTTATACTATACAAGGAATTGGATTATATCCCATCTTTGTTACCGCTATTCGCTTTCCCAATTGGGGATTATTCCCTCTACTCAATTTAAATTGGATGCGCTTTTTGGGTATGCTATCCTACTCTCTGTACCTTGTCCATTACACTGTGATTTTTGCTGTTGGCACATATTTACCCCAATTCAATAAATTTATTCAAGCAGGAATTGCTCTATTAATTTCTTTTGGATTAGCATATATAATTTACCACTTTATAGAGTTGCCATTGGGACAGCTACGCAAAAAGTTTTCACGGGCATAACAAGTTATATAGCGGTTCTCGGTTGAGTGAGTTACACCCGTAGAGGCACGGCAGTGCCTATAGGTGTCAACTTAAGCTCAAACACTTATCCCACAGGCGTTTTACCTCACCCCTCAATCCCCTCTCCAAAATATCGGGGAGGGGAGATTTTGCGTCAGCAAAGCCGGGGTGGGGTGACGCGGATCTTGACGGCAAGTGAGTGAACTTAAGATCGTTTATTCACAAGGGTTTCACGTCAAGTTGACACTAATGGGCAGTACTATGCTCTTACACTACGCGATTAATCTTGTACCGCATCTGAATGGGAACCGCTATAAAAGACAGCCTTTTTTTAATAATTCGTAATTCGTAATTCGTAATTATGTTTTGTAATGGGGATTTCAACCTGTTTCACTATTGATGATGTTTTTCTAACCTTTTAAAAACGTGGAGAATCAGAAAAGTCAGCAGAGTAGCAATCAATCCTAACTGCCACAAACCACAGCCAGCAGCAATACCTAATGCAGCTGAGATCCAAATAGCTGCTGCTGAGGTAAGTCCGTGAATTTCAAGTCGCTGTGATTCTTGAGAAGATTGGCGCACAATTTCTCCTGCACCGAGAAATCCTATACCAGTCGCAATCCCCTGAATAACGCGGCTAAGTGCATCAGGAGTAGTTTGTAATCCTCCTGCTTGAATAATTATTAAGGTAAATATAGCTGAACCTAAACTCACTAGCGTATGAGTTCTTAAACCGGCCGGTTTGCCACTAATTTGCCGTTCTAAGCCGATAATTGCTCCAATAGCCAATGCAATGCATAGTCTGAGGCTGATATTTAGCCAATCATTAGTTGCAAGGTAGTAAGTGTTTGACAATGCTTAGTCTCGTATAGAGTATTCTATATACTAGGTTAACTGGTAATATTTGTATTAATAGAGTTTAATCCAATGAGGCACTGCAATAGCTGCTCTCATATTTTGATTTTATTAATTCATGAATGCTTTTTGACCGACTAATTAATATATTTTATTATTAGGGTTATTTTTCAATACAGCACTTCCTACTACTATGAGGGAGAGATACTTGAGATGCTATTAGTAGTCTGTCAAGCTAGTAATGAAAAGTTTGTAGTAAGCACAAAGCGTGCTTAGAAAATCAGGACTGAAGTCCTGACTACGAAATTTTTTACCCCAGATCAACGATAATTGAATCAATTAGTGTACTTAATAAGTTCGGTAAGTGCTGTAATATACTTTCTGGAAAATAAATTGAGGTTTGCATTGTGAAATTATGGCAATGCTCATAATTTGGGCAAATTACATGGCTTTTAAATTTATTAAATACTTTTTCGACTATTTAAAATGACTAAATGATATAAAATTTTACCTTAAATTGCTAGATTTAACCCATACACTCAATAATTAAATATGATACCACCATGTACAATTTCGTAAAAGAACTAAATCTCCGATTATAGAGAAGTGAGGCAAAATGAAGGCAAAAATTTGATTTCCAAAGGAGTCTAATTACCAGTAATACATTGCGTAAATAGCAATTAGCCACTAACAAAGTCGATAAATTCAACGAAAATGCTAGAAACTATTGCTATTCAGAAGTGCTGATTCAGGAGTCAGTGGATTAACGACAGATAACGTACCAGGAGGGCATAGCTATGGGTACAAATAAACAACTGACAACTAACAAATTGAGTGGATAAACTCTACTGGCTAGACCAAATTAAACTACAAGACCGCGCTAAAGTAGGTGACAAAGCGTTTCACTTGAGCAAAATTATCCAGCGTGGCTATCCGGTGGTGTCTGGTTTTGTCGTTTCAGGGGAAATCTTACGACAACTTCTCGAAAATCTCAACAGTTCAGAGTCATTAGTGGCTGACTTACCCCATTCTTCATTACACCTAGATGTCACTAATTGGCGACAACTTCAGCAGGTGGCGAGTCGCTTACGTCAAGAAATTTTGACTGCGACAATGCCACAGCAGTGGGTGAATACAATTTTCCAAGCAGCTAGAGAGTGGCAAACTGGCTGTTTGATTCTTCGACCTACTTTAGCAGTATCAATTGCTAACCCAGGGATGAAGAATATATCGGGTTTGCTAGAGTCGGTGTTTTGCCAGTGCGAACCTGAAGCGATCGCTTGGGCATTAAAACGCACCTGGAGCCAGATATTTCGTGCCAGAAGTCTCCTATATTGGCAACGGGCAGGAGTTAATCTGCAACAAATAAATCTAGCAGTTTTGGTGCAACCTGTTGAGAATGCGATCGCCAGTGGTTTGCTCCAAGCCAACTCTTCTGGCTGGGAAATTGAGGCTACTTGGGGATTAGGAATTGCGATATCTCTTGGTGAAATCCAGCCAGATGTCTACTACATTCAACAGGAAACTGGAGTTGTCCTTGAGCAACAATTGGGCAATAAAATGCTGGCTTATGGTGTGGATGATGCAGCACCTGAAGCTTTTTCACAACCCGCGCCTAACTCAGCGCTAACCCCAGATCATACTTGTCTGATTACCTACGTACTTCAGGAAGCCCAGCAAAAACAGTACGCTTTACAAGAAGAATATTTACAACAAATAATTGCTCTGGGAACTCAACTAGTAAGTGAACTAGGTAAAACTTTTACCATTAAATGGACTATTGCTCA
This sequence comes from Nostoc sp., assembly GCF_036917465.1. Taxonomy (GTDB): domain Bacteria; phylum Cyanobacteriota; class Cyanobacteriia; order Cyanobacteriales; family Nostocaceae; genus Nostoc. Next base: position 12,273 of record NZ_JBALDL010000031.1, read on the forward strand.
ACAAACCACATCTAACAAGCTCTACATTACACAAGTTAGTTCTTCCCAATCCGTAATTCCCCACAGACACTTCATCAGAGGACTAGGAGCAGCAGGGGGACGTGTTGTAGCGACTGCCCTGGTAATTACTAATTCGCAACAGAAACCCGAAGAACTACCCAAGGGAGTGATTTTAGTAGTACCAACAATCACTCCTGATTGGCTACCATTACTACACCAAGTTGCTGGTATTATCACAGAACAAGGTGGATTAACTAGCCATGCTGCCATTCTTGCTAGAGAATTAAGGATCGCAGCCGTCGTAAACGCAAAATTTGCTACAACTTTAATTCAAACAGGCGAACGACTGCTGCTTGATGGCGACAGAGGAGAAGTTTATCGAATCAAAGGAGACTCAAAGGAGGAGATGGAAAAAGGCAGAGAACAGGAAGGTGGAAAACTGGGAGGAGAAAATTTTCTTTCCCCAAATTACTCCAAAGCGCTCCATTCTTCTGCTGTTACTACTCATCTACCCATGATTGCTACCCAACTACTGGTTAACTTGAGTCAGTCCAGTTTAATAGAAGAAGTGCAAAGCTTCCCTGTGGATGGGGTGGGATTGTTGCGCTCAGAATTGATGATATTAAATATATTAGACGGACAACATCCTAATCGTTGGATTTTAGGTGGTCGTCAGGCAGAATTATTAGAGCTATGGTCTGAGCAGATTATGCAGTTTGCTCGTGGTTTTGCACCCAGACCAATTTTTTATCGTTCTTTAGATTGGCGATCGCAGGATTTACCATCATTGAGCGATAATTTAGAATCTTCGCCGCAGTTGATGTTGGGTGAACGCGGCACTTTCAGCTATTTACGAAATCCCGCAGTATTTGAGTTAGAACTACAAGCTTTAGCGAATGTACAGCAAGCTGGCTACAGTAATGTGAATCTACTGTTACCCTTTGTGCGGACTGTCGAAGAATTTGTCTTTTGCCGTCGCAAAGTTGAGCAAGCTCTTTTAACTCAGGTAGCGCAGTTTCAATTGTGGATGATGGCAGAAGTGCCAAGTGTCCTGTTTTTATTGCCGGAATATGTGAAAGCGGGTGCAGCCGGAATTTCTATTGGTACAAACGACCTGACGCAATTATTACTAGGAGTGGATCGAGAAAAAGGACAGCTAGGAAAAGTATTTAATGAACGTCATCCAGCAGTGATGAGTGCGATCGCTCAACTGATCCAAATGGCTAAAAGTGCCGATATACCTTGTTCAATCTGCGGTCAAGCACCAGCCCTCTATCCAGAAATCATTGATAAATTAGTGGAATGGGGGATAACTTCCATTTCTGTTGAACCGGAAGCAGTGGAGCGAACATATCAGGCGATCGCTCGTGCTGAACAACGCCTAATTTTAGCAGCCGCACGACGAAAACTTCATTAAATACAATACACAATCATGGTTGTTATGAAAGTCTTAATTACGTTTAGCTGATTTGCTGGCTTGGTTAGAAGCGGTTCAGAATTAAATTAGTTGCTGGTTGTTCAGGTTTTAGGTTTTTGTTGTGACAAGCCTACACCTACCCCTTCGCCAAGGGTTCCGTCGTTTGCGAAGTGTTTTGATGGGCAGCAAAAGCAGGTGTAAGTACTTGACTCATCAAGCATTTGGAGTGTTAGTATCGGTTGATTGTGACTCGATAGGATATACATTTTTGGGTTGCCTAACAAAACCCAAAGTCACTCGTTTCATAATCCAGTACAGTCCGATAAGAATCACAAAACTGATAGCGATAATTACTAATGGCTGTTTACCAAGAATTTCTTCTACTCCTTTAGTTATTACGGCATCGGGTTGAGTAATAAAATCCCAACTGTTGAAACGTAAAAATCGCCCCCAATAGACACCAACAGCGCAGAGAAAATGGGTAATCAACTCAACGCGCCAAATCCATTGGCTCTTGCCGATCCTATGTAAATAGTGACCCCAATTAATTAACGATATTACATAGGCTTCAAATCCACCTAGAATTACTAGCAAATACACAGGAATTAGTACCAAAGTAATCATCCACACCGATTGAATCGTGCGGATATCATCTATCAAGTGAATTACATCGGTCAACAAATATGGTGCATTTGGTAAAAAAGCATAGAAAACTAAGAATCCTAGCCACCAAAGCCAAGTGCCACCACGCCTCATGCGAAATAGCCACACACTCAAAGCTAAAGGTATAAAAGCTAGAAATAAATTCCAAGTCATCCAACTCATATTAATTCGCAATACTTGTATAACTCTGGCTATCAATTCTTCTTTCATAGGTGCTAACTCAGAAGACGTTTGATTGATCTAGATTTTCTTTGTAGTGTTAGTGTTAACTTCAGTGATTGACTGATGATTTTTTACCCCCAAGGAAATTTATTTACTCTAAGAACAGAGAAGGCTTTTGTGTCACTTAAAAGGAAATGCACATTGATAAGTAGGTAGGCGTAATTAAATATAAGATAAAACCTCACCCTCAATCCCTCTCCGATACTTTGGAGAGGGAAGCCGGAGGCAGGGTGAGGTTTTATATTTAATTTGACCCACTTAGTTATATGTCTAAAGTTTAGAGTTTTTATGTCTTTCATAGAGGGAGATGAAATTTATCAATCAATCAGCTTAAATCACTAGTATAGCCAGAAAATGATCGGGGTAAAATCTCCCACTGAAACGAAGCCTGAGCAACAAAAACGCTGCAAATAACTTCTAGTGGACTTTTTTAATTACAATGTTGCCCCTGTCCTGACTATTATATTAATTTCATTTTGCCCTGCTAGAGTTCCAGAGGCACCTGAGAGCTTTTGCCAAGGCCGCCCTGTGTACACACAAGTTATCCGATTCCCAAGTCCTCAAAACCCCACCCTGTCCTATCTTTAATCCCTCTCCTTAGTAAGGAAAGGGGCAGGTTTTGCATAGCAAAAGCTTTCTTGAGGTATCTCAGGGACTATGAGACTTAACCGGAAATGACCTCACCAAAGACTTGTGTATACACCGCAGCTTAAAAAAACGGTGATATAAGCTACTGGTACTTAAGGGGCGATCGCTAAGGGAATTTCAGTAGAAAACATCCTAATATCGTAGGGGCGCATAGCTAGCTGTGCGCCCCTATAAATCCTCAATATCCAATGCCCCAGATAGATTATTCTGGCTGGCTAAGTAAGTGGGTAAAATTAAATACAAAACCTCACCCTGCCTCCGGCTTCCCTCTCCTTGTTATCGGCTACGGTGTACACACAAGTCTAATTACCCCCCTTACTAAAGAGAGGGATTGAGGGTGAGGTTTGATCTTATATTTAATTACGCCTACCTACTTACAATACTTATTCATTTGCTCGACTAACGTATCCGACTGCTTGCCAAGCGTTGTAGCTGTTGTCAGTGCTGAGTCAATTTCAGTTCTCGCCTTTTGGATTTTTTCTCTACCAGATGCTGAGGCTTCTGCTGTCTTGGTTACACCAAGCGCCCTACCCGCTTTAGCGATCAATTGACTGAGATTTTGAAAAATTTTCACAAAACCGCTTTGAAATTCTTTCAGCTTGGGATCTGTTAAATTCAGTTCCTTAATCGATTTAGTCACAAATTCTAAATCTTTAGACAGTTGTATGCTCGTGATCACTTGCGTTCCTTTATTCTTATCAATCAAAGAATTTCCCGCATTCACAACTCGAATCAGTCGCTGACACTGGGAGACTTTGTTTTCAGTGCAACTGCTAACCAACAAAGCAATGCTTAGACTAATAGGAACAATAACAGTATATTTATGTAAAACAGACATTAACACCCCAACAGCAATAAAACCCACACTATAGTATCTAATATTACGAGTAAACAAGGTTTAGGTTTCAGTAATAATTTTAGACTTATACATTAGCCTTACTAATACTAAAACGTCTTCACATAGTTTTAATAAACTGTATATTTGCTGACTTTGTGGACTTAATGGTACAGTATCTATTGCCAGTATAAAAATTATGTTGTAAGGAAACAAGCACTACCATAAGGACAAGTGGTGAAATGTAAAGTTTAGATGAAGTTGATAAAAATATTTTGAATTGAGGTGCGGGAATTACTAAACTTTTCAGAACAGCTAACTCTAACAAAACTGTTCATCGAATTTTGACTAACCGACTTCAATCAATAGGGCCAGCAAGCGTTTGGCTTTATTTGCCTGGGTCTTTACACATCCTCGTTCTGTAATGTGAAATTATGAAGATTAACTCATCCAAATCGCTGTTAACAGTCCCAACTGGTCCACTAAAGATTTCAGAGTTACCCCCTAACCATCTGGGTATAAGTGCTGAATCTATTGATCTTTCTCTAGTAATTCCTACTTATAAAGAGCGTGACAACATCCAAAATGTGGTCAGTATATTGACTCAGTTACTGGATGAATCGATTGCAGGAAAGTATGAATTAATTGTGGTAGACGATGATAGCCCAGACAGAACTTGGGAAATAGCACAATCTTTGACGGAAGAATACCCTCAATTGCGAGTAATGCGACGGCAGCAGGAACGGGGGCTGTCTTCGGCGGTGATTCGCGGATGGCAAGCAGCTACAGGAAGTGTGTTGGGGGTGATTGATGGGGATTTACAGCATCCACCAGAAGTACTGATGCAATTGTTGCGTAGTGTTGAGCAGGGAGCAGATTTAGCGGTAGCCAGCCGTCACGTTGAAGGAGGCGGTGTTAGTAGCTGGAGTGTTGCTAGACGTATCTTGTCTCGTGGCGCTCAATTGTTAGGCTTGGTGATATTACCAGGAGTACTGGGCAGAGTTTCTGACCCCATGAGTGGTTATTTTATGGTGCGCCGGAGTGCGATCGCCAATGCGACACTCAATCCAGTCGGATATAAAATTCTCTTAGAAGTAATCGGGCGCGGAAAAGTAGACCAAGTTGCCGAAGTTGGGTATGTGTTCTGCGAACGCAAAGAAGGTGAGAGTAAGGTTACATGGAAGCAATATATAGATTACATCCATCATCTAGTGCGGTTGCGGCTTTCCACAGGGCGAGTAGGAAGATTTAGTAGAAAAGTCAATTTCCCCGTTGGTCGATTCCTCCGCTTTGGGCTGGTTGGGCTGAGTGGGGTATTTGTCGATATGGCAATTCTTTATTTACTCAGCGATCCCACCACCTTAGCTTGGCCACTGACACGCAGCAAAATTATTGCTGGTGAAATTGCCATTTTAAATAATTTCTTTTGGAATGACGCTTGGACATTTGCTGATGTCAGCGCCAGACAGCAAGAATGGCAGCAACGCCTGAAGCGGTTTTTGAAATTCAACACCATCTGTCTGGCTGGACTGATATTGAATGTACTGATATTAAATTTAGTATTCAATTTCTTGATTCCTAACCGCTACATTGCTAACTTTATTGCGATCGCAATTGCTACAGTCTGGAATTTCTGGATTAATTTGAAACTTAGCTGGCGCATTACCGATGTGAAATAGTCACAATGATGGATTTGAGATTTTGATTTTTGTTTTTAGACTTTAGAACGAACTAAAATCTAAAACGTCAAATCTACAACAAATCCATAAGTGTGAGGCCAGGCAATGAGAGTTATTTCCCAAGGTGCATTTTATTCTTACAGAAAAATTATTGCCCATGCTACTCATTTCCTCCAAATGGTAGGTTCAAACTCTGCCTTACAACGCAAGTATTGGCATAATTTGCAGGTTCGCCTACCACCTTCCTGGCTTCACCTTTTTCTAAACTTAATATGGTTAATCATCGGTATCAGCTTGCGCCTAAGCAACTTGACTGCAAAGCCTCCTTGGACTGATGAATTTTCCACTTTAGTATTTAGCTTGGGGAATACTTTTTTATCAGTACCCTTAGATCAAGCGATCGCACCTGATATTCTATTACAACCACTACAACCAAACCCAGCAGCTAGTATTGGTGATGTGGTTCATAACTTAGTTACACAAGATACTCATCCACCACTGTATTTTGTATTAGCTCACCTGTGGATGAAATTATTTCCAAGCGTTGGCGGATTAGTGTCACTGTTTGGGGCGCGATCGCTACCCGCGATTATTGGTGCTGCTTCCATACCGTGTATTTACGTCTTAGGAAAAGTAGCGTTTCGTTCTTCATTAGTGGGACATTTGGCTGCTGCGATGATGGCAGTATCACCCTACGGTATCTTTTTATCACAAGAAGCGCGTCATTACAGTTTGGCAGCCTTATGGGTAATTGCCTCTCTTACCTGCTTAGTAATTGCTACACGTCATATTCAAAACCGCACACCTTTACCGATTTCGATAGCACTTTTCTGGATAGGAATTAATGCTTTAGGTGTTGCAACTCATTATTTCTTCACCCTTACTCTCTGCACAGAAGCTGTAGTTTTGATTTTTCTTGCTTGGCTTCAATTGCAGACGAGCAAAAAATTTTCGCTTTTCTTCTCTTCTACCTGGTGGCGCATCTATGCCGTTGCTACAGGTACAATTGTTGCAAGTTTAATTTGGCTACCAATCTTTTTAGAGAATAGAAATCGTAGTAATTTAACCGATTGGATTCGAGGTTCGCGCGTTGGGCTAGATTGGTTAAGCCCCATTTTTCAAGCTTTAGGAACATTGATTGCAATGATTTCGCTCTTACCAGTTGAATCTTCACAGCTATTGGTGGTGATTCCTTCTGGAATAGTAATGTTGACTTTCTTTATTTGGGCAGTACCAATTTTGCTGCGTGGCATCAAGATTCAGCTACAGCACCCAGAAAACCGGATTATGATTCAGGTGTTTATTGGAATTGTAACCAGTGCGATCGCTTTATTCCTGATCTTTACGTACTTTTTGGAGATTGATCTGACTAGAGGTGCTAGATATAACTTTGTTTACTTTCCTGCGATCGTTATTTTATTAGCGGCAAGCCTCGCAGTTTGTTGGCATTATCCCAAGAAATTGATGGAAAAAAATGGGATAAAAACCATAGGTAAATGGGGAATAAACGGTAAAAAAGCCGTGATGTTAATTTGGTTAATGGGATTTTTTAGTGCAGTCACAGTAATCTGTAATCTCGGCTATCAAAAATATTATCGCCCTGACGAGTTTGTGCAGCTAATTCAACAAACATCCCCAGTACCAGTACTAATTGCCACCACTCACAAAACTTATGTACACACTGGGGAAATGATGGGAGTAGCTAGGGAATTGAAACTTGCCAAATCACCCCAAAATTCTTTGTTTCTCCTTGCCCATCAAGATCGAGATCCGAATACTTCTACTATTGCTCTAGAAAATACTTTAAAGAAGTTACCACGACCTTTTGATTTGTGGCTAGTAAACTTTCACGCCCCTGTAGCAGAAGCTGTCAAAACATGCGTTATATCTGATAGTCAGTCTTTGCCAGGTGTGGACGGCTACGAATATCAACTTTATCATTGCCAGGAGAGTTAGGGGACTGGGGACTGGGGACTGGGGACTGGGGACTGGGGACTGGGGACTGGGGACTGGGGACTGGGTAGGGTGTTGACTCTGAACCCTTTACCCTATAAGACTTCATGCAAAAAATGTGTCGCCTGTTTTTGTTGCAAAGCGGCTGTTCCAGCCGCTTTGCAACAAAGAAAAGTAGCATAAATAATTTTCTCTGAAATTGACTCAAAACACCCAAAGTCAACAGCCTAGGGACTGGGGACTGGGGACTGGGGACTGGGGACTGGGGACTAGGCAATATTCTTCATTCTTCCCAATGCGCAATGCCCAATCCCCAATGCCCAATGTAGATGCATCTTCTGGAAGTTCCTCAAATATCGATATCCATAGGAGACTAGAGAAAGAAGAAGAAAATTTATCTGACACGTTTTCAAGCAGTTAAGGAGTATTTATGCGTGCAGTACTGATGGCAGGGGGTTCGGGAACGCGGCTTCGCCCTTTAACTTGCGATGTGCCCAAACCGATGGTACCGATCCTAAATCGACCAATTGCCGAACATATAATCAATCTCCTCAAAAGACATCAAATTACAGAAGTTATTGCGACACTACATTATCTACCTGATGTCTTGCGAGACTATTTTCAAGATGGCAGCGATTTTGGCGTTCAGATGACTTATGCCGTCGAAGAAGATCAGCCTTTGGGTACAGCAGGCTGTGTGAAAAACATTGCCGAACTTCTGGATGAAACTTTTTTAGTCATTAGCGGTGATAGCATAACAGATTTTGACCTCACGGCTGCGATCGCATTTCATAAACAAAATAAGTCAAAAGCTACTTTGATTTTGACGAGAGTTCCCAACCCAATTGAGTTTGGGGTGGTGATTACTGATGAGGAAGCACGAATTAGGCGATTTTTAGAAAAGCCCTCTAGTAGTGAAATTTTTTCCGATACCGTCAACACTGGTACATACATTCTCGAACCAGAAGTTTTAGAATATCTACCAGTAAACACTGAATGCGACTTTTCCAAAGACTTATTCCCCTTATTGCTAGCAAAAGATGAACCAATGTACGGTTACATCGCTCAAGGTTACTGGTGCGATGTTGGTCACTTAGATGCTTATCGGGAGGCTCAGTATGACGCATTAGATCGGAAGGTAAATCTTGATTTTGCCTACAAAGAAGTTTCTCATGAGTTATGGGTAGGTCAAAATACTTACATCGACCAGACGGCTGTGATTGAAACCCCAGCAGTGATTGGTGACAATTGCCGCATCGGGGCAAGAGTGCAGATTGAGGCCGGAACCGTAATTGGAGATAATGTCACTATTGGCGCTGATGCGAATCTCAAACGTCCCATAGTCTGGAATGGGGCGTTTATTGGCGATGAAGCACATCTTTCTGCCTGTGTAATTTCCCGTGGCGCTCGTGTAGATCGCCGCGCCCATGTATTAGAAGCTGCTGTTGTCGGTTCGCTTTCCACGGTGGGAGAAGAAGCCCAAATTAGCCCTGGTGTGCGCGTTTGGCCGAGTAAAAAGATTGAGTCAGGAGCAGTTTTAAACATTAACTTGATTTGGGGGAACACCGCCCAACGGAATTTATTTGGACAACGTGGTGTGCAAGGATTAGCGAATATCGACATCACCCCAGAATTCGCCGTGAAATTGGGATCTGCTTACGGTTCTACCTTAAAACCTGGTTCTAAGGTAACGGTTTCTCGTGACCAGCGTAATATTTCTCGAATGGTGACGCGATCGCTCATTGCTGGTTTAATGTCAGTAGGTATTGATATTCAAAACCTCGATGCTACAGCTATCCCCATCGCCCGCACAGTTATACCCACAATGTCGGTAGTTGGTGGTATCCATGTACGAGTCCACCCGGATCGCCCTGATTACATTCTGATTGAATTTATGGATGTTAAGGGCATTAATATCTCCAAAGCCCTGGAAAAGAAAATTGAAGGAGCTTACTTTAAAGAAGATATGCGGCGGGCGCTAATTCATGAAATTGGCGATGTGTCTTACCCCAGCCAAGTGATGGATCGCTACTGCACTGCTTTTGAGAAACTTTTGCATGTTCATACACTCCGTAATAGTCGGGCAAAAGTAGTGATTGACTATGTTTATGCCGTATCAGGGGCAGTTTTACCCCAAATGTTGGATAAATTTGGTGCTGATGCAGTCGTATTGAATGCCAGTGTCAATAAAACAGCAATGTCAATCACCGATCGCGAAGGACTGCTAACTCAGTTAGGTCATGTGGTGGAAGCATTAAAAGCTAACTTTGGTGTGCAAGTATCAGCTAATGGAGAACAACTCATTTTAGTTGATGAATCTGGCTACCCAATTCGTGGGGAAACTTTAACAGCCCTGATGGTAGACATGATTTTGACTGCTAACCCCAGAGGAACAGTAGTAGTCCCAGTTCATGCTTCCAGTGCTATTGAACAAGTCGCTCGTCGTCATGATGGTAGAGTGATTCGCACCAAAGCCAACCCTACAGCTTTAATGGAAGCTTGTCAAAAAAATCCAAATGTGGTGCTGGGAGGTAGTGGAGAAACTGGTTTTATTTTCCCACAACTGCATCCAGGATTTGATTCCATGTTCTGCATTGCGAAGATCATTGAGATGTTAACTATACAGGAGCGATCGCTTGCTGCGGCGCGAGCGGAATTGCCCCGTGTAATTCATAAAACTTATACAGTCCGTTGTCCGTGGACAGCCAAGGGTGCTTTGATGCGTTACTTGGTGGAAACTCACCCAGCCCAAAATCTAGAATTAATTGATGGAGTGAAAATTTGTCAACCTTATGATGACAGTTGGCTATTAGTTTTACCAGATGCTAGCGAACCACTGGTGCATTTATATGCAAACAGCAACGATCGCGAATGGGTAGATGAGACTGTAAGAAACTACCGCACCCGTGTTCAGACTTTTGTGGAAAGACAACAAGAATATCAACCCACCGAAGCATAATTCGTAATTCGTAATTCGTGATTTAATTTTTAATTAACGCAATGTGCGACTTATTCTTAAAACCTCTCACCGAAACGTAGAGAGGCTTTGATTTCTGCTCCCCTTCCCTCGTAGGGAAGGGGTTGGGGGTTAGGTCTGACAGTAAAGTTGACACAGCGTTAATTACGAACTACGAATTATGTTCTCAAAAATATAGCAATCCTGAATTACTCGTGAAAAGTTAGATCCCCGACTTCTTAAAGAAGTCGGGGATGTGAACAGCTGCGAGTTTTCACAAATCAAATAGGATGGCTATCACTACCTCTCCCAAAATACTTGGAGAGGGGTTCAAAATTATCATTGGATATTCTGACATTCGGGTAAATGTCTACCAGCGTATTTACAATCAAAATAAATTAAAGCTTCTCTAGTAGAGGTGAATGATCTAGTTGTGGAGTATGCGTCACTGTTTGAACTAGCTTCAGATGACCAAATTTTCAAATAGTAATAATTATTATCATCAGTAGACCATAATTCATAACGGTGATTACCTCCTGAACCCTGACTAGTTAAATAGTCAGCTAGTGCTTGATTTGATGCAGATAACAAACTAAGTACACTTAAAACAGGAATTACAACTACTTTTAGTATTTGGATTAATTTTATAAATGCACACAAAACTTATTTTCTCTACCTTCCTTTACCGATGTTGATTTTTAAATCAGTAATTATCTCGAATCTTTTGTGAGGAGATCGTAAAGCACTTGAAGTTGGGGTGGGATGAACCGCCGCCGACCTTTTCAGTTTTTTTTATGAAATAGGTTACAAAAGTTTACTTAAATAAATGATAAATTATGTCAATAATCCTGGTAGGATATCTCTAGACTTATTGAGATAGATATTCATTAAGCTGGGAATATATTTCAACAAGGCGAATAGGTATCTTGGCGATCGCAAAACTATATATCAGGTGAAAATATGTCGAAAAAAATCGGTCTGTTCTACGGTACTCAAACTGGCAACACTGAATCTGATGCGGAAAAAATTCGGGATGAGTTTGGTGGCGATATTGTAACATTACATCCCATTTACGAAGCGGATACTAGCACTTTTGATGAGTATAGATTGCTGATTATTGGTTCTCCCACTTGGGATATAGGTCAACTTCAGAGCGATTGGGAAAGCTTTTTATCCGATCTGGATGAAATAGATTTTAAAGGTAAGCTGGTTGCCTATTTTGGTGATGGAGATCAATATGGCTATGCCGATAATTTTCAGGATGCGATGGGAATTCTAGAAGAAAAAATTTCTCAGCGCGGCGGTAAAACTGTTGGCTACTGGCCAACTGAGGGATATGACTTTGAGAATTCTAGAGCTTTAAAAAATGGCAAATTTGTTGGATTAGCACTCGATGAAGGTAGTCAATCCGATCTCACGGACGAGCGAATTAAAACTTGGGTTGCTCAGTTGAAGACAGAATTTGGTTTGTAGGAAGTCAGGGCGAATAGAATTCGCATCTACACAAATATAGACGCTTTGCGGCTACTCTACGAGAACGCCAAAGGCGAACCCACAGGGTAGTCCGCCTCCGCAGACTAAGAGAAAATCAAGGTTTTTTAACTCGTGTAGATGCGGTTTCTAACGTCCTTTTAGCTGAAATTGATAATTTAGAAGTTATAGGTATTTATGTCTGATTCATTTGATGTTCTGTGGTTAAATGCTAGTCCTGTTTTGAAGCGTTTTGATGAACCATTACTCGATTACTTATGTGGGTATATGAGAATCGCCCAGTGGGAATACCAGCAAACCAAAGATGAAGCTAGTTCTATAGATAAAGCTGTGGAGTTGCTGTATGAGTTTTTAGAATGCCGCGATCGCCCCGTGCATTTAGCGGGACATGGGATGAGTGGTGCGATCGCCTTAACCTTTGCTCGACGATTTCCTCAAAAAGTGCGATCGCTCACCCTGCTGGCTGTAGCTGCTCAACCTGCAAACAATTGGCAAGCTCACTATTACTTTCAACGACAACTTTTTAGCATCAGCCGTGAGCTAGTTTTAGCAAGCACCGTTCGCAGTCTTTTTGGAAATCAATCACCTCATACCACAAAGAAGTTAGTAGCCGCCTTAGATAAAGATTTAGAACAATCTCCCTCGTCACACTCTTTATTTAAGTTAGTTTATTTAGCCAAAGGTGGAGTTTCTATGCCAATGATGGTATGTGGTAGCAAGAGCGATCCGGTAGTCAACCCAACTGTATTGCATGACTGGTTGAATTGGTTGAAGCCAGAAGATAAGCTGTGGGAATGCCCAGAAGGGTATCATTTTTTTCACTACTTCTATCCTCAACAGGTTGGTGAAGAGATTTTGAGTTTTTGGCAACACCACCATCCGCATTTGGTAGAAGCATCTGCACTATCTTTTAGCAGTTCTACAAATTAGTAAAATGATTAATCGTTCAGATACAGGAGTGCGATCGCACTTGGCGCTGGTGGAGCGATCGCTAATTATAGATGCGTTCATCCTCTCAAGCTGGGTGTAATTATTCAGATAGACCTTCTCGGAAATAAAAGCGATATAAATTACAAAGGCATTGAACTTCGTTTCCTTTAAATTCAATTAAGCCCAGACTGCGTAATTTAAAAGTTTGTACAGAGTCTAACTTAATAGGAATATCACTCTTGATAACTTTTTTGAACGCTGCTTTTAACAATTTATCTTCTTCTAACAGTGAAAGATAGGGATGTAAAAAGCCTCTAAATAATCCCTCGTCAGTGGGAGCAACTTTTAGGAATTTTTCTAAAGTTAAATTACCTGTGGCAAATTGATAAAGAGCAGTCCTTAATAAATAAGGATGACCATCAACCATTCCCCTTAATTGTCCGATTTGTGTATCTGACCAATTTAATTTATGTCGTTGGACTAATTCTTTTGTTTGTATAGCGTTAAATTCTCCTATTTCGACAGATAAACCTACATTAAAGGGGGATTGATTGACATTTAGGGAAACATATACTTCTTGAGAATGAGCAATTACTAAACGAAATTTCTGCCAAATTACTTCGTTTTTACCGTTTTCATGCCAAGCTCGGAGTAGAGCAAAAAATTCTTGAGCAATTTCGGGGTAAGGGAAAATTTTATCAATATCATCTAAGCCTAATACTAGAGGTGTATCAATATTTTTTAATAAGTATTCTTTTAAATAATTAGTGCAGTTTACTTGATTGCTTAATCGCTTTTTCCAATATTTATCTATTTGTTCTTCTAATCCTAATTCTTCACTCAAAATTGCACAAAATCCCTGTAAAAAACTACTGAGATCAGTAAGACTTTCTTGACTCCATAAATTCAGAGAAACTGTACGATACCCTTTTTGCTTACTATGGTCAAGAATGCGACTCATTAAGGAAGTTTTGCCCATCTTTTGCGGCGCTTTGATGCGGATTAACGCCCCTGGTTGGAGGATGAATTCATAACATTTAACTTCCACCTCTGGACGTTCGATATAAAAGGGAGAGTTAAAAGGAACTTGACCATCAGGATTTTCAAAAATTACTGAGGAGTTATTCTCTTTTGCTTTTGGTATTGATTGTTCAAGAATGGCTCGATTAATTAGCAATTGTTGCTTAATAAACTGACTAACTCCCCTGTAAACTAAATTATTTGTTGATGTTGGCTTGGTGATAGAAAGATGGTCATCATCTGTAGCGGTAGGTTGGACATCTTTGATGGCTGGATTAGCACTATCTGGGTCTACAACTAAAAAGCCTTTGGTGGGCTTCGTTTCAAAATAAACTTTTGTAGCAATTTCCAAGTCATCAACATTTTGCCGATACCACTCATTAAGTTGACGCAATTGTGGAATATGTACTTTCAATTCATCAACACTCACAGAGCTTCGTGCCAAAATCCCAATTTTATCGACTAAGTTGGCGAGATGAGAACCTGTGTGAGGAGTGGAGAGGAATACAATACCTTTTGTCTGTTCAATAACTGCTGTTTTTTTAAATGTCTGAGCATTACGCAGCATTTCTTTAATTAATAATCCACCCATGCTATGAGTGATAAAAATTATTGGGTATTTGCTAACATCATTAACTTGTAAATATTCTAATAAATTACTAGCACGGTCAAAAAGTGGCATTGTTGAACCTCTCCATTCAAAGGGTTCAGCCTTGTAGCCAAATGACCAAATACCTAAATCTGGTCTTTCTTGTCCCAGCCACGTTAACCAGAAATTATCATCGTCGCGTAGTTCTTGCGGATGCCAAGTTCCTCGTGCGTGACCACCTAACCCGTGAACAAAAATCACATCCCCGCACCGCTTAGGGTTGTCACATCCTGATATTTTGATTAAACCAGTTATCTCTGCGGGTTCAGGTTTTGGGGTTTGACCAAAAAAATTTTTAAAGGGCATAGATAGTATGGGGAGAATTAGAGGATGACAAATTCTTCTTATGCCACGGCCACAGCGCGACTCAAAACTAGGATACAGCGACCGCGTCACTACTTGGTGCAATAACCGCGAGTTTAAATTAACGCGTCACGAATGCCGTCAGGTGTTTCTCTATGCTCTCAAAAAGGCTTTGGCTAAGTTCCAATTTAAGCTTTATGCCGTATGTATTATGTCTAACCATGTCCACTACCTTCTTGAGCCAGCACAACCGAACGATTTACCCAAAATCATGCACTGGCTCAACTGGTACACGGCAATGTGTTTTAACCGAATGTTGAACCGTACAGGACATTTTTGGGAAAAACGTTATCACAGCACAGGATTTGAGCAAAGTGACCATAAACGGGCATTGAATACACTGCGGTATATTCACGCGAATCCAAAAGCTGCGGGAATGCAAGAAGGCTTTTTCTATGATTTTAGTAATTATGGAGTCTATGACCGACTGGGGGATGATGGTTTAACAACTTGGCATCCCGCTTTTTTAGCACTGGGTAAAACTTTGAATGAATGTGCTGCTAAATATCGCGGTTTTTGTAAGAAGTACAAACCGAAAGCGAAAACAGAAAAACACTATTCTTGGGGTAATCAATTTTTGCCGAAAGTAATTAAGGGCAAAGATAAAAAAGCATCACCTGGACAGATGCGATTACCTTGGGATACTTGGGAGGCAAATAATCCAGAAATTGTTGATGTGGCTGAGAAATTTGTTTTTGCTAATTGTTACAATTCGCAAGTTGCAGGGATGATTTTTCGAGATCACAGTCAATGATTTGAGATGAAGATAGGAGTAGTGTCTCTATTTATCGCTAAAAATGTCTTTTTTTGGGAATTTTTGGGAATTTTAACGATACTATAAAGCTCTTTTCACCTTTGTGTTCATTTGTTTTTTCAGGTATCTGCCAGGTGCAAGGTATCGAATCTCCGAAAGCCTTATTATTGTGTGGAAAATTTCCTAATAATAAATCTTTACAATTCTTTTAAAGCCTTCTCTGTTATACTTCACAAGTATCTGCAAGAAAAAAGATAATAATAATACATCACCAACCTACCATAATACCCACTATACCCATACTCCAGGCTCCAGGGAGTTGGGAGTTCCCCACTAGATACCTCTTTGTAATCATCCGACCTCTTTCCTAGGTTCATGGGTAATTCATCATATTTTAACCACTTTCCATCCTCTCCTTTCCATCCCACTCTTTTCGTAAAATAATTATACCCTTTCTCGTTCCAATTTTTAAACTTTCTCTTCTCCCAATCAAAATCGAGAGAATTGCCACTAGCCAAATATATTTTTTTCTGGATACTGTAGCCAAAATGCCCCTTGGAGTTCTTTACCCAAAGTGTATCTAGTTGTTTCAAATCATTACAATTAAAGTTTGAAGTTTTAAAATCTAGATAACCTCCTGTTTCTCTTCCTGCTGAATAGAGAAGAAATTGCCAATTTTTCCCATCTGCTTCCCTCCATCTTTGCTGCTGCATCAAATAGTCTAATTCATTTAATAAGTGTTCCTTTAAAGATTGAGCATAAACTGTAGAGCCATCTAATTTTTTAAGTTTACGATAAAGCAAAGCCACAATATCAGCATTGCCATTGTAGAGAATATTAAGGTCTAAAGTAAATAAATCAATATTAGATTTACCTTTTTCTAGAATTTTGAGATAATTAAATGCTTTTTTGTAATTTTCTAAAGCCTTATGTTTATCTGAGCGTTCCTGTAATTTTCCTTTAACGTAGTTAATATAAACTAAAGTAGCTAAATTGTTTGGATTATTCTCAATTTTATTTTCTATTTCTGATAATTCTGGCAGAACTTTATTAAAATATATTTCAGCTTTTTTTAAATCATTTGTTTTATTCTCCTCATTTTTTTGATCAACTAGATATTGATCTCCTAAAACCAGAGAACTATCCAATAAAGCCTCTTTTAGCTTGGGATTATTAATTTTATCCTGCAAAACCAACCCTGCAATATTCAAAAACTGATTCGCTTCGTTTGTTTGCCCTTTTTGTTGAAGCTTAGAAGCCACTGCTGATAGTTCTCTAATTTTATCAATTGATTGGTTGAGTACCTTTGTATTTCTGTTAGCGGTTTCAAGCCCGATAAATGCACCTATTCCTAACAAAACTGTAATCACTAAAGTGATAAATAAAACCACGAGTCCAAAACGCATTCTTTTTCTAGCAGTTACCAATTGCCTGTCTGCTTTCTGTTTAGCTTTACCTTCAATTTGTCTAGCCCTTTCTGCCGCTTCTTTTTCTTTTCTTTCCCTTTCTAATTCTGCCTGGATTTCTGTTTCTGCTAGTTCCTCTTCTCGCTCTCGTTTCCGACTAGCAGCTAAAAATTCTAAATCTTGAAAACCTAAACTTTTATGCCTTGCCCAATTCGACGCTTCTACTAAAGCTTTACCCCGCAATAACCGAGACTCATCCTGTTTTCCTGATAATACCCACTGACGATAATTCTCTGCATAAGGACGCAAACTGGCTAAAGTTCTCTCAATCCATAATCTGTCAAAAATGGTTTGATAAATCAGGTTATAAACCTCTAATTTACTCTCTTTTTTAACAACGACTCCCGCTAACTGTAAATCACTCTGTTCAATACTACTATCAATATCAATTCCGCCTGAGTGCCATACTTGTTGATATAAATCTAACAAATATGCTGCTTTCTGTTCATCTCTTTTTAAAATCCTATCCCGAATCGTTCTAAAATGTTCCGGTTCATCTTGAGATTCCCAATTCTGAATCACTCTATTTCTGACTAAATTATCTACAAAAGCAGCTTCTTCACCTGGAGGAATTACAGTTGTAGATTGACGGACAAATTCACAGACTTTCTGAGTCAAAAATGGCTGTCCTCCCGTCCAGTCTAAAATCGCTTTTAGTACGGCTTCCGGGTTGCTAGTTTGTCCAGAAAATCCCTTGATTAAAGGTAAAGCTTCTGCAAATTCAAATCCGGTTAATTCCATTCCTTTGCCAATATTAAAAGGAGTACGCTTTTTATCTTGAATTAACTCAGAAGGGGTAGCTACTCCCAAAAGCACAAAAGTAATGCGTTGATAATCCTGAATATCAACTCTTTGATTAAAGAAAGCACGAATTAAAGCAAAAAAATCATCAACCGGAAAATTTAAACTGAGAATACTATCAACTTCGTCTATAAAAATAACAATCTGGGTGGAGATTAATTTTAGTAATTTGTCAATAAACTTCCCAAAAATCTGCACATGAGAGAATCGGGAATTTTCTGACCATAACTGATCTATATCAAACTGCTCACCTAACTTTATGCTTTCAGAACCAGCAATAGTATCAATAATTCCAGAATACCATTGTTCAGATGTTATTTCTGATGTCCCAATTGCAGTTAAATCAATAGATACACAAGCAATTCCTTCATTTTGTAACCTTTGCATTGTGCGGACACGCAAACTGGATTTACCCATTTGTCGAGAGTTCAAAACAAAACAAAACTCTCCAGCTTTCACAGCCTGATACAAATCTGCATCAGCTTTGCGTGTGACGTAAGTAGGTGCATTAGCAGGAAGACTACCACCAAATTGATATTGATAATTCTGGGGAAGAGGTGAATTCATAGTCATACGCTACATTGCTAATACCCAGGCGATATGTCAATTAATACACAATATACTACTTGAAGAGTGAAGTTTCGCTCATAAGGGACTTCCAAATAAAAAAATACTCAACTACTTCTTGTGGGGTGGGCAACATGAGCGCCCATATACAAGATTGGGTAATTTATTTGTTGGAAGTCCCTAAGTGCATAAAAATTTTGATTTACCAATTAGGAGAAGCAAGCTACAACCCAACCTAATACGGTTCGGTTAACGTATTTATTCCTCGAAGATCCTCCCAACCCCCCTTAAAAAGGGGGGCTTTTAAACCTCTTTTACCCCCTTTTTAAGGGGGTCGCCGCAGGCGGGGGGATCTTAACCAAACCGTATGTATTGCAACCCAACCTACAATATCAGGCGATGGCGTAGCCCAGAGCAGGCATCGCACTTTTGATCTCAATGTCTGATGTCTGAGCCGTCCCCCCTTACCAAGGGGGGACTACAGGGGGGTTAAAACGATCTCAAATTCTCACGAATGATTTAAGACTGCTATATAAGCAACAGATACCTCAAAGTCATGTTGAGGTACTTGAAAGTCGTATTGAGGTACTTGAAAGTCGTATTGAGGTACTTGAAAATCATGTTGAGGTACTTGAAAGTCATGTTGAAGTACTTAAAAGTCGTGTTGAAGTACTTGAAAGTCGTGTTGAACTACTTGAAAGTCGTGTTGAAGTACTTGAAAATCATGTTGAAGTACTTGAAAATCGTGTTGAAGTACTTGAAAATCGTATTGGAGTACTTCAAACTTTGTCGCACCGCGATCAAGTACACAGGTGCGTAGGCGTAGCCCGCCGTAGGCATCGCTTTCATAAATCTCCAAAAACAAAGCGATCGCTTGACTTTTAAAACAGTCGCTACAATTATCCTTAGAAGTTCCTCTAACAAGTGCATGAAAATTTTGATTGATATGAACCCGGATAGTTTTAAGGAAATATCGCCAACTCGGTTTCCGGGTCAAAAAAGTGAATTTTTTCTGGAGTTAGAGATAACCAAAGTTGCTCACCAACTTGGACAAATCGGTCTGGTGGAATTCGCACTTGTAGGGAATTGGCTGTAGTAGCAGGTTGAGAACCAGGTTCGGCAATCTTAACAGCGAGAAAGGAATCGTTGCCGAGATTCTCTACCAAATCCACTTGCACTGGGAGATTTTTGGTGGCAGGCATACTCAAGTTTAAGTGTTCTGGGCGAATACCTAAAATTAAAGTTTTCCCATCATATTTTTGTAAGGCTTTTCCCCAAACTTCTGGGAGAGTGAAACGCAACTGCGAATGAGTAATCAACTGCGGGGCATGAAATTCTACAGGAATAAAATTCATTGGTGGTGAACCAATGAACTCTGCTACAAAAAGGTTGGCAGGACGGTTGTAAAGTTCTAAGGGAGAAGCAACTTGTTGAATTTTACCCTCAGACATAATCGCAATGCGATCGCCCATTGTCATCGCTTCTGTTTGATCGTGGGTAACGTAAATTGTCGTTGTCCCCAGTTGGCGCTGCAATTTGACAATTTGAGCGCGGGTTTCTGCCCGCAGTTTGGCATCTAAGTTAGAAAGCGGTTCATCCATTAAGAATACTTGGGGGTCACGCGCGATCGCTCTCCCCAATGCAACCCGTTGTCTTTGTCCCCCAGATAGCTGTTTGGGTAAGCGATTCAGCAATGTTTCAATTTGTAACAGTTGAGCAACACTACGCACTTGTTGATCCACCGCCCGTTCCTTATCAGAAACATAGCGCAGTCCTTTAGGTAACTTTCTTGTCACCCCTACAAAAAGATTTTCAGCCCACGCCCGAAGATATGGAGTATTTTCTCCTCTGCTCCTCTGCTCCTCTGCTCCCCTGCTTCCCCTGCGGCGTAAGCCAAAGGCGATATTGTCATACACCGTCATGTGAGGATAGAGGGCGTAATTTTGAAACACCATTGCGATGTCGCGTTCCTTGGGTGGTAGATCATTGATCAAGCGATCGCCTACCCAGATATTACCGCCAGTCATCGTTTCTAACCCAGCGATTAATCTCAGCAGAGTGCTTTTACCACAACCAGAAGGGCCTACCAGCACCATAAATTCGCCATCTGCGATCGTCAGGTTAATCCGTCGCAAGACATTAACACTTCCCGCACGTTCTGGCGCTACATCAGTTTTATCCTCAGACATGAGGGAAGATTGGGTTTGTGAACTTACACCCTCCACTTTCCGCGCGGAAAAACTTTTATAAACGTTTTCTAAAATAACTTGGGACACAATTAATTATTTGGGAATTGGGCATTGGGCATGGGGCATTGGATTAAAAAAGGGACAAGTGACCAATGACAGTTTAGCGCCCATCATAATACACGTTCTATTTAAATACGAAAAGTTAAAAAAACAGCTTGCACCATAAAAAGCAAACTACCCTAGATTTTAGGGCTGTCAACAAATAATTACGAATTACGTAAAGCCTGCGGCATGGCTTCGCTTAACGCGGAGCGTGCTGGAGGCTCTATTACGAATTATTAAAAGGTGTTGTGATGACTTCCGATGTAGCTAAAAATCTTTCCCAAGACCCAAGCGTTAACCCTGTCCATGATATTGTAGACGCACAAACTACAGATTGTTGCATTGTGGGTGGGGGGCCAGCCGGAGCAGTATTGGCGCTGTTGTTAGCGCGTCAAGGCATTTCGGTGATGCTGCTGGAAACACACAAAGACTTCGATCGCGATTTTCGTGGTGATACGATTCATCCATCGGTGATGGAAATTATGGAAGAATTGGGACTTAGTAAAGCTTTGCTAGAACTCCCCCATGCCAAAATGCGCCAAATTAGGTTTCAAACTCCTGAAGATACTGTCACTCTTGCAGATTTTAGTCACCTAAAAACTCGCTACCCCTACATTACAATGCTTCCCCAGGTTAAATTTCTGGAGTTCATCACCCAAGAAGCACAAAAATATCCAAGTTTCCATCTGGTAATGGGTGCAAACGTACAAGAATTAATTGCCGAAAATGGCGAAATTCAAGGTGTCCGCTATCGGGGAGGTGGGGGTTGGCATGAAGTCCGGGCAATACTGACGGTGGGTGCAGACGGTCGCCACTCACGTTTACGCCATTTGGGTGAGTTTGAGTCCATCGAAACCTCGCCGCCAATGGATATCCTTTGGTTTCGCCTACCGCGTCAGCCAGAAGACCCAGAGGGGGGAATGGGGCGTTTTGGTCAAAGTAAAATCATCGCCATGCTTGACCGTGGTGATGAGTGGCAAGTTGCTTATGTCATCACCAAGGGAGGCTATCAACAACTGCGGGCTGAGGGTTTGGAGGAATTAAAAAAATCTGTTGTGGAAGTAGTACCAGAATTCCAGCAACGCATCGAAAATTTACATGATTGGTCACAAATAGCTTTTCTCTCGGTCGAATCTAGCCGCGTCAAACGCTGGTATCATCCGGGACTATTACTCATCGGTGATGCAGCTCATATAATGTCCCCTGTGGGTGGAGTTGGCATTAACTACGCGATTCAAGATGCTGTAGTTGCGGCGAATGTACTCAGCAAACCGCTTAAGAACCAAAAAGTACAACTTAGCGACCTAGCAAAAGTACAACGTCAACGCGAGTTGCCCACACGCATCATTCAAGCGTTTCAAACTTTTATCCAAAAACGGGTTTTTGCCCCGGTTCTCACCTCAAATAGCACCTTTGTACCACCTGCATTTTTGCGTTTCCCCATCTTGCGCGACTTACCAGCTAGGTTAATTGCCTTCGGTGTTTTTCCCTCTCATGTCAAGACTTAATTTTTGCCAAGAATTTTTGATCTTTCTGGAATCAATGGTACAATCATACTACTCATGCAGAATTGAATGCTCAATTTAGTCAAGCGAAAGTGGCGGACGGTATACTTAATGCTGTTCAAAGCGATCGCTTGGCTTTTATGCTAGAAATAACTAAAAACTCAGGCATTATTAAAAAATGCGAACACTTAAACATATCTAGATATTAATTGGCACTACATAGAAAAATCCCTCTTTTTCAATCAGTACTTTTTGCAGTCAGGAGTAATTTTAATGAATAGTTGCGTTTTAATGGCGGAAATTATTAACGAGCCGCAACTCCGCTACACAGCCGACA
Source organism: Nostoc sp. (assembly GCF_036917465.1). Lineage (GTDB taxonomy): Bacteria > Cyanobacteriota > Cyanobacteriia > Cyanobacteriales > Nostocaceae > Nostoc. The sequence goes on from NZ_JBALDL010000031.1 coordinate 34,820, forward strand.
ATAATTTAGGAGTTACGGAAATGCTGGTGCAGTTTTCCAATTCCCTGAAACCAGAAGATCCGCCAGCTACCCTAAAAGTTGTCGGCTGGGGGAATTTAGCGACAGAAATTCAGCAAAATTACCACCAAGGCGATCGCGTCATCTTGGTAGGGCGTTTAGGTATGAACACTGTTCCGATGGAAGGTTTTAAAGAAAAACGCGCTGAATTGACAGTGCAACAAATTCAACCTGTTGGAGGTAGTTTTAATACCGATCCATTGCCTTCAGCAGCTGTAACTCCATCATTCACTGAAACCACTCCACGACAAGCATCTTCAGCATCTCGTCCTCCACAGAAAGAAGTTAACACTTACGAGTCACCACGTCCAGCGCCTACCCCGGCTGCAAATCCTGTTGGTGTTGCTCCCCAACCGACAAGTTACGAACCTGTACCTCAATCTACAAATTATGAGCGAACTACTTATCCAGCAGTGAAAGAGCAAGAACCAGATCCAGATGATATTCCCTTCTAAAGTTGGTAGTTGAGCGTCTATGCAATTTGCTAACTTACGATTAGACAATTTCTACAAATAGCCATCCTTGAGGATGTGCTATTTTTTTGTCTGGGTTGATGTTTTGCATCTTGTCATAAGACATCGCTGATTTTACCGGTAAGTCACAGATAGAGAACGATATACTTTTTTTAAACAGCGTTTAAACACTTTATAGTAAATGAATACATCTGACGAATTAGTTGGCATATTTGACCGTATCCGCGATGGGATTCAAGACGAAAGAGATATTTTACTATTAACAAAATGGCTTAAAAATAGCAATGCTCAGAATATTTTGCAAATAGGAAAAAACATTATCAATATTGCCGATGGCAAGGATATTCATATTGGCGATCGCACTTACTATAATACTGATGCCAAAACTATCAAAGCTGTTATTCAAGAAGTATTAACAGAGCTAATTCATAGTATTAATCCAGAAAAACTGCCTCAAGGAAATTATTTTCAAGCTAATTTATTATCTCAAATTACAAATGAAGATTTAGTACCAAAAAGCAATTTAGAAAAGCAACAAACTACTCCTTCAATCCTACCAGCTATCACAAAGTTCGAGTTTGAAGTCGTAACTATAGATACTCAAGGAATAGAAATTAAGCGTTGTCTTAAACAAGCTGAGTATTTTACAGAAAATTTAGCAGATGGCATTATATTACAAATGGTTTCTATTGCTGGTGGTAAATTTCAAATGGGCGCACCTCAAGATGAATCTGAATCACTTGAAGATGAACGTCCCCAGCACATAGTAACTTTAAATCCATTTTTTCTAGGTAAGTATCCTATTACTCAAGCACAGTGGAGAGTTATTGCAAAGCTTCCAAAAATTAAACGCTGTCTTAAACTGGAGCCATCTTGTTTTAAAGGACATAACTTACCTGTAGAAATGGTTTCTTGGTATAATGCACAAGAGTTTTGTGAGCGACTTTCACAAGAGACAGGAAGAAAATATCGTTTACCTAGCGAAGCTGAATGGGAATATGCTTGTCGCGCCCAAACATCAACTCCATTCCATTTTGGCAAAACAATTACGGCTAATTTAGCAAATTATTGTGGACACAACGAAAGTATTCATACTTTTTATCACCAGCAGACAATAGAGGTTGGTAATTTTCCAGCTAATGCTTTTGGATTATGCGATATGCACGGGCTAGTTTGGGAGTGGTGTGATGACTACGAACATGAAGACTATCAAGGCGCACCTTTAGATGGGAGTGCATGGTTAAATGATGGCAATGAGGAATATCGAATTTTGCGCGGTGGTTCTTGGGATTCTTCTCCAAGCTGTTGTCGTTCTGCATCTCGCTTTTCTGAAATGGCAAGCGTTACTGATAGTAGATTTGGTTTTCGGGTTGTTTGTAATTTGACATAATTTTTTTATTATGGTGTAATTAGTCGAGAAATAGTTGCTTTGACATCTTCAATATATGATAGGTCAGAAATTTTTATGCTTGTCTCTTGGCGAATTTGAGGCTTAATATTCATTGATGACCTGCTACACTGCCTTCTGTAAGGATGAGACAGCCAATTCCAACTACCCATAACAGCAAGTTTCGTATCACAAACTAAAATTCTTGCATTTGTTCCCCTACTTTCTATATGTATTCCTTCACCTAAACGACTGAATCGTGAACCTGAATACTGTGAGAATAAATATCTCAAATTATTCTCAATAGCAGTCTCATTATAATCATTTTTCTCAGTGCCTTTATTTCCATAAACTACGGTTACTTTCACCCCTCTTTCCAATGCTGAAACAACATCATTAACAAAGCGTTTTGATTCAGAGCCTCGAATCCAAGGCGTGACAATGAGCAATTCTTCTTCAACTTGCTCAATAGCTTCTCTAAAAATCTGTAAATGCTCACAATCATAAATTAGAATATTTCCAGGTTCAGCCTTGGGAATTTCAGCCTCAGATTTGTATTCCAAAACAACCCCATGCTCCCGAATATGTTCAACTAGCTGACGCGTCAGATTTGCTTTTTCTAGTTTGTAAAGATTGCCAACCAAAATAAATAGTTCTTTTGCTCTCGATACAGCCACATTCAGAAGATTTGGTCGTTTGTTAATCCAGTAAACATTATCTTGAGATCGGCATACCTTTGTAGACAGGATAATTACTCTCTTCTCAGAACCTTGAAAGGTGTGAATTGTTCCAACAGATTTTGAGTCTAGTTTAGGGAATCTCTTTGTTAATCGTTCTTTTAATACAGCAGCATGAACTTTAAAGGGTGAAATAACGCCTATGTCTTCTAATGAGTAACCTTGCTTAACCAAATGTTGAATTATTTCATATACAGCAGTAACTTCTTCCTCATTTGCATTATTGTGGATATTACCCTCAACGTCGTAAGCAATTAAGTGTGAATCTAATAAAGAATTTACTGGTTCTGTTTTTACTTCTAAATTATAGTTAGTAATAGCGTTGCAATATTGAATAATACTAGGCTGACAACGATAATGCTCCTTCAAAAAGATTCCGTGGCCTTGATCATTATTTTCTCCACTTGCTCCGGCGGCGCGATGATAAGTAGTAGCGCTATACTCTTCTTCTGGACTATAACGATGGTAATCAATTTCAGTTAATCCTCTGCCAAGAAACGCTGTTTGGCGATAATTATCGCGTCTCTGCTGACTTAGAGTGATAATAGGTTCAATTTGTAGAGGATCACCAACAATAATAGCTCTGCGCGATCGCACCAATAACGGAAAAGTCTTATGCTGATCAATCATTCCAGCTTCATCTACAATTGTACGGTCAACACATTCCCCAATCCACGGAAGCATATTTCGTACTGAGGGTAAGGTAGTAGTGATGACAGGAAAAATTAAACTCAGATATTTGATATGTTCATCTAAGTTTTCTGCCATCCTATCTTTATCTTTCCTATATCCTGAGAGAACATTTGAATATAGTTCTAAAGTCTGTTTTCCTCTGTCTTTATTGTATAGTGCTTGCTGATTAAGAAATTGCCACGATAACTTAAATAGCTCTTGGTGCTTGTCGTGAAAATTTTGATGAAACGAAGTATAAAAATCTTCTAGTGGAGTTGCCAAGCTAACTTCTAATATCTGGAATTCCTTAAAAGCATCATCACTTTGTTGCTTTGTCTTGTCTCTATCGTTATACTTTTTCTCTAATATTTGTTGTATATTTTTTAACTCATCTGCCTTATCTATTCTTTCTCTAACTAATCGCACTTGTTGAATTAAATCAGCACGAGTGCTAAGTGGTTTTATAGGGAAACTAGTTCCAGATGTTTGTGCTATTGCTGATTGGCAAACTGAATTGACATCACGTAAAATACGTTCTTCTGTTTTACCAGTCAGCCAACGCCATAGACGAACCCACCAAATTAATCTTCCTTCAGATAGCAGTGATTCAGCCTTATTAAAGTGCTTCTCTATTGTCCGATAAGTTTGGATTGGTAGTTGATTATACTCTGATAAAGCTCTTGCTCCTCTTTGAAAGGGGGTTATGGCAGCTATAATTTCATCTAAATACTTTTGCAGTGTTTGAATTTTCTCGGAAAGATGTTGGTGTCGTTTTTCATCTAAATCTCGTTGATGACGTAGTTCTAAATATTTAGACTCCTCTGCTAATATTTCAAATTTAATTGCTTTAATACTCTGTTTCAAGGAATTATATAGTTGTTCATCAAAGCTATTTTTTTGTAAAAAATCAATAGCTTGCCGCAGTTGTTCAATGGCTCCACTAGATGATTGAATATTAGTTTTATTTCCTCCTTTTAGATAAAATAATTCATTTTTGAAAAATTTATCTAGCTTTTCAATAACATTATCAACTGCTTTGTTATTCGTGCTACTCACTACTGTCAGGTTATTGATGTTCTTACCAGTTTCAATTAAGCTGAGTGCGCGGTTGACTACCTGTTGAGCAATAACATGAAGAATAAGAGTAGTTTTACCCGAACCAGGAGGCCCTTGTACAGCTGTTATAGGTTCGCTTTGAGCGTGTTTGAGTGCTGTTGATTGTGAATCAGTCGGTGCATGGGTTGGGAAAGCTCCCATGTAAATAACTTCATCTTTTGCAGAGTTAGGCACACCGAACAAATATTCATAAGCTGGATGTCCTTTTGACCAATTTTTCGAGCCTAATTTAATATCTTTCAAATCGTCCTGGAGATTACCATTAAATCTGCCGCCTGTAAACTCAAACAAGTAGGGCTGAGGTTGAATTTGGTCACTAAAACGACGAGGTATAATAATTCGCTCCATCCAATCCTGGTAGCTATTAAATATTAGCCCAAAAGTTGTTTCAAGAAACCGTTGTAGCCCATCTTTAGTAATCAATTGTTCACACTGTTCATCATCTAATTTAAAGAATGTGGCTAAGTTTTGTCCGGCTTCTATGAGTGTCAAGCTATCTAAGTTCCATCCTTGCTCTTGATACTCTCCCTTGAGGATGGATGTAACATCCAAGCTAAACAGAGGACAAAGATAAGATTTTCCCTTTTCTACATGTAAAACTTGTGGAAAAGATAAAACCCACGCTGCTTCTTGTTGAAATTTTTGCCTTTGGTTAACTTTTTTTTGTAGTTCTGAAAAAGTGGCTATGTCAATTAATATATGGTCGCCTACTAGCTTGACACCACGCTGTTTGACTTTATCACTGTTGGCTTCAATTCTGGCATTACTGTAATCATCCAATGCAATGTAATCGAACCACGCATTAAGAATTTTATCTACTTTGCTGGCTGCGTTCAAAAGTACCTCCAGGTTGTGATGCAAGCTTGAGTTTTCTATGTATTATTACTAGTCTAATAAGATAGGAGTATCGGCTGCAATCTTTTCAAAAATATCCTTCAATTCATTTGGGGTAGTCATCAGTTATCCCTTTATAGTTTTGCAGCAGTTATTTATTGTAAATATCACCAATATGGATATCACTAGCTTTATTAATATTCGTGATAAACTTTCCATACTGGTTTATCGTCTCGGCAATTTTATTAATCTTTTGTGTAGCTTGGGGCTTGACTTCATCCCATCCCTTATCAGGTAAACCTTTACCACCCTGAAGTTTGGCAATTACAAAATCTCCTGCATCCATGTCAAAATGTGGAATTTGTTCTGCTTTGTACAACTTACGCGCACTTTCAGGTACAGTTTTACCTAAATAATTCATTAAATTAGAAACCCGAACCTCTGTATCTCCGGGCTGATTGCCAGCACCTTGCAAAGCTTCGAGAAAGTGATAAGTATAGATGCTGCTTGATTCATCTTTTATCCAAGATTGTTGCTCACCTTCAGAGGAAGTAAAAACTACTCTACCTTTACCTTGTTTCAAATCATTAATCAAACCTTTAGATGGAGCAACTCGAATAAAATCTTCAAATTCTTCTTCTAATTCCAAATCAGCCTCTTTAGAAGTTGCCATTCCTGCTGCATGACAACTATCAATCACAACTAATAAACGTTCTGCTTTTATTTGCCTTAATGCATCAGTGAAAGTTTCAGCTGCAAGTGCAGAGCTAGCAAGTTTAGCTGGCTTAATATCATGTTGTAGTAAATAATAATGTTGTGTATTTTTATCTATCCAGCCATGTCCTGAATAATAAACAAATACCGTTGCATTTGGGTCTGTGGTTGATTTTTCTTTTAACCAATTCAATCCATCTAAAATCGCGGCTTTATTTGCTTCTTGATTATTCAGCACCTGAATATGATCTTTATCATCGTGATAGGCACATAGTTGCGGGTCAATTAAAGCAGCATAAATTGCTTGAGTATCTTTTACTGTTACTGGCAGCGAAAGCTTACTATATTTAGACTCTCCTACACCAATTAATAATGCATAACCATGAGTAAATTTATCGCTCACTTTCATTTAACTCCATCTATATAAGTTATAATTAAGTAATTTTACAGAGAATATCTATTATTTGTCTAAATGTAACAAAGTATTAACTAAATCATCGGCATTTACAACATAAACACCATCAACTTGATTGCTAGAAATATTGACATTACCTTTTGTAAAACAAAGCAGCGCAGTTACCCACCGTGCGCTTTTTAAGTGTTTTACTTCTGTTGCTTGTCCTTTAACTTTGGCTATCAAATCACCTTCGTTAAAATCAAAGGTATTTCTGCCGTAGCGTTTACGTAGACGACCGCTTTCATAAACTTTAGTGCCGCTATGGGACTTAACATCGACTACGTACCACTTACTTTGAGGAGAGTGCAACACTACATCTGCATCTCCCCATCTCCTAATTCGGAGGTTGTATTCTAATTTCCATCCTTGATGTTCCAAAAGGCGCAATAATTTAGCTACTTCGGTTTCGGCTGTAGCACCACGTTGAGCATCACCCGCTCTTCTCATTAAGTGTTGCCCATTACGATACAGGTAGGATGAGCCTACCAATGCCCCTAGCGAGAGCAACATCCCCACAAAAGAAGTTCTGAAGATACTGAATAACAGTACTGTCCCCATGAGAACAAGCACTGCAAATGCATAACTCAGCATTGCAGACTGGCGACGCTCATTAACCAATTTACGGATTTGTTCTCCTGGCTGTTTTGTTCGTGGTGGCAATTTTTTTAGTTAATTCTATTATGTAAAGACTGGAACTCTGAAAACAGAGGATACCATGAGCCGATGACGATTTGCAGAAATCACAAGCAGTTGGACATCGCAAATGTGTGTATATTGTGGAAGTCCCTATGTGAAAAACTGCCAAAGAGTGTAAAAACCAAATTTACCCACATATACATCAAAACTATTGTTAAAATCAAATAATTTTAAGTTAATATTCATACCAAACTCCTATGAGAGAAACTGTCCTAGAGGTTCGCAATTTACAAGTTGAATTCCCCGGTGATGGCAATATTGTCAGAGCTTTGGATGGTATTTCCTTGGCGCTGCATCGAGGTGAAACTCTAGGAATAGTAGGAGAATCGGGGAGTGGTAAATCAGTCACAGCCTTAGCTGTGATGGGTTTGTTGCAAACTCCCGGTATAGTGACTGGCGGTGAAATCTGGTTTCGTCCACAGGAGAATGGCAAGCCCATCGATTTGGTAAAATTGCCTCCTGAGCAAATGCAGCTACACCGGGGTGGCGATATTGCGATGATTTTTCAAGAACCGATGAGTTCGCTGAATCCGGTTTATAACATTGGGTTTCAGCTAACAGAAGCGATTAGGCGGCATCAAAATGTGTCAGCAGCCCAATCACGACAAATTGCGATCGCAGGTCTGCAAGAGGTAAAACTTCTACCGAGCGATGAGGAGATACAACAGCAGTATATCGAAACTTGGCATCAAACCAACAGCAATTCACCGAAACCACAACCATCAAAGTTGGCACAGTTGCTTAAAGAACACAAAGAAGCCATGCTGGAACGCTACCCTCATGAACTTTCTGGGGGACAGTTGCAACGGGTAATGATTGCAATGGCAATTTCTTGCAACCCATTAATCTTAATTGCCGATGAACCAACTACAGCTTTGGATGTGACGGTGCAAGCAACTATTTTGGACTTGTTGCGAGAATTACAGCAAAGCCGTGATATGGCAATGATTTTTATCACCCACGATTTAGGGCTAATTTCCGAAATTGCTGACGAAGTAGCGGTGATGTATAAAGGCAAAGTTGTCGAATCTGGCACTTCTCGGCAAATTTTCAGCACACCCCAGCATCCATATACTAAAGGCTTGATAGCTTGTCGCCCCACACTTAACCGCCGTCCCAAAAAATTACTCACTGTTTCTGATTACATGAGTGCAGAAGAGACACCAACGGGACAAGTAGTAATTCAGGCGAAAGAACCCGCACTACCTATAGAAGTCACCACCGAAGAGATTGCTACAAGATTGGCAAACTTCAATGAAAAGGAACCTCTGCTGCAAATCCGTAATTTGAAAGTTGGTTTTCCAGTGCGCGGGGTGTTTGGTGGGACAAAACGCTACAACATGGCGGTGAATGGCGTTTCTTTTGATGTCAAACCAGGGGAAACATTAGGTTTGGTGGGAGAATCTGGTTGCGGTAAAACCACCCTTGGCAGAACCTTGTTGCGCTTAATTGAACCGATGAGTGGTGAGATTATCTTTGAAAAACAAGATATTACTAGCCTCAAAGGAGAACGGTTGCAAAAACTGCGGCGGGAAATGCAAATAGTATTCCAAAATCCTTTCAGTTCTCTAGATCCCCGGATGAAGATTGGGGATGCGGTGATGGAACCGTTGTTAATTCACTCCGTTGGGAAGACAAAACAACAACGACGACAACGAGTAACCGAACTCTTAGAACGGGTGGGATTGAGTGCAGATGCGATTAACCGCTATCCACATCAGTTTTCTGGCGGTCAACGCCAACGGATTTGCATAGCCCGTTCTTTGGCCTTAAATCCTAAGTTTATCATCTGTGATGAATCAGTTTCAGCACTGGATGTTTCTGTACAAGCGCAGGTATTAAATCTTCTCAAAGAATTACAGTCAGATTTTCAGCTTACTTATATCTTTATTTCTCACGATTTAAGTGTAGTGAAATTTATGAGCGATCGCATTTTAGTCATGAATCGCGGTCAAATTGTTGAAGAAGGGACAGCTGAAAGCATCTACCTGGAACCCAAAGAAGAATACACGCAAAAATTAATTGCTGCAATTCCTACTGGTAGTGCTGAACGGGTGCGAAGTCGTCATTTACGAGCTTGATAGTCAACTTAGAACCAGGGCGTGTTACCCCCCTTAATCCCCCCTTTACAAGGGGGGAAATAAGAAATTAAATCTGGTTCCCTCCCCAATACATCCGGGGAGGGTTAGGGTGGGGTTCTCTGGCTTTAACAGATATTTGTGCAAACAAAGTTAATTACATCTGCAAGTCCAGACTGAGTTTTCAAATTAGTAAAAATAAAAGGTTTTTCGCCGCGCATTTTTTTAGCATCTCGTTCCATCACGCTTAAATCTGCACCAACATAAGGTGCTAAATCAGTTTTGTTAATCACCAATAAATCAGACTTGGTAATACCTGGCCCACCTTTACGGGGAATTTTATCACCAGCCGCAACATCGATGACATAAATTGTTAAATCTACCAATTCGGGACTAAAGGTAGCAGCCAAATTATCGCCACCACTTTCCAAAAATACCAAATTCAAATCGAGAAAACGTTCCTCTAACTGTTCAATTGCCGCCAAATTCATCGAAGCATCTTCGCGGATAGCAGTATGCGGACAACCGCCAGTTTCTACACCCAAAATGCGATCGCTTGCTAACGCTTGAGAACGCACTAAAAACTGAGCATCCTCCTGAGTATAGATATCATTCGTCACCACCGCAATCTGATACTGCTCACGCAATCCCTTACACAAAGCATCAACTAAAGCCGTCTTCCCCGAACCCACCGGGCCAGCAACCCCCACTCTAAATGCATTCATTGTTATTTGTTATTTGTTATTTGTCATTTGTCTTTGGTACATAGTTATTAGTCCTTAGTTTTGCCCCATGCCCAATGCCCAATTCCCAATACCTAACTCCTAAACAACCTTGTATACTGCGTTTCATGCTGCATACTCGCCAGGGACAAACCCCAACTACAACAGGCGAGTTCATCATCCTCCAACGCTAAAATTTCTAATGCAGCAACGCTAAATAATGGTTGTAAATCTAGCAATAACTGCTGTCCTGCTGTTTGTCCAAGGGGGATAAGTTTCACGCCAGCAGTAATCAAATTACTGGCCCAACTATGCAGATATCCGAGTAATGCGGCTTGGATACTGATTTGCCAATGGGCAACGGCAATACCAAAAGCGATCGCATAATTGCAAGGATTACCGACAGCATTGGCAATAGGTCTAATTTGCGGTTCTAGTTTACCAAGTAATTGGATCAGCGATCGCCCCATCTGCCAACTAGAGGCGCGTAATTCTTCTGTTTCCCTAGCTGCGGATAACCAGAGATTCCAACGGCAGAGCGACTCTAGATCATTCATTTTTGCAGATTGCTGCGATCGCACCATCACCGCCGCCTCTAAGCGAATTGCCCCGTAGAGCAACTCTGCTTTTAACCAATTTTTGAGATGTGTGTGGTTAGCGATCGTACCATTTTCAACTAACATTTCCAAACCCTCAGAATAGCTATATGCTCCCACAGGTAAAGCGGGGCTAGCCAACTGCAAAATACTCAAAAGATGGCTATCAGTGAGCATGATGGTGTTGTCCATAAGCTCCTAATTCTGGCTGAAATGGTAAAATTTCTTCTTTTATTTCTAACCCCAGTTGTTCTAACATCGCGCGTAAAACCGAATCTGAGGACAACCGTAAATAAGTTGGCGTAATTTCTACAGGAACATGGCGATTTCCTAAATGGTATGCTGCGCGTAATAATAAAAGTGGTGTTTGGGCAAAGGCAGTTACTACTAATTCTGGTTTGGCAGTAATTCTAATTAAACTGTTATGGGTTTCTTCTAGTAAAATATCACCATCGTGTAAAACAGTTCCTCTGGGTAAATGTAAAAACACAACTTTACCATCTTCCGTTTCAAAGCGATGACGGCTGCGGGTACGTTCTTCTGCTGTTAGCGCCAGAGTAAAAGTAACTACTACATCTTCATTAGGTGCTTGAAGTTGGGTAAATGTCAGCATACAGAGTTTCCATTGAACTTCCACTTTTCATTATGATTTTAATTTAACTAATTACAAATTATCTTAATCTCCTAATATCATAATCTTTAATTACGAATTACGTAAAGCCTGCGGCATGGCTTCGCTTAACGCGGAGCGTGCCGGAGGCTCTATTACGAATTATTTAGCTGCTTTCCCGAAGAAAAGATAAAATTAAACTAACCATCTAAAATAACGCCACAAAATAAGCCTTCTTTCTTTCGCCTTCTTGTACTAGTTAATAGGTAATGTAAACCAGAAAGTTGCCCCTGCATCTAATGCACTATTGACACCAATTTCGCCCCCGTGAGCATTGATGATTTGCTTACATAAATACAAGCCCAATCCCAAACTTACAGAATTGCGGATATTTGCCCCCCGAAAGTAAAGGTCAAAAAGCCGATCGCTTTGTTGTTGACTAATGCCTACCCCATTATCACTAACAGTACAATAAATCATCTCATTTTCACAAATAGCGTTAATTGTCAAGAACAAACCAGGAGCATTATGTTTCAGAGCATTGACAATTAAGTTAGAAAAAACTCGCCATAGTTGCGTGCTATCTGCATTCACTAATGGCAAGTCTGCGGACACTAGATTTGTTAGCTTGGCTTGATTTTGCTCTAGCAATGGCTCTAAATCAGCGATCGCAGCTTCCACAACCGTCAGTAATTGTACAGGCTGACATTGCAAAACCACACCTTGAATTTCGCTGACATGAGCTTCCATCAACGAATTAATTAAGCTTAGTTGGCGATCGCTACTTTGAATCATCCGCTCTAAAATTGAGCGGGAAACAGGGATTGGGGATTGGGAAGAGACTTCTTCAATAATTCCCCCTTGTCCTTGATTTCCAGTCCCCAGTCCCCAGTCCCCAGCCCCAGATCCCTCACTGTTAAGCAAGTTTCTCAGCACCATTAAAGTACCCAGCACTGGGTTGCGTAAGTCGTGAGAAACTGCATGAAAAAATACTCGTAGTTCTGCTTCAGTTTGTTTGCGCTGCGTAATATCTTCAATCAAACCTTCGTAATAAAGGAGTTTAAGATGTTCGTCACGGACTGCGTAGGCTTTTTCCGAAATCCAGACAATGCTTCCGTCTCGGCGATAAATTTGAGATTCAAACTCGGCAATGCTGCCATACTTTTCCATCAGGCGGACAAATTCTGCGCGGCGGTTCGGATCGACGTACAATTGTTCAATATCAGTGGAATTTGCTGTCACCTCCTCCGCTAAGGAGTAGCCATAAATGCGTGCTAAAGCAGGATTTGCTGTAATGTAATGTCCATCGGGACTGCTTTGAAAAATACCTTCAACAGAGTTTTCAAAAATGGTGCGATATTTAGTTTCTGCAACTTTGAGTTTTTGATAGGCAGATTCCAGTTCTTTACGGGCGTAAAACTCAGAACGTTGTAGGCGATCGTATAGATAAACACCAATGTCGCATATAGCACAAAACCAAAAAATGTATAAAATAAATGTGACGCTATATATTTCTGGGTGTTCAGGGACTGGTGTCTTTAGCCCAAGTAGAGTATTTACACTGAAATAGTAAAGTAGTACACCCACTTGTGATAGCAAGTGAACAATCCAGCAGACTGGCATTAATACAGCTTGGCTCAAGAACAGAAGTGACCAACCAATCGGATCGGGTAGTGCAAAACCTCTGAGGGTGGCAAACAACTGCGATGCTAGACTAATAGCCCAAGAAGACCCTAAAAATAATAAATCTGGACGATGACGACCTAATTTAGTTTTATGTAAGGCAAAACAGATTAGTATACTCAGCAGCATTGCAATATTGATTACAAGGCGTTGAGTTCTAAGTACTTCTGGCAACTGCTGCAACTCTTGGAATGGGAAAAACAAGCCGTAAATGTCTCGGAAAGTAAAAGACAGCAAACAAATCAGCGCCAGCCATAACCATAAACGCAATCTCTGCCACAAAAAACGGTTACGCCAAACTCTGTAAAGAGTAGTAGTTTCATCTCTCGTCGGTGCAGAAAAGGTTTGTCTCCACCACCTTTGCACTGTTGTAAATTGAGTAGCCATTAGCATCCGAGCAATGCCCATAACTTGAGGGTGTTTCCTTACTCAATATTGCTATAAATAACACCCTCTCATTTTTTGGTGATTTATGGGCGATTTGTTGCGGATGAAGTTGCTAAAGGTAATGTAAACCAGAAAGTTAACCCGCGCTTGCGGTTACTAATAACACCGATTTCGCCGCCATGTGACTGAATAAATTTGCGACAAAGATACATTTTTAAGCCAATGCTTGTAGAACAACAGTCTTGAGGATCGCGGACATGGAGATCGAAAAGGCGATCGCATTCTACTTTACTCATTACCACACCATCATCTTGAATCTGAGTGTGAAGCATTCTGCCCTCAACGGTGGCACTCAGAATAAAATTTAATCCTGGTGGATTATTATACAAGCTATGTGTTAATAAATGTGCCAAAAATTTATCCAACCGACTTGCATCTACCATCACTAACGGTAAATGGGCGGGAACCAAATTCTTCAAAGTTGCTTGATTTTGTGTCAGCAGGGGTTGCAACTGGGCAAGAATCGTTTGCAGTAGGATGCTGAAGTCTACATGTTCGGGTTTGAGATCCATACCCGACTTTTCACCAGAATTAATTTCTAACAATGAGTTAATCATTGCGAGTTGGCGATCGTTGCCTTGAATCATGCGCTCGATTATTGAGCGAGGTACTAAAATTGGGGATTGGGAATTGGGAATTGGGAATTGGGAATTGGGGATTGGAGATTGAGGAGAGACTTCTGCAATAATTTTTCCTTGTGCCCTTTTTTCTTGATTCCCAGTCGCTAGTCCCCAGTCCCCAGTCCCCATTCCCTGATTTAATAAATTCTTTAACACCATTAAGTTACCCATGACTGAAGTTCGTAAATCGTGGGCAACTGTGTGCAAAACAACATCTTTGACGCGATGCAATGTTTCAACTTCTTGCATTTTCTGCTGCAACTGTGCTGTTCGTTCTTCTACTTGGTGTTCTAAATTAGTGTTAAGTTCTGCAAGTTTTTGGCATATCTGGCTTTGCTGAATGGCGATCGCTACTGGTTCTGACATCTGCTGTAACAAATCAATTTCTATTGGCTGCCAATCACGCGAACCTGAGCATTGATTGGCAATTAACGCCCCAAATAATTCATTGTCTAGCATAATTGGTACTGCCAAGCTAGCCTTAGTTTGAAATTTTTGATAGTGTGCTTTAACTTTGGCAGATACTGCTATTTGTGTAATGTCTTCAACCACACGCACAAGATTATTTTTTAATAAGTTTCTTAATTCTTGTAAATAAGCTTCATCATTAGTAGACCAACCTAAGACTGATGGATACTTGGGATCTACTGATTCGGCAAGAGTTCTGACTCCTAATTTGGCATTATTTAAAGCAATAAAAACTCGATCTGTTTGCAGAAATTGTCTGACTTCAGTCACGGTGATTTGCAGAATTTCCTCTAGGTTAAGGGAAGATCGAATTCTCACTAAGGTTTCTGCCAACAAGCGATCGCGTTGTGCTGAAAGAAGGAATTGTGCTTCTACCTGTTTGCGTTCTGTAATGTCATGATGGACGGCTAAAATACAAGGAATACCATCCAAATCAATAACTTCGGCTGAAAGCAGCGTTGTAATTATCTTGCTAGACTTTTGCCGAAATTTACATTCCAAGTTGCGAACAACTCCTGTAGTTTGCAACTCTTGTAACAAATTTAAGCGATCGCGATCGTCTACCCAAAGATTTAACTCAAAGGAAGTTTTACCAATCGCTTCATCTCGCCCATAACCGGAAAGTTCTACAAAACTGTCGTTAACTTCGATAAAGCGCCCTTCATGCAGCGTGCTGATGGTAATTGAATCGGGGCTGCAACTAAAAGCTTTTGCAAATTTCTGGGACAGATTTTGTAAGGCGATTTCTGCTTGTTTGCGTTCTGTGATATCTCGCACAATTGCTAGTACCTCATCTTCACCACTCACTACCAACCGCGCCTCATAATCTCTGACTCCCAAAGGCGTTGGTAGTTGATATTCGCAAGTTTGGAAAGTTCCAGAATCTAAAGTTTTTGCGTAGGCGTAGCCCGCCGTAGGCATCGCTTCTAGGCTAATGGCTGCAACATCACTAGGCAATAACTCTTGCACATGTTTCCCAACTATTTCTTCTCTCGAAAGAATGACATTTGCATTCTCACTTTTCAAATCTAGATACTCGCCATCGTGACTGATGCGAAACATCAAGTCGGGGATAGCATCTAAAATTGCTTTATAGCGTGCCTCACTCTCAAGTAATTTTTCTTCGGCTTGTTTTCGGTCTGTAATGTCTAAAATTAAGCCATTCCAAAGAAAATCGCCTTCTGGTTGTCGTTCTGGTTGCGAACTACCTTGAATCCACTTAAGTTTGCCACTAGGCGTAATAATCCGACCTTCCCAATGCCAAGGTTTAAAAGTAGTACTACAAAGAGTAATAGATTCTGCAAAAGCTTTTATATCTTGTGGATGAATTAGGTTGTATATCACCTGAAAGTCTGCCTGTAAAGCTTCTGGTTTTAATTCATACAAATATTCACAACCAGAACTAATATAAGGGATAAACACAGAACCATCTTGCCGTTGCAGAATTTGGAAAATTATCCCCGGTAAATTGGCAGCAATTGTTTCCAGCAGAGTGATATTCTCTGGTTGGACATCTGGCTTATGGGGTGATTTTACAATTTCATCCACTCTTAGACCCTTTGATATATAAGCAATTGGCATAATATTTAAGGCAATCATAGTCATTTTAAGAGTTTTATGACTGTCAGCGTTATCACTAACAGCAGAAAAAGTGCCTCTACTTTCAGAGTAGTTCTGGATGCTGCGATCGCATTCACCCAATCGGGTGAACAAGTTGTCAAAGATGTCAAAGAGCGAATCAGTTAAGGAGTTGAGTCTTTATTACAAGTTTATTTACTTAGCAGAGTTGACTTGACAGACTACTAAAATAGATATATAGCTTCCACTTAAACTGATAATATAAATACTATCACCGTCAGTTTACCTCCTACCCTCCAATTAAACATCGACTTGACTGACGAGCAATTTTTTCAGCTTTGTCAAAATAATCGAGCCTTAAAGTTTGAGCGGACAGCTTCAGGGGAATTAATTATTATGCCACCAACAGGGAGTAGTACTAGTACAACAAGGCAAAAGTAAAAAGAAAAAACGCTGATTTTGTAAGATTTATAGCGATTTTAAATGGGTGGCTTATTTACGCCGTGTTGTACTAGTGACCGTAATGCTGATTTAACGTATCAATTCACAGCTTGGAGTCGGCAAAATAAGCTAGGTAAATCCTTTGATTCCCCTGTGTTGACCTAATTTAAGGTTCCCGATTTGCTGTAGCAGTGAACACCCGTTCAGCGAGTTGGTACATTAAAAAACTGAGATAATCAACTTTGATCGCAACAATCAGATAGAAAGTAGTTTATCGATACATTTAATCTAGTTTTACTTAAAGGCAAAAACTAATAACGGGCACTCCAAAGTGGGGATATTGTGCAATACATCCAAGGAGGCATGAATGGAATTACAACAGACACAATTTTTGGAAGAAATTCTTTGGAAAGCAGTTCTCAATCGAGACTCAACAATTGACGGTAAGCTTTTCTATGGTGTTCGCTCTACAGGGATTTATTGCCGACCGATTTGCCCTAGTCGCAGACCAAATCGCAATCAAATTTGTTTTTTCCAGTCCGCACAAGAGGCTGAAATTGCAGGTTTTCGACCTTGTAAGCGCTGTCAGCCACAATCTGAAACAGTTCCAAATCCAGCCAAAGCAAAAGTTTTAGCAGTATGTCGATATATTGACGCACAAGTTGACCACATCCCAACCCTCTCGGAATTATGCTCTCAGGTGGAAATGAGTCCCAGTTATCTGCAAAAAGTATTTACGCAAATAATTGGTGTATCTCCTTTTCAATATGCAGATGCGCAGCGTAGCCAACGATTGAAACAGCGTTTACAAGAAGGAGAGGAAATTGCTGATGCAGTTTATGATACGGGGTATGGTTCAAGTAGTCAATTGTATGAGAAAGCGCCTAAACAACTGGGAATGACACCAAAAACTTATCAGCAAGCTGGAAAGACAATCAGCATTGTTTATGCGATCGCTCCATGTTCGCTAGGATATTTACTGGTGGCAACAACAGATAAGGGGATCTGTGCCGTTAAACTAGGTGATGAAGCAGATAAGCTGGAACACATTTTAAATCAGGAATTTCACCAAGCGCAGATTATGCGTGATGACGACATATACAAAGAATGGATACAAGCAATTCTCGGCTTGATTGCGGGAGAGAAAACACATCTTGATTTACCACTTGATGTCCGTGGGACAGCATTTCAGAAACAGGTTTGGCAAGCATTACAAAAAATTCCCTATAGCGAAACCCGCACCTATACTGATATTGCCCGTGATATTGCCAAGCCGCACGCAGTCCGCGCCGTGGGAAATGCTTGTGGAGCTAATCCGATCGCGTTGATTGTACCGTGTCATCGAGTGCTGCGGAGTGATGGCAGTGTTGGTGGTTATCGCTGGGGAATTGAGCGCAAACAAAAACTGCTTATACAAGAATCGAAATTACTCAAAGGTAAGCAACTCAGGTCTAAAGACACTGAGCTTCAGCCCAGATTTCGCCTGTCGGTCGATAGAGACAATTGTCCCTCTAATTGACAAGCAATCCCCGGACTTTCGGGCTGGCTTACAGACAACCCCAAAGCAGCAATATTCAACGCCCCGTTTATATCAGCATCATGTTCAAATCCACAATGTCCACACTTGAAAACTTTTCCGTTGCGATACGATTTGCCCTTGATTGGGTGGACGTGATGGCATCGGGAACAAGTTTGACTAGTATAGGCAGGTGGGACAAATACCACTTTTACCCCAGCGATATTTGCCTTATACCCAACAAACAAACGCAGTTGATAGAACGCCCAATTATTGGTTCTACGGCGCTCAGTCTTTCCTCGTGGCAATTGATTCAAGGACTGTCGAATATTAGTCAAATCTTCAAAAGCCAACGCCGCGTTTATTCGCTTCGCATCTTGAACAAGTTGCTTACTGATATTGTGATTCAACCATTCTTGAAACTTTTGTTCTCTCCCAGAAAGCCTTCTCAAAAGTCGCCTAGACGACCGAGTAAAGTTAACGTTCACTGCTACAACATTTGTATTGAACATTGGCTTAAAGGAATGGCAACACCCAATAAGCTTCATCCTAATAAAGATGAAATTCTTGCAAGGTTTGATGACGGCAGTTCAGTAAAAGAATTATCTCAAGAATATGGCGTGACTGAACCTTCTATGCGATCGTTCTTAAAAAATAACGAGAGAGAGTTAAGAGGAAGAACTGATTTAAAGCAGTGCAATGATTTAAGTGTTGCTGATGCTGCATACATTGCTGGGCTAATTGATGGAGATGGCTGCTTGACAGCAAGCGTCGGAAAATCACGTAATTCAGTTGTCGTTAATTACAAGTTGATTGTCTCCATGTGCGATGAAACGGTAATTCAATGGGCGCGGGAAGTTACAGGTGTTGGGTCAATAACAGGACAGAGCAGGATTAACCAACCAACTTGGTAACATCTACATCGTTACGAATGTAGTGGTCAGCAACTTAATTCGATGCTAGAAAAAATTATTCCATACTTGAAGCTAAAAAAACCTCAAGCATTGTTATTGCAAGAGATAGGTAGTTTAAAGAAAAACAAACTTGGATGGGGAGTTGATAGAAAGATTGAGCGTCAAATAGAAATTTCTCAGCTAATTCAAAAAATGAATTTTAGAGGAGTTAAACAAGATGAAGCTCTTTAAGAGGTTTGGATTGAACGTTAGCTCTAACCTGACTGTATCGGTCACGAACGGATTGAATCTGTTTACCGTTCCACGACTTACCTGTGGATGTGGTGGCGATATCGCGTCTCCCCAGGTCAACGCCAATCACTCTTGGAGTTTTACCACTGGGTTGAGTCGGGATATCCACAACGAAGTTGATAAAATATTGTCCCTGCTTAGTTCTATTCAATGTTGCACTCGTTGGGCTTTGTCCCCTCAGCAGTGCAATTTGATATCCACCAATAGACAATTTAAACTGAACCCGTCCACATATCAAAGTCACACCTACCGATTGGCTTTCTTCCTTATAAACAAAGGTGCGAACATCCAAGCTGATAGAGGTGGGTCTAAACTTGTGGATTTGCTTAACAGCTTTAGCGTTACCAATAACTCGACGGATAGCTTGACAAACATGGTTAGCTTTCAATCCAGTCACTTCACGCACTGGCTTATAAACCAAATGGTGAAGCTTGGTAGTATTCCAGCAATTTTCACGTTTAGCTACTTCCAATATCTGATTGCAAGCATCGGCAAACCCTTCCATCGTGCGGTCAATATCGCCACAAAAGTTAGGGAGTACTATCAGCTTGCATTTAACAGAGATGGGTTGAGTCATGACAGTATTATAACTCATCCAGTGCAATTAATCCTGACTGCCTTTATTACCGCACGAGCCGTTTCCCTCTCAGCACTAAAGTGTCTGAGTTTCCCACATCCCGCGAGGTTTTATGACTCAAACACCACAACTAGAATCGCTGACTGAAGAAAGTCTCACTCGTGGTTTAATGGTGCTTGCCAATCTAGACAGCGATTTGGCTGGAATTTTAGAAACACTGGGGCCTCCACCTATGTGGCAAAGAGAACCAGGTTTTGCAACGCTGTTGTGCATCATTCTAGAACAGCAAGTTTCTTTAGCAGCTGCAAAAGCTATATTTAATCGATTATGTGCGGTTGTTGTAACTCTGACACCAGAAAACTTTCTGACACTGGATGATGTTCAATTGAAAGGGATTGGATTCAGTCGCCAAAAGATTCTATACTGTCGTGGTTTGGCGGATGCGATCGCAACTGGTCAGCTTGACCTCAGCAAGCTGGAAACAATGGACGAAATGACTATCAGAACTGAGTTAAAGCGTCTTAAAGGGATAGGAGACTGGACAGTTGATATTTATTTGCTGATGGCGCTGCAACGTCCTGATGTCTTTCCTAAAGGCGATTTAGCGATCGCGATCGCTCTACAAAAACTCAAAAACCTGGCAACACGTCCAACACCAGCACAACTAGAAGCAATGACACAGCACTGGCGACCGTGGCGGGCGGTAGCTGCAAGACTTCTATGGCACTACTATCTGAGTAATAACAAACTTGCACTTAATAATTGATTCTTCTCCCTTGGCAACTTGGCGGTTCGTTTAATAAATATAAAATAAATGGTAGAAAATCAATTAAACCTAACAGAAGAGAAATCTCAAAAATTTTTAAATATCTTACCAATAATAATAGTAATAATTGCATTATTAGCTTTATCTTCAACAGCAATATTCATTAAAATTGCTGTCAACGAAATGAGCGCTATTACTATCTTATTTAATCGCTTATGGATAGCAACTATTATCTTTGGATTAGGGAGCGGAATTAATCAAGCATGGACTCAGATCAAAGATGATGAACCTGTATTACCACAGCAGCGTTATCCAATCAAAGAGATAATTTTATTAATAGCAGTAGGTTTAGTTCATGTATTAGGTAGATTATCTTGGACTTGGGCGCTAACTCAGACTGGCGCTGCTAATGCTAATGTGTTAGGTAGCCTCAATCCGCTATTTACTACATTAGGGGGATGGCTATTTTTTAATCAAATTTTTGGGCGCAAATTTATCATCGGTTTAATATTAGCCATGCTCGGTGCGATCGCAGTTGGATTTGAAGATTTATTACGCTCTAATAATAATTTTACAGGTGATGCTGTTGCCCTCTTCTCATCGATATTTTATGCAGCAAACTTTTTACTGATCGAGCAGATCCGCAATAAGTTTTCAATTATTACTATCCTTCTGTGGCGCTGTGCGATCGCAACTTCATTGATGATTCCAGTAGTACTAATCTTTGAAAAACAAGTTTTCCCAGTTTCTTTGTCGGGATGGTTAGTAATATTTGCTCTAGCTGCTATTTGCGAAGCCTTGGGTCATGGGCTAATTGTCTACAGCCTGAAAACTTTTTCTTCAGGATTCATCTCTTTACTCTTGCTACTCAATCCAGTGATTGTTGCGATTCTTGCTTGGATACTTTTCGGGGAAAAATTGAGTATTTTTAACTTGCTAGGTTTGGTTTTAATTTTAGGGGGTATATATCTAGGAATTTCTAATCAAGAATCGATTAAATCTAGTGTTAATCTCCCCATAAAATCGTCAGAAGAAAATGAAGTTTTGTAGGGTGTGTTATGCCAAAGGCTAACGCACCATTTAGATTTTGGGTTGGGTGCGTTAGAACTAACATCCATAACGCACCCTACTAGAATGGCTCAGTTAGTTACAGTTTACCCGATGAGTAATGAGTAATGAGTTAGTTACAGTTTACCCGTGAATACTTTTTCAGCCGGGCCTGTCATGTAAACCCGTTGGTCGATTTCTGACCATTCAATTTGTAACGGGCCACCTGGTAATTCTATAGTGGCAGTGCGATCGCATTTCCCAGTTAACACTCCAGCCACCAAGGAAGCACAAGCACCTGTCCCACAAGCTAATGTAATCCCAGCACCCCGTTCCCATACCCGCATTTTCAAATAGTCACGGCGCACCACTTGCATAAATTCGGTATTTATGCGTTGGGGAAAAGTTGGGTGATGTTCAAATTTCGGGCCGATGGTTTCTAGCTCAATTGCTGCTACATCTTCTACAAAAGTGATGCAGTGAGGATTTCCCATATTTACACAGGTGACTTTCCAAGTTTGTCCCGCCACCTCCAACGGCAGAGAAATTACTTTTTCTTGGGCGGGTGCAAGATTAGTCGGAATTTCGCCAGCTAGTAATCTGGGTAAACCCATGTCTACTTTAACTTGACCATTAGATAAGAGTTGGGGAGTCATGACACCACCCAAAGTATGAATGCGATATGAATCTTTATTCCGCGATTCGCCTTCTAAATCTGCTAAAAAGCCAGCTAAACAGCGAATGCCATTACCACACATTTCCGGTTCTGAACCATCACAATTAAAAATTCGCATGGTGTAGTCAGTGCCGTTTTCTCCAGGGAGGGCAAAAATGACACCATCAGCACCGATACCAAAATGGCGATCGCATAACTTGATGGCTTGCTCTGGAGTCACTACAGGCACAGATGACGAGCGATTGTCAATCAGAATAAAGTCGTTGCCTAGACCATGATACTTAGTAAATTCGATTGCCATTTCTTCAAGGATGAATTATCAAGGATTAGTTACTCTTTATTTTGCCTTGTAGGTTCATCTTTACTAAAAATGCTTACCGAATTTGACACCACTTTACCGAGTATTAGACAAGTCCAAAACCTGATTAAAGAAACAACGCCAGTGGAATTAAAGTTGCTGACTGGTGATGTACTCATAGGAAAGGTTTTATGGCAAGATCCACACTGTATCTGTATTGCTGATGAAAACAGTCAGCAAACCATCATTTGGAAACATGCGATCGCATATATCAAGCCAAAAACAAGTTAGGAGTGAGGAGTTATAAGCTGTTCCACATTTAAATCGCATAATTAGGGCGCTCATCTTGCCCATCCCACAAGAGTTATAAAAATTTTAGATATGCAAACTAGATGTGGTTTAGCTTAACTAATCAAAAACATTATCCATAGGTAGAAATTCTTTGAGCGCTTCTGCCTCAGCAGCTTTCAGCACTGGAAGAGAAAGGGGTACTGAACTGGCGATCGCAAATAACTGTTCTAGTTCACTCAAACCTGTCAAGCTACCACATAATAATACTTGGTCGCCGACTCGCAAATCCATGCCACCATCAGGATAGCGGATAAATTTACCATCTCGCCGGATCGCCTGTATCTGTACTCCAAATTGCTTGCTATCTAAATCTGCAAGGGTTTTTCCTAGTGTTGGCGCATCTGCATTGACTGTAACCCACTGGCAAGCACTATTTTCTCCAGGAACAGCAGCTTGTCCTTTAGCGAATTCTGCTAAAGCTGCTAGTTCTTCATCTGCTCCCACTACTAAAAGGCGATCGCCATCTTCCAATTTGGTTTGATTCTTGGGATAATCGATTTCATCGCCGTTAGCGCGGCGAATTGCCATCAAACTCGCTCCTGTTAAGTAGCGCATATCTGCTTCTTCTATGCTCATGCCAATTAAGGGCGAATCATCTGGGAGAGGATACCAGCGCTGATTTAGATCCTGAGTTGCTTGGCGCAAATCACGAGCAACTTCAGTAGCAGAACGCTCTGGGCGAAAATCTAAATAATGATCGTTGCGGATTTGCTGCATTTCCAGTTGGACGACAGCTGGCGACAACAAGCCTAAGCTAGTTAATAAATGAGTTGCCATTTCTAAGCTAGCTTCAAACTCTGGTTGCACAACTTCTTTAGCTCCCAATTGATACAACACCTCAATATTTTTATCCTGGGTAGCACGGACAACCAAATCTAATTCTGGGCGCAATTCTAAGGCGCGTTTTAAGCAAAGACGGGTACTCATTGGGTCAGGGAGTGCGATCGCCATTCCTTTAGCATGATTTACCCCGGCGGTTTCTAGAACATGTAAACTTACACAATTGCCATACACATAAGACACCCCAGCCTCACGTAACTGCTGAATTCTACTTTCTGATTGGTCAATTAC
This sequence comes from Nostoc sp., assembly GCF_036917465.1. Lineage (GTDB taxonomy): Bacteria > Cyanobacteriota > Cyanobacteriia > Cyanobacteriales > Nostocaceae > Nostoc. Next base: position 58,713 of record NZ_JBALDL010000031.1, read on the forward strand.
CACCACAGGTAGGTTGTGTTGCAACAACAACTTCACCAAATTTTTGCCAACTCGCCCATAACCGCAGACTACTACATGGTCTTTAAAGGGCAAATCATCTGATACATCCCGCGCTTCTTGTTCTTCTAAGTACGGTTTTAGCCAAGGCATCGATTCGGCAAAGCTAAATAAAAATGGCACTAACCGCAATACAAAGGGAGTCAGCATCAGAGTAACTGCGGTGGTTCCCAAAATTAATAAGTATATTTGTCGGGACACCAGCCCTAAAGATTGCCCCTCACTAGCCAGAACAAAGGAGAATTCCCCAATTTGCGCCAGTCCCAAACCGACGATTATGGCTGTTTTTAAGGGGTAGTGGAATAGTTTCACTAGGGGGGTGATAATCAAAAATTTACCTATGAAAACTAGCGCCACCAGCCCTAAAATTAATTCTAGGTTGTTCCACAAAAACACTGGGTCAATTAACATCCCAATGGCGGCAAAAAATAAACTCGCAAAGATATCTCGCAGAGGTTCCACATAAGTCAGGGTTTGATCGGCGTACTCCACCTCAGAAATCATCAAACCCGCGACAAATGCCCCCATTTCAATCGATAGCCCCAAATGCTCTGTCAACAGGGCAATGCCCAAACAGAGAGCTACAACCCCTAATAAAAATAGTTCTCGGCTTTCGGTACTGGCTAAGAGTCGCAACAAAGGCGGTATTAGCCACATCCCCGCAGCTACTGCACCAGCAGCAAATAAACCAATCCACAGTAGCGCTGTCAGCACGGCGATGCCAATAGTTTCTGCTGGTTGGTTGAGGGCTGGTAAGACTGCTAACATTAGCCCTAGTGCCAAGTCCTGTACTACCAAAATCCCTAGCATCACTTGTCCGTGAGGGGTTTCTGTTTCATTGCGTTCCATCAAGCACTTGAGGACAACTGCTGTGGAAGACAAGGACAGAATACACCCCAAAAACATCCCCTTAGCGGGTAAGGTTCCCCAAGCCCCGCTTAAACCACACACTACAACTGTTACCAAAATCGTCAAAGCAATTTGGAGTCCACCTCCACCAAGCGCGATCGCTTTTACCTTTTTGAGTTCCGCAAAGGAAAATTCCACGCCCAAGGCGAATAACAAAAAGGCGACACCGAACTGTGCCAGAGTCTCTACTTGAATAACTTCTTTAATTAATCCCAGTCCGGCTGGCCCGATAATCATCCCGCCGATGAGATAGCCTAGCAGCACAGGTTGCTTTAAAAGTGCCGCCAGCAGTCCGCCACAAGCTGCAACACCCAAAACTAAAACTAAATCAACAATTAGCCTAAAATCTTCTTGCACCAGTTTTAAAAGAACTATTTATTACTCACCGTTCGCGTAATCGAGGATGGATTTGATGAAATTAAGGATGTGTGAACAAGGGGAGGAAGAAAAACAGGCGATCGCTACGACTT
>NZ_JBALDL010000032.1:0-43506 GCF_036917465.1 Nostoc sp.
TCTCAGTTGCACTCGACTTAATAAATCCTCAACATTTAAGAAACTGGTTTGCTAGTTGCTGCTACTGTACCTCATAACAGCCGGAAGTGCTGTATCTGCGCTAGGACTCAAAAAATACGCCCCTCGTCCCTCGCTGATATCAAATTCTTGAAAGCTGTGAAATAGATTGATTTGGCGACTTGCACCACCTGTAATTACTTCAATTGGTTGTCCTTGAAAGTTACTTATAACTTGCGAGGACTCAGCGCCAAGTGTCTTATCAGGTACGATATTACTTTGCTGTGCCTGGGTTTTTGCTGTGGAGATATTTGCACTTAACCAGCCTAGTAAGCCTGCTAATCCAAACTGCAAACACTTGTGTAATCCGTATTTGATCGTCATTAGGTGGGCTTTTATATAGATTATTTGAGTATCTAATAAAACTGCACCTTTGGACAATAAATAAACGAATAATTGTTAATTATGCAGTTTTCTGTAATTCTCCATTCTCCACCTGTATACTGTACGCAAACAAGCAGAAAGGCTGGATGCATAAAATCAATTAGAACATTCTCGACTCAATAGCATTTGTCCATTATTCAGCCGATATAATCCTTGTGGTTCGATAATTGGCTCGTTTTTCTTCCAAGCATGGGATGTAGTTTCAAAGCTTTGTACATCTCCAGTTGTGTAGTAGGTAGAAACTAAAATTCCCGGACGATTAGTATTCAAACCACCAGAACCAGTGATAGTAAAAGAGTTTTCTTGTCGTTTAGTAGCGCGTGAAATGCAGCTATTGGCGATGAGTGCATTGGTATCAATAACTGGAGATAATTGGGTAAAGCCGTTTTGAATGGAACTGGTATCAGGTGCGTTAATGTTGATAACACCTGAAACGCCAAGTTCTGAACTGGCGGTAATATCACTTTTTTTGGTTGGTTTTGTCCGTGACTCGATACCAAAGATACCTTGCGAGTTGATTTGAACTTTTCCACCTATTCCTGTAAAGGCATTGGCTGCGATGTCGCTGTTTTCTTCGGGGACGGCAACGATAAATCTGGAATCAATATTGATGTTACCACCATCGCCACCTGATTGCGCTGTACCTGCGGTGGTCGAAATTTGGCTACCATTACGCAATAATAAGCGATCGCTGGCACTGAAATTAATATTTCCACCATCACCAGAGTTAGTTATTGCAGCAATAGATGCTTTATCAAGTGCTGTAGAAGCAGAATTAATATTAATATCTCCGGCTTTTCCTTGTCCAAAGCTGCTTGAACTGATTCCCCCGCGATTTAAAAATAAAAAATTTGTTGTCAGGTTAATATTACCTCCATTGCCCACAGCGTCTTGATTGACTGTACTAAAAACACCGCTAGAAAAACCTGTGGTGCTAACACCCTCAATAAAAATGCGATCGCGTGCATCAATGGTAATATTACCTCCATCGCCTCTAGAATAAGTACCAGCATTGACTATTCCACCATTAGTTAAAAATAAAGAACCTGTTGTCAGGTTAATATTGCCTCCCCTACCTTCACCTTGTAAGGTACTAAAAACACCACTTGATTTTCCATTACTACCAACACCATCAATAGCAATCGCATTGCTAGCATTAACTATAATGTCACCTGCATTACCTTTACCAAAACTGGTAGCAGCAAGTTGTCCGCCATTGCTTAGTTTTAAGGAATTGGTTGTTATTTGAATATCCCCACCTTTGCCAACACCTCCATCCTCTAAAAAACTAAAAGCGCCACTAATACCATCGATAATTACAGCATCGCGGGTATCAATATTTATATTTCCAGCATTCCGTTTTGCAGAGGTGAGAATACTAGCGCCATTTTTTAGCGTCAACGTTCCTGTTTTAACCTGAATATTTCCACCATTCCCGCTTCCACTAGCATAGATATATACCCCGCTTGGCACATTTTTACTATTGCTTCCGCCAAAGGTAACAGCATCGCGCGTATCGACAAAGATATTACCACCATTACCTTGACTACTAGTAAAAGCGGCAAGTGAAGCACCATTTTTTATAAATAACTCCCTCGCTTTGATGTCAATATTCCCCGCGTTACCCGTGCTATTGCTTCCCGCCACAGTGCCTACGGAAGTAAATAAATCATTTTCACCACCATCAAAAGTTACTGTATCGCGGGCGTTAATGGTGATATTGCCTCCATTTCCCTTTCCATCTGTACTTCCAGAAATGGCTGCGCCGTTGGTGACGGAAAGTGAACCTGTTGTAATTTTGATGTCACCTCCTTTACCTTCACCACTCAGTAAGTTACTAAATAAACCGCTATTTACATTAATAATTTGGCCATTATTCAAAGTTACACCCTTGACGACACCATCAATTTTGACCGTATCACGAGCATTAATGGTGATATTTCCACCATTACCCCCCTTTCCTTCAAAAAGTGAAGAAGATATCGTACCCCCATTTGTTAATAACAGCGATCCTGTTTCAATTTGAATATTTCCGGCCTTACCACTGTATGCTTGCGTATCGGCTTTACTAGGCAAACCATTACCGCCAATTCCATCAAAAGTAATAGTATTGCCAATATCAAGAAAAATATTACCTCCATTTCCTTGTGCGCCATTGAAAGCACTTATTTGTCCGCCATCTTTCAGCAGTAAATTACCCGCAGTGATGCGAATATCACCACCATTACCTATTGCCTTATAAATACCTTGACTTGACACTATACTGCCATATTTTCCTCTCCCTCCAAAACCTGAAAATGTTACATTATCGCGGGCATTAATAGTGATATCTCCTCCATTTCCAACTCCAGCAGTAAAGCTAGATATTTCAGCACCATTAGTAACAGAAAGCGATCCTGTTGTCACTTGAATATTTCCTGCTTTGCCGACACCTCCAATATTTAAGTTGCTTTTCAAACCACTGAACACATCATAATCTAAGTTATTAAGATAAAACTTACCCGCCTCAATGAAAACGCCATCTAGCTTGACATTACCAGAGGCTTCCACAGTAATATTTCCAGCATTACCTTGTCCTGACACATTTGTTGATACTTGCCCGCCGTTAGTTAACGAGAGGGAACCTGTTTTCAGATAAATATTTCCTCCGTTACCTACCCCTTCATTAGAAACATCACTACTAGCATCACTATTAGTATCAAAGGCTATATTATCAAGAGCATTAATACTAATATTTCCCGCATTTCCTTTGCCATTGGTACTGCTACTAATAAAGGCTCCATTAGTAGCTTTTAGCGTACCTGTTCTGATTTCAATATTACCTGCGTTACCTTCAGCAGTGGGTTGCACATCATTAATAATCCGGCTAAAAACATTACCGGCATTACCATCTAACGAAATATTATTACGAGCATTAATGATGATATTACCAGAATTACCTTTACCATAAATGCTACCTTGAATTTCTGAACCATCGTTTATTTCCAAAGAACTGGTATTAATAGTAACGTTACCACCATTACCTATAGCGCCTTCATTTACCTTGACAAAAATTCCGTTAGATTCCCCTAGTATCGAGTTACGAAAACTGATATTACCTTGAGCATTGATATTTACATTTCCTGCATTGCCTTGCCCGTAGAGATTAGCATTGATTTGTCCAGTCTTTTCTAACGTCAATGTCCCAGTTGCAATGTTGATATCGCCAGCTTGACCAAATGCTCCTATTTGGACTACGTTAACGATCGCACTTCCATTTATTAATGTTGTATCTCCTGTAGCATTAACAGTAATATTTCCACCTTTACTATTTGGACTGCCTAAACCTATATCTATTCCCGCTCTTAATACACTTCCCTCTGCCAAATTTACATTTCGAGCTTGAATGTTGATATTTCCGCCACCCGCACCGCGAACATTAACTTCTGCGCCATTACTCAACGAAACATCGGCACGTTCAACATTTTCAGGTAAAACTAAACCAAAATTATCACCCACCATATTTAATCCCACATTTCCCGGTGCAGCCAAACCCGCTAACTCAATGTTTCCCTCATAAGCGCGAACACTCCCGCCATCTATATTGATATTTCCACCAACAAGCAGCAAACTTTTACCATCAGCAACTCGCAAACCTGTAACATCATCACCGATGGGATTAATACCTGCGGGTGCTTGGGATTGATTGATAATTCCTCCATTTGCTTGGATTTGATTAAACAGCAATACTGAAGGATTAATAGTCAACAATGGCACGGCTTGGGGATTTGTGGCACTAAAAACCCCTTGATTCCCAAACTGCAAACCGTTTGCAGTCGTCCCCACAAAGGAACCTTCTACATCTAAACTGGCATTTCTCCCAAACACAATGCCATTGGGATTTATCAAAAATAAATTTGGGCTAGAATTACCGAATGTGCCGAGTATCCCCAAAATTTCTGAACGGTTATTCCCTGTCACCCGTGCCAAAATATTCTGAATATCTGCGCTAGGGCTGAAAAAATATGCTCCCCGTCCCTCGCTGATATTAAATTCTTGAAAGCTATGAAATAGATTGCTTTGGCGAGTTGCACCACCTGTTATTACTTCTATTGGTTGTCCTTGAAAGTTACTTATAACTTGAGAGGACTCAGCCCCAAGTGTCTTGTCAGGTACGATATTACTTTGCTGTGCTTGGGTTTTTACTGTGGAGAGACTTAAGCAAAAGCAGCCCACTAACCCTACTAATCCAAACCGCAAACACTTTTGTAATTCGTATTCTCTGGTCATTTGATGCAATTCTATTAGATTACTTGAGTATCTAATAGAATTGCACCTTTGGATAATAAATAAGCAAATATTAATTATTAATTATGCAATTTTTTGTAATTTGTCTATTCTCTATGCATGTACTTGCAAGCAAATAAGCACAAAAGGCAAATGGGTAACATTAATTAGAACATTCTCGACTCAATACCATCTTTCCATTATTCAGCCGATATAATCCTTGTGGTTCGATAATTGGCTCGTTTTTCTTCCAAGTATGGGATGTAGTTTCAACACTTTGTATATCTCCAGTTGTGTAATAGGTAGAAACTAAAATTCCCGGACGATTAGTATTCAAACCACCAGAACCAGTGATAGTAAAAGAGTTTTCTTGTCGTTTAGTAGCGCGTGAAATACAGCTATTGGCGATGAGTGCATTGGTATCAATAACTGGAGATAATTGGGTAAAGCCGTTTTGAATAGAATTGGTATCAGGTGCGTTAATATTTGTTGTACCTGAAACGCCTAATTCTGAACTTGCAGTAATATCGCTTTTTTCGGTTGGTTTTGGACGCGACTCGATACCGAAGATCCCTTGAGAGTTGATTTGGACATTTCCACCGGAACCGGTGTATGCATTCGCGCTAATGTCGCTGTTTTCTTTGGGGATAGCGATGATGAATTTAGAATTGATGTTGATGTTACCGCCATTGCCACCTGCTTTTGCCCTACCTGCGGTAGTGGAAATTAAACCGCCACGGCGCAAAAGTAATAAATCATGGATATCGAGCGTAATGTTACCACCATTACCTGCATTTGTGAAAGAAGCGATTCCGCTACCTTTACCAAGAATTTCCAGAAAATTAGCCTTAATTCTAATATTTCCAGCGTCACCTGTACCGAAGCTGCCGGAGACAATTTCAGCATCATCACGCACAATCAGGCGATTGGTAGTAATATCTATATCGCCACCTTTACCATTAGCCCCTTCCTGAACTGATGATAGTAATCCAGTTGCAAACTCACTGTCTGAACCAGTCAGGATAATGTTATCAGCTTTTACTGTTAAATTACCTGCATTTCCATTTCCCCTAGTTCCTGATGATATCTGCGATTCTTCTTGGACATTTAATAGTTGAGTTTTGATGTTGATATTGCCTCCATTACCCTTAGCTTCACTGTCAACCTGAGTTCTAATGCTGCTACTTCCTCGTAAATCAATTTTCTCGGCATTAATCCCAATATTTCCGGCATTACCTTGACTGAATGTGCCGGCAGAAATTTCTCCCTGATTGCTGAGGTTTAAGCGTCCTGTTGTCACGTCAATGCTGCCCCCAGAACCAATTCCCCCCGTTTGTAATTCTGCAAATAAACCTGATGGTGCAAATGAGCCATCTAGTAGTTCTCCACCAACCCCAGTAATATCAATAGAATCAGTGGCACTAACCACCAAATTACCCCCTTGTCCTTTACCCCCTATTAAAATTGAGGCTGATATATTTCCACCATTACTCAACCGCAACCGTTCTGTGTCAATAGTTATCGTACCACCCCGCACATCTGCATTACTTTTCAACACATCCGAGGATAAGTTACTTCTATAAAAAGTACCCCCGAAGCGAGACAGAAATTCTTGTGTTAGAGGGTCAGACAAAATTTCTTCCACACCAGCTTGATCTAGTGCAGCCAAAAACTGTTCTTTAGGTATGAAAACAAACCCATCCAATTCTACATCTTTGGCGCGGATGGTAATATTCCCGGCATTACCACTGCTTTGCATGGATGTGGTGTCTATATGTCCTCCTTGACTAACAGTGACTCGCGGCGTTTCAATCGTTAAATTACCTCCATTTCCTGAGCCAGAAAATGTACTGCTTGATACATAGCTAGAGTAACCGCTAATATCTACGTATTCATTAGCTTTAATAAAAATGTTAGCTGCATTTGCACTGCTATTAGTATCCGTTCTAATCTGACCGCTATCTTTGAGATTAAGTCGCTGGGTTTCAATGGTGATATCCCCTGCTATTGCTTGAGTTGTACTTCCTCGTGGTGTAGCAATAGCCGTAGATATATTACTCTGAGTCACCTCAACCGCATTCCGAGCCTGAATCGAAATAGAACCGACATTTCCACCACCAGATGAATTTGCTGTCACTCCGCTTCCTAATAAATTATTTTGAACTCGCAAAGTACCCGTTTCAATCCGCAGATTGCCTGTTGAACCTGAACCAAAGCTTCCAAGTCCTAAAGAAGCTTTGTTAGTGATATTGACAGCATCTGTGGCTCGCAGTGTCAAGTTTCCTCCATTACCTACACCAGCAGATCCAACAGAGACAAAGCCACCATTGATATTAACCGAGTCCGTAGCATTTAAAGTCAGGTTCCCTCCATTGCCTTGGCCAAAACTCAATGCAGAGATAGTACCGCTATTTTCTGCTATTCCATCTCCGCTAATTGTGATTTTCCCGGCATTGATGCTAACGTCACCACCCCCACCCGTGGCTAAAGCGCTGCTAGCAGATACAATCAAACTGCTGTTAGCAAGAATTACTGCATCGCTGGCTTGAATTTGAATATCACCACCCTTTGCTGCACCAGAAGTAGCGCTGAGAATTCCAGCACTGTTATCTAAATTCAATTGAGTTGCATCAACAACAATTGAGCCGCCATTTCTACCAAAAATAGACGAACCGTTTAGTCCAATCTCTCCCCCAAATAGTTCAATTGCACTATTGCCACTTGCAATGATGAAGCTACTATTTGTTAAGTTGATGGGTGCGCGTCCGAAATTTTCTGGTAATTTAAAACCCAATGAGGAGCCATTGACATTTAGCCCAACAGTTGTATCTCCACCAACTGCTCCTAATTTAACTTGTCCATTTTGACTAAACAAATAACTACCATCCAAGGTGATTTCACCCCCTATAAGTGCTAGTGTGCTACCAGAGCCAACACGTAAAGCATCAATAATATTTCCCTGTGAATCTCGAATCACTGCTTGGCTAGTAATACTTCCAGGTTGTGAACCAAATTGCAAACCAACAGGTACATTGATAGCTAATAACGGCGGTGCTTGAGGATTTATGGCGCTAAACTCTACCCCATTGGGAAAGATTAAGCTATTTGCTGTCGTCCCCAGAAAGGAACCCTGTACATCTAAACTGGCATTTTTGCCAAACACAATGCCATTGGGATTTATCAAAAATAAATTTGGGTTAGAATTACCGAATGTGCCGAGTATCCCCAAAATTTCTGAACGGTTATTACCTGTCACTCGTGCCAAAATATTCTGAATATTTGCGTTAGGGCTGAAAAAATACGCTCCCCGTCCCTCGCTGATATTAAATTCTTGAAAGCTGTGAAATAGATTGCTTTGGCGAGTTGCACCACCTGTAATTGCTTCTATGGGCTGTCCTTGATAGTTGCCTATAACTTGAGAGGACTCAGCGCCAAGTGTTTTATCAGGTACGATATTACTTTGCTGTGCTTGGGTTTTAGCAGTAAGAATACTAACAATTAACCAACTCAATAAGCCTGTTAATCCAAACTGCAAAAACCTGTATGATCTGTATTTAATTATCATAAGGTGTTATTGATATAGATTCTTTGAGTATCTAATAGAATTGCACCTTTGGATAATAAATAAGCGAATATTTTGTTAATTATGCAGTTTTCTGCAATGGAGCGATGTCTGACGACTAGCCTTACAGCTACGCATTTCTGCATTATCCGGTTTTTCTCATGTCTGCTTCGGTAGGGGCAATTCATGAATTGCCCCTACGTGAGAATAAGGGTTTTGGCTAAGGTGCGATCGCAACATATCATGTCCGCTTGATTACTTGTTAAACCGAAGAACCCCTCCCCGCGTGCGGCTACGGTGTACATACAAGTCGTATTACCCCCCCTTATAAAGGGGGGAAATCGGAAATCCGGTTCCCTCCCCTTATAAAGGCGAGGGTTAGGGTGGGGTGCAATGATCGTGGGAATCATAACTAATTAACCGGACGTGATATTACACCACAAGTTATTTTTCTTACAAAAGTCTTATTTTTTGGCTAAAAATTGCATAAAAGCTGTCAATGCACTTTTCTGCATCTTCCAGGTGGAAAAACTGCACACAAAGCAGCAGAAAAGGTTGTGGCTTCCTATGAACTTCTCAGATATTGTGTAACTCATGGGCAACAGTAAAACTACTGAACGCCACTATTTCCTGGTTTTTAAGCTAAGTAATTACACAATTTCAGATTTGTACAAGTTAATTGCATACATATTTTATAAGGATGTTGAAACGATGATTATCGTCATGAAATCCGGTTCCACTCGACAAGAAATCGACTTATTACTCACAGAACTTTCACGCTGGAATGTTGTCCCAGAACTCTCTGTAGGTAAACACAAAGTAGCTATTGGTTTGATTGGTGATACGACAGAAATCGACGTGCGCCAAGTGCAAAATTTAAGCCCTTTTATTGAGCAAGTGCTGCGGATAAAGAAGCCATTCAAGCGGACTAGTTTAGAGTTTCGTAATGGTGAACCCAGTGAAGTCAAGGTGTTTACACCCTCTGAAACCATCACTTTTGGTCAAAACCATCCTGTAGTCGTAATTGCCGGACCCTGTTCTGTAGAAAGCGAAGAGATGATTGTAGAAACTGCACTGCGAGTCAAAGCAGCAGGTGCAAAGTTTCTCAGAGGAGGTGCTTACAAACCCAGAACTTCACCTTATGCTTTCCAGGGACATGGAGAAAGTGCCCTGGAGTGGCTAGCAACAGCTAAAGCGGTTTCTGGTTTGGGTATTATTACTGAAGTAATGGATGCGGCTGAATTGGAAGTAATTTCATCAGTTGCAGATATTTTGCAAATTGGCGCACGCAATATGCAAAACTTTTCTCTTTTGAAAAAAGTCGGTGCAACAAATAAACCTGTGTTCCTCAAACGTGGTTTGTCAGCCACTATTGAAGATTGGCTGATGTCAGCAGAGTATATTTTGGCAGCAGGAAATCCCAATGTGATTTTGTGTGAACGAGGCATTAGAACCTTTGACAGGGAATATACACGCAACACTTTAGATATATCTGCAATTCCGGTTTTGCGTAATTTGACTCACCTTCCAATTGCGATCGATCCTAGTCACGCTACTGGTAAATCGGAATTGGTGACATCAATGTCGCTGGCTGCGATCGCGGCTGGTTGTGATTCGCTCATGGTTGAAGTTCACCCTAACCCTCAAAAAGCCCTTTCAGATGGGCCTCAGTCGCTCAATTTTCCTAACTTTGAGCAATTTATGAAAGAAATCACTCCTCTGGGCAAATTCTTTGGTCGCTGGCAAGAACCAAGATACATAAACAGTAAAGTAACTCAGTCGCAGACATCCTTAGCAAATTGGAAGATTGGGGTTCTTTAAGAATTGTTCACTCGTCAGCCAAGATTGAAAACTTTAGTCACAACAAACTATCAAAAACATGAATACAGTTAGCTTAAGTACAAACACTGCCCAAAAAACTGCCTTTCCTTTTGTCTCTAGTTCTGATGATGCTGTAGTCGTAGGCGATCGCAATCTCACTGTTGAAGAAGTAATTAGTGTAGCGCGTTATGGCAAACAGGTACGTTTAACTGACGATCCAGAAAAACTCGCTAATATCCAAGCATCCTGCGATTATATTCGTAATGCCGTTGAATCTGGTGAACCTATTTATGGGGTGACAACTGGTTTTGGTGGGATGGCAAATGTAGTAATTTCTCCTGAATCTGCGACTTTACTACAAAATAATTTGATGTGGTATCACAAAGTAGGCGCAGGTAAAAAAATACCTCTGGTTGATGTTCGGGCTGCCATGCTTCTACGTGTGAATTCCCACATTAGTGGTGCATCGGGGATTCGTTTAGAAATCCTCAAGCGGATGTTAATATTTCTGAATGCTGGTGTTACACCTCATGTCTGCGAATTCGGTTCCATTGGTGCTAGTGGTGATTTAACACCCTTAGCATATATTACCGGGGCATTGATTGGTTTAAATTCCAGTTACACCGTTGACTTTAACGGTGAAGAAATAAACGCCCTAACAGCACTCAAAAAGCTGAATTTAGAGCCAATGCACCTACTTCCTAAAGAAGGATTAGCAATGATGAATGGCACTTCAGTCATGACAGGTATCGCTGCTAATTGCGTCTACGACACCAAAAACCTCTTAGGTTTGTCAATGGCTGCCCACGCCTTAGCTATTCAAGGTTTAAATGGGACTAATCAATCATTCCACCCATTTATCCATAAACTCAAACCACATTCAGGACAAAAATGGGCTGCCGATCAAATGCTCAACCTGTTAGAAGGTTCACAGTTAGTTAGAGACGAGTTAGATGGCGATCACAAATATCGTGGCGTACATCCGATTCAAGATCGTTATTCACTACGTTGTTTACCTCAATACATGGGGCCAATTGTCGATGGTTTTGACCAAATAAAAAAACAAATTGAAGTAGAAATTAACTCTGTAACTGATAACCCACTTATCGATTTAGAAAACCAAGCAAGTTATCATGGCGGTAATTTTTTAGGACAGTATATTGGTGTAGGGATGGATCAATTGCGTTATTACATCGGGTTGTTAGCTAAACACTTAGATGTACAAATAGCGTACTTGGTAGCACCAGAATTTAACAATGGGTTATCTCCATCTTTAGTTGGTAACACAGAGCGAAGTGTCAACATGGGGTTGAAGGGATTGCAAATTACTGGCAACTCGATTATGCCTCTGTTAACCTTCTATGGAAATTCTATAGCCGATCGTTTTCCTACCCACGCAGAACAATATAACCAAAATATCAACAGCCAAGGTTTTGCTTCTGCAAATTTAGCACGTCAATCAGTAGAAATCTTTCAACAATATATAGCGATCGCTTTAATGTTTGGTGTGCAAGCAGTTGATTTACGCACATACAAAAATTTGGAACATTATGATGCTCGCGCTACACTCTCGCCTGCAACTAGAGATTTATATCTAGCAATTCGTAATGTCGTCGGACAAGCGCCTTCTGCTGAACGACCTTACATTTGGGACGATAACGAACAAGCCCTAGACGAACACATTGCCAAAATTGCAAGTGATATTGCCAATAGCGGACAAATTGTGCAAGCAGTTAACAATCTTTTGTTGACCTTAGAGGATGTTTGAAAAGTTCTCTGAGCGTTAGCCAAGGGTTCTAGATCCTCTTAAATTCCTTTATATATTGGGGGACTTTAAATCCGGTTCCCCCCTTTTTAAGGGAGAGTTAAAAGGGATCAATTAAACACTTTTCAAACAATCTTTAAACTTCTTATAGGAGATGCAAGAGACAGTTTTTTTACGTTCGCGGAGCGTGCCGGAGGCATTACCGCAGAGGCGCGGAGGACTCAGAGAGAAGAAAGAGAAGAAAAAAATTGCTTAAGCCTAGTGTATTGTCTTCTCAGATCATCTCAATCTGTTACGAAAAATAATAATTTTTTCTATTAAATTGGGGAGAAAATACAATGGTTCAACAGAATATATATCAAAGTGTACGGAAAAATCCTCCTGGTCCACGCGGTTTTCCGATTATTGGCTGCTTTCCACAAATGTCAACAAATCCATTACAATTTCTTACTAATGCAGCGCGTGAGCATGGTGGTGTTGTCCATTTAGGGGCAATTGGCCCGCAACAACTTTACTTAATTGCCGATCCAGATTGTATTAAGTATGTATTGCAAGAAAATCCTCAAAACTATACAAAAGGTGAAAATTTCAAGGATATAAAACTGGTAATTGGTGAAGGCTTGGTAATTAGTGAGGGTGATTCATGGCGTTCCCAACGTCGCCTAATGCAACCATCTTTTCACCGTCAGCAAATTTCCGCGATGGTCGATGACATGACCCAGCTTACTGACCAGATGTTAGAACGCTGGCAAAAAAAAGCAGCCGGTACAACTCTTGATGTCTCTGAGGAAATGCTCGTTCTAACACAGAAAATACTCCTGAAAACGACTTTGAGTATTGAAGCTGATAGCGACACTACTAAACTAATTCAAGCTTGGAATATTATTTACAAGTTTCTTAGCGATCGCTTATGGGCTGTCATTAAGCCGCCTATTAGCTTCCCTACGCCAAAAAATCGCCAGTTTACACAAGCAATTAACACCCTCCGCACAGTTGCCAACAACATTATTCAGCAACGCAAACAAGGCAATGATACTACTCATGACATACTTTCAATGTTCATGAGTACCCAGGATGAATCTGGTAAAGGATTGAGCGATCGGCAATTACACGATCAGATAGTTGGACTCTTCTCGGCTGGATTTGAAACCTCAGCTGTCACACTCGGCTGGATTTGGTATTTGCTTTCTAAGTATCCCACTATAGAACGCCAATTACAGGCAGAACTGACTACAGTATTGGCCGGAAGAACCCCGACTTTTGAAGATTTGCCGAACCTTAAATATACCAAAATGGTTGTTCAAGAAGCCATGCGACTTTATCCGGGTGCTTGGGTTTATGCCCGCAACAACTTAGCTGACGATTCCATTGGCGGCTATGATATCCCAGGTGGTTCCATGCTTTTAATTAGTCCTTTTGTTACACACCGCCTCCCTGATTTTTGGGATAATCCTGAAGGCTTTGATCCTGAACGATTCACACCAGAAAACTCTGCCGATCGTCCGCGTTATGCCTACTTTCCTTTCGGTGGCGGCCAACGTCAGTGCTTAGGTGACATCTTTGCGTTAACAGAAATTCAGTTAATTGTAGCAATGGTATGTCAACGTTTCCGCCTCAATCTATTGCCGGAACATCCAGTTGAATACCAGCCATTGCTAACTCTGCAAACACGCAAAGGTATCATGATGACATTGGAGCCACGAACTAAAGTTGATAACGTCAGTCAGTTAAATAATCAAAAGACATTATTAACTCATTAATGCCATTAAGACTTACGCAAAACCACACGCAGTAGGAGCAGTTCATTAATTGCCCTCATAAGAAAATCATGATTTCGATTATTGTTTGCGTAAGTTATGACTATTTCAGATGTTTTAATTTGCCGATGAATTTTTGAGAATTTTATAACTGTAAAAATAGGCAAACGTAATAAAATTAAGTGAGTATTTTTAGCCATGAATATTGCCAATCATATCGAGCGTGGTCATCAATTATATCCTGAAAAAAATGCTCTGATATTTGAAGATCAACTCTTTACCTATAAAGAGCTTAATCAGCTAGTAAATCGTGTTACTAATGGGTTACATGGATTAGGAATTAAAAAAGGCGATCGCGTCATTTTGTTTTTACCAAACATTCCAGAATTTATCATTTCTTATCTTGGTATTCTCAAAATTGGTGCGGTTGTCGTCTCAGTTAACGTCATGCTCAAAAGCAATGAAGTTAGCTACATTTTCAATGATTGTGCTGCTAAGGCAATAATTACCACAGAGTCACTCGTTGAAAATGTACCAGAGGTAGATTTACCAGAGCTAGAGCATATTTTGATTGCAGAAGGTAGCACCAAAAAGGGAGTTTCTTTAGCGAAAGTAATGGAAACTGCTTCTCCTAATGCACACGCTATTCAAATAGAACGCGATGCTCCTGCTAGCATCGTCTATACATCAGGAACAACAGGTTTTCCTAAAGGAGCAACTCTTTCCCACGGCAACATAATTTCTAATATGTATTCCCAAAACCGTTGTTGTGGAATGCAACCAGACGATCGATTACTACTTTACTTACCCTTATTTCATTGTTTTGGTCAAAATGCTATTCTCAACGCCGCATTGAATGTCTGTGCTACAATTATCCTACAACGTCGATTTGACCTTGAACAAGTACTTAATGCGATCGCAACTCATCAAGTAACAATGTTCTTTGGTGTACCAACGATATTCATTAATCTCTTAAATAATGATTTATCTAGTTACAATCTCAATAGCGTGCGTTATTACTTTTCAGCAGCCGCACCGATGCCAATTGAAGTTGCACAAACTTGGCAAGATAAGTATGGAAAAGTCATCAATGAAGGATATGGTTTAACTGAAACATCACCATGTGCATCTTATAATCACGATTTGAAATACAAACTCGGTTCTATTGGCGCTCCCATCGAGAATGTAGAAATGAAAGTTATTGACACTAGGGGTAATCAGGTAGAGGTTGGTGAATTGGGTCAGATAGTAATTCGAGGGCCTAATGTCATGCTTGGTTATTGGAATCGCCCATTTGAAACTGCTGAAGTAATTAAAGATGGCTGGTTCCATACTGGCGACATTGGTCGGGTAGATGAAGACGGTTTTTTCTATATCGTTGACCGTTTAAAAGACATGATTAATATGTCTGGATTTAAGATATATCCAACTGAAGTAGAAAATGTAATTTATCAACACTCATCTGTTGCCGAGGTAGCTGTATATGGTGTAAATGATGATTATAAAGGTGAGATAGTTCACGCAAATATTATTTTGAAACAGGGTCACGTAATTAGCGAAGAACAAATCATCAAATTCTGCTCTGAAAGAATGGCAAAATATAAACTTCCCTGTAATATTAATTTTGTAGATTTCTTGCCAAAAAACCCAACGGGGAAAGTTCTAAAACGAGTTTTGCGCCAGCAATCAAGTTCTAAAAGGCTCTTAACAAATAAATCCTAGTTTGAGTTAAATACTCAATAAAAATGAAAGGTAATAGGGAAAACTAGATTTTAACTTATCCTACAAGACAAGGATTGGTACGCCCACGAGGAGCAAGGCTTTAAACCTTTAGCTTATTGTGTAAACAATCAACAAAGAGTAATCAAGTTTGGCAATCATGAATATTAAATCTATCAACAAAAGCACTACTTCTTCTCAAGCTTTGGGAACGAAAACTAACCCATCACCTAATCAAATTTCATTTGAAACTTCAACCGGATCTTCCATTTTCTCGCCTGCGTTGCTAAATGAAAAATCTTCAGAGTCAGAATTAACCCAACCTACAGTTGCACAAGCTTTAATCGAGATATTAGAAAATTTGGGAGTTGAGTATGGATTTGGTGTTTCAGGAGGCGGTATCGGGCCATTATGGGCAACATTAAACCGTAGCAGCATCCAATTGCTTCACTTTCGCCATGAATCAGGAGCAGCCTTTGCCGCGACTGAAACTTATTTTGCCAGCGATCGCCCCGTCGTGGTATTTACTACTACAGGGCCTGGGATCACTAACGCTCTGACTGGGCTTTTCGCGGCGCGAGGGGAAGGAGCAAAGGTAATTTTCTTGTCGGCTGCAACCTCAACTGCAAATCGCGGTCGGGGAGCTTGTCAAGAAACTAGCGCCCACACAATGCCTTTCTCAGGAATTTTTACATCAGGGCCACTATTCAATTACGCAACTATATTAGAGTCTGGGGATCAACTACCAGAAATTTCTCGCAGACTTGCCCAAGGTTTAGCCCAACCAGGCAGCTTTGTAGCCCATATTAGTGTTCCCACCCCAATCCAGACGACACCATTAAAAGCACAATTACCTCAGCAAGGGTTTTCTCAATCTGTACCAACAGCTAGCGAGGAAGCGATCGCTGAATGTGTAAAACTATTATCTGAAGAATCCTTTGCCATCTGGGTTGGCTTTGGGGCGCGACACGCCGCAGAGGAAATCCGCCAGTTGGCACAAAAAACTGGGGCGGCGGTAATGACATCACCTCGCGCCAAAGGGATTTTTCCAGAACATCATCCCCAATTTATCGGTGTCACAGGCTTTAGCGGACATTTGTCAGTCCTGACATATATGCAGGAGCAACGACCGCAACGCATACTAGTGTTGGGAACCCGCCTTGGTGAACCTACTTCATTTTGGAGTCCGACGATGATTCCAAGTAATGGATTCATTCATGTTGATATCGATCCGCAAGTTCCAGGAGTAGCTTATCCATCTGTAGATACTGTTGCTATCCACTCAGAAATCAAAGCATTCCTCAGAGCTATATTAAAACACTTGCCAGATCGTCTTAATTGGTTTCCCAATTCCTCACTACCGCGTCCTGAAATCTACACCAATGCTCCCCGCGCTAATGGTTTAGTGCGCCCCGAAGTACTCATGGATGCAATTCAACGGCTGATTATTGAGGGCAGCGATGCCTCAATCTTAGCTGAAGCAGGTAACTCCTTTGCTTGGGCAACTCACTTGTTGCGATTTAAGCAACCAGGTCGTTACCGGATTAGTACTGGTTTTGGCTCTATGGGTCATGCTACCACCGGGGTAGTCGGTACAGCATTAGGGCGAAAAGGTAAAGCTGTTGCTATTGTTGGCGACGGAGCAATGTTGATGAACAACGAAGTCAGCACAGCAGTAAGATTTGAGATTCCATCTGTCTGGATTATCCTCAACGATGGACGCTACAATATGTGCGCCCAAGGAATGGCATTGCAAGGGTTAAGTGGCGAGGTTCCAATAGATACAGAGATACCAAGTACTGATTTTGCCGCGATCGCTAGAGCTATGGGAGCCGACGGTATCTGTGTTAATACTGAATCAGACTTGGAAGCAGCCCTACAAAAAGCACTTTCTTCTACTCTTCCATTCATTGTTGATGTGAAAATTGACCCAACCCGACCCGCACCTATTGGAGGTCGCATCCAAAGTTTGATTAAGCAAGGAGCTATAGAAGCCAAAACGGTTATTGGTCATTAGTCATTAGTCATTAGTCATTGGTCATTGGTCATTGGTCATTAGTACCAATGATTAATAACTATATAGCGTTTCCAAATCATACAAGGTATATCATAGCCCCCTCAGGGGGTCGGGGTGGGGTTCTTTTACCTCACTCAACTGAGAATCGCTCTAGTATCAGTATTTTCCACTTTCATCGTGTAACACCAAAAACAAAATCAAAAGGATATTTGTCATGACAACATTAGAACCAGTAGGTATTCGTGCAGTCTCGGTTAACTTTCCTAGCATCATCCGTACAAACAATTACTACAGAGAGAATTTTCCAACGATGGTTGCTGAGGCTGAACAAAAAACTCTAGCAAAACTGTTTGTACCCGACCAAGCCACAGTCACCAGTGATGACGATATCTGGTCACAAGAGGTAACACCATATATGTCAGACCCCTTCCGTGGTACTGTCGAACGAAGGGTGTTAGCTCCCGATGAGACTTCACTCTCACTAGAGTATCGCGCCGCTATCGATGCCCTCGAAGCCGCAAAGCTATCTCCTGAAGATATCGATCTCATGATCGTTACTTCACTATTTCCAGAGCAAATCACACCTGGTAACGCTGCTTTTCTCGCTGGGAAACTGGGACTACAAGGTGCGGCGTGGAATATAGAATCAACTTGCACTTCAGCATTAGTTTCGCTTCAGACGGCCTGTTCTCTAGTGCAAACGGGACAGTATCGCAATGTGTTAGTGGTCGTCTCAACTACATATTCGCGCTATACTGACGAAAATGATACTTTGGCCTTTTTATCAGGCGACGGTGCTGGAGCCTTTGTAGTTGGGAAACTGAAACCAAACCAAGGTATTCTCGGTACTAAAATTGCCAATACTGCTGCTACCTGCGGTGCTTTCTATAATGAATTCACCACCGACGAACATGGTAACGTCAAAATGTTCATCCGAGGCGGCAAGGGTGCAAGCAAGATGTTTAACGAGACAACGGTGAAGTTTATTCGTCTATGTTGCCACGGTGCGATCGCTGATGCTGGACTCACCTTAGATCAAATCAACTTTTTTGTCTTTAATACACCTAGTGCTTGGTATTCACGAGTTTGCATCCGCGCTCTAGGTATTAAACCAGAGCGTACAATCAACATCAATCCTCTATATGCCAACATTGGGCCAACCTTTCCTGTTGCTAATCTCTATCACGCCGCCCACGCAGGTAAAATTCGTGAAAACGATTTAGTTCTCGTCTACACAATGGGTTCATCATCTAATGCTGGTGGTTGTGTAATGCGCTGGGGTGATGTCGCACTAGGCCCTGCTCCTGCTCCTTCAGTTAGCTTGTCTCAACAAGAGGATAGAATTCTGATTCGTCATTAGAATTCTTGAGAATTTGGAACTTATGAAACTCTTGACGAGAGCCAAAATCGTCAAAAATCAAAAAAATCTTGACTTTTGTAGAGACGCGATTAATCGCGTTTCTACAGTGCATACACTTAGATAGCAAACTATATTTTTTGAAAGGAGTTTTTTGATGCAGATTACAGAGTCAATGGCACAAGTACTGACCAATTCCAAGTCCGTGCTGAATGATCCAGGTTTTGTCCAGGCTTTTTTATCAGTAGCAGCATTTCCTCAAGATCCTGAGCTTGCATGGTATTTCAAGTTGGAAGAAACAATCAGGCATCTGGACGACATGCAAGCTTCTAACTATGTTGAACAGTTGCAACTTAATCCTGGCATGGCAGAAATGATTTCAAAACGCTATTTGGGGCCTCAGTATAAATTAGAAGACCTCAATAAAGACTGCGCTCCAGGGACTCTAGGTTATGTCTACTATCATCACATGACTGAAAATGGCATTCCTGCTTATGACTATAGTGCTTATGATTCACCTGATGATTTAAGCTATATCAAAATACGCAAAATGCAGACTCACGACATTTGGCACGTAATAACTAGCTATAATACAGAGATTTTGGGAGAATTAGCACTCCAGGGTTTTTGTCATGGTCAAGGGCCAACAGTCTATCAAACCTTATTGATGACAGCTTTAGTGCTGCACTTCACAACCGTTGAAACCAAGAGTCTGGGCTTGGCTCTAGAGGCACTATTTGAAGGCTGGCAACGGGGTCATGCTGCTCATCCCCTTTGGGCTGTGCGCTGGGAAGAAATGTGGCACAGACCTTTAGAAAGTATCCAGGCAGAGTATAATATACTCCCAGGTCAAGTTTTAAAACGCGATCGCCTACAAAACGATAAAATTTTCAGCCTGAAAGTATAGCTATATTGCGACATAACTAAAATGGCTTTGTTGAATAAATTCTCAATTGCTTCTGCTGTCAGCATTGCAGCATTTTTAGCTTTAGGAACCCTTGGTACAGATCCAGCCCAAGCTGCTCTGTTTAAATTTAGTTTCGAGGGTGAAGGAGCAAATGGTTACTTTATTTATGATGACTCCACTCCAAGTAATCCTACTAATACTCCTAATCTTGGTGAGTATTACGGCGCAGTTACAGATTACAAAGTTGATTTGGGAGCCAAAGGTGTTTTCGAGGGGTCTGTAGCTGACACCCTTCTATTTTTAAATCGTGATGGTAGTGGTCTTCCAGATCCTGAACAAGATCAATTTATTCTTTTTGTCAAAGAAAATGATCGCGTACCTGAGTCTGAGTACTCTGTCTCCGCAAGATTTATTTACCCCAAGGATGCAATAGGATCTTACAAATTAGTAACTACTGTCCCCAGCACGGCTGAATTAAAAGTCTTTCCATTTGTGGACTTTATTAATCGAGACTTTGGCGATTCCGTGTTTGAAGGAACTGTACAAACTCGGATTGAACCGATTCCTGAACCTGAATCAGTGTTTGGATTACTGGGAGTGGGTGCTTGGTTGATCTTCCGTCGTCAACGCCGACAATTATTATCTGCACAGGATTAATTAGGATCTTCAGTACTTAGTATACTAAATCAATCTACTGAAAAGTTTAAAATGTTGCTGTACACCAAAAACAGACATTATTTTTCACATTTTAGGCTTTTTCTAAGAACTGAAACGTTTTAAGCTTGATTTGAAAGTCAAACTTTGATGTTTCACTATTAATTTTGCATACCAGGTACTGAAGAACCATTAATTATAGCTAACTGATAGTATTTAGGTTTTTTCTGTTAGTTTATTCAGTTTTTTGCTATGAAGTTCAGGCGGTTCATTAGGCTTTAAATGTATCAGCTTTTGTAGAACCGGATTTATGACATGACGGAAACTTATTAACGCTAACAGTTTTCACCATCAAACATTTTGAGGGAGTTTCAAAAACTAAATTTGGCAATCATTTTTTTTAGAGGTAATAAAAATGGGTGTATTGAATAAATTTTCACTTCCTGCTATTTCAAGTACAACAGCCTTACTCCTGTCAGTCACATTAAACATAAATATTGCTGAAGCTGCCCTGTTTAAATTTACTTTCGAGGGTGAAGGAGCAAATGGTTACTTTATCTATGATGATTCAGCTAAGAAGCTAGAACCTCTCGGATCTAACTTTCCTCTTGCTGAGTATGATGGCTCAGTGGAAAATTATTCCCTTAATGCAGGGGGTATCATTGCTCAGGGAACTAAGGGATCGCAGCAAGATATACATGATGAGGCCAGAAATATTGTTTATCTTGGACGTGCCGGTAATTTGGGCTACGATGATACCATTGATGACTTTATTCTTTACGTTCCTCCGGCTGCTAGTGGGCGGCAATACGGTTTGTCAATTCGCTTTACCTACCCGGAGGGAACCTTTTCAGATTCTGTTGCCATACGAACGAGTGTACCTGACACCGCTAGACTCAGAGTTTACCCATACTGGGATTTCCCTAATACGACGGGAGACTACACATTTCAAGGAACTGTTAAAACAAAAATCGAACAGATTCCTGAACCTGCATCAGTGTCTGCATTACTGGGAGTGAGTGCTTGGTTTATTTTCCGTCGTCAGCGCCGACAACTATTATCTGCACAAGATTAGTTCACCGAGCCAATTTAGAGGTTGTTTGAGAAATTGGAAAGTATACTCAAAACCCCACTTCCATTCCTCTTCCCGATAGTCACAAAGGCTTTGAAACTACCATTCCCTTCTAGGGAAGAGGGCTATGGGGTTTAGGTTTCCAAAATTTCAGATGTTATCAAAAATACTTTTCGAACATCCTCTTAGTGCAAACCCGAATTGAGAAGGTTAGTGAACCTACAGTCGTGCCTGGATTATTTTTGGCAACAGGGGGCTTGGTTTATCTTCCGTCGTCAACGCCGACAACTATTATCAGTACAGGATTAATTATAGCGAACCAACTTAGTAGTATAATCAAGGCTTTTTCTGTTGATTTATTAAGTCTTAATATTATCAACATCAGGCAGTTTATGATATTCTTCGTGTGTCAGCTTTCCTATAACCTGATTTCTGAGAAATGGCGAA
The DNA here is from genome assembly GCF_036917465.1 of Nostoc sp. Classification (GTDB taxonomy): domain Bacteria; phylum Cyanobacteriota; class Cyanobacteriia; order Cyanobacteriales; family Nostocaceae; genus Nostoc. Next base: position 21,786 of record NZ_JBALDL010000032.1, read on the forward strand.
AACTTATTATCACTAATGTTTTTCACCATAAAAATTTTGAGACAGGTTAAAAAATTTAATTTGGCAATCAATCTTTTTTAAAGGTAAGAGAAATGGCTCTATTGGATAAATTCTCACTTCCTGTTATTTCAAGTGCAGCAGCATTCCTCGTATCAATAATATTAAATATCGACACTGCTCAAGCAGCTTTGTATCGATTCAGCTTTGAAGGTGAGGGAGTGAACGGTTACTTTACTTACGATGACACTGCCATAGGAACTCCAGATTCACCGAAGTCTACCCTATACTTTGAAGGGGGATATGATTATAAATTTGACTTGGGGGAGAAGGGAGTTTTTCAAGGAACCGTTGGCAATCCGATTGTTTTTTTACCCCGTCAAGAAGATGGTCTTACATCACCTGAAACCGACGATTTTCTTTGGGAGGTACGCGCTTCTCAACGGCAGCCAGCGTCTGAGTTTGCTTTGCTGAACTATTTTCATTACCCAAAGGGTACATTTGGGGAATCTACCGCTATACGAACAACAGTCCCAAGTACTGCAATCCTTGATGTCTATCCAAATGTGGACTTTCCTAATTCTACAGGCAACCTGCTGTATACAGGAACTGTCCAAACCCGAATTGAGAAGGTTTTTGAACCTGGATTGTTGCCTGCATTGTTAGGAGTAGGCGCTTGCTTTATCTTCTGTCGTCGTCAGCACCAAGGAAAACTAATTGATATAGATATGTAGAAAAGATGCTGGGTTGGTTAACTTCTAGCCCCATCTAGATTACCCCTCTTTCATCACCTTGGATCAAATTTTCAATTGTGAAACAATCGTTAATTTATCCAAAAAATGGAAGAGGAATAGAAATACTTGTTTTGTTTTTTAAGTTTTTATTCTCAATAATATTTCTATAACTTTCTCAGTAAATTTCGTCTACACCTGATATATATTGTATAAAGACCAGGCTAGACGATCGCACCCTTCAAAGCAGCATCAAGCTATTGGTATTAAGAGATAGTAAACATCAATACCAATAATATCATACCTTTCCCAAATTGAGTTCTAGCTAGCTATTCTTTAGCAGCAATCTCTGACAATTTGTGCTACGAAATAAAACTTTAAACTGATGAAACCGAAATATCCGCTTGAATCTAAAACAGAGAAGTTTGCTATTACACCACCCCCTATAAATAAATGGCTAATCACAACAACTCTCATGCTAGGTACATTAATTGCGATTCTTGATACTAGCATTGTAAATGTTGCCATTCCTCAAATTCAAAACAATTTAGGTGGGTCGATTGATGAAATTAGTTCAGTTGTAACATTCTATATTATTAGTAATGTGATTGTAATGCCCTTAACTGGCTATCTGAGTGCCTTATGGGGTCGCAAACAGTTTTATGCCGGAGCAATCATATTATTTACAATTGCCTCATTATTATGTGGACTATCTTGGAATTTATCAGCCCTTGTATTCTTTCGTGTTCTTCAAGGATTAGGTGCAGGAGTTCTTTTTCCAACTGCTCAGGCTATTTTATTGGATACCTTCCCTAGAGAAGAACATGGCAAAGCAATGAGCATTTTTGGTCTGGGAATGCTTGTAGCCCCGGCTTTTGGGCCTGTATTGGGAGGCTATTTAACAGATATGCTTACCTGGCGTTCTATCTTCCTGATTAACGTTCCAATTGGATTGATTGCTGCGGTAATGGTGTTTCGATTTATTCACGATTCACCTTATTTAAAGAAACCACAGGGTAAATTCGATTGGTCAGGTTTGATAGCTTTGGTAATTGGTTTATCTAGTTTGCAATATGCTCTAGAAAATGGGCAACGATTGAATTGGTTTGACTCTACGTTAATTATTGTTCTATTGATAGCTGGGGTTAGTGCGATCGCATATCTCGTTTGGTGGGAGTTAGTGAATCCCTCTCCCATCATGGATTTATCATTATTTAGAAATAGAACTTTTGCCCTTGGTAACATCATCACATTTTTAGCTGGATTTAGCCTTTTTGGTGTACTGTTTATATCTCCGGTGTTTCTGAGTCAAGTTCTGAATTATGACTCATTAACAATCGGAATGCTACTCATGCCTGGGCCAGTGGCGACTGCTTTGATTATGCCTTTAACAGGTGTGTTGGCAAACCGTCTAGATGCTCGGATGATTTTGGCAATAGGAATAGCTTTTTCTGCTGCTGGTACTTGGCAATTAGGCGATTTAAATCTGCAATCAGATTACTGGAATATATTTTGGCCCCAGATTTGGCGAGGAATTGGTTTAGGATTATTATTTGTCCCTCTGTCTTTAACGACATTAAGCTATGTCAGCAAAGCTAAAAGAACTTCTGCTTCCGGCCTCTACAACCTGATTAACCAGTTAGGAGGTAGTATTGGCATTGCTGGGCTAACCCTGATGCTTGGGCGTTTGCAAGCATTTCACTCTACCAATCTCGCCCAGATCGTCAAACAATCCGAAATAGTGCAGCAGCAAGCAGCAGTTTTTGCTTACAATGACTTATTTCGCTACAGTACCTTCATCATTCTTGCTAGTTATCTACCTTTAATATTTCTGAAAGTTAGACTAAAAAGTCGAAAAAAAGCTCCAATTATCTTGGGTTGAAAGAGTAGCTAACTAAAATTTTGTATTGAGACAAAAATTAAGTTTTTAAAGGTCAAATCAATATGGATAAGTTCACATTGCTTACAACACATACATACCAACAAACTCACATGTCAGCGCAACTCGGAGAATGGCGGGTGCGAGGACTCCGGGGTGCAACCACAAGCCAAAACTCAGCACAAGCGATCGCTGAGGCTGTAGATGAGTTATTGAATGCTTTAGAAGCAAACAATCCCTTAGATCCTGCCGAAATCGTTAGTGTCACCTTTTCAGCGACTTCTGATTTAGATGCAATGTTTCCAGCTGCTGTGGCACGTCAACGCCCGGGTTGGGATCAAGTTCCTCTGTTAGATGTGCAGCAAATGCAGGTAAACGGTAGCCTGAAATGCTGTATTCGGGTGCTAATTCACCTTAATACCCCTATGCCTCAAAATGCATTACGCCCGATCTATTTGCGGGGTGCTGCACAGTTACGCCCAGATATAGCGAGATGCAGTTAAGCGTAAGCGTAGCCGATCGCAGACATCGTTATATCTGGAAAAAATCATCATATATTTGAGAGGTCTTATGCTTCCAGAAAAGCTGAAACAAATTGACCAACAACTGATTGATTTACTAGGAAAAAGAATTGCTGTTTTAGCTGAATCACAATCTATATCTTTAGAAGAACAAATTACTAATTTTGCATTTTCCTTAGTGCAGGCTGGTGTTCCAGAGTCAATGTGGAAAAACCTGGTTACAGGTTGTACCTCTGCTGCTAGTGCATTTTCGCCTCCAGCAAATACCAAACCACGACGAATTACTCTAGTTGGCGGACGCGGTATAATGGGGTACTTTTTCCAGCAGAAGTTATCAGCCGCCGGTCACTACATCAGTATTCTTGACCAAGGAGACTGGGAACAAGCAGAATCTCTACTAAAAAAAGCAGATTTAGTTTTAGTTTGTGTTCCTATTGAATATACAATAGATGTGATCCATAAACTTGCTAAATACCTCTCTCCAACTACTGCTTTAGCTGATATTGCTAGTATTAAAACTCCAATATTACAGACTATGCTTGAGCAGCATAGTGGCCCAGTAATGAGCTTACATCCAATGTTTGGCCCAGGGATAAAATCGTTTTTATGCCAAAAAGTGGTAGTCTGTTCTGGTCGTGGAGACAATGCATTTCAATGGCTTTTGGATTTAATTGAACATGATGGTGGTAAACTGATTGTGTCCACACCAGAAGAACACGATGAAATGATGATTGCTGTTCAAGCAATCCGTAATTTTACAACGTTTAGTCTTGGTGTTTTCTTAGCACGAAAAAATATTGATATCCGTCGTAGCTTAGATTTTTCTAGCCCAATTTTCCGTCTAGAAATGGATATAGTTGGTCGGTTGTTCAGTCAGTCTGCACCCCTGGTAGTAGATATTATGCTTGCGACATCAGAGCGTCGAGAAGCTATTGGGCAACTAGCAAACACTTATAATCGGTTGGCACAATTAATTATTCAAAACGATCGAGATAGTTTAATTCAGGAGTTTAAAGCAACCCATAGCTTTTTGGCAGAAGACATGCACTCTGCTGTAGAAGAAAGTACTCATGTGATTAACACCCTGAGTACACTCTTAGCAGCTAAAGATGTCGAACAAAAACAACTATATTTTAGTAAACAAAGTGCGATCGCTAATCAACCCATAGCACCACGAGCCGAGATGCTTTCTCATGGGAGAACTATTGAATCCAAAGGGTAGGGTGCATTCGCGCAGCGTCTCGTCAGAGAAGGACACAAAGAAATCAGAGTTTCAAAGAGTTCTTGCATAAGTTCTAAATTCTTGTATACTCGACGCTAATTTTTACAACAGAATCAGAAATGTTAACTAGAAAGCAATTTTTAATGATGAGCGCAGGTTTAGGAGTAGCAATCCTGCTCCCCGAACTACTTAAAGGAAAGAGAACCTATGCAGCCTCGCCCCCACTTTCAAAATTTACCGAGTCTCTGCCGATTTCATACCCAATTTCACCGCCTAGTACCTTAGATATTGCCCCAGGTACACACTCGTTTCATAGCAGCTTAGGGTCTTCTACCACCTGGGGTTACGGCGGATTGCCTTATCTTGGCCCCACTTTCGAGGTAACAAGGGGAACGCCTGTTACGATTCAGGCATTCAACAAACTTGGGACTCATCCATTAGCTGGGTCAGTAGATACAAACTTGCATGGTGTCAATGCATCCGACATAACTAACCCACGGACAGTCATCCACTTACACGGCAGCAATACTGAACCTGAGAGCGACGGTTATCCAGAAGATACATATCTGCCAGGACAGAGCAATGTCTACAACTACAACAACAATCAAGAAGCCGGGACACTCTGGTATCATGACCATTCCCTTGGCATGACCGCCTTGAACCTCCAAGCCGGGTTAGCTGGAATGTATCTGATTAGGGATGACGACGATCCCATTGGTGGCAATGGCCCCCTTGGTATCCCTGCCGGAGCGCCTTATGAAATACCGTTAGTGCTGCAAGATCATTCCTTCAATTCCGATGGTTCGATGTCCTTCCCAGCTAGATGGGATCATGAGTTTTACGGTGATGTTGCTGTCGTCAACGGTAAGGCTTGGCCAAACCTGAATGTTGACCGAACTTTGTACCGCTTCCGCATCGTCAACGCCTCAAACTCTCGATTTTTCAGGCTTAAGCTGTCGTCAAATCGGCAACTAATTCAAATTGGCAGTGACGGAGGATTCCTAAACGCTCCAGTATATTTGTCTAAGCTACTGCTAGGGCCTGGTGAACGAGCAGACGTACTCATTGACTTTTCTCAAAGCCTATCAGGAGATAAAATTGTATTGCAAAATGACGCTGCTGCACCGTATCCCAAGGGTTTGGCTACAGTCATTGACCAGGGTTTCTTTCAAATGCCAGAAGTTATGCAGTTTACGGTGAATCAGGGCGCTGCCGTTTCTAAACCTATTCCCACAAGGCTACGAATCAACAATCCATTGGTGACAAAGATTGCCACTACACCAGTAAAACAGCGCAACCTAGTTCTAACAGATATTTTGAACTCTAACTTTCAGGTGTTAGCAATGATGCTCAACGCCGTTTACTGGCATGAAGCAGTCAACCACCCAGAATTGATGGAGCGACCACAGGTAGACACAGTAGAGCAGTGGAACTTCATCAATCTACAGCCATTTGCTCACACAATGCACCTGCATCTAGTACCATTTCAAATTCTTAATCGACAATCAATCAATGATACTGCGTACTCGGCAGCATACAGAGCTACTGGGCCGCGTGAAGTACTCATGCATAACGCACCTGGTGGGGATACAGTGCCTTATGGTTATCCACCACTCGACCCTACTCCCTATTTAAAAGGTTCAGCAAAACCGCCAGCAGCAAACGAAGCTGGTTGGAAAGATACTGTAGTAGTAAATCCGCTTGAGGTGGTTCGTGTGATAGTTCCCTTCGGTGCTAAAGCCGCAGCAAACTTGCCTTTTGGTAATTCATTCACTGGACGGTTTGTGTGGCACTGCCACATGCTTAATCACGAGGATAATGACATGATGCTACCCTTTGAGGTGCTACCGTAGCCTCGTATGTATTGGGAAGAAAATTAAAGGATGGGATTCTTTGGGAATAAATCATCAAGCGAACACGATTTTAATAGTGGTTTGAAATAAAAGGGGAAATAGAATGAATTTTGACAAAAAACTTGCAGCTACTCTTACTGGGACGGTCTGTTTTCTAACAGCTATGATGGCTCCGGTTTCGGCTGCAATGTTTAATTTTTCCTACTCTGGTACAAGTGTACTTAACCCCAATGACATTGTTATAGGCAGTGGAACATTAACAACTAGCCCTTACGATTCAGCTACAAATAGTTCTGAGATTATAAATATTACTGGTACAAGAAATGATGATCCAATAGAGTCTTTATTATCTCCTGGATCATTTCTTGACAATGACAATCTCTTACTAGCTGATTCTCCGGCATTGAGTGAATTTGGATTTGCTTACACCGCAGGAGGAGTGTCATATAATGTTTTTAACACTTATGACTATTTAGAAGTTGGATATCAAGGTTCCTATACAGGTTATCCCCTGAATTCTTTTTCTATAACAGCTATACCTGAGTCTTCTTTAATGTTGGGCATATTAAGTGTAACTGTTTTAGTAGCTATCAATAAAATGAACGGTAGACTCGCTCTTAAAAAACTCAATTATCCCAATGAAGGCGTTGCTGATTAAGAGATAGTTTGAAAAGTCTTTCACTGTAACGCCAACTAGGTGATTACTAAATGACCCATTGATCTCAGGTTGAATTAAGTGTTTTTTACTGTCTAGTTAGGGTGGATAACTACCACCCCATTGTTAAAAGCGTTATAACTGTTTGAAAAATATAAATCTAAAAAGGACGGCTACCTGCAAGGCTAACCCGCTTCAAAACCCGTCGTTCATTTGGATCAAATGCTTGACGGTAGTGCAAGGTAGCTTGATTATCCCAGTAGACAATATCACCTACAGACCATTTGTGTTGGTAGTAAAACTTGGCTTGATTTAGATGTTGTCTCAACTGTTCAATCAGTTTAGATCCTTCTTCCGGTTCTAACCCGACAATTTCCACTTCCGTCGCTACATCTAAGTAAAGATGCTTTTTACCACTTTCTGGATGTGTCCTAACTAAAGGATGGGGAAAGATCGGGCTGATTAAAGGAATATTTTTGTCTAAACGATATAAAGAGCGGGGTGCATTTCTATCTTGTAAAAATGGGTTGTAGGTAATTAACTGTAAATCTGCAATCCGTTGTTTAGTGGCTTCATCTAATTCTTCATAAGCTAAATTGGTATTTAACCAATAAGTATCTCCACCATGAGTTGGTATTTCCAAAGCATAAAGCAGCGAACCACTAGATGGTGTGGGAGTCCATTTGTGGTCAGAATGGAAAGTGAGTTCTCCAGTACCTGTATAGCCGCCATCGACATTAGAAATCGCAATCACTACCGGAGTTTCTCCTGGTTTAGAAGCCAATACTGGGGTTTCATATGATGGTACAAAGAGTGCGCCAAAGTAGAAAGCGAAGTTGAAAAGCTGTTCATCAGAGAGCTTTTGGTCTTTGAATATCAAAATGTGGCGATCGCGCAAAGCTTCTTTAAGTTGTAATATAACTTCAGGTGCGATCGCTCCACTGGCATCAAGATCGGTAACTATCGCTCCCAATGGGGCATCGATAGGACTAATTTTTACCTTTGTCAAAGTCGAGGTAGCCATAATATTCTCCTGTATTTTAATTTCTTGTTGGGGATAACTACTTATTGGCTAACACGTCTGAGGGAGTAATTTTGACGTACTCTTCAGGCGTTAAAAAGCCATCTCTAACATTCACCTTCTTGGGTATAAGTCCGAGGCTGTACCACTTATCTGCAACTTCCTGTTGCTTGTTAATGACTTTCTCAGTAATTGGTACTAGCCCATAATCATATTTATCATGCATTTTTTCTAAAGTCGGCTGATCTAGCTGAGTTACAGGAGCAAGCAATTGTGCCACTTCTTTGGGATAATCCTTAGTCCAGATTTCTGCCTTTTCTAGCTCCTCTAAAAACACTTTGATTACATCAGGATGAGCCTGATAAAATTGGCGTGAAGTGGAATAAAAGTTACCAGTATCTCGTAACTTTCCACCATCTGCTAAAACACGAGCTATTTTCTTTTGTTCATTTCTAGTAGCAAATGGCTCCCAGATATACCACGCATCCACCTTATTTTGACTGAATGCTGCATTTGCATCTGCCGGTGCTAAAAAAACTGATTGGACATCGCTCAGTTTTAAACCGGCATCTTCTAATGCTTTAACTAATAGGTAATGGCCAATAGAGGCTTTTTGAAAAGCTACTTTTTTACCCTTCAAATCGCTAACAGTTTTAATCGGAGAATTTACAGGAACTAAAAGTGAAATAGCTTTACCACTAGGGCGTGTAGTAGCTAGATAAACAAGGGGCGCTCCTGCTGCTTGGGAAAATATAGGAGGCGATTCAGCTGTAGATGCAATATCCAATCCATTTGCATTTAGGGCTTCTAACTGTTGTGGCCCAGCCGCAAACTCAGCCCACTGTACTTTAAAACCTAGAGGCTCTAATCGCTTTTCTAAGGAACCCTGTTTTTCTAAAACTGCTAAAGCGGAAAGTTGTTTTGAACGTACAATCCGCACTAGTTGCTTCTCTGTAGTGCTAGATGAAGCCACAGATACAGGGGAAGCTGCTGACTGTTGAGTGTTATTTTTTGCTTCACTACAACTTGATAGAGTCGTCGATAACATTAAGCAGTAGCCGAGAGCAAATAACAAGGAACGACGTGTTGTTATTAGACTTTTTCTGAATTCAAACTTTCCTTTTAAAGCTGGCATGGGTTATTTTATTGGTTCTCTTTTAGGTGGTTAGAACAATGGTGATTAATTGCAATATCAAGAACGAAAAGTCTATTTAAAAACTCTAATCAATAGATGTTTTTTATAATTCAAAAATTTTCATCATCAGTTAGCAATTCATAAAGGCGCTCAAGCACTAGTTCGCGTTCCATCCAGTGGAAGGCTCTACCAATTGTGGTTAACTTAAATTTCCCTAAACTAGAGTCGATTAACTCTGCTCCTTGTTCTAACCAAGTAATATTATTTGCTCCAACTGCTGCTGCTTGCCGTTTAGCTTCTGCAATCATGCCGGGATCGGGATCGATCGCCACAACTTCTTCAAATCTAGTTCGTAGACCAATTGAAATTAATCCAGGCCCAGTACCTAAATCAAGGAGTCGCCCTTGACCATTGAGATGAAATATTTCGGCTAATTTGTCGAATACAACCGATGGGTATTTGGTTCTATATTGAGCGTAGCCCTCTGCGGCTCCCTCAAATAAACTTGGGTCATAGGTAGCAAGTGTTTTTAGTTGAGTCATATCAATTTTGTATTTTAGATTTTGGATTATGTAGAGACGCGATGAATCCCCTCTGTCTGTGCGGATGAGGGAGCAGGGGAGGCTCTTAAGGTGGAGAGAGAAATAACCAATGCCCTAAGAATATTGGGTGATTACAGGTAGCTGATCGTTGAGTATCCAATCGCCGATCGCTCTCAATTTGTAATCCACAGGAGCGTGTAGGGTAAAGGTTCGCAAATCTCGCCAGTAACTTTTAAGGCATCAATCCAAGTTGCACCAATGCCACCATATTGCTTGGGTACAATCAGTGGTAGCAGTCCACTTTCACGTAGTTTATTAATTTTTTACTGATAGAACCTGTTCCTACTGGTAACGACAGCATAACTATTTTCTCCACCGCACTATTTCATCTGCTTCAAAATTTTAAATGTTTGATCTGTTTTGGCTGTTGAAGTGCGCTTATGTCCCCAACCAATGTTTTCTCGATAACTACCCAGTAGCCCCGCTTCTGCCAATTCTGCCTCGTTGACTGAAGTCGTCATATCGCTTTCTGGTGCTACATAAAGAGCATCAACTGGACAATACAATTCGCACATATAACAGGTTTGGCAGTCACTCTGTCGAGCAATGGTTGGTGGCGCATGAGGCACTCTGTCAAACACGTTGGTTGGACAAATATTTACGCAGATATTACATTCTATGCACCGCGACTTGCTGACCAACTCAATCACACTGCTGCTCCTATTTTGGATTGTGACTTTTCTGTAGTATGTAAAGGCTGACTCTTCACCCAAACTCGATCTAATCCGCCACTAATTAGGTGATGTTGCTGATTAGCATCAAGTTCTGGATAATCTTGATGTTTGTGCATACCACGAGTTTCTTTCCGTTCAATGGCACTGCTGTACATCCATCGTGCTGTAGCTACCATCGCCGCAGCTTCTCGCGCCCGAATTAGCTCTTTATTTGATTTTACCTGGCTACTGCGGAGTTCTTGCCAAAGATGATTTAGCTTACCCAAAGACTCGGTTAAGCCTTTTTCTGTACGGAAATAGTTCTTTTCGTAAGGAAATACTTCAGCTTGGACTGCTTGAATAATTTCATCAGTTGCCAACGTTTGAGAGCGATCGCTCTCAAATCCTACCTCCCCAACACCCTTAACATGGCGTTGAGTTTTGTATTCTCCCAAACTGCGGCTATACTCAGCAGCCGATTTCCCCGACCAATAGCCAGAAGATATTGCCCAAGCTGCGTTGTGACTACCACCGCCAGTAAATCCGCCACAAATCAGTTCCCGTGTGGCCGCATCTCCAGCCGCATAGAGTCCCCGAATAGAACTACTACAACTCTCATCTACAATCCGAATTCCCCCCGTACCGCGCACAGTTCCTTCTAAGCGCAGAGTCACAGGGAAACGTTGAGTAAATGGATCGATCCCTGCACGATCAAAGGGTAAAAAGAAGTTGGGCTGTGCTAAACGCATAGATGGCCGCATTGATTCAGCCGCTTTATCTATGATGGCGTAAACTGGCTGTTGCAGTAATGTCTCAGCAATTACTGACCGTCTATGAGAACTTGCCCCCGGAATTACAGTACCGTCTTCGTAGGTGAAGGTTGCCCAGTTATAAAACAGGGTTTTGGTAACTGAAGAAAAGGCGGCAGAGATGCCGTAAGCATTGGAAAATTCCATACCCGACATCTCAGCACCAGCTTCAGCCGCCATTAAATAACCATCCCCTGTTAAGACGTTGCATCCTAACGCTTTGCTGAGAAATGCACAGCCGCCTGTAGCAATGATCGTGGACTGCGATGTCTGGCGACAAGCCGCTTCGCGTCTACGCACTATCCATTTCTCACCAGTCTGACGATTCACACCTGTTGCACCAGCAACAGCACCATCGTCATCAACCAGTAGTTCTAAGGCGGGGCTGTTGTCTAAAATCTTGACTCTGGCGCGTTGAATTTGCCGCCGCATCAGCCGCATATACTCTGGCCCTTGGAGCGATCGCCGATAGGGTTTACCTTCATCGTCGGTAGGGAAGGGATAACCCCACTCTGCTAACTGATTGACGTTTATATATGTCTGATCCAGTACCCGATCCATCCAGTTGCGATCGGATAAAAACCCACCCAATGATTCCCGACTCGCTTTTGCAATTTCTCGTGCTTCTGGATCGGGTGGCACGTACCAAACACCATTCCCAGATACCGCAGCACATCCAGTCGTACCACAGTATCCTTTGTCTACGAGGATAACTCTAGCTCCACTTGATGCAGCACTCCAAGCCGCCCAAGTTCCGGCTGGCCCGCCTCCAATCACAAGCACATCTGTTTCTAAGTCGAGTTCAAAATCGGTTGTTAACGTCTTCAGCATCTAACATTTCCCCCCATCGATAAAGTCTTAAGCATCAAGTCTTCACCCAATCGATGCTGCAAAATAAATAAAAATCTAGAAATGGTTGCCCCTTAATAGAGGTTCTCACTAGATTATCATTTAACTACTTTATCTCGACCGATAAACAGTAGTTTTTAATATAACAAAGCTTTTCACAGTTTTCGACAAAAAGCAAGCATTTTACCAAATAACTTCAAACGTAAATTTATGTAAAATAAACGGAGTTATAGCCGTAGTCACACAGGTTAGGACATTTTGAAAGCATGAAAGCTAGGAATAGTAATACTTTTACCTCCTGCCTGCTGCTATATCTCTCATTGAAAAAGGCAAAAGGTTTCGTACCCTGCGGGAAGCTACGCAACAGACGGGGATTCAAACCCCGCCTGAACGAGAGCCACCAAGGTTAAAATCTAAAGACAGTACGAACCCAAGCAAATAAACTATCAGGATTGCTGGAATCCGAGTTTGGTGCAGTAATCCAGATCAAACCCGGTGTCACCTCAATATGATCTCCGATTTTATATTGGTAGAATGCCTCAACGTGTAGGGAAGTATCTTTGTCTGCTTGTCCGGCACCTGCTCCCAAATCTACATTCTTACTAAGACTGGTCATTTTCGGCTCCATACCAACTAAAATCCCCCCTAAAGCACCTTCACTAAAAAGATCCGGGAATGCCAGTCCTACAGCCCAATCCATAGCTTCGCCATCTCCATGCCCCAAATAGCGGTGTGCTGCATAACTTACCCAGGCATTGATTGCAAACTTGGGATTAACTTGATAGAACGCCTGTAGACCATAGAGGTTGCCCACAGTTCCGGCTCCAGGTACGGTACTGTTTACCAGGTTGCTCCCGACTGCTGGGCCAAAATTTGTTCCACTAAAACCTAGTGTATTTGGTGGGCTATAGGTATTAACGTAAGTTGCAGCCACCCGAAAATTCCTATCACCTGAGTAGTATATTAACTGTGCTAAAGCTAGATACCTGCCTGTAAATAAACCATTATTAGTTGTCGGATTGTTACCGTTTGGTGCGCTGTACGCTATCCCGAATTGAACCTGTTTGCCTAATCCTTGGAGTATGGCAATTCCGGGGCCGCTATCTCCATAGTTATAGACCAAAGACCGCCGTGAAAATCGTGAAATCCCATTAGCACCAGTCGCAGAAGACGATTCAAAATATGGGTTAATCGGACCAGAAAGACCTATCTCACTAGCTCCGTCAGACAAGGGATAAATGTTGACTTGGGTATTTGGAAAAGGTAGAAACCGATAGCGAACACCATTAAGAATAATAGTATTGCGTGCAAAAGTAATACTGGAGTTATCAGCAGCTCTCCCCTCATAAGTTCCCAATAATCCAGCTCTTGTTTGTCCCAATGATTCAATATTTCCACCTCCTATTGTTATACCTAGTGAATCTTTACCATTAAAACTGGTGTTTAACCGTAAAGAAGTTGAGCCTTGAAGTGTAGCATTGTGAGGCGCTGGTTTTTTGCTGACGACATTATTACCTGTTATAACTTCGCCAAGGACAATCTGAGTTCTACCTATAAGTTTGGTTGTGGTTGTAAACTGAGTTGATTCTAACTTCGCACTTCGTGCTTCCAGGCTATCTAAGCGTCCCCGAAGTTGAGCGAGTTCTGGAGAAAATTGTTCTTGTAGTTTTTTAATGGTATCCAAGTCTTCGCGTTTGACTAAATCTGTTGTTGAAGTCGCTATTAGTTCATTGAGGCGATCTAAAGCTGCATTCAATCCAGCTGCAAATTCATAGCGTGTTAGGGCGCGATTCCCTTTAAATGTGCTATCTGTATATCCTGCAATTACACCGTAGCGCTCAACTAAAGACTGTAATGCTTGAAATGCCCAATCTGTCGGCTTAATATCTGATAATTGCGAGACGGATGTTACTTGCCCTGCTGCATTATTTGGAGCTTTTTTGTTAGTTGGTGGTGCAACTTGTAACAATTGTGAGACAGGTGTGACTCGATCTCGCAGATTGTTTGGAGTTTTTTTAAGAGTGACAGGTGCAATTGAAGTGTCTACTGTTTGATTTACAACTGCTTCTGGAGCTTTGTTCTCTTCTACTTCAGTCGTAGATACATCAGATTTAGGCAGTTCAGCTTGACTTTTGGCTGGATAAAAAACCAGGATAGCTAGAATATCTAGCAATGAAAGCAAGAACACTATCCATCTATAATTTGAGCGAAAATTCGACATTACCGTTAAACTCCTCAACCTGAAAAACGGATAAATTATCTCTAAATCGGACAGCAGAATTATCAGAGAATTTTGACTAAAACTTTGTGCTAAATTATTAGCTAATAAAGTTAGTAAAGATTCCCCAATTAAAAAAAGTACAAATTTTCGACAAGTATCGCAAGTAGTACTAAGAAATTGAATTTAGACTCCAAAGATCGTAGTAAATTCTCAAAAGAAAATTCATAATTCAGAATTTGGTTTGCGATTGTATTGGAGTACCATCGATGAGCCAACGCAACAAAATTTATCAATATCTCCTGACATTGACTAAAGCTTGAATTGGAATCAAGCTATTATCTGGCAATTAACATTAGCTGAGTACACTAATTTGTAAGCAGCTAGGTTTGACAGTCTCAATTGTTAATAAAAATCGATAAAACTATAAGTCGATAGATTTACCGGACTTTGTGTAAAATTATCTTTGCATAGAGCTTGTTACAATGCAAGACCCAGTATTTATCCAGAAAGGAAAAATATATCGAAATTATTGGCTAGCTCAACTCAAGGAACTGCGATCGCTACAAATCCCCTAAATTTTTTATTTATGGGTATTCCCCCTACCTCCTTAATTAGCGATCGCTGAGAAATTTTCCTTACTCAATAAAAAGTTGTATTTTTCAACACAGCAATTCTGACCCAAAAGTGTCAAAATTAACAATTAGGCAGTTCATTATCGAGGGAGCCGTTTTTTACTAATGGTTAAATTAGGCTTGATTTTTAGGTAATATCGGGTAGAATTTTGTCTATAAAATACGGTAATTCGATAAGGTAATCGTATATTTAGTTCCCATACCCTGACAAACATGCAAATTCTCTGGTTTATTCCTACTGGATCTCATGACGGACGCTATTTAGGCACAGATATTGGTTCTCGCGTTGCCACACCTGATTATTTGCAGCAAATTGCCCAAGCTGTAGATAGTTTAGGCTATACAGGCGCATTGTTACCCACAGGGAATTCTTGTGAAGATGCTTGGATAACTGCCGCCGCTTTTATATCTGTCACCAAGCAGATGAAATTTCTCGTGGCAATTCGTCCAGGAATTACTTCTCCAGGTGCTGCTGCACGGATGGCAGCAACATTCGATCGGATTTCTAAAGGAAGATTGTTGATTAATGTGGTGACAGGCGGAGATCCGGTGCAACTAGCTGGGGATGGCTTACATCTGAGTCATGACGATCGCTATGATTTAACCGATGAATTTCTTACCGTTTGGCGGGGTATGCTGAGTGGAGAAACAGTCGATTTTAAAGGAAACTACCTCGATATCAAAGGTGGTAAACTCCTATTTCCACCAGTTCAAAAACCCTACCCACCCTTGTGGTTTGGTGGTTCATCTGCGGCTGCGAAGCGAGTTGCTGCAAAACATATAGATGTTTACCTGACTTGGGGCGAACCTCCACAACAAGTTGCTCAAAAGATTGCCGAGGTTAGAAGATTGGCGGCTGAACAAGGTAGAACAGTCCGCTTTGGGATTCGCTTGCATGTAATTGTGCGAGAAACCGAGTCTGCGGCTTGGGATGCGGCCAATGAGTTAATTAAGTATGTAGATGAGGATGCGATCGCTAAAGCTCAGGAAAGCTTGGCTAATTCTGATTCTGAAGGACAGCGACGGATGAGCCAACTACATAGTGGTAGTCAAAAAAACTTAGAGATTAGTCCCAACCTGTGGACAGGAATTGGATTAGTTCGGGGTGGTGCTGGTACGGCTTTAGTTGGAGATCCTGACACCGTTGCCGCGAGAATGCTGGAATATCGCAATTTAGGGATAGAAACCTTTATTTTCTCTGGATATCCCCATTTAGAAGAAGCATATCGCACGGCTGAATTATTATTTCCACGTTTACCTTTGCAGAGGGAAACTGCACCGCTAACGCCACCAGTTTTGAGTACTGTTAGTGAAATAGTTACCAATGACAAATTTGCTAAACAATTAACGAGTACCTCATGACTAATTCGTAATTCGTAATTAAAGAGGAAATTCCGAATTATGTTGACGATGCTGCTAGATTCATCCTTTGGAACAATCTACAATCTAAAATCTCATGACTATTACCTTTAAACACACCAAAAGAAACAATAATATATCCTGGAGCGAGGTATTAGAAAACCCGAAAATCGATAAAATAGTTCCCTGGATTGTACCCGTTCTAGTGTTAGTACTTTGGGAAGTTGCTTCCAGAACGGGTTTACTCTCAACCAGAATTTTACCCGCTCCTAGTGGTGTAATCATTACAGCTATTAGATTAGCCTCCAGTGGAGAACTTTTTCAACATATAGGAATTAGTGCTGGACGGGCAATATCTGGTTTTATAATTGGTGGCAGTATTGGGTTTGGTTTGGGATTGCTCAATGGCTTTTCCCGTATAGCAGAAAAGTTATTAGATAGTTCCCTACAAATGCTCCGCACAATCCCTAATTTGGCATTAATTCCCCTAGTGATTCTCTGGTTTGGTATTGGGGAACAAGCTAGATTATTTCTAGTATCTATGGGGGTATTTTTCCCGTTATATCTCAATACATTTCATGGCATCCGCAGTGTTGATCCTGGAATGATTGAAATGGGAAAAGTTTATGGATTAAAAACACCACAACTTCTGTGGCAAATAGTTTTTCCAGGAGCCTTATCTTCGATTCTCGTCGGTGTCCGTTTTTCTTTAGGAATTATGTGGCTGACGCTAATTGTGGCAGAAACGATCGCAGCAGATTCTGGACTTGGTTATATGGCAATGAATGCTCGTGAGTTTATGCAAACTGATGTTGTGGTCTTGAGTATTGTGATTTATGCACTGTTGGGTAAATTAGCAGATGCTGTTGCCAGAGGATTAGAAACAAAATTCTTGGCTTGGAACCCCAATTATCAAAGGTCATAAATGGCAAATTACCCAAATTAAATAGTTAAAATCAAGACTTTTTAAGTTTTAACTTCTATTGATTTTGAGTGTGATTTGCTTTGTTTAACGTCTCATTATTGTTCTGAAAATAGGAGTTGTTGCAAGTGATTTCTAATCTACAGGGTACGCAACTAAGTATTTTGGATTTGACCAAAGCTTTTGGTAAAAAAACTGTTTTAAACTCGCTGAATTTAGAAGTTAAAGCAGGTGAATTTGTCGCTATCGTCGGACGAAGTGGTTGTGGTAAGAGTACTTTATTGCGTCTGGTGTCAGGGTTAGATAAAACAACTTCAGGTGGAATACTCCTAGATGGAGAACCACTGCGTAGACTCAGCAGCTCTGTAAGAGTGATGTTTCAAGATCCCCGTTTATTACCGTGGAAGCGCGTTATCCAGAACGTAGGATTAGGCTTACAAGGCGATTGGCGTGAAAAAGCTTTGTGGGCACTCGATAAAGTCGGACTCAAAGATCGGGCTGATGAGTGGCCGTCTGTTTTATCGGGTGGACAACGGCAACGGGTGTCATTGGCAAGAGCTTTAGTCAGTCAACCCCGTTTGTTGTTGCTAGATGAACCTTTGGGAGCATTAGATGCTCTAACTCGCTTAGAAATGCAGCAATTAATTGAAAATATATGGCAAGAAAGAAGATTTACTGCGTTTTTGGTTACTCATGATGTGGAAGAGGCTGTCGCGTTAGCAGATCGAGTGATAGTGATTGATGAAGGACAAATTTCTCTCGATCTACCTGTGAGACTTTCGCGCCCGCGAGATAGAAGTAGCGAAGTATTTATCAATATCAGAGAAGCAATTCTCCAGCGAGTAATGACCAATGAAAATACTCTGTCAAATATTCAATTGTTACAGTTGAGTAGTTGAGATTTAGCTTTCGTTAGTTGATTGATATAATGCTTGGGGTAGCTGTTGTAAAATAGGCTACTTCGAGACTCAAGATAATTAATATAACAATCTTTTTTGATAGATTAAAAATAATTGTTTATACCTGCGATCGCTTATATACTAGCTCATGCCAAACACCTGCCAGAATTATATGCTATCCAAAATGGAATTAGGGAGTAGCAAATGGTGAAACTAATTTTATCCGATCATCTCATTGCTGATATTAAGCCACATCTGCCATCTGATATAGATGTTGTAGAGGTGGATAGTGAAGGCAATCTTGATGGTGATGCCAGTGATGCAGAAGTTTATGTCAACGGATTTTATCTGAAAACTTCTACCCTTGATAAAGTACTGACAGCAGCACCTAGACTGCGTTGGCAACAATCACCGAGTGCTGGCGTGAATCACATCCTCACACCAAGTTTTTTGCAAAAGGACATTATCCTTACTAATGGCGCAGGGGTTCATGCGATTCCAATTTCGGAATTTGTAGTGGCATTCATGCTCTATCACGCCAAGAATCTGCGGAAATTGCAGACTTTGCAGGATACACACACTTGGGTAAAAGGAGTGTTTCTTGAAGAGTTGGCAGACGCAACTTTATTAATTCTCGGCACTGGGAATATAGGTCAAGCGATCGCATCTCGCGCTAAAGCGTTTGGTGTTAAAGTTTGGGGTAGTCGCCGCCATCCCGAACCCCTACCGAATTTTGACAAGATTGTTGGTGCTGATGAATGGCGATCGCTCCTGCCATCTGCCGACTATGTAGTAATTGCTACACCGCTAACTCCAGAAACTAAAGGCTTGATCGATGAAGCTGCATTGCGCTCCATGCGTCAGTCTGCTTACTTGATTAATATCGCTCGTGGTGCGATCGTGGATGAAGCTGCATTGCTCACTGCACTAAGCGAGGGATGGATTGCGGGTGCTGGATTAGATACAGTGGCTACAGAACCTCTACCACCGGCAAGTCCCTTGTGGTCGTTACCGAATGCCTTTATCACACCCCATTGTTCAGCCCTTTCGCCACGCCTGAGAGAGCGCATAGCACAACTGTTTCTCGACAATCTCAAACGCTACCAAACTGGCCAACCTTTGCGGAATGTTGTAGATAAGAAAGCTGGATACTGATTGGGGATTGGGGATTGGGGATTGGGGATTGGGCATTGGGCATTGGGCATTGATTATTTCTCCCAGTCCCCAGTCCCCAGTCCCCAGTCCCCAGTCCCCAGTCCCCAGTCCCCAGTCCCCAGTCCCCAGTCCCCAGTCCCCAGTCCCCAGTCCCCAGTACCCAATCACTTTACTTTCAGCGCCGATTTACCTAATGACTGACAAATAACATCATTTTGTGGTGTGTGGATACGGCTGCACAGAACGTCACGGTAGTGTCGCTCTAAAGGATTCCTTTTTAACATACCAGGATTACCAGTCAGTTCTAAGGCAATTTCTACAGCCCGAATTGAGTTAGTTGTGGTGAGGTATTTAACAGCTTGTGCCTGTAATCCTACGTTAGACTCATACTCGCCCTTGTCAATATCTTGAGCCAAGCTATAAATTAATGTATTGTTAGCAAACAGCAGTGCTTCTATTTCACCTACGGCAGTTTGGAAATGTGGTAGAGTTGCCAGTGACTCTTTGAGATTAGAAGGCGATCGCTCCCAAAGATATTTAACCAGCCAGTCTCGCGCACTAGTAGCAACACCGAGATATAAAGCACTCACTGTCAAACTGCCCCAAGTGGAAATAAGCGGATCAAAGGATGGCGCAGCAGATATGGGATTGATATTCAGGGCATAATCTAAGGGAATTAATACATTCTCCAAAATCAGATCGTGGCTGCCTGTAGCTCTCATCCCCAAGTGATCCCAAGTTTCGAGAATTTGCAAACCGGGCAAATCGCGCGGAACTAGAAAATTGCCAACTTGTGGTTCATCTTCAGTTGTTCGCGCCCACACAACAAAGTAACTGAGGATGGGACTACCCGTGGTGTATTGCTTGTGGCCTGTTAAACGCCAACCCTCTGTTGTGCGTTCGGCAATTGTGGCAGGTAATCCGCCTCTAGCTGGTGTTCCTAACTCTGGTTCAACACGAGCCGCATTCAGCAGGGCAATGCCTTCAATGGATTCACGACACAGCCGTTTATATATTTCTGGATTCCAGCGACGGCTACGGGCTGCATTGGCATGTTGGAGATAGTGCATCGTCAGTACTAGCGCGGTTGATGCATCGCCACGCGCTATCCCTTCAATGACTCGGCAGATAGTGTGTAACCCTAAACCCTCACCGCCTAATTCACGGGGAATGGTGAGGCTGAGTAATCCTGCCTGATGTAAAGCTGTAAAATTCTCGAAGGCAAAAGAACCCTCTTTGTCGTGTACTCCTGCACGAGTGGCAAAGTCTTTGGCTAGAACTTCAACCTGGTAGAGAATATTGGGGTGAGTTTCTAAGCTTTTGGTTACAAAGGTGTCTGCCACTGCTTGCTCCAACTTTGACATAAAGTTAGCCTAAATCCTGCTTTCTTTTCTTCTTTAGTTTATGACTTCTAACTCAGGTCTATACTACTTAAGGTTGCTCGGATTTTAGTATAATATGTAAATATGACACAAACAGCCTTCACAGAGCAAGTCAAGCAGAGAATTTAGCGATCGCTGAAATAGGCAATATCAACCTACTAGTACCGTGTGGCGTAAATACGCCTACCATTTTTAAAGACTGCAAATGATGATTTTTTCAAGGTTCGTAATAGTGGGTTTATTTCCGCCGACTTGTACTAGATTAAAAAATAAACGCCGTGTGCAACTTTCTTAGGACTTACGCAACAGTATACGTTGTAGGGGCAATTCATGAATTGCCCCTACCGGGAAATAAAAGTTTGGGCTATTTTTTACCTAAATCCCATCAATAATGTTGTGCAAAAGTCGGCTTGTAAGGGACTTCCAAATAAAAAAATATTCCAAAACTGAGTCAAAAATCCTCTTAATCTCTCCTCTCTCTGTGTTCTCTGCGTCTCTGTGGTTCGTTTTTTGGGATAATTTATTCCTTGGAAATCCCTAAGCAAAAATAATATTAGCAAAGGCTTTTAGGCACGGGTGCTTGTGCGATCCTTTAACGCAAACCTAAAATTTCAGAAATCGCCGTTACAATATCTAAATAAAAGTTGCCTTTTACTGCACGAAATAATTCAAATTTGGAGTCAGGCGCACCAAAAAATGGTCTGAGAAACCATCCTAACTGCATACCAACAAAGGCATAAAGCAATAACCAGGATCTTAAAATAGTGGTGCGGGTTTTTTTGCCGACTTCATCTTGTTGAGAAAGTAATTGCATTCCTTCATACAAGAATTTCACACCAAAGATGCCTGTAATGCCAAAAATAAACACATTCAACAGTTTAAAAAATTGATAAGAATCTGGTGTAGTGATGAGAAAGAATAGCGTGACTGGTGCCAAGCTAAATAAAAGTACGCTAATCACTGATACAGAGGTGAGTAATACAACAAAATGCTGTTGAATACTGCTTCGGGAACCAAACAAAACATTAAAAAAGAACAAAGTCGGGAAACAAATAATCAGTGTTAATAAATAAAAGGCTGGAAGTTTAATAGCGCCGGATAATGCCTGCGCCCAACTATGGGATGCACCGATACAGCACCTGCGTCTATTATGAGGTACACTAAATTAAAATACAAATACTTTTAAATGAAGTCATATTCTGTCGATCTTCGAGAAAAAATAGT
>NZ_JBALDL010000033.1:0-6613 GCF_036917465.1 Nostoc sp.
AATAGCGATCGCAGCCAAGCGCCCACTGCTACTAACGCATTAATACTTGTAATGCCTATGCAGCAAGGTTTATAGCTTTTCTTAGTGCCATTCGTACCTGTACCGATGTCTTGAGTACCACTTTGTACTTTCACTTCTCCACTAGCAAAAATTTTTACTTTGACTGATGCAGTTCTAGAGTTGCTGGGAAATGTCGCACTTGCCATTCCCCAACCAATCAGGAAATGATTATCTCGCATGGAACGGGGCACTGGGTTACGTTGTAACCAACCAAAAATTTCTGCCCCTTTTTGGTAACATTGTTTCAGGGATTTACTTGACCAAGGTAATCCTTTATGCGGCTCGATATCTGCATGATTTATTAATCTTAGTTCAATCGGGTCAATATTTAAGGCATAAGCTAATTCGTCCATTGCCGACTCTAGAGCAAACATTCCCGTCGCTTCTCCCGGCCCACGCATAAAAGTTGGTGTACCAGTATTGATGCGTGCCAAACGGTATTTAATTTCCAAATTAGGACAGGCGTACATCATCGTTGTGGCTACGCCAACAGGTTCCACAAAGTCATCAAAGAGGGAAGTTTGGGATGTGCCAATGTGATTGATGACGGTTAATTTGCCTTCCTTGGTTGCACCTAACGTTAGCTGCTGTTGAGTTTGCGATCTGTGTCCGCAAGAGGTGTACATTTGCGCTCGCGTTAGCACAACTTTTACAGGGCGTTTTACTTGACGAGATGCGATGGCAGCTAAGATTGTATGCGATCGCAACAGCGCCTTACAACCAAATCCTCCGCCTAAATATTTGGAGATGACGCGGACATTCTCTTGCGGAATATTCAGCACAGATGCGATCGCTCTTTGGGTTGCCGAAATGCCTTGAGTGGTTTCATACAGCGTCAAATTATCCCCTTCCCAGATTGCGATCGTTCCATTCGCTTCTAGGGGATTATGATGTTCCATTGGCGTGGTATAATGCTGCTCTAGCAGTACATCTGCTAGAGCTTTCCCTAATTCAACATCCCCTCTGGTGATTTTACCTGGCATCATGCCAAAAAATATTGATTCGGGTTCAAATATCTCTGCATCTGCCACTGTGACTGTCGGAGCAGCTTCTTCGTAGATAATTTTTACCCTAGAGGCTGCGGTTTCAGCTTGTTCTAGAGTTTGGGCAATTACAATCCCTAGATGCTGACCATCGTAGTAAATATTATTGTCTTTTTCGGTTGGCGGGGGTTGTTGAGGGGCAAAGAAGGGTATTTTCAGCAGAGATGGGGTTTGTTGGTAAGTAACGATATCTAGCACACCAGGGACGGCTATGGCTGCGGATATGTCTATTTGGATAATTTTACCGCAAGCGATCGCGCTTTGGAAAATCACTCCATAAGTTAAATTCTCTATTGGCACATCGGCTGTGTAAGGTGCTTCTCCGGTAACTTTGAGTCTACCATCAACGCGATCGAGTGGTTTACCGATAATTTTATTCATAATTTTTCTGTCACAACTGAAAGCGCACGTACCAAAGCGCGTTTGACTAATTCAATTTTGAATTCATTGTGTGTTTGTGATTTCGCTTTTTTAACGGCTATTTCTCCTCCGGCTGTAAAGGTAGCTGCGTTAATTGTTTTACCTTTGAGAAATTCTTCAACTTCCCAACCACGCCAAGGTTTGGGTGCTACTCCCCCAAAAGCGATGCGTGCTGATTTAATCATGTCTTGTTCTACCTCTACGGCAATAGCTACAGAAACAAGAGCAAATTCGTAGGAAGCTCGATCTCTGACTTTTAAATAATAGGACTTATATGCAAAATCTGGAATTTCAATGGCAACAATTAATTCTCCAGGCTGTAATAGAGTTTCTTTTTCTGGCGTTTCACCTGGTAAGAGATAAAAATCGTGAATTGAAATGCGACGGGCTTTTTCTACGCCTTGAATGTAAATCACTGCATCTAATGCTGTCAATGCCACAGCTAAATCTGAGGGATGAACAGCAATACAATTTTCACTCACCCCAAAAATAGCGTGCATCCGATTGTATCCAGAAATTGCAGCACAACCTAAACCTGGAGTGCGTTTATTACAAGGAAAAACCGGATCGCGAAAGTAGCCACAACGGACTCGTTGCAGTAAATTACCGCCTACTGTTGCCATATTTCGCAGTTGGGGTGAAGCACTTTGTAACAATGCTTGGCTAATTACTGGATAACATTCTTGAATTTTGGGATGCTTTGCCACATCACTCATTCGAGAGATTGCACCAATACGGATTCCATTAGCAAGAGATTCAATATCTGTTAAGGGTAAACTATTAATATCGATTAATATATTCGCTGTTTGGACTCCATCTTTCATCAATCCCAGTAAATCTGTGCCACCTGCAATAAATGCAGCATTTGCGTCTTGATTAACTGTTGCGAGCGCAGCATCTTGGGAAGTAACTTTAGCATAACTAAATGGCTGCATCTTCCATTTCCTCTAACACATCCTGAATCGCTGCAATAATATTTGGGTATGCTCCACAACGACAAAGGTTTCCACTCATCTTTTCTCGAATTTCTGCCTCAGATTTTGGTGATTCTTCTAATATCATCCCTACGGCTGATACAATTTGGCCCGAAGTGCAGTAGCCACATTGAAAAGCATCATGGGTAATAAAGGCTGTTTGCATGGGGTGGAGTTTGCCATCTTGTGCTAATCCCTCAATTGTGGTAATTTCACTACCGATATGCATTACTGCTAGAGTCATACAAGAGTTGATTCGCCGATGATCAACTAATACAGTACAAGCTCCACATTCGCCGCGATCACAAGCTTTTTTAGTACCCATCAAACCTAGCTTTTCCCGCAGTGCATCGAGTAAAGTAACGCGAGGTTCTAGCTTCAGTGAGTAGAAGATATTATTGACATTCAACGATAATTCTCCTTCCTCTGAACCGAATATTTTCACTTCCTGGCTAAGAGGGTTTGAAGTTACTGGAACTAAAAAATTTTCTTTCATGTTTCATGTAGATACTAATTACATTCATAGTGGCTTGATTGCCCCATGCTTGATTGAGAGCTAGATTTTTGATTACTTCTACATTTGAATATAAAAATGATATAGCAAGTTTAGTGCCGTTATAGGAAGTTTATGAAATTTAAAAGTCAAATTTTGGGAATTTATCGCTAAAATCGACGTAACTGTATTTATTCGAGTTTGTCAGATTTGTCAAAAATACTGAATACGTGTAATTTTTCTGACCCCCAGCAACCGCAAAGCTGATGAAAACTAATTAGAACAATCATTCAGGGTTGATTCTTAAGGAAGATTGACTAAAAAAGTACTTAGGAGTCAAGATAACGACTGTGGAGCTAACTCAAAGGTGAAGATGTCTTTAGGCATGGAGGAAAGACATATATTTGTGGGGATATTTTGATTTCCAATATGAACACAAATTTAACTCAGAAATTATCCAAACCGATAGTAGAGAAAGTTGCTATTGTCGGTGCTGGCCTAGGCGGGTTGGCTGCTGCTATAGCGCTGAAAAGCCAAGGTATAGATGTTCAAGTATACGAAAAAGCCCAAGAATTTCGTCCGGCTGGAACTGGACTAGGACTAGCTCCTAATGGCTTGAGTTCTCTAGATGCGATCGCGCCGGGAATTGTCGAAACCCTCAAAACTTCAGGATGTGAGGTTCATTACACGGTTTTAAAGAATATTCGGGGAGAAACAATCCGGGCTAATGCAAGTAAATATTTAGAGCAATATGGACAGCCATTATTGACTATTTGGTGGTATCGTCTACAGCAAGTCTTAGCATCAAGATTGCCATCTGACATCATTCATCTTAATCATCGCTGTATCGGCTTTGAGCAAGATGAAAACGGTGTGGAAATTCATTTGGATGGCGAAAAATCAGTGTATGGAGATTTGCTGATTGGGGCTGATGGCTTTAACTCTGTAATCAGAGAAACTTTATTTGGTGAGGGTAAGCCTAATTATATTGGTAGTATGTGTTGGCGTGCCGTCATCAAGTATCACCACGAGCTATTTAATGACTATGAATTAGTTTTCGTCAAAGGCAATCAACAGTTCATGTACCTTCTGAATGTAGGCGGCGGCTATACCAGTTGGATTAGCCGGAAATTCTCGCCTGATTACTCTCTTTCCCACAGCGCAGATGAAGTGAAATCTCGTATTCTCCATGAATTAGCTGATTGGGATGAATCCTTTCGTGCGGTGGTCGAAGCGACACCAGCCGAGCAAATTTGGGAAGGGCCGATTTGTGATCGCCCACCGTTAAATCAATGGAGTCAGAACAGAGTCACTCTCTTAGGTGATGCTGCTCATCCGATGGCACCAGCGATGGGACAGGGAGCCAATACCACTTTTGAAGATGCTTATGAACTGCGAGAGTGTTTTGCTGATTCAACTAATTTCCAAGAAGCTTTAACTACCTACGAACAGCGTCGCATTGAACGCACAAAAATCATCCAAGCTCGTAGCGCTTTGGGCGAGATGCGCTACTACGATATCAACACCGAAGCATCTAACGCTCAACAGGAGCAACAAATGAGCCTTAATAAGGATTTTCAGAAATGGCTGTATGATTACAAGCCATCTGTAACAATTTAAATCTTAGTGTTACAGGGAGAAAGATACTTTTTACGAACTGGACTGATACCTTTGGTTTCTATAATTACAATGGGGGTGTTGACACTATTTATGATTTCAATGCCACTAATGAACTGATTCAGGTATCAGCTACTGGTTTTGGTGGCGGTTTATCAATCGGTTCACTCTCAGCTAATCAGTTTACCATCGGAACATCTGCAACGACAAGCGATCAACGATTCATTTATGATAATTCTACAGGTGGATTGTTCTTTGACCAAGATGGCAGCGCAGGTGGTTTTAATCAGGTAAAATTTGCCCAACTATCAACTCGATTGTCACTAACCAACAACAAAATTGTTGTTGGTTAATCTTTATTAGCGCTTTTTTATTACCAAAGTGGCTGATTTGCGGGGTGCTATTTTTAGTATCTCGCATCTCTACAGTTGGCTTGATTCTAGAAGCCGTAAGAACTTTTCCTGTCATAGTTTTCAATCCCACCCAGGGAGGTGTTTTCCGGCTGATCCGCAAAATGATCCATATAAAATAGCCAGATATCGGACAAGTCTGCGTCATTCGTCAGTTTTTGCTTAAGTGACTGTTTACCCTACTATCCTCCCTATCACAGTAAATATAATCCGATAGAAAGGACATGGGCAATACTAGAAAATCATTGGAATGGTAGTATTTTAGATGAAATAGAAACAGCTTTAAACTTTGCTAGTACTAGAGGTTACAGTTTACAAGTCTGGATGCGAGAGAAGAGACCTGAACATTATACCCAGTCATACTCCAAATTAACTTTTGCCAAGGATTAGTATTAGGCATAGTAGAGAAGGATAGTAGCTGTTTGAAAAAGTAGCACGAAGTTGATGTCTCACAGCTATGTCTAATAGAAATTTTTACAATTATCCTTTTAAGCGATCATCCCACCCTTTTCATGATTATCATTATTGTATTGAGCAGATATACTACAGAATTGTTAAAGGTCGCGGATGCTTTGAGGCTGACAAGATAATAT
Organism: Nostoc sp.; assembly: GCF_036917465.1. Lineage (GTDB taxonomy): Bacteria > Cyanobacteriota > Cyanobacteriia > Cyanobacteriales > Nostocaceae > Nostoc. The sequence continues at coordinate 5,611 of NZ_JBALDL010000033.1, forward strand.
TTTTAATCTCTAATTCCATTTGATTTGCGTTCTTAGTAGTCTGCCAAGTTATGATAATCCCCTCGATCAGTAGCCATCATAGAAAATCAAACTACTCTTCTTATTGAGCGACAGTTTATAATATTCTATAAAGATGATTAAGCCTAAAAATGTGTATCGCGGACACTCAGTGGAAAAAGTTGGTCACGGTAAAAGAGTGGTATTTAAAACAACTATTAACGAAAAAGAATGGTCTGCCGTGACTGAATTAGAGGTAAAAGCAGCAATTGATGCTTGGATTGATGAAGGAATAGAGCTTTAGCTATTGCCTAAATAGCTATACTTTGTGCGGACATGAATAATTGAGTTGCAAAACTGGGAGGCACGGAATAGGCGATAATTGACCCCGCCGTAGCAGTTTCGTTGGGGAATTCGTACCAGTCAGGAAAGCCTTGTAACTTCGCCCCTCCCTCAATAGACAAAGATTTGACCGTTCTATCAGGCAACCAGATATCAGCGAACTTACTACGGTTGCAGCCCTTGTGATCTGTGAAGTGCGTAGGCGCAGCCCGCCGCAGGCATCGCAAGATAGTGTTACAGGGCAATTGTGCAGGTTTATATTTGGACTGTGTACGCCCCCCAACTCTTTCTATTAGCAGTGGTGTTGGCGCATTCCCGGCTAAAAATTTCTCCAAAGCTTGTTGCTGTTTAGGTAGTAGATGTGAATCAGGCATTGTGGGAATGAGATGGGCGATACCTTCGGTACACTTCGTGAACGCCTCATACCAACCACAAGGTTTACTCTCCTTTGGTAGGGCAACCTGAAAACCCTTGCTTGCAATCAGGACTAACCGCCGACGCGCCTGGGGAAGTCCGAAGTCGGACATATTTACCACACTATACTTAATCAAGTATCTATAACTTTTGAGCTCACCGTTCGCGTAATAGGATTTGACTAAGAGGAATTATCGACCAAATGACCATAAATATCAGGTGATAGACCAAGTAAACAAATAATTTCCTG
>NZ_JBALDL010000034.1:0-23115 GCF_036917465.1 Nostoc sp.
ATAGTGTTAAATTAGGGGGCATCGAACCCCCTAATTTAACCGTGCTTACATCCCCGCCCACGAGGGGACGGGGTTTTACACACGTTCAATAAAGTTTTGTTTAAGAGTTATCATACTATCTATCTATATATTTTTTTAAGTATTAAATCATCTCGCTTTCGAGTGATTTTTGTTATTGCAATTAATCCTACTAAAGATAGAAGTATAAAGGCTTCAATTGCTAAATGCTAATTACTATATTGGCTTTTCTCTCCCAGATATTAGCCATTTTTATTTATAACCGTGAATTTCTAGCGATTTGACCTATCACCGAAGTACTTTATTTTCAGCTTCACTTTATCTTCACTTTGGTAGTAGAATGACGATGTTAAGTTTTATGTTTCATCATTAAAGACATAAAACCTCAAAAATAAAAGCTGTTAATTTTCTAAGCTTCTGTAATAGCTTGAAACTGGAAACTGGTAAAGAGAGGATTTACACACAATGGCATTTGTACAAGACCCGCTACCCTTCGACATTAATGCTTTAGAGCCGAATGGCATGAAAGCTGAAACTTTCGAGTATCACTACGGTAAGCATCATAAAGCTTATGTAGACAACCTCAACAAGCTTACTGAAGGTACAGAACTTGCTGATAAGTCTCTAGAAGAGGTGATCAAAACTTCCTTCCAAGACTCCTCTAAGGCGGGAATCTTTAACAACGCTGCTCAAGTTTGGAACCACACCTTTTTCTGGAATTCCTTGAAACCAAAAGGTGGTGGCGCACCCACCGGCGATCTCGCAGCCAAGATTGATAAAGATTTTGGTAGCTTGGACAAATTCAAAGAAGAGTTTTCTAATGCGGCTGCAACTCAATTCGGCAGTGGGTGGTCTTGGCTGATTGATGATGGTGGTACGCTGAAGGTGATCAAAACACCAAATGCAGAAAATCCTCTAGCTCATGGTAAAAAGGCACTCCTAACCTTAGATGTTTGGGAACATGCTTACTACATTGACTACAGAAATGCCCGTCCAGCGTTTATCAAGAATTTCTTAGATAACTTAGTTAACTGGGACTTTGCTGCTGAAAACTTGGCTAAAGCTTAATTAATTGCTGGATTGAACTGAGTGCGATGCCTCTTAGTAAGTTTTGCCATCAGTTAATTTACAAAAGTTGAAGCAAAAAGCCCACTATAAAAAGGGGGAAATTCTTTTTAATTTCTCTCTTTTCTGTTTTTAAGCAGTGGGATGCGTATCGTCTGAATAAAAGTATTAGCATGAAAATCAAAATTAGGACTAGCCCTTTCAAGGTGGGTAAAAATTTTGCTTAAAAAATCCCTTTATTATCTCTTATCTCTGTGTCGCGCCAGTTGCTACAAGTCGGGGAACCCGCCCAACGCACTGCCTTCTCTGTGCCTCTGCGGTTAAATAAATTACTTTTAAACCGCAGAGGCGCAGAGAATATGGAGAGAAAAAAGAAATTTTTCGAGTCACTTTGAAAGGGCTAGTCCTAAAAATATAAAAGATTATGGATAGCAAAGAACTAGCACAATACATCGAAACAACGAATAGCATCACTAAACCTTGGGTATTGGTACAACTGCGCCTGAAGAAATTGCAAGAGCGTCGAGCTACCCTTACAAACGATGTCTACACCAAAGAATTAGAAGATATTTACCAAGACTTGATGAATTTGGGTGAATGGTGGCGCGGTATTGAAGATGAGGTATTTTAAAGTGAGGAGTTAGGAGACGCGATTAATCGCGTCTGTACACGAGTTATCAGTTTTCCTAACTTTTAACTTCTAACTCCTCACTCCTAACTTAAAACGCAACCTGATGGCTCAAGCTCTCGATCAAGTCGATTACGATACTCTCGATGCCGCAAAAAGACGCTTCATCGATGCTGCAAAACGCACACTTACCTTTGCAAGCGCCTATGGTACTGTCCCCTCATCGGGTCTGGGAGCAAGTGCTAACGCTTTCAGCTTCAAACTCGCTCCATTTATTCAAGCCGGCGCTCCAGAACTTTCTCTAACACTTGTCCCCGAAGGACTAGGAACCGCAGACGATACTCGCCCTGATGACCTTTCTGAAGAAGAACTTCGGCGATTCTGGTGGAACATCGGGATCAAGATCATCTCATGTCTGACAAACGACGCAGCAACATCAGGGATGCAGACTCTACTTCTTGGTCTTTATCTACCATCAAGTACTCCTGAAACGATCTTTACTGCCGCTTTTCTTGATGGGTTTCTGGATGGAGTAGTTGAGGGTTGCAAACGAGTGGGGTGTGTCTATCTCTCAGGGGAAACTCCTCAACTAAAAACTAAGATGATTCCAGGTCGGCTCGACATTGCTGGTTCAGTTTTTGGTGTTATGCCGCCTGGTGTCGCTCCCATTGATAGCTCACGTCTGGATGCCGGAAATACTATTGTTCTTGTTGAGAGTTCTGGCCCCCATGAAAACGGTTTTACCCCACTGCGAAAGCTTGCTGAGTCTATTGCTAATGGGTATAGAACAAAACTTCCGAGTGGGCAGGAGTTTTGGGAAGCGATGAATGCTGCGTCGTATCTCTACACGCCCCTTGTACAGGGGGTGCTTGGCGAGGGAATTCGCCCTACCGCGATGGAGAATATCACAGGTCATGGTTGGCAGAAGCTAATGCGCTCTGTGAAGCCGCTTCGATATGTCATTGAAACTATGCTCCCAGTGCCGGAGATATTTACGTTCGTTGAGGGTCATCTAGAAGGCGGCGCAGAGACGATGCTTTCTGTATTCAATTACGGAGCCGGGTTTGCATTCTATACAGAGTCGGAGCAGGATGCAGAAAGGATCGTCATTCTCGCAAGAGAACACCAGCTCAGGGCTGTGATTGCCGGAAAGGTTGAAGCGTCCCTTAGCCGCGAGGTGGTGGTAGAACCCCTTGGGGTGACGTTGAAGGGAGATTCTTTTGGGATTGCCCGAGGAGTATAATCAGCCGCAAGCGTAGGCATAGCCCGTCGTAAACATCGCTAGTTTTCTTACAATTATTGTAAACTTACTCATGCGATGCCTGCGGCGGATTACGCCTACGCTAAAGTCATTACTAGATTAAATAAAATTAGTATAATTATTTAGATATTACTTTTTTTGATACACAGTATATCTTTAGTCTTAAGCTGATTAAAGACAATTATTCTCCTAATTCTTTGAAAATTAGCCATTTAGTAAAAATATTATAAGCGTACTTATAAAATTTAATATGCAATATTTTTTACTACTTACATCTAAAGTAGTGCAAATTACCCATGACTACTGAGGTTAAGATTTGCTAACGTAGTCTTAACATATTGAAAAATTTTCTGAGAAAGCTGAGAAAGTAGCTACCAATACTAATTTACAGTGTTGGAAATTTCTAATCTGTAAATGGAGCGTTTTAGTATGTTAAAAGTATATATTTTTATTCAGAGGGGGTTATGGCTGTAAATTTGGCCCGGACTACTGCTTCGGCAGAACTTTTGAAGCAAGTATTCCAGAACATTGATGCATATAGTTGCCCAAGGTTATTCAACTTTCATACGCACACTATCTACTCGGATGGCAGGTTGCAGCCGAGTGCATTGATGGAGCAGGCGATGGCTATTGGACTAAAAGGATTAGCGATCACTGACCATCATGGTATTATCGGCTATCAAGCAGCCCTTGCTTGGTTAGAAGATTGGAAGTGGAGTAATCCTGGTGCAAGCGCTCCTTACCTTTGGAGTGGTGTGGAAATTAATGCAAACCTTCTGGATATAGAAGTTCACATTTTGGCTTACGCTTTTGCTCCAGAACACCCTAGTATAAAACCCTATCTGCAAAGAAGGCCGACTACAGGCCAAGAATATCAGGCAAGTAACGTGATTGCCGCTATTCATGAAGCTGGGGGATTGGCAGTTCTGGCTCATCCAGCCCGTTATAAGCGATCGCATTTTGACTTAATTCCAGCTGCGTCTCAAAAAGGTATTGATGGCGTGGAAACTTTCTATGCCTACAATAACCCTAACCCTTGGAAACCCAGCGTATTAGAATCAGAACAAGTGCAAAAGTTGGCTGATGAATACTTTCTTCTCAATACCTGTGGTACTGACAGCCACGGTTTGAGCTTGCTACAACGCTTGTAAAGATGAATCAATTTTTTTAAATCTCCTGGTTCAATCTGCCAGGAGGTTATCTTTTTTTGGAGATGTCTAATAGTCAATTTGTTTTATTAGAGTTAACTTCAAGAGATTGAGAAGCTATCTTGATTGTCTCTTTGGCAGCTTTTTCTTTACGTTCGCTATAGCGGTCTGTGAGATAATCAACTTTGTCACGCAATAGCAAGGTAAATTTGTAAAGTTCTTCCATTACATCGACAACGCGATCGCGGTAGGGCGAATCTTTCATAGTCCCGTCTTCGTTAAACTCTTCGTATGCTTTAGCCACTGAGGATTGATTGGGGATGGTGAACATCCGCATCCAGCGCCCAAGAATTCTTAATGTGTTGACGGCATTGAAAGACTGAGATCCACCACTTACTTGCATGAGAGCTAAGGTTCGGCCTTGAGTTGGGCGAACGGCTCCGATAGTAAGCGGAATCCAGTCGATCTGATTTTTCATAATGCCAGAAATCTGACCGTGCAGTTCTGGGCTAGACCATACCTGTCCTTCCAACCACAGGCTTAATTCGCGCAACTCCTGCACCTTTGGGTGGGTGTCAGGTACGCTACCGTAGATTGGTAGTTCGCGTGGATCGAAAAACTTCACCTCTGCCCCAAATTCTTCAATGATGCGTGCTGCTTCTTCTGCTAAAAGGCGGCTATAGGAACGTTCACGTAGGGAGCCATACAAAAACAAAATTCTGGGGGGATGGTCAAATGTCATCATGGTAATTGCTTAGGGATTTCCAAGAAATTTCGCCGCTTCCCACTGGTTCGAGCCTCAGTAGTAGTCTGTCAAATTGATTTTGATGGTTAGAGAGACGCAATAAATCGCCGTCTCTACAGGGAATTTATCCATCAATTATTTATTGACAGACTAGTAGTACAATTTGATTTACAGCATTTTTCAGGTATTTAGACCACAACTGAGACGGAGATTTGTGTAGTTAAATTACTTGAAAAGCGCTGTAAAGTTGCAATCTCGATCAAGCAGGTATAAATTCTTTATTCACAGCCTCAATTAGTTGAGTCACCCGTTCTTTGATATCATCGCGGACTCTAGGAAAAATTTCCGGTTGTTCTGCTGGATCGTCTAACTGCCAGTCTTCAAATACTTCCCGCGTAACCCACTCTGGTGGTAAATTCACGCCACAGCCACACAAAGAAATTACTACATCAAAGTCTTGTGCTTGGAAATCACTTAGGGGTTTGGAGTGTTGATCGGTAATGTCGATACCAATTTCTTTCATCGTGGCGATCGCTTCTGGTCTGACCTGACTTGCTTCTAACCCAGAACTAATCACTTCAATCTTTCCTTGACCAAGAGTTTTGGCAAAACCTTCTGCCATTTGGGAACGAGCAGAATTCTTTTTGCAGACAAACATTACACGTTTCATAGTTCAATTCCTCAGAATAATTTGACTAAATTTATCAGGCTCTCGATTCCGGTATTGTGAAATAACGTTTTTCAAACCAGAAAGCAACATTAACAAGACCAATCAACACAGGCACTTCCACCAAAGGCCCGACTACAGCAGCAAAAGCAACACCCGAATTAATGCCAAATACGGCGATCGCAACTGCGATCGCAAGCTCAAAATTATTTCCTGCCGATGTAAACGCTACGCTTGCGGCTCTAGAATAGTCTGTCTTCATGCGCCAAGCCATGTAAAAGCTAACCAGAAACATGATGACAAAGTAGATGATCATCGGAATTGCAATCTTCACCACATCCAGGGGTATCTGAACAATCAAATTCCCTTTTAAGCTGAACATGACCACGATTGTAAATAACAGAGCAATCAGCGTGATCGGACTGATTTTAGGCACAAATTCCTCGTGATACCACTGCTTGCTTTTCACTTTCACTAAGAAGTAACGAGTGAAAAATCCAGCTAAAAAGGGAATACCAAGATAGATAAATACACTTTCAGCAATCTCGGCAATGCTGACATTCACAACACTGCCTTGTAATCCAAATAGTGGCGGCAGTACAGTAATAAAAAACCAGGCATAAGGACTATAAAAGATGACTTGAAAGATGCTGTTAAAGGCAACCAATCCAGCCGTATATTCTATATTGCCTCGTGCTAAGTCACTCCACACAACTACCATTGCAATACAACGGGCTAATCCAATCAGAATCAATCCTGTCATGTATTCTGGATAACCATGTAAGAAGATAGCAGCCAGAGCAAACATCAAAATTGGCCCAATTATCCAATTCTGAATTAGTGACACACTAAGAATTTTTCCGTTGCGAAATACATCCCCTAATTCTTCATACCGCACCTTAGCTAGGGGCGGGTACATCATCAAAATTAATCCAATGGCGATCGGTATATTCGTTGTTCCCACCTGGAACTGGTTGATAAAGGCTTCTACTCCAGGAAAGAAATAGCCCAAACCAACACCAAGAGCCATTGCTAAAAAAATCCACAAGGTCAGGAAGCGGTCAATAAAGGAGAGGCGTTTTGAAGTATTTTTGTTCATTACAATTAACCCCATACATGAATGCAGGAGTTTTGAGCAGGAATTTTGGATTATTCAATCTAAAATTCGTTGAGTTATATCAAGAATATATTTCTATCATTTCAAAAAAAATTGATTTGTCAATACGTATAGATATAGAAGTAAACAAAACATTACAAAAAAAATTGATGGATATTTAAGTTTCGCAGGTGGAACGAATAGGTAATATTGGGCTAAAACGGCGGAATTCTGCTAGATACTGCTCTAGGGCAACAAACTGCGGCAAATTGAGGCTGTAATAAATCCAGCGTCCTTCTTGACGAGCGCGAACTAAACCAGCTTCTTTAAGGGTTTTGAGGTGAAAAGACAGTTTAGACTGAGTGGTTCCCAGGTGGTCGCACAGGTCACACACGCATAGTTCTTGAGAGCGCAGGAGTTCTAAGACCTGAATTCGTAGGGGATCGGATAGAGCATGAAAGCCAGCAGCGATCGCATCAGGAGTGAAGGTGCTATTTAAAGGCATCAATTTTTTTTGAAGTATTTACTTATGGTAAGGTCTAAATCATTGGTTAAACCAGACCTTTACCAAAAATAAACGTAAGTCTAGCTTCACCAAAATAGCCTAATTAATACGGCGATTTAGTGGGTTGAAAATGTCACAATTTTATAGTCGATTCTTAGTTGGAATCACAATCATAGAGAAATAGGGTACTTTATCTGGGTCAACTTCATCCAGAGGTATAATCAGTTGTTGTGATGTTGATGCCCGCTCAATATATCTTGCCCGTGATGCTAGCCCTAATTTATGCAGGATATCTCGTACTTTAGTAAAGTGACGACCTAGCTTCATAATTGCTGCTGCATCAGTCATCAGGAGATGTGTAGTTAGTTCTTCTGCTGGCAATGGTGCGGGTAAGACAGTAAGAATATCAGTGTAGTAGGTGAAAGGTACACCCAAAGCTACCGGACAAGCCATCAGCGAAGAAACTCCGGGGATCACTTCTGTTGGGTACTCCTCAGATAACCGCGTGAAAACGTACATGAATGAACCATAGAAAAATGGATCTCCCTCACATAGCACCACGACATCTCGACCTGCTGCTAAATGCTTGGCGATTGGTTCAATTTCCTTGTCATAAATAGACTTGGCCTTTTCTGGCTCCAAAGCGCGGGGAAGATGAAATAATACCTCGATTTGATTGCCAGGAAGATATTGCGCCACGATCGCTCTAGCGACACTTTTTTTATCTGTGGCTGATTGATAGGCTACCACAGGAGCCGCACGTAATAGCCGCAGTGCTTTCAGAGTCAATAGTTCGGGATCGCCGGGGCCGACACCAATTCCATAAAGACGACCTTTGGTTTCCATATTCATTCTTCCTCGGTTGCTAGGGCATTAACTGCTGCTGCTGCGATCGCACTTCCACCGCGCCGACCATGTAATGTTAAAAATGGTACATTCCTGCTATCTGCTGCCAATGCTGCTTTTGATTCGGCTGCACCGACAAATCCAACTGGAAAGCCTAAGATAATCGCAGGTTTCTTAGCTCCTTCATCGAGCATTTCCAATAGTCTAAATAGTGCTGTGGGTGCGTTCCCAATTGCAATTACCGATCCTTCCAGGTGCGATCGCCATAATTCCAATGCTGCCGCCGACCTTGTAGTACCCATACCCTGGGCAATTTCTGGAACTTCTGGCTCATTGAGGGTACAGATAACTTGATTGTTTGCAGATAACCTTCGCCTGGTAACGCCATCGGCAACCATCCGGCAATCGCATAAAATTGTAGCTCCTCCTGCTAGTGCTGCCCTTGCAGATTGCACTGCTGTTGGTGAATATCCCAAGTCAGTAACAATATCCGTCATCCCACAGGCATGAATGAGACGTACAGCAACTTTTGCTACATCTGGTGGTAGCACATCTAGGTTCGCTTCTGACCGAATGATTGCAAAAGAATTACGGTAAATTTCGTTGGCATCTCGGATGTAGTCGGGCATTCAATTTTGGATTTTGGATTTTGGATTGACTTGTTTAGCAGGTAGAAGGGAACTTAAGTATTTATTGAATCAGAGTTTTAGTTGAGCGATCGCACATCGATTGCTAAATTCCCTAAAGGTTTCATTCAGATTCAAGCGTTGAAGTTTATATACATCTAGCATCCGCTCTATTAATGCAGGTAGTTCAGCAAAAGTCACATATTGATATATTTGCCGTCCAAATTTCTGCGTGCTGTCACCAACATAAACGTGATAGCCTTCCACAGTTTCACTATGATCCTCAATGCTGACACCTAGCAGAGTAATATCACTCTTGCTGTGCTGGGCGCAAGATTTTTCGCAGCCACTGAAGTGGATATTAACTGGGCAATCTAGAGTAACGCGAGTTTCAAGATACTCTGCTAATGCCAACGCATGACTTTTAGTGTCCGTAGCAGAAGAGGCACAACCTCTATTTCCAGAACAGGCAACTAATGCACTTTTGATGTTAGTTGCAGAAGAATCTAATCCTAAAAAAGTAATTTCACTTTGGACATTACCAACCCATTGCTGAGAAATATCTGTTATCAGCAAATTTTGCCAGGGAGTTAACCGGAGAGTGCCGCTACCATATTTTGCGGCTAAATCTGCCAAACCCTTCATCTGTTTACTCTGCAATCGTCCCAAAGGCAAGACGACACCAATGTAAAATAACCCTTGCTGACGTTGGGGATGGATGCCAATATGCTGATATTTCGTATCTGACCGCTCCCCCAACCCCTCTCCTGCAAGGAGAGGGGAGAATTCCTCCCCCTTCCCTACGTTCACGCAGCGTCTCGAAGAGAGGGAAGGGGGCTGGGGGGTTAGGTCTTTTCCTGTTTCACTGCACAAAAGAGGGAAAGGTAAATGCTGCTGAACTTTTTGGAGATAATTATCACAACCCAAAGTATTCAATAACTCTAAGAGACGTAGCCGACGCTTATTTGTAGTATCAGTATGAGCTAGATAAACCTCTGCCAAAGCTGTTAACATGGGTAAACATTGCTCTGGTGTTAATAAAATTCCTGTATTACTAGGCGGTTGACCCTTCGCCCCAACACTGAGATAGAGGCGGAAGTAAACATTACCATCAACTAAGACAGCAGCAAATAGGATATCATTCAAGCGATCGCACACCTGAATTATTCCACCACCATCAAAGCAAACGCTGAATTTTGCCGATAGTTCCGAAAGCGCCGGATGTGCGGCAATATAATTATCCCAACTTTGGACAAACGGGCGAGTGTCGATTAATTCTTGCGGGTCGATACCAGCAGTTGGGCTGGTCATAATATTACGGATATGGTCTACAACAGAATTGCGAGAACCTAATCCCATATCCTGTAAATGCTTCAAAACCTCAGCATTTATTCCCGTGCTGATTTCACGAACTTGCAGGTTAGCTCGATTAGTCACATCTAGATAGTTACCACCGTGCTGTTCTGCTATATCTGCGATCGCACGGCACTGCTGACTACTAATAATTCCACCTGGTATTCTAATTCGAGATAATATACCATCGGCGGCGGGTGTAGCATAAAACAACCCCGGACAAGTGGCAAATCCAGAAAGCAAATTTGTAACTCCTTCCCCGTGCAACGCAGGGAGTATATGGTGAGTGTGTCTTTTCTGACATCTTGAGAGTTGGCATTCTGACTTGGGCGATCCCATCACAGCTGCGGCACAGTCCCGGAATTTCACCGGAGTTTCCCAACTCCAAGCTTTAGTAATTTAGCACGAGAACGTAGTCAGAAAATTTAATGCTTCATATTTTCAATCAACTTATCCACGCTGACAGAGTTAGCCTTAGTTCATCTACGCCATCTCACTCCTGATCTATGCCTGATTCGTCAAGAATACGATACACTTTGACCTCACTTCCATTCCTCTCTCCTAAAAGGCTACGGTGTACACACAAGTATGCCCAGTATAGGTTTCAACTCTTTTAGTAGTTTCGTATGGTGCGTTATGAGTATGCCGAAATAACAAATGAGTACGTCGAAATAACAAATGCGTTTTAGCTTATGGTCTGAGTACAATCTTGCATCAGTGGGTAGAAGATGCGATCGCAAACGATGACAATTTTGCAATTTCCCTACTCAAAAACATAATTTTGAGCTACTTTCCAATAGCGCGAAAACCGCTTCAAGTCAATATAGCCATCATAATCAAAAAACGGTTCCACCTCTAGCACTTCCATTGGTATAGAACCCTTCATCTGATTGCAGATATCATCAAATCGCGGACTGGGACTATCGACTGTGACAACTAAATTTGCATCATGTTCTTTCGCAAAAGCTAAAATTTCTTGTGCCACATCGCCACGACGGATAACAACGGGTAACTCTAGCAAGCATTCGTAAATAAACGTGATGCGTTTAAGACTCAGTTGCCATTCATCTATCAAAGCCTCGTCCCAAACCCAGATAGCTGGGGCATCAGGGTATTTTTGTAATCCAGGGCTGTATGGACTGAGGCAGTCTCCATGTACCCAAATAATTTGTTTACTCATTACTCATTACTCATTACTCATTACTCTCTTCCTTGTCCTCCCCTACTCTCCCTGCTCCCCTGCTTGTTCTTTCCACGCTGCCAACTTTGGCTATTAGGTTGTTTGCTAAATTCCCCTTTAGGAAAAAGTCGCTGTTCTAATTCTTCATAGCTGCCTTCAAAATCACAATGACCGTAAAGGGGACATTTTTGACAATAAACGCTTTTGGTGTAGCGTTCTAAGTTTTCACGGTTGAAAAAATACGGTTTATGACTAAAGGTACTAGCAACCCACTGCCAGGACATATTATTGCTAGCAGGATCTCCATCTAAAAGGTGTTCGAGAAACCATTTAGCTCCTGTTTGCCAACGAATCCGCCGCCAATGGATAATATAAGCCGCTAGCCACATTCGAGCGTGGTTATGTAGATAACCAGTTTCTTTTAAGTCACCGCTAAAGCTGTCGATACAAACTCTGCCTGTGGTTCCTTGTCTGATATCTTGCGGCAATTCGGATGCATATTCAGCCACAATGTAACCAGTTTTATACTCTTCCTGGTCTTTCCAGATTCCATCCTTTAATTTCACATACAACCGTTGCCAATAGTCGCGCCAACCTAACTCGTTAATTAGTTTCGTCGCATCATTTTGGTGCTGTACCCGTTCAAAGATATAATCTCGAATTTCTCGCAAACTCAAAACGCCATAACGAATATAAGGCGAAAGTCGCGTTACAGCACCTGTGAAAAAATTACGTGTTTGTGCATAGGCTACTGGGTCTATTTTTTGCAGCGCTTCTTGTGCTGCTTTGCGTCCCCCCAGAGTTTCGCTGATGTGGTTATCGCGTTCTGCTGCACCTGTAAATTGTTCGCGGAGGTAGGCTACCAACTCATCGCGGTTGGTAAATTCGCGTTGCATATCTTTAGACATGATGTGAACTTTGAAGGGTGGGAATAAATAAAAATACCTGTAGGCTAAGTCATTATTATTGCGGAGAAATATAAGCTGTATTCAATCTCAACTAATAGCTAAGTGCGATCGCTCAATACCTCAACTTTATGTACAATTCTAAAGCAATTGCAATCTCTCACACCCCCATCATGAGCAACATTCCCCAAGTCGGACAACCAGCGCCAGATTTCTCCACTCCTGACCAAAATAGCAATGCAGTTACTCTCGAACACCTCAGTAGTCAGTGGGTTGTCCTCTACTTCTACCCCAAAGATGATACTCCCGGTTGTACCACCGAAGCCACAGATTTCACCGAGTTGTATCAAGACTTCAGCGCAGTGGGAGCGAAAATCTTAGGTGTAAGTCCAGATTCGGGTAAATCCCATTGTAAATTTATCAGCAAACATAACTTGTCAATCACCCTATTGAGTGACCCAGAACATATTTTGACAGAAGCCTACGGTGCTTGGCGCTTAAAAAAATTTATGGGCAAAGAATATATGGGTGTTGCTCGCTCAACTTTCCTAATTTCACCTGATAAAATTATTGTCTATGCTTGGCCGAATGTGAAAACTAAAGGTCATGCTCTGGCAGTTTTAACTAAATTACGGGAATTAGCAGCCATACAACACGGCTGAATGTAGATACAGTTACAGTAATACTATGTGAAATTACTCTAGAAACTGCCAGCGTGATGATTGAAGCAAGAAATTAGACTTTTCGCAATTTGAAATAAACATGATTCAAGTCATCCAAGCCCAAAATGTCACTCTTGCCTACTTAAAGGAAAAATTTGCTCTATATAAATCTGAAGATGAGCAATTTTTTACAGAGTGGTTTGACTACATAGCTAACATTTCCGAATTAGAAAAGCAATCCTTAGACAGAGTTAAAAATAACTATCTCAATGTGCTTGAAAATGCTCCTCTTTTAGAAGAAGCAGTAAAATTGGTAGTATTATCTCCGTTGCTAGATTTAGCTGGTTTTTATCGTCATCCTTTTTACATCACAACAGAAGAAGGTGTAGAAATTAGCGAAGAAGTTCTCATTGAGAATGAAGAAAAAGCAGAAGATACTAAAGAACTTATCAAAGGCAAAATTGATGTCCTAGTTCTTCAAAATCAGCTATGGTTACTAATAATTGAATCCAAGAGGTCTAGTTTTTCCTTAGCAAAGGCGATTCCTCAAGCACTGACTTATATGCTGGCAAATCCTCACCCTGAAAATCCTGCATATTCCTTAGTAATGAATGGAGAAGATTTCCAATTTATGAAGTTGATAAAACAAGACAAACCAATGTATGCTTTATCTGATAGATTTACTTTATATAGATGCGAAAATGAATTATATAAAATTTTGAATATATTAAAAAAAATAGGTCAATTTGTAAGTTAATTATCTTTAGTATTCCTATCTCGATTAATACTGGAACAGTGTCATAATAGTTATATTGCATCTTTTAAGTGAATTATGGTTCAATTTATCCAAGCACAAAATGTCGGGCTTGCCTACTTGGAAGAAAAATTTAGCCTACAGCTAGCCGAAGATGAGGCATTCTTCACAGAATGGTTTAAAAACTTACCAGAAATTACAGATTTAGAAAAGCAAGATTTAGACAGAGTAAAACTTCATTTTCTCCGTTTAGTCAAGCGCCCTCCTTTGTCAGAAGAAACAGTGAAATTAGTAATTTTATCTCCCTTACTCAATTTGGCTGGATTTTATGATGAGCCTTTTTATATAAGAGGTGAGGAATCAATAGAAATTTCTGCGGAGGATGGAGAAGAAATTATTAGAGGTAGAATTGATATTTTAGTTATTCAAGAAAAATTCTGGTTGTTAGTAATTGAATCTAAAAGGTCTAGTTTTTCTCTTTTAGAAGCCATACCCCAAGCACTGGTTTATATGTTAGCCGACCCTAGTCAAGATAAACCTACTTTTGGATTAGTAACAAATGGTAGTGATTTTATTTTCCTCAAACTTACCAAACAAAGTCAGCCAAGGTATGCTATGTCTGACCAATTTACACTTTTGAAACGAGAAAGTGAACTGTATCAAGTTCTAAGTATATTAAAAAATTTGAGTCAAATTTTTAGTTAATAATTATGTCCACTCGTCCTATATATCTTGATTGTCACGCTACTACACCCGTAGATGAACGGGTATTAGCAGCAATGCTCCCATACTTCACAGAAAAGTTTGGCAACCCATCTAGTATCGGTCATATTTACGGTTGGGAAGCAGAAGCTGCTGTTAAACAAACGCGAGAGATTTTAGCAGCAGCAATTAACGCCACTCCCGAAGAAATTGTTTTTACAAGTGGTGCAACAGAAGCTAATAATTTAGCTATTAAAGGTGTCGCCGAAGCTTATTTTAAAAAAGGTCAGCATATTATTACTGTTGCCACAGAACATAATGCAGTTATTGACCCTTGTAACTATTTAAAAACTCTCGGTTTTGAAATTACTATTCTCCCAGTTAAAAAAGATGGATTGATTGATTTAACTGAGTTAAACAAAGCTTTTCGTCCTGAAACAATTTTGGTATCGGTGATGGCTGCAAATAACGAAATTGGCGTGTTACAGCCTTTAGCAGAAATTGGGGAAATGTGCCGTGCTTACAACATCATTTTTCACACGGATGCAGCCCAAGCTATTGGTAAAATTCCCCTCGATGTGCAAGGGATGAAAATTGACTTGATGTCGCTAACAGCACACAAAGTATTTGGGCCAAAAGGCATTGGGGCGCTATACGTCCGCAGGCGCAACCCTAGAGTGCAACTAGCTCCCCAGCAGCACGGCGGCGGACATGAACGGGGGATGCGTTCTGGGACATTGTATACACCGCAAATAGTCGGCTTTGGGAAAGCTGTAGAAATCGCTTTGGCAGAACAAGCAATAGAAACCCAACGCCTTACCCAGTTAAGACAAAGTTTGTGGGAACAGCTTTCCCAACTTGAAGGAATTCATCTCAATGGACACCCTCAACAGCGATTGGCGGGGAACTTGAATATCAGTGTTGAGGGAGTGGATGGAGCCGCACTTTTGCTAGGATTGCAGCCAGTAATGGCGGTTTCTTCTGGATCTGCTTGCTCGTCAGCAAATACTGCCCCCTCCAGCGTTCTGACAGCGCTGGGAAGTTCCCAACAGCTAGCTTATGCTTCAGTGCGGTTTGGGATGGGACGGTTTAATACTCAAGAGGAAATTGATATTGTCGCAAAACATGCGATCGCTACTATTCAAAGTTTACGCAAAACCTCTTTTATGGATTCTCGCGCAGAAAAGCGCCAATTTGATCTAACTCCTGCTGATTGAGGCGAAATTCTCCAGCAGCGATGATTCCTTCCACCTGCTTAGGATTGCGTGCGCCAACGATCGCAGCTGTCACCGCCGGATTATTTAAAGTCCAAGCGATCGCCACTTCACCAGGGGCGCGATCGTGTTGCTTACCAATTTGCTGCAACACCTCCACTAACTTCAGGTTACGAGATAGACGTGGCTCCTGAAATTCATTACTCTCTTTACGCCAATCATCATCTGGTAAATTAGCAACCCGCTCAGATGTCATCTTTCCTGTAAGCAAGCCAGATTGCATCGGTGAATACACAATCACACCGATGTTATTTTCCTTACAAAAAGGCAGAATTTCCTTTTCGACATCAGGCTTAACCAGTGAATAAGGCGGTTGCAATGAAGTAACTGGTGCAATCTTCTGGATACGTTTCAACTGTTCAACATTGAAGTTTGAAACCCCGATATAGCGAACCTTCCCTTCATCCTTAAGCTTGGCGAGAGTCGTCCAGCCTTCTTCGATATCTGATTCTGGGTTAGGCCAGTGGATTTGATAGAGATCAATGGTTTCAATATCGAGTCGGCGCAAACTAGCTTCAACCTCTCGCCGCACAGAATCCGCCTTCAAGCTGCGACCAATTTCGCCCTTTTCATCCCAAATCATTGAGCATTTGGTAAAAATGTAGGGGCGACTAGATCGACCTTTGAGCGCCTTAGCCACAACCTCCTCAGAATGTCCCAAACCGTAGATAGCTGCGGTGTCAATCCAATTAACGCCGAGATCGAGAGCGCGATTAATTGCCTCAATGGATTCTCGATCGTCCTGCGCTCCCCAACCAAAAGCCCAGCCACCTCCACCAATCGCCCAAGCACCAAAGCCGATTGGGGTAATGCGAAGCTCCGAATTACCAAGCTGTTTGGTTTGCATATCTACCTTCTTCAATGATTTTTGAGTCAATTGCTAGTGTAAGCCGCAAATATTTTCTTAACCGCTATCTGAAGTGTGAATCACTACTAGTGGAAACACGACACCCAATCACGACTTCTGTAAGATTACTAAATCCTAAATGTTGTGTTGATACACACTACATATACACTAAACTTGCTCGAAGATAGTGAAAGTTGTCAGTGTTTATCAAAATAGAGAAGCTAAAATGTCAGAAGATTTAAAAGGCAAAGTTGCGCTAATTACAGGTGCAAACAAAGGTATCGGCTATGAGATTGCCCGCCAATTAGGTTCTAGAGGTGCTACTGTTCTTATTGCTTCAAGAGATATTGGACGTGGTGAAGAAGCGGCGAATAAACTTCGTTTAAATAAGATTGATGCTCGATCGGTTCAACTTGATGTCATCGCTCAAAAAACAATCGACTCTACGGCTCAACAAATCGAGAGCGAATTTGGAAAACTTGACATTCTTGTAAACAATGCTGGGATACTAGCCGAAGGCGATCGCCTTCCACCTAGTCAAGTTGAGATTGAAACACTGCGACAAACCTATGAAACCAACGTATTTGGAGTGTTTGCAGTTACAAAAACCCTGCTGCCACTTTTAAAGAAGTCAACAGCAGGGCGAATAGTTAATCTATCAAGTGGTTTAGGTTCTCTGACTCAAAACTCTGACCCAAATTTTGAGTTCGCTAACTTTAAGCTTCTTGCTTACAACTCATCAAAAACAGCAGTGAATGCTATCACAGTAT
The DNA here is from genome assembly GCF_036917465.1 of Nostoc sp. GTDB lineage: Bacteria > Cyanobacteriota > Cyanobacteriia > Cyanobacteriales > Nostocaceae > Nostoc. The sequence continues at coordinate 17,053 of NZ_JBALDL010000034.1, forward strand.
TGTTGGCTGGTGAACTTAAAGATACCGCCATTAAAGTCAATGCTGCCGATCCTGGTTTCACAGCGACTGACATTAATCAATACCAAGGGTATCGCACTGTTGAGCAAGGAGCGATCGCAGCAGTGAAACTTGCTACTCTACCTGATGATGGTTTTAGCGGAGGGTTTTTTGATGAGAATGGTGTAGTTCCCTGGTAAAAAGTAAAGGAGCATTGGGCATTGGGGAGGGGGAGTTAAAACTTAGAGATTGAGCTTCTGAAGGTGGAAGTTGAGCTTCTGAGGGTGGAAGTTGAGCTTCTGAAGGTGGAAGTTGAGCTTCTGAGGGTGGAAGTTGAGCTTCTGAAGGTGGAAGTTGAGCTTCTGAAGGTGGAAGTTGAGCTTCCGAAGGTGGAAGTTGAGCTTCTGAGGGTGGAAGTTGAGCTTCCGAAGGTGGAAGTTGAGCTTCTGAGGCTCAACGTTCAAGTTTTAACTCTCCATTCCCCATTCCCCAGTCCCCAGTCCCCAGTCCCCAATCCCCATTCCCCATTCCCCATTCCCCATTCCCAAATCAATAAGGATTTGAATCAATCCGTCCCCTTTTAACACTTCTGAGATAGTACCCAGAGGTTGGTCTGTTTCTTAAGTTAAAGGTGTCGCCACTGCGAACTTTCCAAATTTTGTAATTGGAAAAGGTCAAAGGCGTTCGGGGTTCGCATACTTCTGGCGTGTGATTGCCAAGTACAAAGTATGCCGCACCTCTACCCATAACTTTCACCAAACCGTTTTTATCCACAAGAACTGATGTACTTTCACTAACCGCTATGCCTAAAACGCTGCTAGATATACCATCCTTAATTTGACGGGCAATAAAAGCCATAATTCGACCCATTCTTTCCCGCCTATCGAAGTGTGTATCTACGATGGTTCCTTTTAAATTACTCCAATTGAAAAAGTTGTAAGTAAAAGTGATGTCCCGGTACGGATCTTCTAGTGCATCTCTAGTTTCAATGCCTTTTTCAGAAGAAGCACAAGCATCATAGACACAATCACTTTGGATCATCGCCCCCGCACTAGTGCCACCAACACCGCCTCCCTTAAGATAAACTGACTTAACAGCAGCTTCAAGCTTGGTATCTTTCCAGTTGCGGATGTATTGACATTGGTCGCCGCCAGCAAAGAAAACTACATCAGCTTTTTTGATTTTTTCAAAAATCTCGGCTTTATTTGCTTCTTCTCTATTGCGAATTAGAAGAGTTTCCACAAAGTTTACGCCCTTCATGGCATAAATTAGCCGATTGTAATCATGATTACCATTCGTGCGGAGAACTACAACATTGACCTTAGTGCCGGAGTTGCTACCTCCCCTAACTTGGTTAATCATCCACTGGATGGCATCATCGACATCAGGGCCACCCCCTCCCAAACTCAGGACTGGGCCCGCTAAGGAAGGACGGACATCAAAGGAGGGTGAGGGGGAGGGGCGGACATCAACAGTGTCACCAAAGAAGTAGCGTTTCCAGTTTTCGATAAAACGGGTTATTAGGAAGGTTCCCATGTTCAACAACTTGATTCCTCTATTTTTCAAGCGCCTTGCTATGCTTGGGAATGCCTTTGTCATACTAAGCTTCTGGAGCAAACTCCAATTATTGCTAGGCTGTGACACATTTTAATTGCTTATTTCTTCGTGAAATTTGTCCTTTGTGAAGAATCAATGACAAATGACAGTTTTAACAAAAAATATGCAATATAGACGGGCGTTAGCTTAACTGTCGCACCTTAGTGGGTAAAATTTCCAGCGTACAGGGTTTGTACTGTTTTTTAACGCAAGGGAGAAAAGCTTTGGTAAGCTGTTATGTATTTAATTTGTATAATTAGGGCGCTCATGTTGCCCACCCCATAAGAGATTCATTTTTTTGAGGATGCAAATTAAAAGATTTTTAGCTTACCTTCTGTGTAGTTTTAGACTACTGGTTAAGAAGGAAAAACTTCTCTAGCTTTGACTGTAAACTGGAGAATTTAATTAGACTGGCTAATTCTGCGATCGCTCATAAATTACCAGAGTGAACTAGAATCACCATAGAAGTTGCCGAGGTTTGAGGCGCTAATTATGGAAGAATTATTAACTCTAAAGGGCTTGCTTGTTAAGGGCGATGTTCAGGGAGCGTTGCTTATAGTGGAAGAATTAGAGGAAATGAGCCGAAATGACATCATCAAAACGATTCGTAGCTATGCAGTGATCCTATTGTTGCATCTGATTAAACAACAAGCTGAAAATCGCACGACTCGCTCGTGGGAAGTCTCAATTCGGAATTCGGTTCTGGAAATTCAACGAGAAAATAAGCGGCGTAAAGCTGGAGGCTATTATCTCGCGCCAGAAGAATTGTTAGAAATATTAGCAGAAGCCTATTTAAATGCCAGTAATGAAGCTTCTCTAGAAGTAGCAGAAGGTCGTTATGAGCCAGAAGAATTAGAAAAGCTGGTTAACCGAGAAGAAATTATCAATCGTGCTTTGGTTTTAATTTTAGCAGGAGAGTCTAGTTAATTGGCTAAACAGAGACTCGATACACTATTAGTAGAACTTAATTTATGTTCTTCTCGCGCCTTGGCACAGAGGTTAATTCAGGCGGGGGAAGTTACTGTTAATCAGCAGTTAGTTGATAAACCTGGTACAGAAGTTGATATTGCGGCTCAAATAAATATTAAAGAGCGATCGCCTTTTGTTTCTAGAGGCGGTGAAAAACTCTCCAAAGCTTTGTCAGTATTTACCATTCCCGTAGTAGAGCGTATTTGTTTAGATGGTGGGATTTCTACTGGTGGTTTTACTGATTGTCTCTTACAAGCTGGAGCAAAACAAGTTTACGGCATTGATGTCGGTTATGGACAAGTTGACTGGCGGTTGCGAAACGATTCGCGGGTGATTTTGCGGGAACGCACCAATTTACGCCTACTACGACCAGATGAGTTATATGGCGCAGATGACCCAATTCCTGATTTGGCTGTGGTTGATGTATCGTTTATTTCTTTAACTAAGATTCTGCCTGCTTTGTGGCAGCTAACTCAAGCTGACCGAGAAGCTGTGTTGTTAGTCAAGCCACAGTTTGAAGTTGGCAGATCCCGTGTGGGTAAAAAAGGTGTTGTGCGAGATCCAAACGACCAAGCTGATGCTATTTTCCAGGTGCTGCAAGCAGCCTACGAATTAGGATGGAGATACAAAGGCTTAACTTGGTCGCCGATCACTGGCCCGGCTGGGAATATCGAATATCTTTTGTGGTTGGCAATGGAAAGTGAAACATCACCACCTGATTTAGAGGCAATTAAGCAAATAACGCAATCAGCAACAACTGATTTACGCAAGAGTTAAACGTCGTAGATTAGACATTCTACAGAAGCTGGATGGCGATCGCAGTAGTTTTCTAAAGAGGTTTTCTTTACTTTTGCTTGCTGTTGATCGGCTTTCTCAGCTTGCAATTCTTCCACAATGTCCCAAGCTACGGCACAACCCGCAGAATCGCTACCATCAAGCTCACAAGTTGTCCGGGCTTCAGTAATGGCTTCAGTAATGGCTTCTTCAAGATTTGCTGCACCAGCAGTTTCAAATGAGTTTAGGGTAGTTGTCATGATCGTTTCACCTTTAATTTACGCAGATAGATATTAGCGGGTAGGGGATAGTGTTTCCCATAACCTGTTCCCTCAATCTTGCATCGCAAATTAGAAATGTCAGTCAATTGTCAGAAGAGGTTGATAGAAGTTCATAAACACTTATAAATGGTAACAAATACTTAATAAAACTTATTTATTCTCAATATTTTATGCCTAACTCTTGTTGCAGACGATACAGAATTGTATTTTGGTCAACTTGAGATAAAATTTCTTGAATAACGCTGCTAGCGCCTAATTGTCCCCAAGTGCAGCCTTTTTCGAGATACACCTGAGCCGCTTTGCCAACGGAGTATGCGCCATAGCCGGCGATACCAGCTTGAGCGATCGCACTGCCAGCAAAAGCAGTAATATTGCTGGGATTATCACCACTGGTTATTGCAGCCGTAGTTTTACCTAAACCCAAAACAAAACTACTACCTAATTCCCCTAGTAGCAAACCACCAGAACTAAATAAAATCGTTTTTAAAATTTTCCCAGCTTCATAGCTAGTCATCGGCAAACCATATAATCTAGCGAGAGCGCGAATTAAAGCTAAATCGGCAATAGTTCCGCCAAGAATATCTAAGAAAGCGATGGGATTGAGCATTACTGCCAAAGCTTTGTATTTGGTAAATTGCCAAATGATATTTTCGGCTTCTTTTTCGCGTAATTCGATGGTTTTTTGAGCGATGGCGGCTTCTGCATCCCGTGCTTGGATGAGAGCATTTAAAGCCAGAAGCGATCGCCCTTCCCGATTCAGAATATTCAGAATTGTCTCTTTGAGTTCGTCTATTTGGGGTGGTGGTGTCTCCCATTCATAACTGACACGCCCATCAGTCCACTCAACTCGCACTTCCATTGCTGCGGGTTCTGCCGCCACCATGACAATTTCATCTGGTAATAGAGGTTTGGCTTGAGGATTTCCAGCACCCAATTGTTGTAAATTTTGGTAAATCGCTCCCCGATCTGTATCTGGGTAAAGGTCTATTTTGTTAAATACTAAAATTAGGGGTTTTTGCGATCGCCTTAATTCCAGCAGTGCCTGATATTCAGTGCGGGTGATATCACCAGACACGACAAATAAAATCAAATCCGCCTGATGCACTACTTCTCGTGCCATAAGCGCCCGTGACTCACCCTCAATTTCATCTAATCCTGGTGTATCAATTAATTCTACTAGTACCTTCCCACCGGGTTGCCACCGCACCGAACGGGGCCATTGAGTGACACCATTTAGGGGCCCAGTTTGGAGAATTTTGTCTCCCAGCAAAGCATTTAAAACTGCTGATTTACCACGACTCACCAAACCAAAAGCAGCAATTCTAATCACGTTAGAGTCCAGCTTGTTGAGCGTGGAGTTCAAAGCTTCCAATTCTGGTTTCAACAAACCTACCAATTCTGGGTTAGATGACAACTGTCCTGATTTGCGAAGATGTCCATACCAAGACAGCGCTTGTCTGAGACTGGCGCGGGCACGATTTAAGTGGGTTTCTTGCAGATTTCGCACAAAGTTAGGTTGATTTAATGTTGGACAAACAACAGGCTACATATCCATTTTGATCTAATTCCAAGGTTGTTAGCCTGTTTTGTCAAATTAGGCAATTGTGCGATATCTATTCAGAACATGGGATTGTGTTCATTATCCCAACATTTGCGATCGCGCCAGTTTCTCCCAGTATGTTCGCATTCAGATGCATTATCTATCCAAGGAATCGATGTAGAGTAGTGCGAGGTTCCTGTAGAAGCGAAGAAGCTAGCAGTGAATAAGGGCAATAATAAGGATAAAGTTATCAATGTAAAAATGGGGAGAGCGATTAAATATCCAGTGAGTAGCACAATATTAGTATGAGTCCAAAAAACTGCACCTAGTTTATTATTTTTTTGGCTAGTTTTTAAACTAGTTGGGGAATTTGAGAAAAGCATAATGCAACCCTATGAATGCCAGTTTATATAGCAATCCCATTTGATTTTTCAAAACAAAGCTAACTGAGAGCTAGCCGCATCGGGTTTTGGCTCTCAGCATATTTAGCAAAAATCAAATAGAGTTCTATACAAGTACGGATTTTTACGTAAGAACATTATTGAAGCTATATACTTTCATGTCAAAGGTGCAAGCGAGGACTTCTTAAAAGTTTTAATCTTTGAGGGCTAAAAAATATTTTTCATGAAGATATGTTGAAGTTGTGGCAATCGCCCTTGCGTAAATTATCGCAAATTTAGGGATCGTTTTTTTGCACTTTGAATTAATTGGAAAGCCTACACCGTACCCGTAGGTCAGTGTAGGTAGTTCATATCTTTTAAAACAAATCTAAATCTGTCACAGCACCAATACTGCTAGAAGATACCAAAAAGGCATATTTTGCCAACACACCTTTGGTATAACGGGGGGCGGGGGGTTTCCAGTTGGCACGGCGATGGGCTAATTCTTCTTCAGATATATTCAACT
>NZ_JBALDL010000035.1:0-31836 GCF_036917465.1 Nostoc sp.
CCGAGAGTTCAGCCTTTAGTGACAGTAATCTGCTGTCGGGCTGGGTTAGTTATTTACGGGCTGATTACCGTGATTCACTAACCAACGAATCGCACTTTGCTTTTCCACCCAATCGGGACACATTAGGCGGAACCTCTTATTTTATTGTAAGAAATGAAGGCAATATCCTCATAGATTGTCCTGCCTTAGACCAAACAAATCAAGATTTTTTAGCCGCGCATGGAGGCGTGCGTTGGTTATTTCTTACCCATCGAGGCGCTATTGGCAAGGCCTCTGAAATTGGGCAAACCTTTGGCTGTGAGGTACTGATGCAAGAACAAGAAGCTTATTTGTTACCAGGCTTAACCGTAACTACCTTTAGTCAGGAATTCACTCTCGATGCTACAACACAAGTGATTTGGACACCAGGCCATTCTCCCGGCTCATCTTGCCTATACTACAGTGAACTTGGAGGTATATTGTTTTCTGGCCGCCATTTAGTTCCTAATCAGAAGGGTGAGCCAATACCATTACGAACAGCTAAAACCTTTCACTGGCGGCGACAAATTAAGAGTCTTCAGTTCTTATTAGAACGTTTTACACCTGAAACTCTCAAATACATTTGTCCGGGAGCGAATACAGGCTTTCTTAGGGGTAAGCGTGTCATAGATCAAGCTTATAACCAGCTTGCTTCTCTAGATTTCTCAATTTTACTGCAAATACAGCCTTTACTTTAAAATTTAGGCACTTCCAAATCAAAAAATATCCTCAAACTGACGTAAAATTATCGAACCACAGAGACGCAGAGTACACAGAGAGAAGAAAATGCTTAACCCAAGAGTATTGTTTGAAACCCCTCTTCCCTTGTAGGGAAGGTGAGCTAGGGGGGTTAGGTTTTTGAGGCTTAGATGTTAGCAATAATACTTTTCAAATATTCTCTTAGAAACCTATTATCAAGCATCCAAGACGCATTCACGAAGTTTAAAGGCTCATCTGTTATTCCTCAATATTCAATACCCAATACAAATAAATTTATCTAATGCTTGTTAAGCAAGATGTTTTATAGGGAATTCTAAGCCTGAGACAAGGAATTATGGTAAAAAATTATGAGCGCAAAAGTTGATGAAACTTTAAATATTGCTGGCTACCACATCATAGAGCAACTTTATTCAGGTTCTCGGACTTATGTGTATCGGGCAGTACGAGAATGCGATCGCCAACCAGTTGTCATCAAGCTCTTAAAACGAGAATATCCCAGTTTTAGCGAATTAGTCCAGTTTCGCAACCAATATGCGATCGCCAATAACCTAGATATTCCTGGTATCGTTAAACCCTACAACTTAGAATTTTATCATAATGGTTATGTCATGGTAATGGAGGACTTTGGTGGCATTTCCTTGCAGCAATTTACCCAAGGACAACCACTAGCCTTAGAGCAATTCTTTGCTATTGCCCTGCAAATATTAGACACCTTACATCAGCTACATCAACAGCGTGTCATTCACAAAGATATTAAACCAAGTAACATCCTGATTCATCCTGATACTAAACAAATCAAGCTGATTGACTTCAGTATTGCCTCACTCTTACCACGAGAAACCCAAGAGATCCAAAGTCCCAACGGACTGGAGGGAACACTAGCGTATTTGTCGCCAGAGCAAACCGGACGAATGAACAGGGGTATTGACTACCGTAGCGACTTTTATTCATTAGGTGTGACTTTCTTTGAACTACTGAGTGGACAATTACCCTTTGATTGCCATGAACCGATGGAGTTGGTGCATTGCCATATTGCCAAGCATCCACCCTTTCTCTGCGATTTGAACCCCGATTTGCCCTTAATGTTGGGGGAGATTGTCCGCAAACTGATGGCAAAGAATGCCGAAGATCGCTATCAGAGTGCGATGGGAATTAAATATGATCTAGTGACTTGCTTAGAACACAGACAAGAAATAGGCAAGCACACCTGGTTTAATTTGGGACAGCGCGATATCAGCGATCGCTTTCTCATCCCCGAAAAACTCTACGGACGGGAATCAGAAGTGCAGACGTTAATGGAGGCATTTCGCCATGTTGCCAATGGTAGCTCCCAACTAATGCTAGTGGCAGGTTTCTCTGGCATTGGCAAAACCGCAGTCGTCTATGAAGTACATAAGCCGATTGTCGGGTGGAATGGCTACTTTATTAAGGGCAAGTACGACCAATTTAACCGCAACATTCCTTTATCTGCTTTTGTGCAAGCCTTTCGGGATTTGATGGGACAGTTGCTTAGTGAAAGCGATAGTCAACTGGAGCAATGGCAGAGAAAGAGTTTAGCAGCAGTTGGAGAGAATGGGCAAGTTTTGATCGAGGTGATTCCTGAACTGGAGCAGATGATCGGCAAACAGCCCGCGATCGCCGAACTATCGGGCGGTGCGGCACAGAACCGTTTCAATCTGCTGTTTCAAAAGTTTATTCAGGTGTTCACAACAAAAGAGCATCCCTTGGTGATGTTTCTTGATGATTTGCAGTGGGCAGATTCGGCATCGCTCAATTTGCTGAAGTTGTTGATGAACCAGAGTGATAGCGGCTATCTATTCATTATTGGCGCATACCGCGATAACGAGGTGTTTGCCGCTCATCCACTGATGTTGACAATAGATGAAATTGAAAAAGCATCTTCCTGCGTCAGTACTTTAACTCTAGTTCCGTTGAGTCAAACAGATGTTAACCATTTAATCGCAGACTCCCTGAGTTGTACAACTGAACAAGCATTACCGTTGACAGACTTGGTTTATCAAAAAGCCAAAGGCAATCCCTTTTTCACAACTCAGTTTCTGAAAGCGCTGCATGAGGATGGGTTGATTACCTTTGATTGGGAGGTAGGTTTTTGGCAGTGTAATGTAACCCAAGTCAAAGCTTTGGCTCTCACCGATGATGTGGTGGAATTTATGGCCCAACAACTTCAGAAGTTGCCCGACATCACTCAAGATATTTTAAAATTAGCAGCCTGTATTGGCAATCAGTTTGATTTGGCGACATTAGCGATTGTTTCTGAAAAGTCGCAGACTCAAACCGCTTCGGATTTGTGGAAAGCATTGCAAGAAGGATTTATCATTCCAACAAATGAAGTCTACAAGTTTTATCAAACTGAAGCATCAGCCGCCACTGTCCAAACATCAACACAGAAGGTTGACACTTGTGTTTACAAATTCTTGCACGATCGCGTCCAGCAAGCTGCTTATTCTTTCATTCCCAACCAGCAAAAACAGATCACTCACCTGAAAATTGGACAACTTTTGCTCAACCATACACCAGCCTCAGAACAGGACGAAAAACTATTTGATATTGTCAATCAACTAAATATTGGAAATAGCTTAATTGTCGATCCAGATCAGAAAACAGAACTCGCTCAACTCAATTTACAAGCTGCACAAAAAGCAATAGCTGCAACAGCTTATGTCGCTGCATTTGAGTATGCCACTATAGGTATTGCAATGCTGGCACAGGAGCGGTGGCAAACAGCTTATGGACTAACTTTAACACTTTATGAAACTGCTACCGAAGCAGCTTACCTAAGTGGCAACTTTGAGCAGATGACACAATTTTCAGCAGTCATTTTGGCAAATGCTAGAACCTTATTAGATACCGTTAAAGTTTATGAAACCCAAATTCAAGCCGCTCAAGCCCAACATCAATGTCTACAGGGCGTGGAGCTTGCCATAACGATTTTAGAGCGGTTAGGAATCCATTTTCCTAAGCAACCAGACCAATCAGATATTGCATCGGCGCTCAAAGCAACCAAATCCATTCTAGCTGATAGGCAACCGCAAGATTTAATGGCTCTACATCAAATGACAGAGTCAGACAAAATAGCCGCTATGCGGATTCTAGTAGGTGTCTCTCCTTCTGCTTTTGTTGCTGCTCCAGCATTCTTGCCATTTATTATCCTTGAGCAAGTAAATTTATCGGTTCAGTATGGCAATACCTCATACTCTACAAATGGTTATGCTTTCTATGGACTGCTACTTTGTGGGGTAGTAGGAGATATTGAATGTGGCTATCAGTTTGGACAACTGGCACTCAAATTACTCAAAGAGTTGAATGCCAAAAACTTGAAAGCCAGAACCTATGTCGGAGTATGCTGTTGTGTATTGCATTGGAAAGAGCCGCTCAGGAACACCTTAGCGCTTTTCCAGGAAGGCTATCAAGTTGGGCTGGAAACAGGAGATTTAGAATCAGCTACCATTTGTGCAGTCGTTTACATCATTCACTCTTTGTTTCTCGGTAAAGAACTGGGGGAGCTAAGTCGGGAGAGCGATGCTTTCCGTCTTCAACTCACTCAACTCAAACAAGAAGGACTTCTCAACCAGCTGATGATTTTTCAGCAAGGGATTTTGAATTTAATCGGCGATGGTGTCCAAGTATGGAAGCTGATTGGTAAGGCTTTCAATGAAGAGGAAATGCTGCCAGTCTTCCTGCACTCAGGCGATCAAACTGCGCTCTGCTATTTCTATGTGAGTAAACTTTTTCTCGGTTATCTGTTTGGGAAGTTTGAACTTGCAGTGGAAGGTGCGATCGCTACTGAAAATTATCTAGGCGGTGCGATCGGATTATTTGTGGTTCCCATCTTCCACACCTATGATTCTTTGGCTCATCTAGCAATCTATTCCCAAGTTTCCGCAACCGAACAACAACGTATTCTTGGGCGGGTAAGCAAAAATCAGGAAAAGCTGAAAACTTGGGCTAGCTATATTCCAGCCAATCATTTACACAAGTTTTATTTGGTTGAAGCAGAACGATATCGGGTTCTAGGACAAAAATCAGAGGCGATAGAATTGTACGATCGCGCGATCGCTCTTGCTAAAGAACACGGCTATATTCAAGAAGAAGCACTCGCCAATGAGCTAGCCGCTAAATTTTACCTCGACTGGGGTAAAGAACGGATAGCTGGGGAATACATGACGAACGCCTACTACGGCTATGCTCGTTGGGGTGCAAAAGCTAAAGTCGCCAACCTGGAAAAACGCTATCCCCAATTACTCGCCCCTATCCTCCAGCAAACCTCTCCTTCTATTTCAACTAACGAAACTATCTTTGCATTGGAAAGTGTCACCTCCATCAGTTCTGCCACTTCCAGCAGTAGTAGCATCTCTGTTGCTTTAGATTTAGCAACCATTCTCAAAGCTTCTCAAACCCTTTCTGGCGAAATCGAACTCGAAAAACTGCTTTCGGTATTGCTGCATATCGTGATTGAAAATGCGGGGGCCGATAAATGTGTATTCATGCTTTTGGAGTCAGGACATTTAATGATTCAGGCGCTAGCACAGCTTTCCTTTAGCCCTGTAAAAAACAACCAAATTGCTCATGTCAATTTTTATTCAATGTTGCTCAACCCAGAACCTGTTGAAGAATCTCAGGATCTGCCAGTTGGCTTAATTAATACCGTCAAACGCAGCTTACAACCAGCAATGATTGTTGATGCCACGGTGCATCCGCAATTAATTAACGATTCTTACATTCAACAACAAAAGCCCAAGAGTATCTTGTGCAGCCCAATTTTGCATCAGGGTAAATTGCTTGGCGTGTTGTACTTAGAAAACAATTTAGCAACTGGAGCCTTTACAAGCGATCGCGTCGAACTACTTAATCTTCTCTGTGCTCAAGCAGCCATTTCTATAGAAAATGCGCGACTTTATGAGCGAGAACAGGAAAAATCCCAATCGTTACAAGCATCACTAATACAATTAAAACGGAGTGAAGCATCTTTAGCTAAAGAAAGAGAGTTCTTAAATGCCATCATTGAAACTATTACAGATGGGATTGTGGTTTGTGATGCTAGTGGCAAATTGACTTTATTTAACAAAGCAACTCATGAGTTTCATGGCTTACCGATAGAATCATTACCACCAGAACAATGGACAGAACACTTCGATCTATATCACCCGGATGGACAAACACCCCTAGTTGTAACAGAAATTCCTTTATTTCGCGCTTTTCAAGGGGAAATAGTCGAAAATGTCGAAATGATCATTGCACCGAAGCATGGTTCTAAGAGAATTTTATTAGCAAGTGGACAAGCAATCATTGATGCTTCGGGTAACAAACTTGGTGCAGTGGTTGTAATGCGAGATATTAGCGATGCTCATCGGCAAGGTATGGAACGCAAACAATCAGAACTTGCTTTACAGCAAAAGTCACTTGATTTGCAACAAGCGCTAAACGATCTACAAAATGCCCAATTACAAATAGTTCAAAGTGAAAAAATGTCTGCCTTGGGTAATTTAGTTGCTGGGGTAGCTCATGAAATGAATAATCCTTTAGGTTTCATTGCTGCTAGTCTCAAACAAGCTAAACCCACTGTTGCTGATATTGTTAAGCATCTTAGACTATATCAAGAAAGCTTCCCTAATAAAAGTGATGAAATCGTTGAACATGCTGAAGATATCGACTTAGATTATAGCTTAGAAGACTTGCCAAAAATAATTGATTCTATGTCTATGGCATGTGACAGACTCAAAAATATCAGCACCAGCTTAAGAACTTTCTCGCGCGCTGATAGAGATTACAAAGTACCATTTAATATCCACCAAGGCATTGATAGCACAATTTTAATTTTGAAACACCGTTTGAAGGCAAACGAACAGCATCCAGCAATTGAAGTACTCAAAAACTATGGGAATCTACCTCAGATTGAATGTTTTCCTGGGCAATTAAATCAGGTGTTTATGAACCTTTTTGCCAATGCTATTGATGCCTTAGAAGAATCGAATAATAGACGCACATTTGAGAATATTCAGCTAAATTGCAATCGCATTACAATTACAACTTTACTAGAAGATAACTGTGTAAAAATTATTATTGCTGATAATGGTAACGGAATTAATGAATCAGTTCAACAAAAGATTTTTGACCATCTATTTACTACAAAAGCTGTCGGTAAAGGGACGGGGTTGGGGTTGGCGATCGCTCGGCAAATTGTCGAATCAACTCACGGTGGAAAATTGAGTTTTAACTCCGTTGTGGGTAATGGTACTGAATTTATTATTGAGATTCCGATATAAGTTTTCTCTTTAATGCTAAAAGCTTAACCAATTGAGCCGCACACTAGAAGCTAAAAATATAGAACTACAACAACTTACTGAGCAACTAGAGCAACGAGTCACTCAACGAACCCAAGAACTATTTACATCAGTTGAAGCCTTCAAACAAACTCAACAATTTATGAATTACTCACAGGACAGTTACCAATACGGTTCGGTTAAGGTGTTTATTCCTCGAAGATCCCGCCAACCCCCCTTAAAAAGGGGGGCTTATAACCATCTTTTACCCCCTTTTTAAGGGAGTCGCCGTAGGCGGGGGGATCTTAACCTAACCGTATTGGGACAGTTACCATTTATTTCCAACGATCCGATGGAATTGGTACATTGCCACTTGGCAAAAAGTCCTATGCAAATCCATCAAATAAATCCTAATATTCTGTTAGTTTTATCCGAACTTGTCAAGAAGTTGATGGCGAAGAATGCCGAAAACCGCTATCAAAGTGCATTAGGAATAAAACATGATTTAGAGATTTGCCTAAATCAATGGCAAGCTACCGAAAGCATTGAATATTTTCCACTAGGAGAGCGAGATATTAGCGATTGCTTCATCATCCCTGAAAAGCTCTACGGTTGAGAAAAGGAAGTTGCTCAACTATTAGCTGCCTTTGAACAAGTCAGCAGAGGAACCGAATTTATCATTGAAATTCCAAATGGTATTGGAATATAAGTCACAATAGCGTTTATTAACTAACATCTATAGCAATCCTATCTGATTTGTGAAAATTCGCAGTGTTCAGATCCCCGACTTCGTAAAAGTTGTCGGTGATCTAACTTTTCACGAGTGATTTAGGACTGCTATCCTACTAGCAGCAAGAAAAATTTCAATAATAATAGCTATAATAAAAGTATTGAGTATTTTATTAGGAAAATGACAGACTTAACCCAGAATAGCACATTTTTAATAACCGGAATTGTTTTTATAACAATTGCCGTCATCGGACAATCTAAGTTAGGGTTTGTGGAAATTAATCCCGGTTGCTTTGGGAGATTTTTGGCTCTATTTATTGGTATTTCAAGCTTATTCTATTCTCTGGGATTACTCAGTTTTTCAACTGGAACTATTGACTTATTAAAAACTTCTTTGACAGAACAAATCAAACAGAGTATAAGTTCAATTAATGACCTTTTGCAAGGATCGTAATAGGTCAAAAAAATTTATCCCAGGGTGCATTTAAATAGCTTAGAGTTAAGAGGTTGTTTGAAAAATGTTTTCTTGTGATTTTAGGCACTCATTAATCCCCCTAATCTGTCTTAAAAACGCTACGTTTTAAGGAAAATTCAGGAGGATATAGAAGTCTTTAAGCAGACACAATATCATTCCTTACTTATCAACTTTCTTTCTTCAGGGAGTAAGCTAGTTTCATCCTTGGGGGCTTCGCTATCTACGGATTTGGCTATAGTTATATACGGTTTGATAATTAAACTAACACCAATTGTCCAACCTAATGCAACCATCCAACCTGCGAGAATGTCGCTAGGAAAATGTACCCCCAGATAGAGACGACACCATGCAATAGCTATAATGTATAAGCTACCCAAGGTGAGAACCAACCAGCGCCAGGAGCTAGCCCAAGTTAAGAATAGCAAAATTGCTACCAAAGTTATACTCGTCATGGCATGAGCGCTGGGAAATGCAAAACTAGACTCAGGCGCAATAGACTGCCACAATTCGGGGCGCACTCGATGCATTAATTCCTTTGCTGTGCGGCTGATGAGGATGCTTCCCACTGAGGCGGTGAGTAAATAAGCTAGCGATCGCCAGCGTTTTTGTAGTAGTAATATAATTGCGATCGCACCCAAAATCGGTATCGCCGTCCAAGGTAAACCAATTTTAGCCAGCGTCACTGCTAAAACATCTAACTGTGGGTTGGCTGTAGAATGAACTGCTAACAAAATAGGCACATCCCACGGTAAGCCTGCTTGATTCTCCCATATCTTCACTGTCAGAATTTCAAAGACCTGCAAAGGTAAATAAACTCCGATCAACAGGAGTAAGAGCGATCGCCAACGAGCAATCAACAGATTTGTCAGAAAAGAAAGTGGTGACTGACTCTCTTGATTAGCTTTTTCTACTTTTTCCATATCTAAGTTAAAAATACCGATTAACTAATTTACTGACTACAAATTACTGGAATCTTGAGAAGTTCCACAATGTTTACAGTACAACAAATGTTTATAAGTAATATTATGACAGTTTTGGCATTCAATGTACTGATAATAGCCACAGTGCGGACAGTAAGTATCAACCTGTCGAATTTTCTTAGCGCAATTTACACAGCATGATTTTTGAACTCTGCTAGCTGCCTGGACTTTAACATTAAAGACAAATTTTTGAAAAAACTGGATAATTCCAAAACCAATAATTGGAATCAGCAAGATATAAACATAATTTATTAAGAAAAGCAAACCACCAAAAAGGGCGCTAATGATTTCAAATAAAAATCTAAATATTGCACCTATTTGCAGAAACTCAAATATTTTAACAATTAGTGGTATAAAAAAGATGACTAGCAAATGCCAGCTAATTAGCGATACGAGTCCATATCCTCTTCGTTGAGCAAATTTGTGAACTGATAAGGCAATGATAATTAAAGGTAGCAGAAAGAGTGACTGAAAAGCAAGTTGGATACTCGGATACCAAAATGATGCCTGCTGATAGCCTCGATCAACTTCCCGAAATTGATTGTGATCATTGAGAAAGGCTATAAAACTAATGCTTTCTGGTTTTGCAAGTAGTTCATTTTTAAGAGAATAAATTTCTTGTTTTAGGGTAGAAATTTGACGATTATTTTGTTCTAATACCTGTTTAGCTTTTTCAGCACCGACTTGGTTAATTGATTGTTCGCTACCCTGACCTGCAATTTTTTCTAATAATGTTGAGTCATACTGGGATTTTATAGTGCGATTGGCTTGTTCCAACGCACTAATTTTTGCTTGTTCCCGATCGATATTTTTAACGATTTGCTGCTTTTCAGGATTGTTAATTTTATCTTTATAGTCGGCATATTGCAAGCACGTTTTAGAAACCTTACCCAGATGTCCTGCTTCGGGTTGTTGATAGTTTTGCTGAAAACTTAGTTGATTGTTTGGGTTATATGGCAATGAGAGTCTAACAATTTCATAGTTTTTATCTTGAGTGGTTTTTGTCCGATAACTTTGCCACTCTGAATAACATGGATAAGCCTCAGTCGGTCTGAGATGCCATCTGCTAATATTATCGAGTCCGGTAAAAACATTAATTAAGATAAAAATATCAATTATAATAATGACAATTAAACTCACTTTATTTAGTGGTTCATTGTTGATTGTCCTTGAGTTACTAAAAAATCGACTTAAAATTAGGCGAATTCTGGCAAACATATTGTCTTTTTAAATAATTAGAAGATAGTATAACTTACCGCCGAGAGTACGGCATCAAGAATTGACAATTAAGTTATTCTACAAATAATCTTGCATAATTAGGGCGCTGATGTTGCCTACCCCAGAAGAATTTAATTGAATTCGATTATGCTATTTAGATATTTCTCAGTTTAATCACGAAAATATCTAAAAAATCACTGATGCTATCTAACTACAAATTTTACACCATGTAAGTCAAAACTACTTAATCTCAATAAGTATGGGATTTATTGTGGTACTTTTGATTGTCAGCTTATCACTTGCCTTAATCAAATTTTAGTCATCTCAACGACAGGGCAAGGTTTCTAGTCCATACTTCAGTGACCCAAAAAACAGAAAACTCCAAAAACGTTTACTTGTTTTACTTACAGCACTTACGGTAGCTATGAGGTACATCCTCAAAGCTGAAAGCTGTGATAGAAGAGGGGCAAGAGGAAAACTGTATTGCATAATAGCCGGAAGCGCTGTAACGGTGATGTGACGACAGCCGAACGACTACTCAAACAGCAGTAAGGTCAATCGGATAAATGGTATTTGGAGAAAGTGATTTATGACTTGGAACGCGATCGCCGTTACTAAACCTCAAAACAGAAGAGCAATCTTTGAACGCATTATAGGGACGCACATCTGTGCGTCCCTAGTGAAAACTATTTAGCAGCGAAGTAGGCTTCTAATGCCTCAGAACCACCAATTAATTTACCATCGATAAATACTTGAGGTACTGTTGTCGCACCTGTAACTGCTCGTAATGAGCGTGTGGTGATATCCTTACCCAAGGTAATTTCTTCGTAGTTAATGCCATGTTCTTTGAGCATTGCTTTCGCACGCGCACAGAAGGGACAACCAACTTTCGCAAATAGAGAAACTACTTCGGGCTTCACTGCTTGGGGGTTGAGATATCTGAGCATTGTTTCAGCATCGGATACCTTAAAGGGATCTCCTGGCTCCTCTGGTTCAATAAACATTTGGTTAATTACACCATCTTTTACCAGCATCGAGTAACGCCACGATCGCTTCCCAAATCCCAAGTCTGATTTATCTACCAGCATACCCATGCCTTCAGTAAATTCACCATTGCCATCAGGAATTAGTGTAACATTTTCTGCTTCTTGATCCTTTGCCCATTCGTTCATCACAAAGGCATCATTGACAGAAATACAGATAATGTCATCGACACCATTTTCTTTGAAAATCCCAGCTAACTCGTTATAGCCAGGGAGATGAGTTGATGAACAAGTCGGAGTATAAGCACCCGGCAAGGAGAAGACAGCCACTGTCTTCTTAGCAAATAATTCATCGGTTGTCACATCTACCCACTGGTTATCTTTGCGAGTATGAAAAGTAATATTAGGAACTCTCTGTCCTTGGCGATTCGTTACCATGTTTCTGTTTCCTCAAGTAATCCATTCCAGTCATAACCTAGCATGGGAAAACTGGTATGATGGAACTACAGAATTAGTTAAGAAACTTCATTAATGAATGGAGCGATCGCTGCGGCAAATTCAGCAGTTGATTCATAAGGTAAAACATTCCGCCCGTTTATTTTTATACCTTGGCATTGAGGCAAACAGGCAAGGTAGTCAGCCAAGCGTTTATCTGGCGTTTCTTTTTTACTTTTTTGGCTAATACTCGATGCACTTTCCCCCACAACAGCTAATGTTGGTTGCCCAATAGAAGCAATAGACTTAGTATAATCATCTCGCCAAAACCCTGCTAAAAAAGAAAACACTGCATGGCGACTAGCAGGATTTTCTGCACCTGCAACCAATGTATTCAACCACTCTGCATCCACAGCATTCTCAGAAGCAAAGAGTTGGCGAGTTGAGAAAGAACGTAAAAACTTAGGGGTGCGTGCATAACGATAAAAAGCACTTCCAAAAGGGGAATCTAACGTATTCCAAAGAAATTTTTGCTGCCATTCTGGTGATTTATTTGTCATCAAAGCCCATGCTGGAGGCCCAGAAAGTATAAGTTTAGCAATTAAGTTTGATTCCTTTTGGACTAATGCAATTGCAACTGGTAATAATGCCCCTTGTACTACTAAAATCACAGGTTTTTGCACTACTGTTTGTAAAAAGTGCTGCAACTGCTCTGCCCAATCACTAGGAGTATAAGCCAGATGAGGCATATCACTCTCGCCACATCCTAGTAAATCAGGGTTATAAATTGAATTACGCTGACCTGAATTATACCATTCACGACAAAATCGCTGCCAAAATTGCCGCGACAATCCCACACCAATAGGGTGAATTAACAGTAAGGGAATACCCTCAGATGTTGTGTTATTTGGTTGATGAACTTCGTAGGCACAACGATAATTCCGCCAAGTGTAAAATTGGCTAGGAGATGCTGTCAAGTTGGTTGTGTTAGTTACAGCAGATGGTTGCATAGTTCCTAGTTTTAATACTTGCTAAAAAATCATCTGTGGATGAATTAACTGATATCCAGCCTCTTTCAGCTTTTCATTCGATACCCAAGCATTATATGGGCGAGTACTTTTAATAGAAGTATCCCATATAACTTTGGGTAAATTATGTTTTTCAAATAGATTATCTAGCAAGTCTCGGCTGGTGAGATGTGCATCATCTACCAGATTGTAAATCCCTTGCAAACGACGATTACGGGCAAATTCTATCGCTGCAACAATATCATCCAGGTGAATCCAATTTGTAATATCTTCGCCGCCAGGACGGGTTGTAGCAGAATATCTACCAAATATTTTCAACAGTTCCCTATCGGGGCCATAAATTCCTCCTAAGCGGAAGATACAAACGCGGAGATTTTCGCTAGATGCTGATAATAATATATCCTCTGTTTTGCGGAGAATTTGGGCATTTAAATTAGCAGGTGCAAGTGGTGTTTCTTCATCTACCCATACACCATTTCTGTCACCATATACGGCATAACTACCTGTATATATTAGTTGTTTCACACTTTTACTATGCTGTAAGCATGAAACTACATTTTGAGCAGTTTGTAGATATGCTTCTTCATAAACTTCCCCACTTTTTGCACCAACACTCAAAAGTACAACATCTTGATTGTGCAAAACTGATTTTAGACTATCTAGGTCATTTCCGCAGGTCACGAAAACTCTTTGAGATACTGATTGTAGTGCAGAGACACGCTCAGAGGAAGTTGTGGTTGCACTGACAACAAAATTCATTTGTTGCTGCCAATATTGAGCAACTTGATAACCAACATAACCACAACCAATGATTGCAACGTTCATGACAAATTAAACGCAAATAAATTAAACTACTAGTTGAGATACTATTCTTAATTAAAGGAATGGACGTAAATAAATTTAACAGTCCAGAGCTAACAGTCAATAGTACAAAATTTTTGATTTAGTGATTAATGACTAATGACTATTTTGCTAGTTCTTTTTCAATTATGGCAATTATTTCTGGTGAATTTGGTTGAACACTACTATTAAATCTAGCTATTACTTCACCTTGTTTATTAACTAAAAATTTTTCAAAGTTCCAAGCAACAGTTCCTGTTGGCTCAACGGCTTTGGTAAGTCGCTCATAAAGTGGATGCTGCTGTGAGCCTTTTGCATGGATTTTATCAAATAGTTCAAAGGTAACACCATATTTACTCGTGCAGAACTGCACAATTTCTTCATTGCTTCCTGGTTCCTGCGCTCCAAAATCGTTACAGGGGAACCCCAAAATCCTTAATCCTGCTTCGCCATACTTCTGGTTCAACTTTTCTAACCCGTCGTATTGAGAAGTATAACCGCAGTAGGAAGCCACATTCACAATTAAGAGTACCTTCCCGGTATAGTCGTTTAATTGTTTATCTTCACCTTTGATTGTCTTGACTGCGATATCCGAAATTGTGTTACTCATCTTGAATCTGATTTATAGGGAATATTGCCAAGTTTCCCATATTACAGGTACTCTAAACCCAGTTTGTTGAAGGAAATTAGGTTTGTTAATCTTATTTACCGCTACGGTTCTGTTTAACTCAGGTGAAATGGGAAGTAGTGTACTTCAATTACTTGAAAAGCGCTATCAGCTAGCGATCGCCTATAAGTTTACACTTGTAACCAGATTTACTTCTTCTGTAAATAGTTTAACTAATCCGCTATCTGACAAATCTGCGTTACTTTTAATACATTTTTCGTTGCAAAGATCAATTCTTAATTACAGTCAGTAGTCAGTTTAAAGGAGAATTACTGAATCTTCAATGTAGCTTCAAATAAAGTAACGGATAATTAACTATTTGTATAAAAAATTAATTAACTTAAGTATTTTCCGATGCTGACATCGGAAAATACTTAACCACAAAGGATATAGTTGCTTTACTTTTTGGATCAGAAACTATTTTCCCTGATTTAATTGAAAAGTGTATTTTAAAATACAGTTTTTTGGTCACAGTCAATAGAAGATTATTCAAATTTATCCGTCTATGAATAAATTTACCAAAGTGAAATCAAAAAATAGTCTCATAATTTCTGTGAACGATTTATATTTTTCTTCGATCGGAGTTTTTAATATTAGAAAAAGTGTGTTTCCAAGAAAATAAATAACTGACATAGATAATGAGATAATTAGTTCCTAAAAGTGTTGGCTAAAACCTTATTTGTTCAGCCTAATTAAGTTAATTAATGTTGCTAAATCTATTGACAATATCAATTACCGCTTTTCCAACAGTAAAAAATAACCCTTGGCATCGCCTACTGGCGCTAGCGATCGCTTCAATGGTATTTGCAGTTTTTGCCCCCACTATTGCCCCTTGCGCCGATGTTGCACCTTGGGCTTCGGTTTTGATTAGGTTAACGGGTGGTATTTTGGTTACTCTGGGAGTGGATTTGATTGAGTCACTCCACATTGATAACCCGGTAGGGGCATTTGCCGTACACGGGATGAATGGCATGATGGGTATCTCCGTTGGCTTCTTAGATAAAAAGGCAGGATTATTTTTAGGTGGCGGCTTTGATTTATTAGGCATATAAGTTTTGGGCGTACTTGCGATCGCAGCCTGAAATACTAAGACTATTTCACGAAATACCTGATGAAAATTTTATGTTTAAAGGCTTGAGAGTTAGTATGCTGCTATTGGCAGTTATAGGAAATCTGGCATGGTCATTTAGTGCTAAGGCAAATTTTAACAGCAAACTCACCGTGGAAATTGATGGCTTGAAGAATAAACAAGGACAAGTGTGTGCCAGTATATTTGCTAGCAGTGAAGGGTTTCCTAGCGATCGCGATCGTGGCTTACAAAAGCAGTGTATCAAGATTACTAACACTCGCTTACCCATTACCTTTGATAACTTGAAAGCAGGCAGTTACGCCGTTGCTGTCTTCCACGATCAAAATAATGACGGCATTATTAATAGTAATGGACTTGGGATACCAAGGGAAGGCTTTGGATTTTCTAGCAACCCAGAAATTCGCACAGGAGCGCCTAAATTTAGCGAAGCAGCATTTTTAGTGGCAGGCCCAGACACTAATATCAAAATCCAGTTGAAATATTTTTAGATTTCTTCTCGTGAATCGTCGTGTGAATCTTCTGGTAAACCTTGTTGTTCTGGCAAGCCACGCATTCGATTCATCTGAATTAAAGCATATCGTGCAGTTGCTTGCACTTCGGCATCTGGATCGTTTAACGCATGACCCAACATCTGGCTCATTTGACCCATCATGTCATAGACGCGCGTCAAGTCACGGATCGCATTCTGCCGTACTTGTGGACTTTCATTTTGCATTGAAATTGCTAAACCCCGATTCATCGGTTTGAGTGTGCGAATGCCAATTTCTGCCAAAGCTGCCAAAATCAAGCTACTTTCTTGAGAATCAGCATCAATCATCAGGTCAACTATAGGCTGAATAGCCCGTGAATCTCCTTGCTGTCCCAAATCCCAAATAGCCTTGCGCCGTTTTGTTGGGTTAGGACTGCGTAAGTCTTGGATTAATTCGTCAACAATATTGAGTTTGGCAAGCCGGGAAGTTTTTTCTGTTAACAACAATTGGGTGGGTGGTGGTGGTGTAGTTATTTGTGGGCTAGTTACAGCCTCTGGTAAGGATAGTTTTATTGGGTGTTTGTCAGCTTCACTCAAACTTTTAGGATTTGATATTTCTGACTTTTGCACCTGTTTGACTTCACGAAACCACCTCAGCAGGTAAATAAGTGCGCCAATACTTCCCAAAACTGCGATCGCAAATATTAACCACGAGATAAAACCTCTCTCAGTTGGCTTAGGTGTTGTAGTTACTTTGTCAGTCGAAACACCAGAGGCAATACTTGGAGAAGTGACAATCTGATTTTTGGCTTCCATTGCTACTTGCAGTCTCTCCATAGTCGCTAGACCGGCAAGACCATCTACTTTTAAACCATTTACTTTCTGGAATTTAGCGACAGCAATTTCCGTACTGGCGTTATACTGTCCATCTATCACGCCACTGTAATATCTCAGTTGCTTTAATTGAGTTTGTAATCTCTGCACATCTGATTTTCGACTACCATATCTCAAAACAGCCGGACTAGCAGTAACTCTCGAACTAGCTTGTGCAAGTTCTAAAATTTTAGGCGCTAGGTTAGGTGTGGCTGTACTTGCGCGATTTGGGTAAAAACCCATGCAAGAAATACAAGTAAATATCAGAATTGAGGAACGGCATAGCCTCATATTGAAAGTTTCAGCCTGAACGTGCTTTTGAAGTCTTCGATACCACAATACCTTCTAGATGACCAAATGTTAACTGTAATTAGGCATTAGGTATTATTTATTCTCCCTCATCTCCCTACTTAATTACGAATTACGTTATGGCGTAGCGGGGCGTAGCCCATTACGAATTACGAATTAGGGTTAAATTTCTGGTTCAGATTCTCTAACTGCTAGGCTGAGAGGATTCAATTTTTGAGTAGATGAATCTAAAATTGGTTGCTGTATATTAGCTATTTCGCCGACAGTAACTGTGTCATTTTGCGCTGCTAAAGTATCACGCTGGTTAATGAGATAGATGCTGATTAAAGTCAGGAAAACACCCACCCACTGCAAAGGACTGAGGACTTCTGAAAGGAAGAGATTACCAAATAGTAGGGCAAATACGGGTGTGAGGAAGGTAAGGGAACTAAGACTGGTGAGACTACCACTAGAGGCAAAGTAGAAGAATAACCCGTAGGCGATCGCACTGCCAAATACGGTAGCATAACCCAAAGCCACTAAATCAGATGCTCCCAGATTCTCCCACTGCTGGGATTCAACAACTGATGAAACTCCCCATAGTGGCAATCCACCCAAAATCATGTGCCATCCTGTAGCAGTTACTGGGTCAGCATGTCGGCACACAAACCGAATCAACACTGTTCCCACAGCCATTGATAAAGCTGCCAATAACATCAACCACTCGCCGCTAGCAAACAAATCTTGCCAGTTGCCAATTGTAATATTTGCGCCTGAGTCGAGAAAATGTAAAATCCACTCATCAGGTAAGCCAATTAAACTAATACCTGTGACTCCCAAAGCTAGCCCCAGCCATCCCCAAAAACCAATGTGTTCTTGAAATAGCCACAACGACAGCAAGGCTACAGCTAAGGGTTGCGAGTCAATCATCACAGACCCTAACCCCGCACTGGTTCTGACTAATCCTTCTGCCAAAAAGCCTTGAAACAGCGTCCCATCTATTAGAGCAAATAAGCTAATCCACAGCCATGCAGCCCAACCCTTGGGCTGGGGTTTACCCATGAATGCTGTTGCAATCAGAATTAACATCCCTGCTGGTATCAAACGCACACCTGCCATGAATAGCGGTGTGGTGTGGGGTATTACTCCTTTCATAGCTACCATTGCCGTCCCCCATAGGAAAAAGGGGGCAATTAACAAAAGGGGGGCGAAGGGAAATTGAGATGCACTGAGTTTCAGTTGCATGGGTTTGCTGATGCCTTTGTTTAACAAGCACAAAAATTGCTTTACCCAATTTTACCGAAATATGTAGTTTTGCGTAAGCATAGCCCGTCGTAGACATCGCCTCTGGCGGGTGCTTTGTACCATCGCATAGCGTCTCAAAGAGAAGGAAAGAATACTCAAATGTAACTCAGGTTACAAGATGCTGAGTATTTTTTAAGGAATAAAGGTGTACTGAGTTTTGTTCAAAAATCAAATATGAGTCCTATATGATATCTCCGTAAGCTGAGACATTATCACTCAACAAGTGAAAATAAATAGGAATAAAATGCAATACAGTTCAGCATTTTACTTTTTTATTTATTATATTTGTATAGCGCCAGTTTCTAAAACTCTATTCACATGAGTAACACACTCGCTTCTCTGTAATTGGAGTAGTTCAATGCAGAAAAATAAGCAGTCTCACCTGCTCTATTGAGATTTTATTAGATTATAAAATAATATAAAAATACCTAAGTTTTCCCGGCTTAGGTATTGAATAGCAACATAACCTATGTTAAATAGATTGTTAACTATATTCTAGTTACTAATTTTTATTTTTAAATGCGTCTTAGGACACTTTCTAAATTGCTCCTTAAGTAGGATAATAAAATTATATCTAAGATTTATTTTAATTCTGAAAGCATCTTGAGCAAAACAGAATTCAGGAGTCAGGAGCCAGAATTCATTCTGAATTCAGTTAGATTGGCGGATAGCGCAGTAAAAAAGCAAGCTACACGCAGCGTCTGGTAGAGAGTGTCTTGATTTTGAGCGCAGGCGGAGCGTCTCTGGCTCCGCTTCTGAATTCTTGTTTAACTGCAAAATCTCTTTTTGTAACTGATGCGTTACACCACGTTAACGTACCCTAGTTTCTAAAACGAGTTAGCAAGGCTAGATTTTTCTAAATTCGCTACTAATTTCACTCCAAATTCTTCCTCAAAGACTCCTTTTTTATAATCTAAACTCCAAAGTTCTAAAGCACAGTCATCATCAGCTTGAGATGGAAAAATTAGCAGGTTTACTTGCCGTAACTGTTGATAATACTCACATTCCACTTTAGCGATCGCACCAATTTGTCGTCTATCTAATGCCACTGCTAATCTCAGAATTGCACTCAATTGACTAACCATTTGACACTGTTCTTTAGTCAGCGAACTCTGGTAAATTTCATGTTTTTTCTTGGGTGGCGATTTGCGATGATAACGAGCTAAATTAGCTATAATTTCAATTTCGGTTTCTGTATAACCAAGTAATTCACCATTGCGAATTAGATAGTAAGAGTGTTTGTGGTGAGATGAATGGCTGACGTAATGACCGGAATTATGTAATATTGCAGCTGCCCACAACAGTTGTCGCTCGTCAGATCCCCAATGGTGTAACGTCCCTTGAGTTTGGTCAAATAAACTCTCGGCAAATTTGGCGACGCGATCGCTATATTCTAAGTTAACCTGGTATTTATTAGCGATTTTTAAAACATTGCGCTCCCGAACTGAACTTTGGTAGCGTAGCTTATCTTCAATTAAACCGTGGGCTAACATCCAGTCTACAATTACACCTTCCCTCAAAGAACGCTCACAAACAACGATCGATTCGCTGCCTAAGCGGGTCATAGCTTCCTGTAATATTACCGCACCAGCAAGTATCACTTCAGCCCGTTTATCTTGCATCCCAGGAATCGCAGCCCTTTCGGAATTACTCAGTTTCTGCAACCGATTTACCAAGTCTCCCAAGTTTTTAAGACTCAACTCGTAGCCATTGAGAGTAGAAGGGATAACACCTGAATTTTCTCGTGCATGAATCATCGCTAGGGTTTCAATCGTGCCAGATGTACCCACCAAACGAGGAGATTCCCCAGGTTGTAAATTTGCTAATACCTCATCTACGGAACGTTCTAACATCCCGCGTGTATAGGATTGCAGATACATAAACTCCGTATTGGTGATAGGGTCGGTGGTGATTAACTCGCTAGTGAGTCGCACTGCACCAACTTTGGTACTAGTGAGAGTCCGCGCTTGCTGACTATCGCCCAAAATTAATTCTGTGGAACCACCGCCAATATCAATAATGGTATGCGGTTGGTTGTGAAATTCCATCCCCGACAGCACGCCAAGGTAGATTCGTCGCGCTTCTTCTTGACCAGAAATTAAGTTAACGCTTAAACCCAATTCCTTTTCTACTGTGTGCAAAAAATCTTTCCCATTAGGGGCTTCGCGCACAGCACTAGTCGCCACAGCAATGATTGTTTCAGCGTTGATGGTTTTGGCAACTTCTTGGAAGCGTCCCAAAGCAGCGATCGCCTTTTTAATAATCTCTGGTTTGAGTTCTCCAGTGGTAAGATTGCGATCGCCAAGTCTCACCGTTTCTTTTTCTCTGGCAATAATACTAAAGGCTGGTAGTGTGGGGTCAATTTTAACTACTACCATGTGTAGAGAATTTGTTCCCAGGTCAATGGCAGCAATAATCCGATGTTGCTTAGGTGGTTGAGTTGGAACACTCTCCCAGCTAGCCGAAACTAAATTCTGCATCTACTTTTCTCTCTTTATAAGAAATGATGGCAACCGGTGGTACGTCGGGGTAGCTGGCACTGATAATTTTTGCAACACACTTAAGTAAGTGGCTCAAATTAAATATAAAACCTCACCCTCAATCCCTCTCCTTAGTAAGGAGAGGGAAGCCGGAGGCAGGGTGAGGTTTGATCTTATATTTAATTACGCCTACCTACTTACTCAAACTGAGCTAAGTATATTCACCCTAATGCTTCTAACCTAGTGACTATTTAAAGATATTTAAAGTTGCCACTTTGACTGATGTTTTTACAAATAACAAATAACGTTATTCTATAGATGTAAAGATGTATGAATTCATCTATCTAAAGTTATTTGTTGATTTCTATGTTAATGATGCCAGAACGCCCCCAATCACCAGCTTGGCTAATTATCCGGCTTTTACGCTGGCATAAACCAGAAGGACGCTTGATTTTAATGATTCCTGCTCTTTGGGCTGTGTTTTTAGCAGCTTCTGGGAAACCGCCTTTACCTCTGGTTGGTGTAATTATATTGGGGACTCTGGCCACGAGTGCGGCGGGTTGTGTTGTCAATGATTTGTGGGATCGGGATATCGATCCAGAAGTGGAGAGAACACGCTCACGCCCCCTCGCTTCTCGCGCCTTGTCTGTGAAAGTTGGGATTGTAGTTGCGATCGTATCGCTAGCATGTGCAGCCATCCTGGCCTTTTACCTTAATCCCTTGAGTTTCTGGTTGTGTGTCGCAGCAGTACCCGTAATTCTGCTTTATCCAGGCGCAAAGCGAGTTTTTCCTGTACCGCAACTAGTGCTTTCCATCGCTTGGGGTTTTGGCGTGTTAATTAGCTGGAGTGCAGTTACTCAAACCATCTCACAACCAACTTGGTTACTTTGGGGCGCGACTGTGCTGTGGACACTGGGATTTGATACAGTTTACGCGATGAGCGACAAAGAAGACGATCGCCGCATTGGTATTAATTCAAGCGCCCTATTTTTTGGGAATTATGCCCCTGTAGCTATTGGAATTTTCTTTGCTGGCACAATCTTGTTATTGGCTTGGTTAGGTGTACTCATACATCTGCACTTCGCCTTCTGGATTAGCCTTGCAGTTGCTACTATTGGATGGGTTTGGCAGTCTCTGCGATTAAGACAGCGAGACTTACCTAATCATGTTTATGGTGAGATGTTTCGGCAAAACGTGTGGATTGGTTTTATTCTACTTGCTGGCATGATTGCTGGATCTTTTTAGGAGGTAGAGGGCAGGAGTCAGGAGGCAAGTGTTTACTGAGTTAGAGAATTTCCATAATTAAAGTTATGGGATTTTTAATTGAAGCACCTGTGCATCTATAGGATTCTTATTTGATTTTTGAACGAAATTAGATATTGTAGAGTGTGTTAGAACGGAGTTCGCAACACACTATTATAAAGGGTTTGATGCGTTACGCTGTCGCTAAGAGGTTGTTTGAAAAGTCCTCTTGTCGGTATCAAAAAGTTCTAGATCCCCCTAAATCCACGCCACATGCTCCACTTGGGGAGACCCCAAGACCGCAGTGGCTCCCATTAAGAAGGGGGACTTTGATTCCGTTTTCCCCCTTTTTAAGGGGGGTTAGGGGGGATCGCTAAGTGCCTAAAATCACAGCGAAATACTTATTCATTCAACCTCTAACACATCCTACGGATATTTTCTCCAAATCAAACCGGATTCCTATATAAGTTAGACAAAAAATAAATATTCATGAGTTTTTGTATGGGTACATTCTTTGATTCGTTTAGTCTATTAATTCAGTATGCGCGTACTTGGCTAGTAATAAGTCTAATATCTTTAGTTGTTACTTGGTCATTTCCTGCACAAGCTGCTAGCCGGATTGATCCGCAATTAGAACAGCAAGTATTACAAATTATCCGCGAACATCCAGAGGCAATTATTGAATCTGTTCAAGCTTATCAGCAGCTACAACAACAGGAACTCAAGCAAGCACAGCAAGCATTTATACAGGATTTAAAGACAAATCTTCAAACAGTGATTGGTGAGTCTCCCACCATAGGTTCAACTAAATCAAAAACTGTGCTAATAGAATTTTCCGATTTTCAATGCCCCTACTGTGCTGAAGCGCATAAAACATTGAAAGAATTGTTAGTAAAGTATCCAGATAAAATAAGATTAGTTTACAAGAATTTACCCCTTGTTTCAATTCATGCTGAAGCCTTACCATCTGCGGCAGCAGCTTGGGCAGCATATCAACAGGGCAAATTTTGGGAATATCATGATGCACTATTTACTAATCAAAAGCAACTAGGTGGGGCATTATATTTAGATATTGCTAAAAAACTGAATCTAGATTTGGGCAAATTTAAACGCGATCTTACTCTTGCTACTCCCGCAATTACAAAAGATATTCAATTAGCAGAGAAGTTGGGTGTTGCTGGCACACCTTTCTTTGTTATTAATAGTCCAACTATTTCAGGAGTTGTACAGCTAGCAAATATCGAAAAGATATTGACTGGTACTAAGTAAATTAGTATTAATAAATTAAAGCGACTAGAAGTCGCAGCTACACAGACAAAACCCACCTCCGTGGGTTAAAAACCTTGATTTATTGTAACTAAAAGGGTTTAATACCAATTCTGTATGAAGATGCACATAATAAGTCCCGCCTTCACAAGGGGGGACGGCGTAGCCGGGGGGTAAATATATGCAGCTTCACAAAAAAATGGTATAAGACCCCGACCATAAAGGTAGCCCCAGTTTCAGTCGTGGTTTAAATCCCCGTCTGAAATTGTCTTTAATTTTGAATTTTTAATTGTTAAATTGCCTTGTTGATTCTCTAAATATTTATTCTTGAATTCCTCTGGAATGGGAATAGGACGACTATTTTGCAAACTCACAAAAGCGCCCTTTTGACTAGCTACTGCTGCCAACTCATTGTTAGATAAAATTTCAGCTTGTACAGTCCACTTCAACCGTCCTACGTTACTTAGCCATAAACGTCCAATTACTTGGTCAATAATTTTTATCGGGCGTTTATATTCAATTTCAGTTCCAGCTATAACAGGTGCATATCCTTGCTCAATTTGCTGATTGAGTTGCCAATGTTCATCTAAAAACTTTAAACGTAAATCTTCTAGCCATCTGATATAGACAATATTACTCACAATTCCCATAAAGTCGATGTCGTATGTTCTTACAGGGATTTCTAATACTACCTCTAATGGTCTGTGCAAACTGTTATTTATTAGCATTATTCCTCTTGATAATAAAAAAACCGATCGGTCTGTAAATTCACAAAAAATTTTACTCTTTTCAAGCATGGATAATTAGTAATTGACTAATAACCAATTACCCACAAAAAATTCAAACTTCTACTTTGTAGTTTAAGATTAACTCGTCGCCAGGTAAACCTCTAATACCCCAGTTAGATTTAGGCGTTTCAAAAATTGTGATTTCAATATCGTCCGCATGAATATTAAACGTTCTATTAATATTCTTAATCAGCAAGCGAATCAACTCTTTTTTTGTTTCAACTGAGCGCCCATCAAACATAATAATCTCGATAATCAGATAATTATCTGTTCTATCAGATGGATAGTAAAAATCTGATTTATCCAGTGGGAAAAAACGATGAAATCTTTTTTCAGGGGTAAGCTGTAAAACTTCTATGAGGGAGGCATGGATTATATTAGATAGCTCCGTTTTAATAGGATTTAATTTTTCTGCTAAAGCATATACCTTGATTTGTACCATACATTTAAAGGTTAGTTTTTAAGTATTGATTAAGATGATTAATTACCCTGTCCATGTGAATTGAATCTCCATAAAGCTTACTCATCATTATGGCTCCTTCTAGCGTTGCAATTATGATAGTAGCGATTTCATCAGCACTCACTTCCGGGCGAATTTCACCCTTGTCAATTCCCGTTTCAATAATTCGCCGAATCAGATGCAACCAAGAGTTCATCGCCTGTTGAGCGCGTTCGCGCAACGCCGGATGATTATCATCACTCTCCACAGCAGTATTCAGCAGTGGACATCCTCCCTTGATAGGTGGATTTTCTGCAAAGCTACTAAATATCTCAATGATTGCTTGCAGGCGTTCTACTGCGTGGCGCTTGCTTCGTAATGCAAATCTAGTATGCTGTTTGATACGAGCGATCGCAAAATCAAAAGCCTGTAACGCGAGATCGTCTTTGCTTTGAAAGTGATTGTAAATTCCTCCTTTCTGCAATCCAGTTACACGCATGATGTCTGACATCGATGAGCCTGCATACCCTTGTTGATTAAACAGTTCGGCTGCTTGGTACAGAATTCTGCTTTTTGTTTCTTCGCCTTTGGACATTACAGCGATTTATTAGAGTAGGGAATCGTATAGTTTATTGATTGAAAATTTTTGTAAATTAAATATTACCGACCGAACGGTTTTATTATTTTTGCATGATACATACTTGCAAGTCAAGTAGTTTTGGATACCTAGTTATAAACAAAGATCATCTATCGTAGGGGCGATTGATAAATTCCCCTTATGATAGATGCGATTTATTTACTATCGCAGCATCAATCCAGATGTAGAGATAAGACATATCTTTTCTACAAGGTTTTGAATTATCCAAATGGTGAATTATCGCTATCTTTATTAACCTTGAGGTAATTTTTATCAACCACTCCTAAGAATTTTAACCAGCTACGGTGTATTATTCAGAGAATTTAACGATATACAACGCGGATACGCTAGACGTTTGCTTCTGTTTACAAGTAAAATACGGTAAGTACATCGTTTTATCGGCTTTTATATGTAAAACCGCAAAAAACCAGTTAGAAGTTGAGTTTAGCAAAGCAACTGACCCATAAGCAGTTATCAAAGTCTGTTTCAGCTAAATGCCAGTTGTCGTACTTCCAAAAACTTCCAGACAGGTTTTTAGTTATCCAGTAATCCTCTGTCCTAACTTTTAGCTGGATAAACTTTTCTTTGTGTCACTCATGCCTTGAGAAACACAATAACTTGCTATGACTAGCTCTGTCTAAGACGGGGCTGTACTTCGGCTGAGTTGTTGTTCTCTAGTAGTGAAGCTTTAGCTGACTTTCTCAAACCCCAAAAAGTATGCACTATTTATTACTACCGTTCTTAAGCTTCTTTGTTGGCATCATAGTTGGTTTGACGGGAATTGGCGGAGCCTCTCTCATCACCCCAATGTTGATTTTTGTTTTTCAGGTTCCGCCTTCCATCGCTGTCAGTTCTGATGTTGTGGCTGCCACATTGATGAAA
Source organism: Nostoc sp. (assembly GCF_036917465.1). Taxonomy (GTDB): domain Bacteria; phylum Cyanobacteriota; class Cyanobacteriia; order Cyanobacteriales; family Nostocaceae; genus Nostoc. Next base: position 26,134 of record NZ_JBALDL010000035.1, read on the forward strand.
ATTGTTGGTAGCGTCAAGCATTGGGAACAGAAAACTCTAGACACAGAAATTGTCAAATGGCTGGCATTGGGGAGTGTTCCAGGCTCACTATTTGGGGTAGGGATTTTGCACTTTCTGAAACGTACAGGTGAGTATAACCTGGATAACATCTTGCTCCGTTTGCTTGGCGTGATGATTTTGCTAGTCACAGTGTTAGCACTAGTGCAATTGTTGTTATTGACTTTTTTCCCTAAATTTAATTTACCCGAACTACCAAAGTTAGACTTAGAAACTAACTTGGGCCGTTTCCTAACAATTACTTTGGGAGCAATTTTAGGCTGTTTCGTTGGTCTAACTAGCGTCTCATCAGGTTCAATGTTTGCCCTAATGCTGATTGGGTTTTTCCGCCTTGATGCCCGAAAGTTAGTTGGAACTGATATTTCACACGCAGCAATTTTACTGCTGTTTACAGCCCTTGGTCATCTTAGCCTGGGAACAGTTGATTGGAGTTTGGTATTACCTATCTGGTTAGGGTCTGTGCCAGGAGTTCTGCTAGGTGCTAAAATTTGCCAAGTCGCTCCCCAGCGCCCGCTACGGTTTATTATTTACGCCATTTTGATGATGGTGAGTTGGAAATTAGTTCATCAAGTGTGACGTAACGAATTTTAGATGCCAAATCCAGCATTCAACATCCAGCATTGATTAGCTTTTCAGCCAAGGCAGTAGAGTAAATGTACCTCGCTCATACATAATCAATAAACCCAAGCCAATTAATACAAAAGGTACGACAGCTTGACCGTAGCGACTTAGAATATTAGCAATGGTAGCCTGACGGCTTAAAAAATAAGCGATCGCACACCAAATCCCTACCATGATAAAAAATATACTTAGAATTACTCCCAAGCTGGTAAGGTTATGACCAGCGAATAAGGGAATATATATACTAATATTGTCACCACCATTTGCGATCGTTACTGCTGCCACCTTATAGGTTTGGGGGTGCAAAACACTCAAAATAAAAGCTAATAAGGGGTTAGTCGGTGTGGATTGACTAAAATCACTACTGACTGTTTGAACTGTTGCGGTTTCTTCTTTTCTAGATAGTAATTGCTGAATACCAATTACTATTGGTAGCAGTCCTAGCAATCCTATCCATTCTCGCTGTACAACCAATCCACCAAAAAATCCTGGTAAGCTAGCGATGATAATGGCTGCAAAACCTAAATATTGACCAAGTAAGATATGCCGTGGCCGAAAATTAACATCTACCTGAGAAAAAAATATTAACAAGATAATAATGTCATCTATGTTAGTGGCGATGAAGGCAATTATCGCTTCACTGGAGGTCGTCCCTAGCTGACTCATGCTGGATTTTTATAACCTACGATTTATAACCATACCAAATTAACAAATTCGTAATTTGTAATTATAGCTGAACCACTCGCGCTTAATTCTCAACTAGGCAGGATTGAATTAATTCGGTATTTATACCACAATTATGTTAGATACAGAACTTACGCAAAAAAGTTCTGAAGTAGCGGTAATTCATGAATTACTGCTACGACAAATCAGGTTTTTGAGACAATTTTGCGTAAGTCCTAAGATAGTCATCGTACCTATACTAGACAAACAAGCTATGCACAGTAATTAAATATAAGATCAAACCTCACCCTCAATCCCTCTTTTTACTAAGGCTACGGTTACACACATCTTTGTACAAACCCCAAATCGTTGGAGATCCCCCTAAATCCCCCTTAAGAAGGGGGACTTTAAGAGACTTTTGGAGACTTTTGCCCCCCAATTTATCGGGGGGTTGGGGGGATCAAAAGCCTATGAGGCCACTCTCAAAGACTTGTGTGTACACCGTAGCCCCTTAGAAAGGGGAGGGTTAGGGTGGGGTAAAACCTAGTTCTTCAGCTATTTTCAGACTTGTGTGTACACCGTAGCCTTACTAAGGAGAGGGAAGGCGGAGGCAGGGTGAGGTTTTATATTTAATTTGACCCACTTACTTATCTTGTAAAGGAAATTATTTTAAACTTTTGACACAATTAAGCCTTAAAATTGTCCATCATTATCTTAAAATATGAACGAGTTATTTACTGCAATTACTACAGGGGCAATTGCGTTCATTGCCACTAATATTGATGATATTGTTATTCTATTGTTGTTTTTTTCTCAAATAAATACTAACTTTCGTCCCCGGCATATAGTTGCTGGTCAGTTTCTAGGTTTTACAGTTCTGTTAATCCTTAGTCTGCCTGGTTTATTTGGTGGGTTAGTTTTATCCAAAAATTGGATTGGATTACTTGGTTTACTACCAATGTCTATAGGTATCAGTAGCTTGGTGAATCGGCAAGAAGATTCATCACAAGAAGTTTTCGCCACAACAAAAGAAATTGAAGCATCAACAATTACGAGTTTTTTTTCTTCACAAGCTTATAGTGTGGCAGCCGTTACAATTGCTAATGGTAGTGATAATATTAGTGTCTATGTGCCTTTATTTGCTAACAGCAACTTAGAACGTTTTGTAGTAATTATCGGATTATTTTTTCTATTGTTGGGAATTTGGTGTTATACGGCATATAAATTAACTAACTACAGAGTAATAGCTGATATATTGAGTCGTTATGTTAATAATATTGTGCCTTTTATTCTTATAGGATTAGGCGCTTTTATTGTCTTAGAAAGTGAAGCTTTGAGCTTAATAAAGTTAGCTGCTAGTTGTTTTTGTTTGGTTATTTTGGTGAAAAACGATAAAACTGTGGAGAAAATTGGCGAAAATTCTAGTAGATAATCAAGCCGATTTGAGATTTTGATTTAAAGGATGTTTAAAAGTTGAAAGATGGAGTCGCGGTTAACCAGTTCAGTTGTTTCACCTTCCGCGATCGCACCTTCCATTGCTATGTCTTCAATAATTTCTGCCAAAAATTTAGATACTTCTTCACGGTTCTCACGAATCAATTCGACGATCGCGCTTTTCAATATTTCCTTGAGTTGTTCTGGGTTTAGGGTAATTTCAGACATTATGCCTCCATTAAATTAAGTTTAATTTGATAAATTAATGACAACCGCTTCAAGTTGCTGGTTTATCCAAGTCGTGGCGATCGCTTCATCAGTCTCGTTATAATTTGAGTCCTTGAGGATATCGGCTAATTTGATCAGAGTTTAGCGCTATTGTAATCACTGCCTGATCAATTTTCTTAATTCTTTAATGGCGATCGCTTGTTGAGGAGCCTTGTCTAACTGGCGCAACTGTGTCACTGGATGGTGGCTGAACGCTGCCGTGTAGTTGGGATACTGGGGATCGGCGGAATTGGCAAAAGTACTCTTATGACAATTTTTTGTGTGGAAGCCCCGCTACCACACAAAAAGAATCTCAATCTAGGTGCGTAGCGTTATACAAGTATTCGGGTGGCGGCCGAGATAGGTGCAAAATGGAACACGTTTAGGACTTACGCATCAAGTACGAAATGTTGGGGCAATTCATGAATTGCCCCTACGGTAAATCAAGGCTTTCACTGCCTTTTTGGGTAAGTCCTGACGTTGTAATGGCTTAGGCATCCACCTATATTGTAGTAATCTCTACCTGCTGAGAACTTTTCTGCAACATGGCGACAATTATATCAGCAGGAAGAGGACAACTGAAGTAGTAACCCTGACCTTCATCACATCCACGCTTTTGCAAGTATTCAACCTGTTCTTGTGTTTCTACACCCTCTGCTGTAATTTTCAAGTGGAGGCTTTTTGCTAGGGCAATAATCGCATCAGTGACGGTGGCGCTATCAGGATTAGACATGACATCCTGCACAAATGACTTATCAATTTTAAGCATGTCCACAGGAAAGCGTTTCAAATAGTTCAGAGAGGAATAACCAGTACCGAAATCGTCTAGAGCCAAGCAGATACCCAGTTCTCGTAATTGTTTTAAGATTTTAACTGAACGATCAATGTCAGCCATCAAGAAGCTTTCTGTCACTTCTAGTTCTAACGAAGATGCTTGGAGTTCAGTTTCCTCAAGAATTTGGTTGACGATCTCAGCCAGATAGGGTTGTTCAAACTGTCGAGATGACAGATTCACAGATATCCGAATTGGGGTATATCCAGCAAGCTGCCAAGCACGGGTTTGAGCGCAAGCAGTTCGCAAAACCCATTCACCAATTGGTACGATCGCACCATTAGCTTCTGCAATGGGAATAAATTTTACTGGAGAAACCAAGCCTAATCTAGGATGCTGCCAGCGAACTAACGCTTCCATAGCTGTAACTTCTCCGCTATGTAAATTAATTAGTGGTTGATAATAAACCAGCATTTCACCACGCTCAAGCGCTCCTTGCAATTCTTTTTCTAAAGTCAGTCGCTCCTGCAACTGAGCATTTATTTCTGGCGAATAGAATTGGTATTGGTTACGCCCCTGCTGCTTGGACTGGTAAAGTGCTATATCAGCCTGTTGTAAAAGATGATCTATATTATTAGGAGCGTTTATGTGATTGATTGTGATTCCAATGCTGACGGTAATATGAATCGAGTTACCTTCTAAAGAAAAGGGTTTATTCAAGGTATTCAACAAAGCTTCAGATAACTTAATTACATGTTCCAAAGAATGCATCTGGATTCGGGCAAGAACGAATTCATCTCTACTTAAATGGGCAAGAATATCTGTTTGTGCTATGCAGGTTGATAACCTCTGGGAAACTGCTCTTAACAACAAATTTGTTGTCTGATGATCCAACCCATGACTTATAACAGTGAAATCATCAATACTGAGCAAAAAGACAGCTACAAGACGCTGGTTGTTTTCAGGTTGAGATAGAAGCTGATAAAGGCGATCGCGGAATAAATCACGATTGGGTAATCCTGTCACTTCATCATAATTAGTGATGTAGTGAATTAACTCATCTAATTTGTGAAGAGTTTGTGATGTATCTGCCATCAATGTACCCGCTTCATCAGCGAATTCTGTGGGCAATTCAGGTAGTGTTTTGGTGTTCAGATAATTTTGTAATGCCGCAGATGTGAAAATGACCGGTTTGAGGAGATGGTTGAGCGCATAGAGGGTGACGCCTGTACCTGCTAATGTAGATAATAGAGCAATAATCATAACTCGCACCGCCATCTCGAAGGAATAGGAGTTTGAGATGAGGAAACTCAAAAGTAAGGTTAGAAGTGGTACATGAGTACCCAAAAAAGCCACCAACATGATTTTAGCGGTGTAACTTTTCTTAAACCATCCGAAACGAGCTAGGAACGAATACAGGTAAAGGTTGTGATTTAGCGTCATAAATTCTATTCGATAGTTGGCAAATTAGTTCCGAGCTATTCTGGCAAAAAAGTATTTTTTGTTCGCAATCCAGTGGAATTAGCTCTCGTGGAACCTAACCCTGACAAGGTTATATATTATGCTTCCCAATATCCTTTTCTACTTGATATATATGACGATAAAGTTTCTGTAAAACTTATTGCAAAAGCATTTTGAGCGCAAATTAATACTTGTATTTATTCTTACACTGTCAGTATTTATTGTTTGGTCTGAATCTAATATCAAAAGAAAAGGAACCACAAAGAAATATTTGTGTTTCCTTTTCAAAAATTGCGAATTATAAAATATCAATTCTTTATTAAGATACTTATACCTCACCGTTCGCGTAATCGAGGATGGATTTGATGAAATTAAGGATGTGTGAACAAGGGGAGGAAGAAAAACAGGCGATCGCTACGACTTACCAA
>NZ_JBALDL010000036.1:0-24578 GCF_036917465.1 Nostoc sp.
TGAACTGGATTCATCCATATCAGAACTCCGTTCATCCACCTTTGAACTGGATTCATCCATATCAGAACTCCGTTCATCCACCTTTGAACTGGATTCATCCATATCAGAACTCCGTTCATCCACCTTTGAACTGGATTTATCTCTAAAAATTAGAAGTAAATCTTAAGTAGGGTGTGTTAGGTGTTTTAATCACGTTTGTTGTGACAAATTAGATTAAAACATGTACTTAACATACCCCACCAAATATAACTTGATAATTAACAAGAAAGTGGAGGATTCAAACTCCTGATTTTTTATGCTGACTCCTGTTAGCGGATAGCTAAGGTTTAGCCCATTCTGACTTCTGAATTCTTTTTCAAATCAACATCCCAGCAATACAAGCGGTAATAAAACCCGCTAATAAGCCGCCAATCATTGATCTTACACCCATGCTAGCTAAATCATGCTGGCGATTAGGTGCTATCCCAGTAATGCCACCAATAGTAATGCCAATTGAACCTATATTTGCAAAATTACATAAGGCGTAAGTCGCAATAATTACTGCCCGTTGAGAAATTTTACCACTTTCAATTAGTGCCTTCAAATCTAAAAAAGCAATAAACTCATTGAGAATTGTCTTTGTACCCAATAAAGCCCCAACTTGCCGACAATCAGCCCAAGGTACACCCATCAGCCACGCCACGGGAGCCATAACAAAAGACAAAATCCACTGTAATGACAGTTGTTGTAAACCTACAAATGCTCCCAACCATCCCAGCAGTGCATTTAAAGCAGCCAATAATCCCAGAAAGGCGATAATCATCACTCCAACATTAACTGCTAACTTCACACCGTCAATGGCTCCAGTAGTAGCAGCATCAATTACATTTACATAATTGGTTTCTACATTTGCTTTTGCCTTTCCAACCGTCTCTGATACTTCTGTTTCTGGATAGAGTAATTTTGATACCACCAACGACGTAGGAGCAGTCATAAAAAAAGCAGCAATTAGGTGTTCTGCTGGTATCCCAAAAGAAAGATATGCCCCTAGTACTCCAGCCGCAATTGTCGAAAAACCACCAGTCATCACAGCATGAAGTTCTGATTGCGTCATCTTCGCTATGTATGGTTTAACCATCAGCGCCGACTCTGTTGGCCCTAAAAAAATGTTACCTGCACAGGATAAAGATTCAGAACCAGATGTTTTCATCGTCTTCATCATTACCCACGCCATCACATTTACCACTCGCTGTAAAATGCCGTAATAATACAAAACGCTGATGAAGGCAGAGAAAAAGATAATTGTTGGTAGCACTTGGAAGGCAAAGAAATGATCCTTAAAATTTTCTCCAAAAACAAATTTGGCACCAACATCAGAAAATGCTAAAAAGTTGCCGACAAAATCTCCTAGAAATTTAAACACATTTAAACCCCAAGGAGTTTTAAGAATCACCAGCGCCAATGCAAATTCTAATCCCAAACCCCACGCCACTATGCGCCAACGCACCGCTTGACGATTAACCGAGAAAGTGTATGATATGCCGATAAAAACTAAAATTCCTAACGCAGAGATGGCGCGTTCCATATTTACTCCCAAAAAGGTATCGCTAAGGCACTTGGCCACAAAGCATACACAAAAATACGCCTTGTTTTGTGGCTTTGTAGTTAATTGCTTTTTCTATCCTGTTTTTACAGCTATTTTCAGGTAAATAGACCATGCGGTAGGGGCATAGCATTGCTGTGCCCTTACGAAAGATGTAAACACCAAATATGGATGCTCGTTGATTTTTAAAATCAAATCTGTTGTAGAGGCAATTCATGAATTGCCTCTACAGTGTGGATCTATCAATTTATTTTAAGCACCCTAAAAAACATAAATTTTCTAAGAGGTTAAATCTCAGTTTCTAAGTTGATATTTCTGATGAAAGACCCAAGTAATTTTGCACAATCTGCAAAATGCGTTCTGCTGCATGACCATCTCCAAAGGGATTAATTGCATTTGCCATTGCTTCATAAGCATCTAGATCGTCCAGTAACTCAGCAGCAGCAGCAAAAATGTTCTCACTCATAGTTCCTACAAGTTTGGCTGTACCGGCTGTAACAGCCTCTGGTCTTTCGGTGGTGTCTCTCAAAACCAGTACTGGTTTTCCCAAACTGGGGGCTTCTTCTTGCAACCCACCAGAGTCTGTAAGCAAAAGATGCGATCGCCCAATTGCTCCCACCAATTCGCCATAATCGAGAGGTTCTGTTAAGAAAATTCGGGGATGATTCCCTAAAAGTTCTTGTAACGGAATTCGCACTGTCGGATTGCGGTGTAACGGTAAAAGCATTGCTGTATCAGGAAACTTGTCTAAGATTTGTAAAAAGCCTTGAGCGATCGCTAACAGAGGTTCTCCCCAATTCTCCCGCCGATGAACCGTTGCTAACAGAACGCGATGTGAATCCCAGTCTAAGCCTGGTATATTACAAACAGCTTGAGTTGCAGCTACATTCAACAACGCATCAATCACCGTGTTACCCGTCATGTGAATTTCACCCAAAACACCAGAACGATGCAAATTTTCCACAGCCCAAGGAGTCGGCGCAAAGTGCAACTGAGTAATTTGAGAAATCAACCGCCGATTAGCTTCTTCTGGATAAGGATTGAAGATATCATCAGTTCTTAAACCTGCTTCTACATGACCAATAGGAATTTTTTGATAAAAAGCTGCCAAAGCTGCGGCAAAAGCCGTTGTAGTGTCTCCCTGTACCACCACTAAATCTGGCTTTTTCTCTTTAAATAACGTTTCTAGCCCTTGTAAACTGCGGCAAGTAATATCATTTAGAGATTGCTGAACCTGCATAATTTCCAAGTTATAATCTGCCTTGATGTTAAACAGCAGCATAACTTGCTCAACCATCTCCCGATGCTGTCCCGTTAGAATTACTTGCGACTCAAAACTTGAAGACTTCTGGAAAACCTGAATCACTGGAGCAAGTTTAATCGCTTCGGGACGAGTACCCAAGATAATGCAAACCCGTTTTTGATTAGTCATTTGTCATTTGCCAATGGTTATAGTCAATGGTCTATGGTCAATAGTTGGCTGTTAATTATCACACAAATCATAAATATAAAAAGATAAATCACGCCTGATCTGAATTAAAAACACCTCTTATTCCATAAGGGTTTCTAGATTCGCCCAAAATCATTGTTTTGGGACTACCTATGAAATTACAAGGGTTTCAGGACTTAATTCACATTAAACGTATAATCATATAAAAAGCATAAAAAAACCCGGCTGAATCGGGTAGATGTACTGGTTATCGAAATTAACTGTAATCACATCACAAAAAAGCATGAAAAAACCCGGCTTAACCGGGCAGACGCACTGTTTGTTGTATTCACCTGTAACGACTAAATTTTAATCTCACAAGTTAAAGGGCAAGCAGCATAAACAGTAGCCTGCATTTGGTCTGCCTCTCCATGCAGCCAGCTTAACCATTTGACTTCATTGGGATGAACTCCTTTAATAGTTAGCACACCCGCAGCCAATAAAACTGCCATAACATTAAACATGATTAGAGCGCCTGCTACAAGCAAGACAGCACTAACAGGCATCACAGATTGCAAAACAATCGACAACAGACATCCAACCGTAGCCATCAAGACAACTAATGGAAAACCCACAACCAACAAGCATACTGCTAATGTAAAAGTCCATATTAAAAAGCTTTTAATCATCAACAAGGAGTAGGTCTTTCCTTGATTAGAGCTTTGAGCAGAAACCATGACTTTTCCTCCCAAAAATACACAGCAAATTTTAATTTCCAGTTATATCCCGCTTTTTGCGAGTTAACTGAATTTGTTTCTCAGTGAAATTCAGTATATAAAAACTAATCAGGAAAATGAGCATTTATTTACTAAAGTTTACAGTCAGTTTTTTGTAATTGTGGATGTAAAGTCAAGTTTATGTTTATTAAAATAACTTCTTTTTTGCATCTACCTCCAGGTATATAACCTAAAAGGTGTCAGCTTTTAATCTTGATCCCCAAATATTGATCCTATTCAACTTAACATTTCTTATAAAAAATACCAGTATTTCTCATAATTTATAAAGGGGCTGAATAAATGAACAGTCAGTATTTGTGGTGTTAATTGCTGGCAATTCATATTTACACGTGAAATAAATTTCTCATCTAAGGGCTGAGAATATTGATGTTCGATCTAAAGTATTGTAAAGCACTAACTAATCACTGTGCTTTTGCTGAGGCGTTTTGAGCCATTGGGTGTGTTAAACCAGTTTAGATAGGTTAAATAATTTTTCTCAATATTCTAATTAGTGGAATCTTAGGAAAAAAGATACCAGTTGAGGTGGATGAAATGGATTGATCGTGGTTCTAGAGTTTCAATCGTCTCCCATCACCACCAGAGCTTGCACGCAAGCATTCTCCAAAAGTCATCGAAGTAAGTGACTTGACTTCTCGCTAATTCAACTTTTTAACTGCCAAATGTGAAGATATATGACAGAATCACAGTCCCCATCAAATTCTAACTCTGTTACTGAACGTAACCTGCCCCCAGCGCCTCCAATGCCGCCACCTCCGCCAACCTTTAGCACCCAGAGGCAGATGACACAAACATTGGATATGTCAATGGAGAGGAGTACTAACGCTCCTGTTGCAGGTCATCGTCCAGTTAGTCCACCGCCAATACCTAGTTCAGTTCCTCCTAAAAATAGCAATGCGGGGCCTACTTTAGAGAAGTTGATCAGGGAAGCTTACGATCAGGGATATTCTGACTTGCACTTGGGTGTAAATGAAGTACCTCGCTTCCGCAGCCGAGGAGAAATTCAATCATCGGATTATCCAGAAACAGATAAAGAAGCTTTTATGAGTTGGTTGCGGGAGGTGATGAATGAAGCAGAAATTCAGCGCTTTGAAGAACACCTAGAATTTGACGGAGCAACTCAATATGACTTTGCTCGCGTGCGGATTAATGTTTTTGGCACCCTTAGAGGGCCTGCGATGGTGTTGCGGTTGATTCCTCTAAAAATCTTAACTATGGAACAGTTGAGATTACCCCCAATTTTTCGGGATATTTGCCATCACCACAAAGGTTTAATTTTAGTAACTGGGCCAACAGGTTCTGGTAAGTCCACCACAATGGCGGCGATGGTTGACTACATCAATAAGGAGATGGCCAAGCATATCATCACCATTGAAGACCCGATAGAATTTATCCATCAAAGCCGCAAGTCTTTAGTCAAACAACGGGAAGTGGGAATGCATACCCGGAAATTTGACAACGCTTTGAAAGCAGCTTTGCGGGAAGATCCAGATTTGATTCTAGTTGGGGAAATGCGGGATAAAGAAACAGTGAACACCGCCCTAAAAGCCGCTCAGACTGGTCACTTAGTTATGGGAACCCTACACACCAATAGCGCAGTTAAAACCATTGAGCGGATTCTTAACCTTTACTCTGGTGACGAACAAGATGCAATGCGGGTAGCAATTTCTGAGTCTTTAGTGGCAGTAATTGCTCAAGGTTTGTGTCGCACAACTGACGGGAAGCGGGCTGCTTTCCATGATGTGCTGATCAATACTGAGGCGATTAAAGAATGGATCAAAGACGGTAAGTATGATGAAATTGGCGAGTTGATGAAACAAGCTGGCTTTGACGGCATGGTTACGATGAATCAGTCGTTGCTCAATCTCTATCAAGACGGTCGCATCACTGAAGAGACTGCTTTGGAAATGTCACCAACTCCAAACGAAATGGCACAGTTTCTCAGAGGTCGAGTTTAAGATTGGGGATTGGGCATGGGGCATTGGTCAATAGTTAGTAGTCAGTAATTATTCTCCCTCATCTCCACCCAATCCCCAGTCCCCAATCCCAAATATCTTTCTGATCCTGGTTGCAGTTATAGCTAAAGTAAAAGGTAAAAGAGAGAATTTTTTACTTTTAGCTAGCCTTTGTGAATAACTTGACAACAAACAAACTATCTACACCCCAGTTGTTTAAAGGCATTGCCTTATTTACACCTGGAGGAGATTTAATTTACTGCATCGACCCTAGCAAGCAAGGTCGATGGCACTTGCATTTGTGTTCAGCTTTACAAGAAATTCTAGATTTACCAGAGCCACCGCACTTTTTAGTGCCTTGTTATACTGCGACTATTGACCACTGGTTAGATCCGCGTACTCAACAAGTGCGAACTTTCGCTGAAGGTTATCCGGCTGTAATTAGACATCAAGCTTTACTTAATGCCATTTTTGGTACAGGGGAGTTAGCATGGCAAGTAGCGCCTTGGCAAGATGGGTTGTGCGATCGCATGGTATTAACAACTTATCGTTCGTCATTCCCGCAGCTTTGGGAAGATCACGATTTAATTGTTCGTCTAGACCTTTCTGAACCTGTACCAAAATACCACCAACCAGTAATAGTACAAAAAAAGGAAGAAATCACCCAAGGCTATGTTCTCCGTTTGTTTGTAGCAGGACATAGCAGTACTACCGAACGCATTCTGCAAAATTTACACGAATTGTTGGAGCGATCGCTGGGACATCCCTATACTCTAAAAGTGATTGATGTTTTAACTCATCCAGAACAAGCAGAACTCAACCAGGTTTCTGCAACTCCTACCCTTGTGAAGGTTTGGCCTCACCCAATTCGGCGAATTGTTGGAGAGTTGGATCATGTAGAAAACATTTTACACATGTTAGCTGCTAAGGAAAAATTTTAAGTTTTATAACTAATTGAGCGTTAAAAGTGAAATACAGAGTTTTGAGAGGTGGCAATTGTTTTCACTATAAATCAAAAAAAGTCTGTACTAAGCTCATGGCTCTAATTATTCGTGTATTCGTGAGTAGAGTCGGTGTGGCAATCAACTAAAACCCCTATTAGGGATTGAAACCTATGATCTGCTTTGCGATCGCAATCCAATCAAATATTGGATACTAGCTATTATGGCGATTTGGTTAAAGTATAAAATGTTTCAGAACGCATCTGAGTGCCATTTCGCCAAACTTCCACTCTTTCAGAGCTAACTAAATAATAAAAACTACCATTATCTGCTCGATATTTGCCTTTGCCAATATTCAAAGCTGCAATTTTTATAGGTTTGCTTGGGTCTTGCTTCAACTGACCAATATAAAATAATTGACCATTTTCTTCACAGACTTGTACACGAATATTTGCAGTCTCACCCTTAATGAGAATAGCTCCATTACACTTAGTCTCATTATTAAGAGGTGCAAAACCTATTGGAATTGGCTGTAAAGGTGAAACTTCCTTTGCTACTGGGGGTGCGGAGACTGGGCGGTTCGGATTATCAACTTGCTGAACTTTAAAAGCAGGAGCAACACTTGCAGTTAAAGATGTTAACAGACGAAGGGGATCAACTGCTATTCGACCATTTGGATGAACTTCAAAGTGGAGATGAGGCGCTGTACTATTGCCCGTAGATCCCATTTCAGCAATAATTTGACCTTGAATCACCTGTTGATCCTTGCTCACCAACAAACGGCGATTGTGACCATAAACAGTAATGCTGCCATCAAGATGTTTAATAGTTATGGCATTGCCTAATCCCCAATTATCCCAACCTGCTTTTACAACTCTACCCGATGCAGCAGCAACAATCGGAGTTCCAGATGCCCCTGCAATATCAATTCCTTCATGTTGATATTTGCGGAAGCCTTGAGAAATAAACCCTTGAGTCGGCCAGATTAAGTTAGAAGCAGGGATAGGAATTTGCTGAATTGGAGAATCAGTTGCTAACTGTGTTAGGGCAGATGTAGTTGTACTTAATACAGAGGTTAAGGATATTAACCCAATTAGTCCATAAGTGCGGTATCGATAAATAACTTTTTTCATAAATTGCAAGCCTATTAAAACAATAATTCAGATAGTTTCTGATTATTTGCTGTTTCAAGCTGACTCGGTAAATATCAGGAAGTTTAGGATATATAGCATCTTTAAGATCCTCGCCAAACACTTTTGTAATACAAGTGTAATGTCTGCCTCGTATGCCAGCCATCGATGTATCGAACGGCGGCATACGTTTATGAATCGCTAGAGAGCAAGGGTTTAAGACCCCACTGTTGTCTCAGCTTCTTTTTTCTTACAAGAGTTCAGTGGCTTCAATTCAGGAGCGGTTGAATCCCATAAGTGATATTGCACCTGCCTTCTGCCTCCTACCTTAAACCTTAGTGTAATTATTTATTACTTTAGCTAAATCTGGCACTGCTTCTTCTACGTGCTTTTTGGCTGCTCCGCGAAGTTTTTCATAAGTTCCTCGCACTATTTGGCGTTTGGCGTTCTTGACTCTAGCATCAGTGACACCCAGTAGCGCATCTGCTGTATGAGAGCGATTTGCATTTAGGTGTCCAATCGGATCGCCTTTCTCTACGCCTTCACTCCAGATGGGATCAAGTGCCGTGAAGCACTGCGGCAGGATCTGCTCAACAACGTAGGGGATATACCCTGGCTTGACTCCCTTCAGAGCGGCGAAGGCAGTTTTCAAAGCAATGCCGCTCATACCTGACTTAGATGCCAGCTGTCCTTCTATCATGTTGCAACATTCATCTATGACCATAGCCTTTTTGGTCGGGTTCAAAAGTCCTTCGCTAAGTCCCATTTCACTTTTCCTTATCTAAGTACTTAATTTTTATTCGACTAACTTTTTTAGCAAGCAGGAAATTACAGAAAATGGTATCAGAGTTGGAGGATGTTATGAACATCACGCTCTCACTACTTAAGTAGGACTTACGCAAAAGTTAACGCACTAGGGGCAATTCATGAATTGCCCTAACAAAAAAATCTTTCTTTTTGGTTATTGTTTGCGTAAGTCTTATTAAGGCTTCACCCATAATGCAATACGCTTGGGTTCAGGCCAGTACTCCTTGTCAAAACCATTTTCTAGGGGGTTTCGGGGAAAGGGTGAATGATAAAATTCAGGTTATCCCATCTTGCTGAGACCTGAGTTGTGTCTCTGGCAGACTTGAACCAGAAGGTAAAGCCCCATGTCTAGATCCTGAAGTTCCATTTGGAGAATCTGGAGGGTTTGAACCTCCCCGCTTCCGAGAAAATATAGCCTCAGCCAAACTCTTAACCAAAATATACAGAATTGGCACTAAGAACAAACTCAAGAACGTTGAAAGCAGCAGCCCCCCAAAGAGCGCTGTTCCTAAAGACCAACGGCTGCTGGCTCCCGCCCCTTGAGAGATCACCAAGGGCAGAAATCCTAACAGCGCTGCAAAGGAAGTCATTAAGATCGGTCGCAGACGTTCTTGTCCCGCTTTCACCGCCGCCCGTGTGTAGCTCATGCCATGCTCATGCTGCTGATTGGCAAATTCCACGACTAAAATCGCGTTCTTTGCGGCTAGACCAATCAAAGTCACCAAACCTACCTGGCAATAGATATCATCGACTACTTTGGGGAAGAGGCTACCTGCCATGAAAATATTGGAACGTAGCCAAATCGCCGTCATCGCTCCCAAGACTGCCAGGGGAACTGTCAGCAAAATAATGATCGGGTCAACGTAGCTTTCATACTGAGCCGCCAGCACCAGAAAGACAATAACCAAGGCGAAGGCAAAAATCAAGCCTGTAGATCCCCCAGATGTCTTTTCCTGGAGATAAGTCCCTGTCCACTCGTAACCAAACCCTTGAGGTAAGACTTCTTTAGCTAGTTTCTCCATCGCTTCAATCGCTTGTCCAGAACTAGCACCAGGAGCAGGAGCGCCCTGGACTTTGATTGACCTATACAAGTTGTAATGGGAGATGGTTTTTGGCCCCACAAAGGGAGTAACTGTCACCAAATTGCTCAATGGAATCATTGCCCCACTTGCAGAGCGAACATACAGCTTGCCAATATCATCTGGATTAGAACGGAAAACTCCATCCGCTTGCACATATACCCGATATTGTCGCTGTCCCTGCACAAAGTCATTCACATATTGCGACCCCAAGTAACTTTGCAATGTCCCAAAGATGTTGTTGAGTTCAACGCCGAGAGCTTTGGCTTGGTTGCGATTTACCTGAATATCAAATTGGGGAGTGTCTGCGGTGAACTGAGTGAAGACTCGTTGTAAAACAGGGTTTTTATTTGCGGCTGCAATGAATTTTTGAGCAGTATCAACCAGGGTTTCAATCGGCGCACTTCCGGTTTTGTCTTGAATGATAAACTCAAAACCACCCGTACTACTTAACCCTCTAACCGGAGGAGCATTCACTGCGATCGCTCTAGCATCTGTAATTCCAGAGAGCTTTTTGTTCATCCTCTGAAGTATTCCATAGACAGACTGAGATTCTTCAGTTCTCTCTTTCCAGGGTTTCAGGTTGGCAAAGGCAATACCTAAATTAGAAGCGTTGCCATCGAAACCAAAGCCACTGATCATAAAACTAGCTTGAACTTCGGGAAGCGATGTTACTTCCTTGGCAACCCGATCCATCACAGATTCGGTGTATTTCAAAGAAACCCCATCAGGCCCCTGGACAACTACAAAGAAGTAACCCTGATCTTCCTCGGGAATAAATCCGGTAGGCACTGCTTTGTACATCAAAACTGTTGCTACTAAACCAGTGATGAAAACCCCAATTACAATTGGCTTGACATGGGTAAGATAGCTAACAAACCCGACATAGCGGCGTGTGAACCAGCTAAATCCCCGATTAAACTGCGTAAAAAACCAACCCAAAGGGCCCCGTGGAGTCTGAGCCGGGCGCATGAGGATGGCTGCCATACTCGGAGAGAAAGTTAAAGCATTGAAGGTCGAAATGGCAATAGAGCAAGCAACGGTTAACCCAAATTGTTTGTAGACAATCCCAGTAGTACCCGGAATAAATGTAACTGGAATGAATACCGCCATGAGTACAAGTGAAGTGGCAATGACTGCCCCAGTTAACTCTTTCATGGCTTCTATTGCAGCCTCCAAGGGTCTCATGCCCTGCTCCAGTTTGACTGCAACTGCCTCCACTACAATAATGGCATCATCGACAACCAGACCGATCGCGAGGACGAAACCAAATAAGGTCAGTGTATTAATCTGAAATCCTAAAACCAAAAGAGCCGCACATGTCCCAACCAAAGAGACGGGGATCGCAACAGTAGGAATGATCGTGGTACGCCAGTCTTGTAAAAAGACGAAAATTACCAAAACTACCAGGATAATCGCCTCAACCAGAGTCTGTAGAACTTCTTCTAAAGAAATTTCTACAAATGGAGTTGTATCAAATGCCACCTGTCCTTTTAGTCCAGGTGGAAAATTCTTCTCTAGTATTTTAATCTGGTCTTCAACAGCATGGGCAACGTCCAGGGCATTACTACCGGGAAGTTGATATATCCCCAAACCCACGGCTGGCTTGGGAGCATTTCCTGGAATGGTAAATTTGGCATCAGCAAGATAGCTCTCTGCTCCCAGTTCAACTCGACCGATATCTCTGAGCTTAACTAGGGTGCTATTACTGCTGCTATTAGTGGTGCTGGTGCTATTAGTGGTGCTATTAGTAGTGCCATTAGTGCCACCTTGACTCACCTTCAGCACCATATCCTCAAATTCAGCCGCATTTTTAAATCGACTGGTTGCTCGTAAAGCAAATTCAAAACTTTGATTATCTGGTGCTGGTTCCTTACCAATCGCCCCTGCACCTACTTGAATATTTTGTTCTTGCAGGGCAGTTGTCACATCTTGAGGAGTTAGTTGATGTTGAGCAAGCTTGTTGGGATCAAGCCAAAGACGCATAGCATATTTGCGCTCCCCAAAAATCGTGGCTTTTCCTACACCAGGAAGCCGTTTGACCTGATCGAGAATATATAGATCGACATAATTACTGATAAAAATGTTGTCATACTCATTATTATCTGAGTAAAACCCATAGACGAGAAGGAGACTGCTTGATGCCGTTTCAACGGTGACACCTGTTCGTTGAACAGTATCTGGCAATTGAGGTGAAGCAAGTCCTTCTTTATTTTGAACGTTTACTTGAGCAATATCGCTATTGACATTAGTTGGAAAGGAGACGGTTATATTGCTGGAACCATCATTACCCGTATTAGAAGAGATATAAGATACATCTTTAACACCATTAATTTGTCGCTCAATAATGTTGGTGACAGTATTTTCTGTTGTTTGAGCATCCGCACCAGTATTGTTGGAGCTAACGGTGATTTGCACCGGAGCAAGATCCGGTAGCTGAGAAATCGGCAGGATGGGAATACAGATGCTTCCCAGCAACAAGATGATGAACGTACAGACCGTAGTCAGGACTGGACGTTTGATGAAAGTATTGACAAACATAAATCCAGGAACAGTTTAATTCTGGTTACGGGCAGAGTAGCTTGTTCTTAATATAATAAGTATCAAGATTTAATGTTAGATATTTTCTGGTTGTTCTCTTTTCTATAGCTGTATGGGAATGTAATACATTGATGCTCTGACTCAATGTATCACTAAAGGCAAAGCCTCTCATACCAATTATATGTGAGGCTGCGCTTTATTTAGGTAGGGGTAATTCATGAATTGCCCCTACAGCCTGTGGTTTTGCGTAAGTTATAAGGTGATTAAAAAATCTGATTGGACAATAAAATGGCGATCGCACTGAAATTTTTTTGATCGCCAGATTCCTAAAGTTATTCGCCTATACTATTGACAAAATACCAATTTAATGGTATGTAATAGCCCTGCTGCTTTTTAATGAGAGTTGGAGGGCTTATCGATAATCTTGCTTTTGAATACTCCCTAAACGAGCAGCATCACGAATATTATAATCGGGTCGAGTAAAGCGATTTAGCTGCATTTCAAAAAACTCTCGATTAGCTTGTAAATGCTTGGGATTTGGGTCATCTAAAGGATATAAGAGTGCAGTTCGCAAAGCTTGAATTACCGCAGAAGTAACACAGTACATTGACCGTTGAAAGCTAACTCCCAACTGAATTAACATATCTTCTTCACCCCGGCAATGTTGGCTGTAATAATCAACAAGATATGGGGGCAAAAAATGCAGCATATCTTGCATTAATAATGTGGGGGGAATGCCAGCAGTACCAACTGGAAATACATCAGCATAAAGAATACCATAGTGAAAGTCTTTCTGGTCTTCTGGTACTTGACGCGCTTGAGCATTATAAGATTTTGTCCCTCGGAAGGGTGCAGTGCGGTAGAAAACTGCTTCTACATAAGGTAATGCAGCTTCATATAGCCACATGAAACCCTTGGATTTGGGGACAATTTCGTAGCATTCGCCACGAATATAAACATGATGGTAAATAGGACGACCTGCGATCGCAAATATACCATTAACTAAGAAGCTCATTGCCTCCGGGACGTTGCTAATGGTACCTTCGTCATAGCGATCGGACATTTCAAAGAATACTGGGGCCATGACTTCCCAGAATAAGCCCAGATTAGCGTAGTATGACATCTGGCGGCACTGTTCCACAAACATATCTGGGAACAGCTTGTAAAGTCCCAGCATGACTGGGTTTCCTTGGAAATAAGCTTTAATGGCTCGGTCAGCGTTGGCTTTGTATTCTTCTGAATCTAGGTAAGGGTCAAATTGTCCACCCATCCCTCTGTGCCACAACATCGCCCGCATACAAGCTTCCGCAAATTCCATGTTAATGCGATCGTGGAATAAGTGATGCAACAACTTTGGCATTTTGAAAGTTTCACCCTTCTCAATAAATGCCAAAAGTTCGGGATGTGCAGTAGCTTCGCCGCGCCAAATTCGTAAATCGGCATCATCGCCAGCATAATGATTATGCAGTTCTAAATACTCTTTGGGTAAGAAGTATTTAAAGAAAGGAACCGGGTTTAAAAATTCGTTTTCAGCAATATAAAGCAAGTCACGCCAATAAAAATCCATCGGCACAGCATAGGCTTTATATAAACCGATGATTTGCATCAAATTTTCTGGGGTATCGGGTAACATTGCCCCACCTGCTTCTAAGCGATGAATTACTTCAGCAAACTCATGTTTAGAAGGAGGTAATTTAATTGCTGTTTTAATTGCTGTCATGGTATTGGGAATTGGGAATGGGGAATTGAGAATTGGGAATGGGTAAGAAACTTTAATCTGTAAACTATTTCAGCGCTACTTCAGAGATTACGGTTTTTTCTAAGGAGGGAATTGCAGCCACCATTGTTGTAGTTGTAGATTCACTCCAACGCACTAACCAAGTGGGTTGTACTCCCAAAAAGATGATGAAGGCTGCCAAAATTAAAGCTGGGATTTTTTCAGACCAAAGGACTTTGGGATAGTAGGCGAAGTTATCGAGTCTGCCAAAACAAGTGCGGTTGAGGAGAATGACAAAATAAACTGCGGTTAATCCACTAGCAACTACACACAAAATAGTTGGGATAGGGAAGGCAGAAAAACTACCTTGGAAGACGATAAATTCGGCGATGAATCCTGTTAAACCGGGAATACCAGCACTAGCCATTCCACTTAAAACTAGTAAGGCGCTAATTAGGGGTAAGCCGCGTATTGGACTCATTAAACCATTGAGTTTATCTAACTCGCGCGTACCAACTTTAGCTTCTACAACTCCCACCAAGTGGAAAAGAATTGCCAGGATGATACCATGACTAAACATTTGGGCGACTGCACCAACAAGTGCTAAGGGAGTACTGGCGGCAGCACCTAGCAAGATATAGCCCATGTGACCAACGGAACTATATGCTACCATGCGCTTGATATCTTTTTGAGCGATCGCAACTACTGCCCCATAGATAGCGCTGATTGCTCCCCAAATCGCCAGAGTTGGTGCAATAATACTCCAAGCATCGGGAAACATCCCCAATCCAAATCGCAGTAATCCATAAGTTCCTAGTTTTGCCAACACCCCACCGAGAAGAATGGCGATTGGTGCTGAAGCTTCAACATAAGCATCCGGTAGCCAAGTATGGAAGGGAACTAAGGGAATTTTAATCCCAAAACCTAATACTATTCCTGCTAGTAAAAGGATTTGCTTTGTTGTTGACAGATTTTCTGTAGAAAATGCATCAAAAGCAAAATTGGTAGAACCACTCAGCCACACCATACCCAAGAATGTCGCCAGAATTAAGGCTCCCGAAACCGCAGTATAAATCAGGAATTTAATCCCAGCATAACCCCGTTTTGCCCCTCCCCAAATAGAAATTAGTAAGTAGAAGGGGATTAATTCTAGTTCGTAGAATAGGAAGAATAGTAGCAAATTTTCAGCAAGAAAAGCACCTGCAACTCCACCACTCACTAATAAAATCATGGAGTAGAACAGTCGAGGGCGTTCAGTTTCTTTACTGCTACTGTAAATCGAAATCCAGGTGAGTAGGCTATTTAGCACTAACATTAATATAGAAAGCCCATCAACACCTATTTGATAGTTCAATCCAAGTGTTTCATTCCAGGGCAAATACTCTTTAAATTGCATTCCTGGATTGCTGATATCAAATTTTAGCAGTATAAAAAAGTTCCAGGCAAGAACTGTTCCAGAAAAAATTAATGCTGTTAAACGAATGCGATGATTAGGGAAACTTACAGGCAATATTGCTATAATAGCGGCGGCTAAAATCGGGAGCCAAATCAAAACACTTAACATTATATTTGTCCTTTATTATTTCTCCTTTGTTATTTGTCCTTTGTGCGTTAGTAATGACCAATGACTAATGACAAAGGACAAAAAAGCTAACTTACTAAACTGAGTTTGCCAGTATCTAAATCGTAATATCCACCAACTATTTTCAGCTTTTCTGCCTTGATTAATTCAGATAAAACTGATGATGACTTCAATTTTTCAACTTGCGCTAAAATATTTGCTTTACAGGCATTTTCTACTTTATCTCCTGATTTTCCTTTGGAACTTTCTACACTTGGTTGAATTGCTGCAAGCAAACTTCCAATTTGTCCTGGGACTTGAGCGCCTTTAATAGCAGCTTCTACCGCACCACATCTTTTATGTCCCATTACCATGATGACTTTAGTGCCTAATACTAAACTGCCAAATTCTAAGCTACCAATTTGCTGTGTTGTGGCAATATTTCCAGCTATGCGGCAGACAAATAAATCTCCAAGCCCTTGGTCAAAAACAATTTCTGAAGGCACTCGTGAATCTGCACAACCTAGAATAGAAGCAAAGGGCTTTTGACCTTTGGCAACTTCCATTAAACGTGAATAGCTTTGGTCAGGATTTCTACGTTTTCTTTTGGCAAATCTATCATTCCCATCTAATAATTCTTGCAATGCCTTATCGGGAGTAATATCATTTTCTGCTGGCGCTGCTGGGGGTTTTTCGGCTGCAAGTAAATTTGAGCCAAGTCCAACTGTCAGTACCCCTGTACCGATGGCACCTGCACCAAACTTGAATAAACTTCTTCTGGAAAGATTGGTTTGTGGATGTTGTCTGCTCATGGAATTATCCTCACAATATTAATGTCTGTTTGTTTGTAATAAAACGGTGTTTGACTACCCAACTGTCGAAATTTGAGAAATCAAATTTAAAAACTGCACTCCCCAAAATGGCCAAGCTACCCACATTCCTAAAAAGCTTACTCCTAGTAAGACGGTTAAGGCGTAGAACTGGGTTTGTCCAGAGGTACTGTATTTTAAACTTTCACCACCCAATAGCGAAAATAAACCAACCAAATTAACGATGCCATCGACTACAAAGCGGTCAATCATATCGGCAAGTTGGGAAATTTTGGCAACGCCAAAAATAATGGTTATCCGATAAAGTTTGGGGGTGTAAAAGTCGTATGCAAACAAGTCTTGTAAACCTTTCCAGGGGAGGCGAATTGGTTTAGGAATATTACCTAAATAAACCACCCCAGTGATGCTGCAACCGCAAATACTCGACCAAATTAAAAGTAGGACTACATCTTTATTGAGACTTGCCCAATCGGGTAAAAGTGATAAGCTTTGCAACACTAAAGGAAGATGGAGGCTAAAGGCAAGTAAGATTACCATTGGCAAAATCATCGGCCAGTGTGCTTCAGGCGATCGCTGACTCATTTGTGTAGCTTTACCGCCAAAAATTAAACCGAATTCTCTGGTTAAACTCACTGCTGTCAAAGCGTTTACCGTTATCACTACTCCGGCTAACCAAGGTTGGGTTTCCCACAAGCCATCTGCGAGTTTCACCAACGCCCAAAAGCTACTTAATGGTGGAAAACCAATTAACCCCAAAGTCCCAACGATAAAAGCTATGGCTGAAATCGGGCGACGTGTCCATAATCCGCCCAATTGGGTAACATCTTGAGTGATGCTATTCCAAATAATTCCCCCGGTACTCATCACCAATAGGGCTGCGGATATAGCATGGGTGAGTACTAACAACAGCGCTGCTTCGTCTTGTTGCGTTCCCACGGCGATGAATACTAAACCCATGTATGCACTGACAGAATAGGATTGACAGCGTTTAAGGTCAATTTGAGCGATCGCAATTAAAGAAGCACCAATCGCTGTCACTACCCCAATGGCTACCATAGCGGAAGAAACTATGGGCGACAGGCTTAACACAGGTTGCAGTTTAATCAGCACCCATGCACCACTCGCAACTACTACCGAATTCCGCAAAATTGTACTAGGAACTGGGCCTTCCATTGCTTCATCCAACCACAGATGTAGGGGAAACTGGGCACATTTACCCATCGGCCCAGCAATCAAAGCTAAACCTACCAGTGCCATTGTTGTCGGGTTGACGTTAGCAGTAGCAGCCCACTCAGCTAGTTCTGGATAACTCCAAGTTCCGGCGAGAGGCCATATTGCCAACACGCCCATCAGCAAGAATAAGTCTCCCACGCGCTTGGTTAAGAAAGCATCTCTCGCACCAGAGACTACCAACGGCTGGCTAAACCATAAGCCAACTAATAGGTAGGTTCCCAGTGTCAGGACTTCCAAAATTACATAGCTGAAGAACAAGTTATTACATAAAACCAAGGCGCAAAGTCCCGCTTCAAATAATCCTAATAAGGAATAGAAGCGTCCCCAACCCCAATCCATCTCCATGTAACCGATGGCATAAATCTGCGCCAGCAAATTCAAGCCAGTAATTACAACTAAAGCGCCGACACTAATCGAGGATATTTCTAAAGCAATGGTGAGGTCTAAACCAGCTGTAGATAACCAAGGAATAAATACTTCTTGGGCTGGATGATTCCAAGTTGCTTGTAAGGCGATCGCACTATGGACAAACGCCAAAAATGTCATCATCAAGTTTATATAACCCGCCGGTCTCGGCCCGGTTTTCCGAATGATCCCCGGCGACCAAGGAACGGCTAATAAGCCACCTATTAAGGCATAGGAAGGAACTAGCCAAACAGTCTCAAGTAGAAACTGAGCCATCAACTCACCTCTATAGTTATCATCAAAAATTTGGGGTTTTAAATCAACTTACGTTGATCCCTGTAAACCCAGCGATTGCAGATAAGACAAATTTATCTTTATTTAATCTTGTTAAAATAGCTTACCTTTATATCTGTCAAAAAGGAATTACTTTATCTAAACAAATCTAAGATAAATACTCTAAATAAATCTTATATAATCGACCATTTGAGTAACGAATAATAGCTATTGCTTTTTATCTATAGAACTCCTATTTGATTTTTGAATAAAATTAGGTATTGTAGGGTGTGTTAGACGGAACGTCGTAACACACCATAAGCTTGGGATGGTGCCGTACTCTCCTTGCTAACGCAACGCCAGTTCGCTCAAGTCGGGAACCCGCCCACGCGAGTGGCTCCCCTGCGTGGATTTCAAAAATAAAATACTAGTCTTATAGTAATTATGAGTTTTTACTTATTGACGTAAATGACAAAAGACGCAACTGATTGCGTCTCTAGATAAGTCAACTAAATTTAATTCATATTTTGGTAGTTTTGTCAATCTGCTGAAAAACAGAAATAATTGCAGGTGCTTGGTCAAATTGGCTGATGGGGGCAGGTTTCATGTCTCGATAGTCCAGTAGTTGGACTAAGATGAGGTAAGCGATCGCTAAAATAATCGAAATCGCACCTGTAAGAATAGCAATTAATTTTGAACGTTCCATCAATATTTCCTGTAATGCAAGTTATTGTGTAGTGTCTATATCCACATTAATACTTGGGACACACACTTATCTATATAGTCATACTTCATCAAAGCAATGCTTTAGACATTGCACCGACCTTATTTATCTTTACAGACTTTAGTTTTTTAATATTCGTCCACTTATTGAAACAATATTTATGAAGATATAGTTTTTATTACACTAGAAGCCTTTGCAAACTCTAAAAGGTGTGGTAAAACATAGCAAAGTCAAAAAAATACCTATAGTCAGTGCCTATTATAGTTTTTAGACACCATCATTAATGAAGAAAGTATATAGCTCTTGTTATTTGGTTAGGATATTAACTACTTCAAAATATACAACTCCTATTTGATGTTTTGAAAATAACTCAGTACATTTTAATTTTCTAGAATCCTTTTGCCTCTTACCTCTCTATGCAAGTAATTTTTGAAATTACACCAGATTCCTATCTTAATTAAAATTATTTATACCATGAAATACATTGCCAAATTAAATAAAATAGACTTTATAGTTTTGATTGTTATTGTCATCATTGGTCTTATCCATTTACCTTTTCCCTTTGACGGAGATCAAGCATTTTTTAGGCTAGGTGCTTTGGAGATGCAACAAGGAAAAGTACTCTATCGTGATTTCTGGGATATTAAGCAACCTGGGATTTTCTGCTTTTATTTTTTAGCAGGAAGTTTGTTTGGCTTTAATGAGATTGGCATCCATTTGTTTGAACTTATTTACATGGTATTTTTTTCGATAACATTGCTGCTGACTCTCAAAAGCTATTTTCGGCATCAAATCATCGCAAGTCTAGTACCTTTGTTAACGGTTGGCGTTTACTATACTGTTTCAGGTGCTTGGCATCTTACTCAAGTAGAAGCACTGGTTGGTTTTCCTTTATTTCTTTGTCTTTGGCTAACTTTTAAGTCTTTTAAAAATGACGGAAAGCAAAGATTTTACTTACTTTTAATGTCAGGCTTGATTGGGGGAATTGTCCTACTATTTAAATTATTACTTCTGCTTATCGTTGTTGGATTGTGGCTAACGATATTTATGTATTCTTTAATAATAAAACGGCAAAAAATTCAAAAAATATTGATTGATACATGCTTGCCAATTTTTATAGGAATTATGCTTCCCCTTTTAGTTGTTGCCAGCTACTTTGTTTGGGTTAATAGCTTTTCAATTGTTTATCAGACATTTTTTATCTATCCACCTCTTATTCTTGCTAATACTATATTTAATAAAATTAATTTTATTTCGGGAATCAAATGGTTATTAGAAAGTTTTTACCCTTTATTATTAATGGGTAGTGTTGCAGTATATATCTCATTGTATAAGTCTAAAAATATATTGACTTTGCTACTTGTTGTTTGGTGTATTTTTGGTTTGAGTGTTATTTTTTTACAACGAACAGCATTGTGGCAATACCATTATTTACTGTTGTTTGTACCCATCGGTATTTTAGCAACTAAAGGATTAGATATATTATGGGATTATTTAAAAGAATTAAGGTCTTTAATCCCGGCTGTTTTACTGATATTTCTATTGTTTTTACCTTTGTCATTAGCTTTGATAAAGAAGAGTGCTACTCTGGCTAGAAATAATTTTGCTTTAACTGAAGATACACGATTACAATATCAGACTATCTTTAGAAAAAAATATCCATCTCTTCATGATGAAGCTAATTTTATATCTCAATCAGGAAGTATTGCTGGTGATATTTATGTAGCTGGCGATCCATCTATCTACTACTTCTCTGGGCGGAATCAAGCAACAATATTACGTGGTTGGGCACTTGAATATTTTCTATCTGAGCAATGGTTAGCACTTATAAATCAGTTAGATTCATCAAAGCCTCCTTATATCTTTATTGATTATGAACCCCAGGCTATAATCAAAGCAAATTTCCCTAAAATGCTGGAATTTGTTGAGCAAAGATACCAGATTATGCGGCAAGACAATAACGGTATTTGGTATATTCTCAAATCAGGAATTTGAGCAAATTTACTCCAATGGCTGCTGAAACGGCTTTGGACACGTCCGTTGCTATTCGCTATCTCAAAGGTGATGCGATGCCTACGGCGGCAAGCTACGCAGTTGCAAGAGTGATAGCCTTGCTAATAATCATCCTGCTATTACCTATTGTTGCAAAACTGTTGTTTAGAGCAGAAAATTCTGCCCGTTCTTTGCAAAACTTGACTCGTTTACAGTTCATTGAGGCTTGTGCTGTAGTACCAATGGGACGAGAAACCGCTACATACTAGGCTCAAACACGCCTTAACTTAGAGGATGTTTGAAAAGTCCTTAGTGATGTATCAAATACTTTTAGATCCCCCTAAATCCCCCTTAAAAAGGGGGACTTTGATTCCGTTTCCCCCCTTTTGAAGGGGGGCTAGGGGGGGATCAATAAGTGCCTAATATCACAGCCGACCACTTTTCAAGCAATCTCTTAAAACACAAAGGCAGACCAATCCCAGAAAATGATATTTGGATTGCAGCCCAATGTCTTGAACGTGGTTGGAGATTAGCTACAAATGATGAGCATTTTAGTTATGTAGATAATCTCATAATGGAACAGTGGTAATTAGTGGCTGTACTTCAACAATGATCCTTTGAACTTCAAAGTTGAGCCTTTGAACCTCAATGTTGACCTTCTAAGGCTCGATGTTGACCTTCTGAGGCTCAACGATGACCTTCTGAGGCTCGACGTTGACCTTCTAAGCCTTGAAGTTGCACCTTTTATCCTCAAAGTTGCGCCTTTTAACCTCGACGTTGACCTTCTGAGCCTCAAAGTTGCGCCTTTGAGCCTCGAAGTTGCGCCTTTGAAGCTCAACTAACAAATATATCTAACCGTTCAGGAATTTACAGAGGTGAGCGTGTAGTAAAATTTGCTCACCTCCGTAAAGTGAAACATGACTTTAGACTTTTCCGGTAAAAATCTGCGAGGACGCAACTTCAAAGGTAGACAAGACCTTGCGGATGCAAACTTTAGCTATGCCGACATTCGAGGGGCAAACTTCACTAATGCTAATTTAACAGGTGCAAACTTCAGTCATGCCAAAGCTGGACTGCAACGCCACTGGGCAATTTTCTTAGTCCTTGTGTCGTGCTTTTTGTCAGGACTGTCAGGATATTTATGGGGTTGGAATGGTTATTTGGTATCACTAATATTTAGCCCAGATAACCAGATTGTGGGCTGGATTGTTTTAATTGTGTTGATTGCCTACTTTTTCATCACGATTCGCCAAGGAATAACAGTTGGTCTAGGAGCCGCCGCCATCGCCATCGCCATCCCCATCGCCATCGCCGTCGTCGTCATCGCCTTCTTCCCCGTAATCGCCTTCTTTCTCTTCTTCATCTTCCCCGTCACCGTAGCCTTCAACGCAGTCCCAGCCGCAGCGGTCGCCGTCACCGTCGCTGCAGTCTTTGCCGGAGCATTTGCCGCAGCCGGAGCATTCGCCGCAGCCGGAGCCGCAGCGGTCGCCGTCGCCGTCGCCGTCACCGTCGCCGCAGCCGGAGCATTCACCGCAGCCGGAGCCGCAGCAGCCAGAGCGTTAGCCTTCCCCTTCGCCTACCCCGCAGCCGGAGCAGCCCGAGTCTTCGCAGCCGGAGCCTTAGCTTTCCCCTTAGCCTTAGCCTTCACCGCAACCGGAACGTTATTTAGTATCTACATCAGTTGGCGAGCGATGAAAGGAGATGAACAACATTCTTTGATTCGTAATATTGCGATCGCCTTTGCTGCTACAGGCGGTACAAGTTTTCGTGGTGCTGACTTGACTAATGCTGATTTCACCACAGCTACACTCAAAAGTACAGATTTCCGAAACGCTATTCTGACTAATGCCCATTGGTATCAAGCCAAAATGCTTGACTATGTTCGCCTGGTTTAACTTATCTGCAAAACTCACAAGTACGTCAACTACTGGTTACAGGACAATGACTTTAGACTTTTCCGGTAAAAATCTGCGAGGACGCAACTTCAAAGGTAGGAAAGACCTTGTGGGTGCAAACTTTAGCTATGCCGACATCCGAGGGGCAAACTTCAGCAACGCTAATTTAACAGGGGCAAACTTTAGCTATACCAAAGCAGGACTGCAACAACGTAGGGTAATTGGTTTATTTATTGTCTCGTTCTTATTTTCGGGACTGTCAGGATTTATCTGGGTTGTCAATGGTTACTTGGTGTCGCTGATATTTAGCTTTAGCTCATCCAGCAGTCCAAAGATTGCGGGCTGGGTTTCTTTAATCATATTAATTGCCTTTTTCTTGATCACAATTCGCCAAGGAATAATAGCTGGTTTAGGAGCCGTAGCCGGAATCGTAGCTTTAGCGGGAGCCGTATCTGTAGCCGTACCTCCAATCGGAGCCGGAGCCGGAATCGTAGCCGGAGCCGTAGCCGGAGCCGTGGCCGGAGCCGTAGCCGGAGCCGTGGCCGGAGCCGTGGCCGGAGCCGTGGCCGGAGCCGTAACCATAGCGGGAGCCGTAGCCATAGCCATAGCCGTAGCTGGAGCCGTAGCTGGAGCCGTAGCTGGAGCCGTCATAGCCGTAGCTGGAGCCGTAGCCGGAACATTATTTAGTATATACATCAGCTGGCGAGCTATGAAAGGAGATCAAAAACACTCTTTGGTTCGTAATATTGCGATCACCTTTGCTGCAATTGGAGGTACAAGTTTTTGTGGCGCTAACTTAACCAATGCTGACTTCACCCAAGCTACGCTCAAAAGTACAGATTTCCGAAACACTATCCTTATCTGTAGCTGTTGGCATCAAGCCAAAATGCTTGACCGTATTCGTCCTGGTTTGACTTATCTTCAAAACTCACAAGTATGTCAACTGCTGGTTACAGGGCAGGGACAGGACAAAAACTTTGACCGTCAAAACCTGCGAGGTATCAACTTACAATCAGCAAATTTAGCAGATGCCAGTTTTATTGGTACTGATCTCAGTGAAGCTAATTTGCAAGATGCTGATTTGTCAAGAGCAAAACTAAAGCAAACGCAACTAGACGGCACAGATTTAACAGGTGCAACCCTCACCGGAGCTTACATCGAAGATTGGGGGATTACAAATACAACTAAATTGCGTGGGGTGAGGTGTGAATATGTCTTCATGCGCTTACCCACCAAAGAAGACCCTGACCCCCTGCGAAAACCTGATAATAAGCAAGAGGTATTTGCAGACGGCGATTTTGCCGACTTTATTCAGCCAATTTTTGATACCCTCGACCTTTACCACAATCAAGGCGTTGACCCCCGCGCTGTTGCGATCGCCTTCAAACACCTCGCCGAAAATCATCCAGAAGCCAAGTTAGAAATTGTGGCAATGGAGAAACGCGGCGATGATAAAATCTTGCTCAGAGCCAAAACCAACCCAGGTAGCGATAGATCTCAACTGAGTGCAGAATATTTTGATGATTATAATCAACTAAAAGCTTTATCCCAGAGTCAGCAATTATTGCTGGTAGAAAAAGATAGTTATATTAGTGACTCACCGTTCGCGTAATCGAGGATGGATTTGATGAAATTAAGGATGTGTGAACAAGGGGAGGAAGAAAAACAGGCGATCGCTACGACTTACCAA
>NZ_JBALDL010000037.1:0-3657 GCF_036917465.1 Nostoc sp.
GCAGAGGTTGCCATCGCCCAAGCCATATCCACCGAATTAGCCGATCTTTGCCGACAAATCGAAAGCGGAGCCGTATTGAAGAATGGCGATCGCGATGCCTTACTAAAGGTTGCCAAAACTGCTATCGCAACAGTTGTAAAGGATACGAAGGATACAAAAGATCCCAAGGATACGAAGGATATAAAAGATCCCAAGGATGGGAAGGAGTAGCCATGTCATCCATTGAGCTTCTGCAACGCCAAATCCACACAGCCCAAGAGCTGCAAGCCGTGGTGAAAATGATGAAAGTATTAGCAGCATTAAACATCCACCAATACGAACAGGCGGTTGCGTCCCTCGCTGAGTGTAACCGGATAATCGAAATGGGTTTGCACGTCGTACTCAAGGCAGCACATACACATGATGCTTCCCTCCAACATGATAACGGTGATGGCTTCAAAACTTACTCACAATCCCTTACGAGCGACCTTGGTCGTTGCGGCGTAATTATCTTTGGTTCTGAGCAAGGGATGTGTGGTCAATTCAACGAACAGATTAGCCACTATGCGATCAGTTGGTAATTATATACTAGACATCTCCATAAATCAATTAAGACCCCTCTCCAAACCTCTCCCCGTTGGCGTTAGCCTGCCGTTAGGCAAGCGGAGAGAGGCTTAATTCCCGTGATATTTGTATGTAAATTTAAGGTAACTAAATCTTTTCTGGAGATGTCTACTAGATCAACTATTATGCAAGCAAGCTATTTAAGCTAGTAATAGAGTTGTTTCAATCTAGGGGATAAGAATGTGAAGGTTTGGCTTGCTTGCTTTTTGGTGCTGTTTGCCTTGGCGGAACTGTTTGACTGGTTGCAAGAATTTAATCTGCCATTACCTATCTATATTTTGGGTGGCGCTTTTTTAGCTGTTGCTTCTAACTATGATAAGATTATTGGCTCATATTTTGACGATCCAAGTATGGAAGCATCACTCGAACAACCACAGTTAGATTCACTAACCCCATCTCCTAATCCTATTTCTTTCCCAATTGCCAATTCTGTTGAAGATGCCCAAACATCTCAAACAGATGATTAGCCGCAGAGCGCGACGTTGTTTTTCTTAACTCTATGATTGAGGTTACACGTCATGCTTTAACATTAGGAATATGTCAAGGTCTCTAATCAGTAAGTAAATTGCTACATTAATAGTGAAGCTCAGGTTAATTAGCTTTTAACCTAGAGTCTGAAAATCAACTTCTGCGCCTGCAACCAACATCTAACCAATTCAGGCTACCGCCACAACGCTGTGATTAGTGGATTATTAGAAAAACTCCGTGTCCCCTTTGTCAAAGTTCAGGATTCCCGTGAAACCTTTAAGGGCAAAAGCTGGTTGCAAATTATTTTAGTTACTAGTGTAGGAGTAACCGCCTTTATCTGGGGAATTCGGGAACTCAAATGGTTGCAGCCTTGGGAGTTAAGAGTTTACGATCAAATGTTGCGATCGCGTCCAGCACAAAAACCTGATAAGCGAATTT
This sequence comes from Nostoc sp., assembly GCF_036917465.1. Classification (GTDB taxonomy): domain Bacteria; phylum Cyanobacteriota; class Cyanobacteriia; order Cyanobacteriales; family Nostocaceae; genus Nostoc. The sequence goes on from NZ_JBALDL010000037.1 coordinate 1,510, forward strand.
TACTGGTAAAAATCACTGACAACGATCTTAAACGAGAGAAATGGACTCTATCAAATAGGACAATCAATCAGCTGTTAAAGAAAATAGAGTCTTATGAACCGCGAATTGTTGGTTTATATCTTTTCCAACCAGAAAACAACAATTTGGCAAATAATTTCCCAAATCAAGACAACATCATTACCACCTGTTTGTTCAGCAGCTTGGGTAGAGATGAAATTCCACCACCGCCCAATTTTCCTATAGATAATGTTGGGTTTAGCGATGTGGTTGCTGACAATGAAAACGACCAAATTCTTCGCCGCACTTTGTTATTTGCTAACTCTACAGACAATAAATGTACAACATCATTCGCATTTGGGGCGCTAATAGCAATTAATTATCTGGAAAAGCAAGGCATTGAATACCAGTTTACTAAGAAAGGTAATTTTCAGTTAGGTAAAACACTGTTCCCACGTTTACAAGCTAATTCTGGTAGCTACCAACATCTGGATGCAAATGGCTATCAAATATTATTAAATTATCGTCACCCCGACAGCCTCGCCGATCAAGTAACCCTTACACAAGTCCTCAGTGGCCAAGTCAACTCCAGTTTATTCAAAGACCGTCTTGTAATTATTGGCACTACAGCAACTAATTTACCTCCAGGCGGCTTTTATACACCCTACAGCGCTTTGCCAGATCAACCAGCTAGAATGCCTGCTCTGTTTATTCATGCACAGATAGCAAGTCAACTCATCAGTACAGTGTTGGATGGACGACCTCTAATTTGGTATTGGCCTGACTGGGCGGAACTTATTTGGATATGGGGCTGGTCGCTTTTAGGTAGTGTTTTAGCATTGCGGTGGCAAAATCCGTTGTTTTTGCTAGTGGTAGTAGGGACAACTCTACTCGGTTTAGTAGGAATCTGCGTTGCTTTGTTTTTACAAGCCGGATGGGTACCATTAGTTCCCTCTGCTCTTGGTTTGGTGATTAGTAGTATCTGCGTGATTGCTTGTACTAGTTACTACAATCAGCGACAAACTCAGGTGATTATTTTGCAAGTTGAAAAACAACAAGAAGTGATGTCTACGACGGGCTACGCCTACGCAGAATTAAATGTACTCTTAGAAGACAAAACAGCAATTCCCAATTCATCTCTTGATTTCCCTACCCCAATTGATTCACCAGAAATAAAATCAGGTGATTTGCTTTTGGGTGGACGCTACAAAATCTCTCAAGTTCTTGGTGCAGGTGGATTTAGTCGCACTTATTTAGCACAGGATACTCAACTACCGGGTAATCCGATTTGTGTAGTTAAAAAGTTAATGCCAGCCCGTCAAGATACACGCTTTTTGCAAATTGCTCGCAGGTTGTTTAATAGTGAAGCTGAAATATTACAATCTTTGGGTAAACATCATCAAATTCCCGAACTACTGGCTTATTTTGAAGATGACCAAGAATTCTATTTAATTCAACAATATATTGAAGGACATACTTTAAGTGAAGAGTTACCACCTGTGCAGAATGTGCAAAACGAATCATTTGTGATAGGGATGCTTAAACAAGTTTTAGAAGTTCTAGAATTTGTTCACCAGCATCGAGTGATTCATCGTGATATCAAACCGACTAATATTATTAGATGTGTTAAAGATAATCGGCTGGTATTAATTGACTTTGGCGCTGTGAAATTGATGCAACCGCCAAGTAGCGAACAAACAGAATTAGCCACAGTAGCCATTGGGACGCGGGGTTATGCACCTCCAGAACAATTTGCCGGTCATCCCCGCTTATGCAGTGACATTTACGCTTTAGGAATGATTGGTATTCAAGCTATAACGGGAATACCACCACAAGAACTTTACCCAGATCCAGAAACTGGTAATGTGATGTGGCGGGAAACGGTGCAAGTGAGTGAAGAATTAGGAGAAATTTTAGATAAAATGGTTTGTTATCATTTTAGCGATCGCTATCAATCAGCCGCCGCTATTTTACAAGATTTGAAACGGATATAACTGCGATTTCTAATATACCTTAGTCAATTCACGATGCGGCAAAATAACAAATGAGTTCGCCGAAATAACAAATGAGTTCGCCGAAATAACAAATGAGTTCGCCGAAATAACAAATGAGTTCGCCGAAATAACAAATGAGTTCGCCGAAATAACAAAT
>NZ_JBALDL010000038.1:0-11443 GCF_036917465.1 Nostoc sp.
ATTTTAATGAATACATCCCAGGTTTTGAGCATTGACTCTATCTGTTCACTCTTAGCAGGCTCACGGATGATTAAAATCAATTGAAATTAGTCCTACTTGGCAATTAACAATGTCAACTTCTACACTACTTGGTCATGTCAAACAAATGAAGGTGGGCAATTGGTACTCTTTAAATTGCACGTTGAGAATTTGACTTAGGACGCTGAGAGTCTTTAATACAAACAGATAACTAAGGCTTTTTTCAAATGAATATACTTATAATTATTGGAGTATTCATAATCTGCATTTATCAGTCATGGCAATACTTCAACTGATTGAACCCGAAGTTAAAGATTTAGGTGGGTTTACTGCCCGCCGCAGTTTGCCATATCTTAATCGCCAAATGGTCGGGCCATTTATCTTTTTTGATCATCTTGGGCCGTCCGTTTTGCCCCCCAACAGAGGGATTGATGTGCGACCACATCCTCATATCAATCTTGCAACGGTAACTTACTTGTTTGATGGTGCTTTGATACACCGCGATAGTTTGGGTAGTGTACAGTCAATACAACCAGGTGCAGTCAACTGGATGACGGCGGGAAAAGGGATCGTACATTCCGAACGCTCTCCCGATTCTGACCGTCATAACGAAGCCACTATTCATGGAATTCAAACTTGGGTTGCCCTGCCTGTTGAATACGAAGAAACAGATCCAAGGTTTACTCACTATCCTGCTGAAACTCTTCCCAACTCGGAAGAGAATGGCGCTATTATCAAACTCATTGTTGGACAAACACGCTTCTATACCTCACCTGTCAAAGTTTTCTCACCCATTCTTTATTTAGATGTGATGCTGGGGAGCAATGCTCACTTCACTGTTCCTGCTGATTATTCCGAAAGGGCAGTATACAGCGTCACAGAAGGATTGAAGATTAATGATGAACCGTTAGAACCATATCGCTTCGCCATTTTAGAGCCAGGTTATGAGATAAAGATTTCTGCTGTTGCCGATGCTCGATGTATTGTCATTGGTGGTGAACCATTGGGTACACGCTACAAATGGTGGAATTTTGTTTCTAGCCGAGTAGAACGGATAGAGCAAGCTAAAGCTGATTGGCACGATCGCCGCTTTGCAACCTTGCCAGATGAAACAGAGTTTATTCCGCTACCAAAAGTGGTAACAGAAGCTAATCCCTTCTCCTAGTTGTGTTGAAAACATTAATTGGCTAGAACAACCACTGGCAGAGCTTTTTACTTTGTAGAATATCCCAATTAGCTCCAAGCCTACTGAAAATGGTTCCTGGGATATTTTCTGTGGCTTGTGGTAAGCCTAGCTATGTCGCTCCCTGCTTGTCGCGCTGGCGAATTTCTGCTACAAATAGTTGCAATATGCTATTGCATTTGTAAACTAAAAATTGCATAATATGGCAAGTAGAGAAGAAATGGAAGAGGTCGTGATGTTACCACTGACAGAAGTAGGTTCTATAAAATGGACAGCTGCACGCGGGCAGAAAATGCGTGAGTTGCGTGGCGATATACCGTTATTGAATTTATCTAAAAGGCTTACTGAATTTGAAGTAGATATTTCCCGCCAGTATTTGAATAGGATGGAGACAAATACAGATGTCAAAAACGCTTCTCCAGAAGTCCTTACTGCCTTGTGTAAAATATTTGGCTGTACATTAGCTGAGTTACTGTGTTTGAAATCAACTAAGATTGTGCAATTAGGAGTTGGCAATCACAACTAAAAGTTGCATAATTTTTGTAAGGAAAAGCGAACTGCCTGCACCCAAACGCAAAAAGGGATCGCAAACTAATTCAACGAACATTCAACGAACCAAAACTGAAGTGCCGCCGGGAAAAGTAGCCGGAGCTAAACCGGAGTGGCCGGAAGTAACCTTGTAACGCTCAAATCGCCGGAGATAAGTCGGATGACCTAACTAAGTCTGAAAACTAGTTGCAAAAAACTTCATTCAATCTTTCCAGAATCAAGACGCTCACATAAAGGCATTGCCCCTGGAGCGATAAAAAGTTGCCAGAGTAAAACGACGGAAAGCTTTTGAAGCCGACTGTCGCCTGTTCAAAGTATCTCTTGTTCTGGCAAGCTCCTAATCACTGGTTAGAAGCATTAAATATGAGGCTTCGCCAATTCTAGATTGAGAGTGTTGCGCCTTCAGCACAACAAACTGACCAATAAAAATGGGGCGATCGCATAGTTTTGCGGACGGAGCGATCGCCTTTTTACCCCAATCAAGAGGCAATTTATAATCATGACACAAAGTTTAGCCCCTGCGCCAACAAAAGATCCGCTAACCACACAGGATCGCCAAATCATTGCAACCATCGTCAATCAGTCGGACTATTCAAAAGAGTGCCAGCCGAAGATGTAGTTACCATCTGGATTAACAGTGATGATATTGTATGGGTGAAAATGATCCACGGCTATGCTCGATACCACAAAGAGCCATTCAAACGCGCAGTACCAGAGATAAAAACAAGTCTTTCTGCTCCAGTAAAGCGCAATCAGCAACTAGATAATGAGTTGAAAGAAGCTGCTGACAAAATTGGCTTGTTAGGTAATTGTGATTGGTTATCGTTGAGCGTCCAATACTATCCTGATAAGGTAATTGGTCATGCTGGATGCTATATTTCCCACAAGGCTCGATTATTTTCCCCACCTCCTGAATGGGACTTTACCCCGCCCAGATTTCAGTCTTCCCCTGGCGCTATCTGCCCAGACTGTGATGGTCATGGGTGCGGTAACTGCGGGTATCGTGGTATTCGTGCAGAAGACTTGTGTACGCCAGTGGACGGCTACCGCTTGACCTATGTAGGCAAGACTGACCTTTAGACGGCTGAAAACGTATATCTCGATGGTGAGTTCTTAGGCATAATCTTCAAGGTCAGGAATGCTGATGAGTTATGGGAAAACGATCCCAAGACTTACTATTGGCGCTGTGGCGACGGAGTACGGTATTGGAGTGTGAAAGAGGCTGTAAAGAAGCTGTCCAGGGCAACTGCTCCGATTGAACTGCCGCAAGTTTGTCGGGAGTTGGTAGCAGCGTAAATAAAAAGGTGGGTTCTCATACCCACCATGCAACCATAATCAATCCTTGTAAAATAAAACACAGTTCGCCCTTACAAAATGACCCAACAACCTCATCAACCTCACGACAAATTTGCTAAAGAATTTTTAGAGGAGCTACTCGCTCCAATAGGAGAAGTAAAAATTAACAGGGAAGTAACGGATGTAACCAGATTTGTAGATGTATTATTTTTACCTTCCCCCCAAGCCCAAGCAGAAAATCTAGGATTGCTGGGAAGAATTGCGCTGGTGAATACAACGCTACTAGAACCGTTTCGCAATCAACCTAGTCGGACAGAAGTACGTAACTGTTTCATGAAGTTGTTCACTGTAATTGCGGATTCTCAACGCAAAGCCAAAAGAGAAGAAACGACCATTAGCGAGAATGATTTGGCTCGTTTGTGGATTTTGACACCTAGTGCTTCAGCCTCTCTGTTAGCAGATTTGGAGGTTAAGCTAGACTTAGAAAAGTGGATGACTGGAGTTTACTTTTTCCAAAAATGTTTTAGAGGCGCAATACTAGCAATTAACGAGTTACCCGTCACCGAAGAAACTCTATGGTTTAGGCTTTTGGGACGGGGAACAGTGCAACAGCTTGCAGTAAGTGAACTGGTTGCCCTTCCAAGTGAGAATCTTGTCCGCCGTAATGTTCTTGAAATGGTTTACAGGTGGCGTATAAGCGTGATGACACAAACAGATTTAACCGAAGATGACCAGGAGTTAATTATGAACTTAACGGAAGCTTATCAAGAGGCAAGAGCGCAAGCGGTACAAGAAGGGCAACGCCAAGTTGTAGAAAACTTGTTGAGATTCCGGTTTGGTTCTGTTGATGAAGAACTGTTGAGAGTCGTTGATAGTTTGTTGCAGTTAACGCCAGAAGAATTTACTCCGCTATGCCTTCAGTTATCCCGTGAAGAGTTGTTGGTCAGGTTTAATTCACACGGATAATCTTAATCTAATAACTGTTTTATCGAAACAGAATTCTGAATTCAGGAGTCAGAAAACAGACATGAATTTTGTACGAGTTGCGGATAGCGCAGCGTCTCGTAGAGAGCGTCTTGATTCTGACTCCTGAATTCAGAATAGCTGAATTCTTCTTCAAAAAGCGCTTTTGTATTAACAAGAGCGCTGTTTTATTGGCTCTGTACTTGATAGATACATCTGAAATCAACGGCTTCGCCAATGAGAGAGTGAAATGTATTGGAGAAACTTATGACCTCTCAAGAAAATAATGCCGATTTACTTGCTGCTTTAATGCGCCAGGAAGAGTTATTAAAACAGCTTATCGCTTCAATCAATAAGCCAAAACTAGGATTGCACTCTGAAGCTGGCAGTTGCAAAATCTATTGCAATCGTCAGCACGGAGGGCTGTGGTACAAGCTAAATGGTGAACCGAGTGATATCCCCCAAACTGCTTTAACAGGATATCTTAAAGAACTGCGGTTTGAGAATACAGAACGCCGCAAAAAAGAATCCTGTAAGTTGTTGATTACTATGCAAGCAGATCGGACATATATCTTAGAATCAGGCTACGATACACATTTATCAAAGTGCATACTTGCTGCGATCGCAACTCTGACTCCAGAACAGCTGTATTCTCCAATTACGCTACAGCCACAGCCAGGAACAACTGACGAAAGTGTGCTGTTCTGTCGGGTATGGGTAGAGTCGGAATTAGTAATGGCATCCTACAACGAGCAAAGCGACTGGCGAGAAATCAGTAAACAGGCGATTGCTGTTACAAAAGCTGCGGCAGAAATGGTGTTCTAACTTGTTGTAGACAGGGCTTGAGACACTGTAATTAGAAGTTACTCAAGCTTTGTCTACAGCTAATGAATAAGGAAAAGGGGTAAAGGTAAAAACCTTGCTTTTCTCTTGATGATTTAATTCATGAATCCCTTTCCCTTTACCCTTTAACCTTTCCCCCTCTTTTTGCTGTTTACCTATTCACAAATAATCAAAGATGACTATAACAATTGTTCAGCCCAGTATCGAAAAATTACAACAGTTTTCCGACTCGTTCGACATCGAAAAACTATTACAATCCGAGGGAGTTCTGCCGTGGCTTTTGGCTAACGGTTAGGATTACAACGACGAATCTTGTTTGATTGCAAACATTGTTGATGAGTCCAATAGTGTTGATGAAGTTTGGGACTCAGAGGAGTTTGATTTTAAGGCACTACCAGATGAATCAAAGTCAAAATTAAACCAGATTTTCGAGCATTTCTATCTTTGAAAGAATCTTTGAAAGAATCGCAAAATTACATTATACGTGAAAAACTCTACAGTCAAACTGATTAAGTTTTACTGTAGAGAAAAATCGATTCCACAAAAGATTATTGCACACTCTACTTCAATAATAATCAGATGAAAACAAATTTGATTAAAGTGTACGACGCGACACTGTTGAGTTCATCAAAGGTCTACCAAATCAACGGTACGCTTTGTCGATATCTGGGTGATACAGGTAGTATACAACATCCACAATATCTGTTTTTACCTCTGCCTAATCAAAGGAAAAAAGCCAGCTTTCGACTAAATCGAAACAAACTTATGACTCGGTGTTATGAAGTCGAAGGTATGACTTATAACAAGCCTGTGGTACAGGATAATTCACAGCAACTTCAACTATTTTAGCGATGTCAATACATAAACCGCCAGTTATCAAAAGACCTGTCCGGCTACAAAATGACTCTACAAAAACAATTCATAGAGCTATTGCAGACATTCACTCTCTTGAAAAATAGCCATAAGGAAAGCTTCGCTTAATCGAAATTGAAAAATAATGCTCATGGTACAAGCAATCGACAACCCTATTGCTGCAAATTTCCTAACTAATGCAGTAGTCGAGCATCATAATTTCTCACAGTTAAATAAAACCCGTATTCGCTTTCGTATTCAGCTAAATAAAAGTACAAAGTCTGCTGTTCCTAAATGGGCAGATGTGCTAAAAGCTGAAGTGTCGGAAATCGAATCAGACCTCGTTAAAGTGATAAATTCGGAAGTTGGATTTCTTGATAAAAAAGACTACCCGATAATAATTTTATTATCGGGCAAGAGCATTTGGGAATTTAGTTACAAATACCTAAAATGCACTTAAGTTTCTGACTTGGGCTTATTGATAATGTCCCCGAATCCATACACGGTGGTGATTTCTTCTTACCCAATGCCCAGGTATCCACCGCCCACGTCTAGCTAGCAATAATGTTCCCACTTGTGGTTTTTGAACTTCTGGATTGACAATTCCTGATAGAGCTGATGCTTCATTAGGCATGGAAGCAATCAACAGAGGTATTGCTACTATTCCTGCAATAATTTTGTTCATGATTTTTTTCCTTAACTCAACTTTTGACAATTAAGCCAGTTTTTGACTTAATTGCGATTAATTTAAGTAGATTAATTCATTAATTAATAGTTTTGTTTTTTTTAAGATTTTATTTATACTTATGTCAATAATGTGTCATTAGTATGTCCATAAAAAATGTTCCCAATTCGTAGTAGTATCTAGACGATCCTTGAGCGCAATTTTTATACACCTAAATAAAAATCGGAGCAATATTCACAATGGCTATATTTACCGTTACTAATACCAACAACAGTGGTGCTGGTTCACTACGGCAAGAAATTCTAGATGCTAATGCCCTCTCAGGAAAAGACATCATTAATTTTGGTGGGCTGTTTCATGATGGGCTAGCTCATACCATCAGTTTGACTGGTAGTAGTTTAAGTATCACAGATGACATTACCATTCAAGGTAAAAATCCAAACTTACTAACTATTAGTGATAAGAGTGCGTCTCGTGTTTTTGACGTTGCCACTGGCGCTACAGCTACAATCAACGGGCTGACTATTACCAATAGTTACAATGCCGTAGGAGGAGGCGGTGGAATATCTAATGAAGGTGTTCTGACCTTAAACAACAGCATCATCACTGGTAACACAGTAACCAATAACACAAAAGACATCAACGGAAATATTATTAGCGCAGGCGGTGGGATCTACAACACTGGTACTCTTGTCGTAAATCAAAGTACTATTAGTAACAACTTAGCTACTTATGGGGAGATTTACCTTGGAAAAGCAGGAGTCTTCCCTACCAACTTTGGCGGCGGCATTTACAACTCTGGCAGCCTCATAACGAACTACAGTACTATCAGTGGCAACACTGAAATCCAAACAGGTGCCGACAGGAACAATGAGGGCATTTACAACATTGGCACTGCTACAGTGAACTACAGCACCGTCAGTGGCTACAACGGTAGTGACATCGTAAATGATATAACTTCCCCTAGTATGACTGGTAGTCTCACAGTCAATTACAGCACTATCACTGGTAGTACATCAACTCACTATGACACTATTGGCAGTGGTGGCATTACGAACTATGGTGACGCTACAGTAAACTACAGCACCATCAGTGGTAATGATTCCGGCATTATCATGAGTAGGAATAGTAGGAATCTATCATCAGTTGCTACCAATCTTACTGTAAACTACAGCACTGTCACTGATAATATCAATGACGGTATCAGAATTTTTTATGGTAGCGTTAGCGTAAATAATAGTATCATAAGTTATAATTCCAAAGCGGGTATTACTTTGGACGATGAAGGCAAGCTAATTGTAAATAGTAGTACTATTAGTCACAACCATTCTAGTGGTATCTCAATCGTTTCTTTTGGCTATTCTCCTATAACTGTTAATAACAGCATTATCAGCAACAACTCGACAGCAGGCTCTGGAGGCGGGATCTATAACGGGCTAAACTTCGCTTTGACTGGCGGCAGTATAACCGTGAATAACAGCATAATCAGTGGTAATACAGCAGGGATAGCCGGAGGTGGTATTTATTCTTCTGGCAATATAACCCTGAATAATACTACCATTACTGGTAATTCAGCAGTCAAAGGTGGCGGCATCTATAACGACGGAACTTATGATGGATTTCCCATCTTCAGGGCGATTGGTGGCACAGTCAGTGTAAATTCTAGTACTATCAGTGACAATACTGCGACCACTGGAGGTGGCATCTACAATAATGACACCCTATCAGTGAGTGACAGCACTATTAGCAATAACTATGCTAGTGAGTACGGCGGCGGAATCTATAACTCTAGCTTTGACGGGACTGGCAGCATCAGTCAATTAAGCAATGTTACCGTGAGTTATAGCAGCATTAGTGGTAATACGGCAGGGACAGCCGGAGGTGGCATCTACAATGATAAGGACATAAATTTTGGAGAAACTATAAGTGTACACGGTGCGGGGACATCAGTATATAGTTATACAGTAAATCAATTAGGCGTTGTTACTGTGAGTGATAGCACAATTGCTGACAATCAGGCACACTTTGGCGGTGGCATTTACAATGATGGTACTCTAACAGTAGGCAACAGTACCATCAAGCACAATAAAGCTTTCGGAATCGAACTCAGTTCTGGTGGTTACGAGTCTGGTGATGGTGGTGGCATTTACAACAACTCTACCTATGGTACTACCACAGTAGACTACAGCGCCATTGCTTGTAACTTTGACACTTGCCAAGAGGATTCAAATAATCGTATCAGTCGTGATGATATAGCAGGTAAGTTCATCAACAACGGCTATAACTGGATTGGCATTAATATTGCTACTACTGCTGCTGGTGATGCTGCATAATATCTGGGTTGAAAAATCAACTGGTGTAACAAAATCTAAAAGTTAATCAGTTGGCAGAAATTTACCAGAAAGATGGGTGGTTATGCCACCCAGTTGACTTATCCTTTTGTTAGCTACTCAACGCCCAATGCCTACGCACTTTGGGAAGTCGAGTAGCTAAGGGCAGGACTGTGCCAAAACGGGAAAGTTGTACGCTAAGGAATTAGGCTAAGTCCTCAACTCATTACCAGACAATAGTTTCAGCTTTGTGTGACACCTAAATTTATTTGTTGGAAACCCCTAATTAACCAACCACAAAATTGTTGTTGGTTAGTGATAATCCGGTTGATAGTTGGGCAAATTTTACCTGAGTAAAACCACCTGCACTGCCATCTTGGTCAAAGAACAATCCACCTGTAGAATTATCATAAATGAATCGTTGATCGCTTGTCGTTGCAGATGTTCCAATGGTAAACTGATTAGCTGAAAGTGAACCTTTTGATAAACCGCCATCAAAAACAGTAGCTGATACCTGAATCAGTTCATTAGTGGCATTGAAATCATAAATAGTGTCAACGCCTTTTTTGTTATAACTATTGAAAACAAAGGTATCAATCCCGCTCCCTCCTATAAGGATGTCATTACCATTGCCACCTATGAGGGTATCATTGCCACTGCCACCATCAAGGGTGTTATTGCCTGTGCTGCCTGAGAGGTCAAGATAATCATTACCACTGCCACCAGAGAGTAGGTTATTGCCTGTTGAACCGCCAGCCCTCAATGTATCGTCACCTGCGCCACCATCAAGGGTGTTATTGCCTGTTGAACGATAGTCATTGATAGCATAACCGTTCGTGTAGTAGCTACCAGAGAGGTCAAGATAATCATTGCCATCGCCTCCAGAAAGGAGGTTATCACCTATTGAACCACCAACACTCAAGGTGTCGTCACCGACACCTCCGTTGAGAGTGTTATTTCCTCTTGAGCTAGAGGAGGAGAAGGTCGTGGTGGAGCTGTAGGAGCTGTAGCCAGAGATGTCAAGATAATCATTACCATCACCCCCAGAGAGCAGGTTATTGCCTGTTGAACCGCCAGCCCTCAATGTATCGTTACCTGCGCCTCCGTAGAGGGTATTATTGCCTGTTGAGCGATAGTCAGTATATCCAATACCTGCGTTGATGTAGCTGCCAGAGATGTCAAGATAATCATTACCATCGCCCCCAGAGAGCAGGTTATCGCCTCTTGAACCGCCAGCCCTCAATGTATCGTCACCTGTGCCTCCGTAGAGAGTGTTATTGCCTGTTGAGAAAGAGTATGATTTGAAATTACCACCCGATTCGGGTCCAGAGATGTCAAGATAATCATTACCATCGCCCCCAGAGAGCAGGTTATCGCCTCTTGAACCGCCAGCCCTCAATGTATCGTCACCTATGCCTCCGTAGAGGGTATTATTGCCTGTTGAGCGAGTGTCAGTGATGCCACTACGACTGAAGTACGTGCCAGAGATGTCAAGATAATCATTACCATCGCCCCCAGAGAGCAGGTTATCACCTCTTGAACCGCCAGCCCTCAATGTATCGTCACCTGCGCCTCCGTAGAGGGTATTATTGCCTGTTGAGCGAGAATCAATGATGTCATTAACAATGCTGTAGCTGCCAGAGATGTTAAGATAGTCATTGCCATCTCCACCAGAGAGTAGGTTATCACCTATTAAACCATCACTCAATGTATCGTCACCTGCACCTCCGTAGAGAGTATCATTACCCGCACCACCCCGCAGTAAGTCGTTGCCACTTTTGCCATCAATGATGTCATCACCTTCCTGACCATTGATGACATCATCTGAGTTGTCAAAACCGCTAACGTTATTGTTCAAGTCGTTAAGGAAGGTAACTGTATTTTTGTTGAAGATAGTGCTTTGGGTGGAGTCGGCATTGAAGACATCAAAGCTGTCTGTAGTGCTAGTTTGTCCATAAAATACGATATTGCCCAAATCTACAGTAGCTCCTGTAGATGTGCTAAGGTTATCCAGGTTGGACAGGGCAAAGTTTTGCAGGATAACTTTAGCATTGGAATCATATTCAAAGCTGATTTCCAGATTGCTGCCATTCTGGGTAAGCAGCAGATTTCGAGCAGTAGCGCTAGAATCTCCTCGGAATATTAGGGTATCCACTTCAGCGATGACTTCTGGTGTCGGATTTGTTCCTTGACCTATGCCACCAAAATCTGTAATAGTGCATTGCCCATATATATTGATATCGTAAATATCGTTGCCACCTCCACCAGTTAAGGTGTCGTTGTATTGGGCGACTAGAGTATCATTACCGTTGGTTCCAACAATGATGTTGTTTGCCATAACTTTTACCTACCTAAATTGATTTTTTGAGTAACTTCAGTTCTTACACTGTTGCAAGTGATGTTTCAGGGTACAAAAATTCCCCAAAACTTAGGGTTTTCGATTCTCTTGAGAAACAATATATTTCTCGAAGATCCACCTAGAGAATAAAATTATACGTAACAATTATCTAACTTAAAGCTAGTAGATAGAAAGACAGTGAAAACCTTGATTTTCTGTAAGTTCAATTCATGAATTGAAGCTACATTTATTGATGCGTAAGTCCCATAACTCTCTTAAACTATCTAAGCCTTACAGCACTTGCATCTATTATGAGGTACACTAGATTAAAATATAAATACTTTTAAATGAAGTCCTACTCTGTCGATCTTCGAGAAAAAATAGTT
>NZ_JBALDL010000039.1:0-100564 GCF_036917465.1 Nostoc sp.
TAGGGTGTTCATCCCCCAGCAGGCGTTTTCTCATCGCTAAAGCTTCGATATACAAAGGTTCGGCATCGCTGTACCTTCCCTGTGAATAGTAGAGTAATGCCAAATTGTTCAGGCTAGTTGCCACATTAGGGTGTTCATCCCCCAGCAGGCGTTTTCTCATCGCTAAAGCTTCGATATACAAAGGTTCGGCATCGCTGTACCTTCCCTGTGAATAGTAGAGTGCTGCCAAATTGTTCAGGCTAGTTGCCACATCTGGGTGTTCATCCCCCAGCAGGCGTTTTCTCATCGCCAAAGCTTCGATGTACAAGGGTTCGGCATCACTGTACCTTCCCTGTGAATAGTAGAGTGCTGCCAAATTGTTCAGGCTAGTTGCCACATCTGGGTGTTCATCCCCCAGCAGGCGTTTTCTCATGGACAAAGCTTCAATGTACTTTGGTTCGGCATCGCTGTACCTTCCCTGTGAATAGTAGAGTCCTGCCAAATTGTTCAGGCTAGCTGCCACAGAGGGGTGTTCATCCCCAAAACGTTCTTTAGCAGCTAATAAACTTTGTTCACCCCAAGGTAAAGCTTGCTCGTAGGCTCCTTGTCCTTCGTAAAATCTACCCAAGCCTTCAAAAGGCGAGATTAAATCATCATCACTTAACCAAGCTTGGTAAACTGTAGCAGTTCCGGCAAGGTGAGGGATGGCAAGAGTTGCTTGAGCAATGTCTATCAATGTGAGTGTCTCAGGAATATTTTTTGCTACGGCTACCATTGCTTGACAAAAGCCGCGCTTAAGTTCGTCAGCTTCCGCTAACTCTTCTAACTTCTGCTGCAATAATTCCTGAATGCGTTCGTGAACTTGGTAGGTGTCATCTCCCAATTCTTGCAGCAGATAACGCTCAACTAAAATAGTGCAGTTAGCTTTGAGGTCAAATTCCATAAGGCTAGCACTTGCTGCTGATTCTACCAAAGACCAGGAGATAGGAGCCAAAGCAAACAAACTCAACAAACAAGCCAATTTTTGTGCTTCTGATTCCAAGCTTTGCCAATTCAACTCAAAAGCTGCTGTTACACCAGACTCACCTGCTGATGCTTGCTTTTGTAGCCGTGCGAGGATGTCTGCTAACATAATATTCCTCCTCGGTTACGACTATACGCCGCTATTTGGTAAAGTCCAATGGGTATATAGCCCATTAATTTGCAAATTCCTTTTGCTGTCTCCGCCTCCTGTTGAACATATTCATTTCCCAATAGCTTTGCTAATAATTCTAAGGCTGCATCTGGTGACAATTCACCTAACGGCAGTGATGGATATCTTAAACCTATGTTTTGACGAGTGGTAATTAACACCTTAAACCGAGAACCGTTAGGTGGTAGATAGGGTTTAATTTGCATCCAGTCTTTAACATCATCAAATACTAATAAAACTTTGTCAGCTTGCCAATTCTTCCAGCAATAAGCAACTTTACCTGCTAGGCTTAATCCATCAGGGAGATTAAAGTTAGGTAAATTCACAACTGCAAACTCTACTAACTGGGTTCCCAAATCAATACCTTGGGGATTTAACCAACAACACCCGCCAGAATAATCTCCCAAATATTGTTCTGAGTATTGAATAGCTAACTCTGTTTTACCCACCCCACCTAGCCCAGTCACATCGCTAATTGCCACAACATCATTTGCTTGCAATAGCTGACGCAATTGTTCTATTTGCTCATCCCTGCCAACAAATTTACGAGCTTGACTCTGTTGGATATTATGCGGAATTTCAAACGGGTTAAAATGAGATTTTTCAATATCTCCATCCCAACTGCGGGAATAAAAATAAGTCGGCAGTTGTTTTTTATCTAGACTATTAAATCGCTGCTTAACTGCCTCAGTAACTCCTTTCATATCCGGCGGAAAAGTCCCATTAGCTTCAGCGAAAGCCTCTCTCACTGCTTGAGAGAAGTATCCTGTTTTATTTTCAGAATTTACCTTAGCTTGCTCTCCTTCCCGCGTAGCCAGTAACACAAATTGTTGACTATCTTTATGTGGCTGTCCACTCAAAAAAGCTTTGCCACCTAAGTTAGTTGGTCTTCCCTTCGACTCTAAAACATAATTGGCACAGGCATCAATAATACAAATATGATTCCGAATCTGAAATTTATCGGAACCCAACAAAACTAATAAAGAATTCAAATCTAAATTCTGCCAATTCTGTTTATTGGCATCAGCACAAAGTAACCGACGCTCTCGTTCTGAGGTAATCAAACCATGTCCCGCCCAAAAAATGTAGAGTAAATCCCCCGACTTTGGGGATAAAAAGTTAGTCACAATGTCGGAGATATTTTGCTCAGTTGCCTTCTCTACATCTAACCCACATTCCCCAATTAACTGATGATTTTCTTGCAGCGCTGATAAACATAACCGAATATTCTCCTTCGGTACACCGCGCCGATGCAGCCAATGAGCAAATTTCAGCGCGTCATCGGCTGGCCCCCCACCCGTTACATTCCAAGTAGATTCGTGGTACTTTTCAATACCCACAATTAACCCAAAAGTCCGCTCAGGTTTAGCCATCAACTGCATGATGACCTAGCCTCTCACGTGATGGGGAAAATAACCTAACCCACTAGGGCGTGTTTTCAAACCTTTCTTGAAGCACCTGAGTCTTTGGAGATCCCCCCAACCCCCCTTAAAAAGGGGGGCTTTTAGAGTTTCTTTTCCCTTCTTAAAAAGGAGAGCTTTTAGAGTTTCTTTTCCCTTCTTAAAAAGGAGAGCTTTTAGAGTTTCTTTTCCCCCCTTAAAAAGGAGAGCTTTTAGAGTTTCTTTTCCCTTCTTAAAAAGGAGAGCTTTTAGAGTTTCTTTTCCCTTCTTAAAAAGGAGAGCTTTTAGAGTTTCTTTTCCCCCCTTAAAAAGGAGAGCTTTTAGAGTTTCTTTTCCCCCCTTAAAAAGGAGAGCTTTTAGAGTTTCTTTTCCCCCCTTCTTAAGGGGGGTTAGGGGGGATCTTCCAGTTTGAAAACAGTCCCTAACTCCTTTCCCTAATTGGGAAGGGGGAAAATTTAAAGCCTCTCTCGTTGTAAAAAAGAGGTTGGCAGAGGGGTTTTCTAGATACCGTAAAAAGTAAACCATTATGGCAACCTCGAAATAATCGCCTCCCAGGTTTTAGCATTTCTCCAATAAGCACCGTGAGAACGGGGAAAAGGTTGTCTGCTATCCACTCGCACATCCTGCACTCTACCAGGAAAAATATTCTTACCCACGTAACTGAGAAAATCCCGTAAATCGTAGATATTCAACCATTCCGGGAAATGCTCCGGCAATAACTGCCCATATTCTAAGCTGTAAAGGGCGTTAATCTCATATAAAAATGGTGCTTGGGAACCAACTGTTACCAATAATTCCACCTGAGACAACTGCTGCTGTACTAGCAAATCTACACAAGCGATACCTCCCAAACTATGGGCGATTAAAACTACTGGCGGTTCTGCTTCTTCGATTTGTTGCTGGATAAACGCCCTAATTTTTTCACCCCGCGTCTGATACAACAAAATATCACCAGGCATAGGCGAAATTTTATCAGTTAACTCAAGGCGGTTTCCTCTGATATAATTTGTTCCGCCGTGCTGTGCTAATCCAACAAGTGGCTTTAATAACCAGCCACCCAATCCTAACTCCGCCTCTCCCAAACCCAGAGTCAGCAATTCCACAACATCATCGCGCAATTGGGCATCGGTGAGTATGGGAGGAAATTTTTCTTCCTGTTCGCTAATAAACATTGCTTGAGCCACGATCGCTCTAGCTATTGGTGCATAATATTCACTCAAATCAGATTCGGAAACTGTGAGCAATGCCCGATGATACGGTTCACTGTGGATAGTAGCCTCTCGTGCTTGCTCAAATACCTCTGCAATTCCCGCCTCTTGCAAGTTAGCTTCCAGTTGAGATGTCGGTGTGAGACTGGCTACACGAGATTGTAAAACATCCCCTAGTTGTTCCCCAAATGGATTTCCTGACTCAAGAGGTTGCAAAGAAAACAGTCGCAATTCATACAGAGGATCGCGGTATAATTGCCCCCACAATACAATCTCTGCGTCTTCTTCTCCTGGAGATAAAGCCAGTGTTGCATCTTCTAAGGGTACTGATGCCCGATTTTCATTGAACTTTGCACCCAATGCACCCCAAAGACAGGGAGCAACTTTGATGTCAGGACGTTGAGCGTGAATCTTTTGCTCAATTATCTCAAAAGTTTGGTTATATTCTCGTTCTCTAATGCCAGTGCCATGTACAAATATTACAGTGGTCATTGTTATTATAAAGGGGCTATGCCTACGCAAAGCTGGTCTTCTATATTATTCATGACCACGTTATCTGATACAAGAAAACTTATGCCGATAGCCTGTGAAGTTGCTCTAGAACTTGGGGCTTACAGCAGAATTCAAGTATTTGAACCACATCTGTCGTAAGGGCGCAGCAATGCTCTGCCCCTACCGCGTGGTCTATTTACCTCAAAATAGCTCTAAGCCCCAAGTCTTGCTCTTTAAACCTTAGTCGTGAGAAATCTTGATATTTCCGCATGTGCCAACACAGCAGCAGGTTCGCTCTGGAGAGCGTTATAATACTTTCTCTCGAAGGTATTGCCCGTTTCTAACGGTATAATCAGCGTGCGGACATCAGCAATTAACTTTTCAAAATCTTCCATTGCAATCGGTTCATCAGCTTCGAGCATTTCATCAACTTGCACAACCACCTCAGAAATCCGATGTAGCCAAGCAAATTGTTCATGAGCGATAACTAGCTGAAGTAATTCTCCGCTTGATACTCGTCCACTAACCTGTTCGTAGGCAATACGTTCTGTGTCCAGCAACATTTTGTGCAGATGAAGCAATTTGTTGCGTAAATCACGCAGATATTGATGTTGACGTATTCTTTGTGAAAGTGTGTTAGAAGTCAATGTTACCAATCCTCTCGTTACAATAGCCTTTTACTAATTCGTAATTCGTAATGGGCTTCTCTGCAAGACGCTGCGCGAACGCCCCGCTACGCTCTAAGCGAAGCTATGCCGCAGGCTTTACGTAATTCGTAATTCGTAATTAAAGTTTTAATTCTGCATCTGTGCAAACAGCATTGTTAACTATCTGCTTAAGCTCGGTTCCTGAATTCGGTTTCGTTGTTAAGGAGCATTTATTACATTATAACTGTTGTATCTTATATTGGATTAATCATATAATAGCATAAAGTTATAAGAAGTACATCTATTGAGGAAATGTCAATTATGGGAAAACTGCCTTAATGTCCCTAGCATACATAATTCTAGGTTTTCTTCAGCAGCAAGAAATGACGGGCTACGACCTCAAAACAAGCTGCTTCGATCAATGTATTGCCCATTTGTGGCCAGCAGACCAGGCACAAATTTATAGAACTCTTGATAAGCTAGTTGAGCAAGGCTGGATTACCTGTACAATTGAGATTCAACGCGATCGCCCCAATCGTAAAGTCTATAGTCTAACGGAGCCAGGAAAAGCCGAATTTGCCCGATGGCTTGAGACTCATCAACCCTTACCGACTATCCGAGAACCTTTGCTCCTCCAGTTGCATTTTGCAGAGCAATTGCCGAATGAAACCATTATTCATCTACTGGAGCAGCAATTAACGGCTCGAATCAAAAAGCTTGCTGAGTGTGAAATCATTGATTTGCCATTACTTGATGATCAGTCTGCCAACCGCAAGCAAGTAATGCAAAGGCTGGTGCTGGAGTTAGCGATCCGAAGAGAACAGACTTATATTGATTGGTTGAAGATAGCAATAAATGTTATCAGTCACCAAAAGCCATGTACATCACATTACCAGATTTTATAAATGGCAACAATAGCCGTCAATCCTTATCTCGATCGCAATTTTGCTCCCATCCGTGAAGAAATCACCACCGACAAACTGTTAGTCATCGGTGAATTACCCCTTGATTTGTCGGGGATGTTTGTACGGAATGGCCCTAACCCTCAATGGACACCAATCGGTCAATATCACTGGTTCGACGGAGATGGGATGTTGCATGGTGTACAAATTAGCAACGGCGTAGCCACTTATCGCAACCGTTACATCCAGACAGCCGCATGGAAAAAAGAACGAGAAGCAGGTAAAGCTCTCTGGACAGGATTGTTAGAACCACCGCGAAAGGATAATCCTCATGGTGGCTACAAAAAAACCGCCAACACTGCCTTAGTTTGGCACGCTGGTCAGATGTTGGCGCTGAACGAGGGAGCTAAACCTTACGCTATCAAGCTTCCTGAATTAGAAACTATTGGCGAATATACTTACAATGACAAGCTGATTTCTGCCTTCACAGCCCATCCCAAGGTAGACCCAGTTACAGGCGAGATGATGTTCTTTGGGTACTCTCTGTTTACACCACCATACGTCCAATATAGTGTAGTCTCGGCACAAGGCGAACTATTGCGAACAGTGCCAATCGACCTCCCCATAGGAGTGATGATGCACGATTTCGCCATCACAGAAAACTACACAATTTTCATGGATTTGCCTTTGACTTTCAGCGTTGAGCGATCGCAACGGGGAGAACCCATTATGATGTTTGAGCGCGATCGCCCTAGTCGTTTTGGCATTGTACCACGTCACGGAGACAACAGTAATATCCGATGGTTTGAGACTGCTGCTTGCTACGTCTTCCATACCCTCAACGCTTACGAAGACGGCGACGAAGTAGTACTGATTGCCTGTCGTATGAGTTCTACGACTGTTTTGGGTGCTGATGATTCGCAACCCGACGCACAAGCAAATATCCCGCGTTTGTATCGTTGGCGATTTAACCTCAATATGGGGACAGTGCGTGAAGAAATGTTAGACGATGTAGCTTCAGAATTTCCCCGCGTCAACGAAAATCTATTGGGGCGGCAAACTCGATATGGCTACACCAACAAAATGGCGAATAGTCCCCTACCATTATTTGAAGGCATGATTAAGTACGACTTCAATAGTGGAAAGTCCCAAACCCACCTATTCGGACAGGGGCGCTATGGCGGTGAAGCTGTATTTGCGCCGCGTCCTAGTGCAATTACTGAGGATGATGGCTGGCTTGTAACTTTCATCCACGATGAAAATTCAAACACTTCAGAATTAGTAGTGGTTAATGCCCAAGATGTGACTGCTGAACCTGTAGCGCGGGTGATAATTCCTCAACGAGTGCCTTATGGATTTCATGGTACTTGGATTGTTGAAGAATAGGGATTAGGGACTGGGGATTAGGGACTGGGGATTAGGGATTAGGGATTAGGGATTAGGGACTGGGTAAGAGTGCAGAAAAATGATGTTTAAGGCTTTGATCCTTCCCAAATTTCCCAGTCCCCAGTCCCCAGTCCCCAGTCCCCAGTCCCCAGTCCCCAGTCCCCAGTCCCCAGTCCCCAGTCCCCAGTCCCCAGTCCCCAGCCCCCAGTCCCCAGTCCCCAGCCCCCAGTCCCCAGTCCCCAAAAAACCTTTTTTAAAACCGCGTTTGATACTCCACTACTGCACGACTATCATCAGTTAAATTAGTGGAAGCACGCACACGAAATTCATCATTTATCCGGTAATTAATACCCCATTGAAAGGGATCATTTGTTGTTAAAATTTTGATACTAGAAACCGATATTTTAGAAGAAATGTCAACTCCAGCCTCGGCTGCTAATTCCAAAGTTGAACTGCTCCTTCCCGCTTCAGGATTCTCAGAAATAACGGTAGGAAATATCCGCAGTTCACTTAAGCCAAAGGTACTTCCAATCTGGTTAAAAGCTGACTGAAAATTGTTGAACACAGCCGAACCTGCAATATTAATCAGACCCAAAGTACTGTCACCACGTCCTTGGGTGTCTACAAATCCACCTCCTAAAAGAGCAACAATTTCGGTTTGACTACGTGATGGACTGCTTGTTAGTTCTAGATTGTCATTTAGTTTACTGGCAAGACCGTTGATAGTGGCTTCGACTCGAACACTCTCTAATGCTGATAAACCTGTAGAATTTATCCGGCTAAAATCATTACTTTGAGTAACATCTAATACTTTGGCAAATAGCCGAATATCTAAGTTGGGATCGCGAGGTTCTGAAGGGCTAAAAGTTGCCGTGTGTTTATAGCCACGAGCAAGGTTAAATTGGGTAGTAAATAAATTCACCCCTCCTTGTTCTAAGCGGATAGTGCCATTGGGTACGGGCTGATTGATGAAGCCGTTAACAATGAGATTCCCACTAGCGCGAAAATTGAGAATCGGCGGACGAGTAATTTGGACATTTTTACCAAGTTCTAAATCTAGATTATTAAATTTAGCGATGCCATTTCCCATGCCATTCCCAATTTCAGCTTTACTCTGCTTATTCTCCTTTGTGGGTGATACACCAAGACTACTATTTGCAGATGAATCCGCGTTGGTAGATTCTGCCAGTAATACCTGACCATCAAACAAATTTACTTTACCGCCAATTAACGGGTTAAGAGCAGAACCAGTAATCTGTAAATTGCCGCTAGCACCTCCTTGGTAAATTCCCTTGAGATTTAACGCTAGCTGTTCGAGATTAACAGTTAGAGGATTGTGGATAGTGGCTTTCTGATTGTTGAAAATGGGAATTTCTCCAGCAGCTTGTACTTTCCCACGGCTAAATCTACCTTCAATATTTTCTACTAAGATGCGGTCAAAATTAAACAGTACTCTACCTGTTACACCTCTCAACTTACCTGGCAAAGCCTGGGCTGAAAAAGTAGCATTATTAACAGTAGCAATTCCCTGTACTTCAGGTTTTTGTAATGTTCCGCGTACCTTCAGGTCTATTTCTCCTTCACCTTTTTCAAATACCACTTGATTAGTCAATGCGTTTAAAAGTCCTAATCCCTCGTTTTCCAACTTCATATCTAAACTGATTTGGTCATTGTCTGGTGCTACGGTTGCAAAAGGCAATTTATAAGGGATGCTGCCATTAATATCAACAGGTTTTGGCCCAGAAACTGCTACAGTACTACCAAAGTTTAAACGTCCGTTAGCATAGCTAAAACTTGCCCTCGCTGATTCTATTGCTTTCTGATTCAATAATCCTTCTGTGATTTGCAATTCCCCTCTAGCTTGAGGATTAGCAATGCTGCCGGCTATTGCTGCTGTACCGTTCAGATTACCTGTAATTCCAACTGGTAGTTTGACAACATTGTTCAGTAATTTTACAGGGAAATTATTCACCCGCAACTGGCCAGATTGTTCATCACCGCCAACGTTACCCGTAAAGGCAATCAACCTATTTTGAGATTCAAGCCGTAAAGGTCGCAAACTCAAAACACCGTTTTCAAAGTTGCCTTCGGCGATCGCTTTTTCGGCAGTATAATAACGATTTCGTTCTTCCTTTTTACCCCAGGCAAAGTTTTGTCCATTCAACTTAAAATCTACTGATAATCCATTGGCTGTAGCTGTATTTACAGCCACTTCCCCATTAAAAGTCCCCTTTAAGTCTGCCAAATCTGGTATTGGAGTGGAATTAATTCGCTGTTCTTCCTGTTCTTCTACCAAAGTTGCAATTTCAGAAAACCGTTGGATTTGGGTTAATAAGGGTTGATTTGGCACTCCTTGGGGGGTGGTGGTTAGATCCTCTGCTGTGCCATAGATTTCTGCTGAACCACCTGGCAAATTTTGTAAATCAAATATCTGTGCCACAGTCAGAACATCTTGGATCTCTCCTTGACTGACGTTTAATTTACCTTGTAGTTGAGGCCCTTTAGGGCTTTGGGCGAAAGTTCCGACAAGGGCGTAGCTACTTTTGCCTTTGACAAATTCGCTACTGGTGAGTGTGGCTTTACCATTACCGTAGCGAAATTGAGCAGCTATTCGATCGCCTTTAAGTCGGCCAATTTGCGGATTAGCGATCGCTAAATTCCCCGTTGCTGCCAATGTCTGCTGATTAAACAACAAATCCCCAGTTAACAACCCAGTTATCTTACCAGCACCCAGTCGAGTAATTGCTGGCGGAGTCAAATTCAATATCTGTAAGGGGAAATTTCCAACTTTGAGCGCCCAATCATTCCCTTGAACGTTACCTGTGGCTGATGCTTCCTGCCATTTGACTAAAAAAGATTTCGGGCGATTATTGGTATCTAAATTAAAGGATAGGCGATCTCTGCCGAGAAGCCCCTTCTCTACGAGAGGCTTCGCCAACGGGTCTACGCTATTTCCTACCAAATTTAAACTCAAACCGCGTCCCTGTGCTGAATCGATGTTTCCAGTCAACAACGGCTCAAAAGCAATATCTTCAACAACCAAGTCTCGTAAATTAATTTGCCCTACCACATTTGGCAAGGGTAGCTTACCAGTGATTTGACCATTAAAATCTACACTCCCCGCCACCGCAACCTGATTAGGAAGATTGATCGGTAACTGTTTTAAGTTGTAATTCTGCGCTTGGACATTGAGATTTAATGCCGTAATTTCCGGTATGCCTGCCTTGGTTGCATTGGCTAATATATTACCAGTCACACTTAAACCGGGAGCAGTTGCTCGTTCAATAGTAAGTCTTTCACCACTCCAAGCGATCGCAGCCGTCAGAGGTTGCTCAAGACCAGGGATACCTTGAGATAATTGCACCTGTCCAGCAGCACGCACATCGGCTAATTTTGACGATCCGACATTGCCAGCTAATTGTAACTGACCGCCAAGCTGACCCCGCAATTGCTGATTGAAGCGATTTAACTCTACACCAGAAGCATTAACTACAGCTTGATAGCGACCGTTAGCCAATTGGATATTAGAAGCTGCGATCGTTCCACCTGCAACATCCAGCCGTCCCTGACCGCTAGCTTGGATAGTTTGTGGTTGGAAGGACTCAACAGAACCCGCCACGTTTGCTTGACCAGTTAATCTCCCTCTAAATTGCGGTGGTACTGCTGCCAACTGCTGCAACGGGACATTATTTGCCTGAACTTGCGCCTGATAAACACCGTTAGCAAGTTGGATATTAGAGGCTGTAATCGTCCCACCCGCAACATTTACCCGCGCCTGACCGCTAGCTTGGATAGTTTGTGGTTGGAAGGATTCAACAGAACCCGCGACGTTTACTTGACCAGTTAACGTCCCTCTAAACTGCGGTGGTACTGCTGCCAACTGCTGCAACGGGACATTATTTGCCTGAACTTGCGCCTGATAGACACCATTAGCAAGTTGGATATTAGAGGCTGTAATAGTTCCACCCGCAACATTTACCCGCGCCTGACCACTGGCTTGAATAGTTTGCGGTTTAAAAGAATCAACAGAACCCGCTACATCAAACTCACCAGTTAACGCCCCTTGAAACCGCTTTGGTAGTGATGCCAATTCCTGCACAGGTACATTTTTAGCCTGAACTTGCGCCTGGTAGACACCATCAGCAAGTTGAATATTTTTAGCTGTAACCGTACCACCGCCAATAGCAAGGCTACCCTCACCATTGCCACGGAGAGTTTTCAGGCTGAAATTATCTCTGTTGCCTGCGATTTGGAATGTACCCGCCAAAGGATTATTTAAAGCTGGGGGAGACTGTTTCAATATCTGCCCCAACCGCACACCATTAGCTACAAGTTGAGCAGAGAAACCTTGATCTTGCAGTTGGACATTAGAAACTGCAACTGTGCCGCCACCAATTTGAACTCCTGCCCCATCACTGCGAATCGTGGCAATTTTAAATGGTGCTGTGCTGCCTGAGAGGATAAGACGACCATTAAACTGTGCCTCCGCCAAAGAGACATTTTGCAGTTGACTTTTGTCTACAAAGGGTTCTAATTTTACCCTAGAGGCAATAGCCACAGCTTGCCAATGCTCATTAAGATAACTCCCAGTTGCCCTGACTGTACCACCACTGACATTAAGAGCTACATTGCGGAAAGAGACATTGCGATTTGGAGCGATCGCAACTTCACCGGTTCCAGGGTAAGTTCCATTGGGAGCTTGAAATTGTACCAAAGTTTGGACATTGGTAGAAATGCCGCTTAATTGGGCTGTAGCTGAGACATTGCCGATTTGGAACGCAGGTGTTGTTTCGTAGACTTTTGCGATCGCATCCCCTGGAACATTCTTCGCAGCGAAATTTAAATCTATTCGCGGCGTTTTACCAAGTTGAATTGTGCCAGCGCCGATGATATCACCACCAACCTTTGCTTTACCTTGAATATCTTTTAAGGTCAGTAAAGAGGAACTAGAACTAGTAACAAGCTCAAATTTACTACTGATGCTATTAAAATCAACTTTATCAATCTGGGCAGTTTGGATTGTGGCAACTGAACCTGAGAGAATTGGCGCTTTAGTTGATCCAGTCATCAGCAAATCTGCTTGTACTTGTCCAGCGATCGGCACAGGTAGTTTTACCTTTAAAGTCTCTTGGGCATTAGCCAAACTCACCGCATTTACCCGCCCTGACAACTTAAAGCCTGCTTGAGTGTCGATAATTCCCGTAGCCACTACAGGAAT
The DNA here is from genome assembly GCF_036917465.1 of Nostoc sp. Lineage (GTDB taxonomy): Bacteria > Cyanobacteriota > Cyanobacteriia > Cyanobacteriales > Nostocaceae > Nostoc. The sequence goes on from NZ_JBALDL010000039.1 coordinate 12,425, forward strand.
TTTGCCGTAGTTGGTAGTAACATTGTTTAACTGCAACTCCGTTCCCTGAAAACGAAGATTTCCTTGGCTCTTACTCAACAGTTGCGGAACTTTGGGTATTTGAAGTGTTACCCCTTGTACAACCGCACTGCCATACAATAAAGTCTTTTGTCCTGGTGTCAACCGAACTAACAAGTCGCCATTAGCTCGACCCGCCTGTAAGTTTATTGGTAACTTAATTAGGCGAGTAATATCCGCAGCGAACAAATCTTGCGATCGCACCTGAAAGTTGCCTGCTAGCACTTTAGAACGTGTCTCTCCCTGAATGGAAATATTGCCACCACTGTCTGCTTGCCCCCCCACATCAAAACGAATTAACTGGTTATTTGCTAAAAGTTGGGCAGATCCATTCAGTTGAGAAAATGTTACCGGGGAGGTGGGAGTCGCGGCAGATATTCCTCCCCCTGCCTCCTCTATTCTCTTCTCCGGCATCAAGGCCAGCTTGGCATTGCGAAACCGCAGGTAGTCCAAATCAGTTCTAATTGCACCGCCTCCACCTGACGGCGCGATGCTAGTAGAAACCCAGCGCCCTCGATCATCCTGTTGAATATAAATATCTGGGTTAACTAAAGTGACATCTAGCTTTAAATGGCGGTTAAAGATTAGTTGTAACAGGTCAAAACCCACTTCTACAGTTTCGACTGTGGCCCGATCTGGATCTATGGGTGTGGCTGGGATAGCGGAAGCCCCAAACTGCACTCCCGTCAACGAAAATTGTGTGACTTTTCCCAGTTTTACCGGGCGGTTGAGTGTAGTAGTCAGACTTTGCTGTGCCAACGGCGTTAACTCTGTTTGTACAAAAGTCCACAACCGCCAAATCCCAACAATAACTCCTAACAGTAAAAGTCCGCCCAAAGCAATGCTACCCCGCTTCAACACCAGCAACCACAGACGCTTATGGATAGGGCAGGGGGAGTGAATATCTTGATTGGGAGATTTAGTCATTTGCTTTCACTGTATTAATTGCCGGATGTCGCTGGCACACACAAGCATTAACTGACACATTGATTCAGTCTGCCATTTCCAGGATACGCCAACTAAATCCAAGACTTCATTGGTTGAGTTGCGGTATTTGCTTGATCCAATACTTCTGCTTAAGAATATTGGCGTTTTCAGGTAAATCTGATCTAAATAGAGTGAAAATTGTTCCTTTGACTTTTGCTAAGGTACAACCTAGAACTTTAATATGAATAGACTTTAAAAAAGACAGATGATTACACCTATGCGTGTTTTTGTGTTGATTTTTAATGCTCGGACGGAAAATGAGGGGATTCACACGATCCGAGAGGGCGATGCCGAAGGCGGCAAGCTACGCAATAAAATTCTGATGTTTGAGTCAGAAGACGACGCGACGCGCTTTGCCCTAATGCTGGAAGCTCAGGATTTCCCCTCTCCGACACCAGAGCCAATCGATGCTGAGGAAATCAAGGAATTTTGCGAAAGTGCTGGATATGAATGGGAAATTATCCCCGAAAACAGCCCTTTAATCAGTAAAGTCCCAGAACTAAACGTGGAAGAAACTGACTGGCAAGTAGATGCCCAGAAGGAGGATACTGTTGAAGACACCTTCCCTGTCAATCAACAGCCACTAGAAGAACCAGAATTATCTGATTCTGAACTAGAGAAAATGCGTCGCAAATTGGAAGGATTGCTTTAATTAGTCATTAGTCATTAGTCATTGGTCATTGGTCGCTAATTGACTAATGACAAGAGACAAAAAACAAAGGATAAAGGACAAATGACAAATTTACAAGAACGCGGGCATCTTTTAACCGAGATGGTAAATCCTAACAGTCTTAACTTAGACCAGCTTAGTTCTCTGGACTTGGTAGAACTGTTTAATAGCGAAGACCAAAAAGCAGTCGCGGCGGTGGCAACGGCAAAAGTTCAGTTGGCTGAAGCAATTGATAGCACCGCAGAGCGTTTGCGCCACGGCGGACGTTTATTCTATATCGGTGCAGGCACAAGTGGTAGGTTAGGAGTGTTAGACGCTGCTGAGTGTCCACCTACTTTTTGTACGCCCCCAGAGTTGGTACAGGGGATTATTGCTGGTGGTGCGGGTGCGCTGGTACGCAGTTCGGAGGGTTTAGAAGATAGCATCGAAGATGGTGAAACTGCGATCGCTGGGCGACACATTACCCAGCTAGATGTCGTAGTCGGCATTACTGCTGGTGGCACAACGCCTTATGTCCACGGTGCCCTTCATGCTGCTCGTCAACGGGGAGCCATCACTATCTTTATCGCCTGTGTTCCGGCTGAACAAGTTAGCTTTGATGCCGATATTGACATTCGCCTCTTGACAGGGCCAGAAATCATCGCCGGCTCAACTCGTCTGAAAGCTGGTACAGCCACCAAGTTAGCTTTAAATATCCTTTCTACTGGGGTAATGGTCAAACTAGGTAAGGTTTATGGCAATCGGATGGTGGATGTGGCGGTAACAAATCAAAAGCTACGCGATCGCGCTTTGCGAATTTTACAAGACCTCACAGGTTTAAGTCGGGAAGCTGCTAGTTTTTTATTAGAACGCAGTGGCAAGTGGGTTAAGCTAGCATTATTAATGCACTGGACTGGTTTAGAAAAAGAGGAGGGCGATCGGCTTCTTTCAGAACACCAAAGTAATCTTAGGGCAGCTATTATCAGCTATCAAAACCACAACCAACCTTAAAAAATTTTCCTCAATAAATACTCTATAGGTGGCTGCTACTTGTCTGAGTAGGACACCTTTTTTTAAGGATAAAATTTCCTAGTAAAACCCACTATAATTGATAGAGATTAACAAATATAAACTTAAATAAATATTTCTAACATTTATAGTTCTTCTCAATAACTAAACTAAAAGTCTTTAGAGGCTACTAATCCTTATTTAAACAAAAAATTCAGAACTTCTACGGATATAATCCCCTAAGAAATTTATTAAAATGATATACAAATACTGAATGCATTTCAATGATGTGGACTATAGCAATCTACTTCAGTTCTAAAGTCTGTCGAGAATCAGCTCTGTGCTATAGAATTTATGAACTATCAAGATTTTTGCTATTTTCCCATCATCGTTGATTTTAATAAATTTGATTTAAACTACTATATACCAAAATGGATTTAAACTTTTTGAGGTGTCTGTTTGACCACTATATACATAGTGTGGGTTTTTAATAGGTGGCTTTTTAATATAAGGAACAAAGTATGACCCACTCAGAACTTATTCTTTCAAATAACCTGGTAAATGAATTTAAAACTTGTACTCAACTACAATTTAATGGCAAATTAAATATTAAAAGTTCAAAAGGCAGCCAATGGACTTTTTACTATCGGCTGGGACGGATAGTTTGGGGAACAGGTGGAACTCATCCCTTCCGCCGATGGCGTAGACAGATGGCTCAAAATTGTCCTCAAATTGATGTTGATAAGTTGCTATTGCGTTCGAAAGATGTATCAATAGATTACTGGGATTACCGTCTTCTAGAAATATTTTATAAAAAACAGAAAATTCAGAGAGAACAGATTCAGTCTATTGCTGAAAACACCATCACAGAACTATTATTTGATCTAGCTCTGCAAGGAAATTTTGCTTCTATAAGTTGCAATCGTAGCCAAGAAGTTATCTTAGAAACACCAATGAGCTTTACAAGTGCAGAAATGTCTGTAAAGCACATGCAAGACTCATGGAAAACTTGGTCAGAAGCTGGTTTAGCAAATTTTTCTCCTGACTTAGCACCAGTTCTGCGGCGACCAGAACAACTCCAGCAGATAGTAAGTCCGTCTGTCTACAAAAACTTTGTGAGTTTAATCAACGGTAAATTGACTCTGCGAGATTTAGGCGTGAAAATGAAGCAGAGTGTACTGCCACTCACCCGTTCCTTGCTTCCTTATATCCTTAAAGGAATCATCGAATTGGTGGAAGTAGGTGATATGCCTTTAATAGTAGCTGAAGTAAATAATAATAAACCTGTCACCCCACAATCAAAGAAACCGATTGCTCCACTAATAGCCTGTGTGGATGATAGCCCTCAAGTTTGTAAAATGCTAGAGGATATTATCACTTCCAATGGACTAAGGTTTATCAAGATTCAAGATGCTGTACAAGCACTTCCAACTCTCATTCAACATAAACCAGACCTAATTTTCTTGGATTTGATTATGCCAGTCGCAAGTGGTTATGAAATCTGCACTCAGTTGCGGCGAATATCTGCCTTTGCCAATACACCAGTGATTATATTAACAGGTAGTGATGGCCTTTTAGATAGAGTTCGTGCCAAGGTTGTCGGTTCTACAGATTTTATTACTAAACCCATAGTGGCTGACAAGGTAATGAGTATAGTACGTAAGTATTTACCTACATCAAGTGTCACAAGTAAAGCTAAGGTTGATGTTTTTCAGGAGGCAGGAGGAAGCCACGTTTAAAAAGGAGGACTTCTGTTGTAATTACGAAGAATTAATCATTTTTATTGAGATTAATCATCAGTAAATCTGATGAATTTGAAAATTTCATTTCTCAGCATTAGCGTATTACTTATGAATAGCCCTAACAAAAAACTTTACAGTCTATAAGTTTTCCCACCTGAATAAACATAAAACTATTGAGGTCATGAATAAAAATTTATAATTAATAAAAAACTAGGTGGCGGTCTTAAAACTACCTAATTTTTTTGCATTTAATCAAAGGTTAAACAAAGATACAAAACATATATATTTATCCTCATTAATTTTTGTAAAGAATATTTATTGACGAAACCTTTAGCTTCACAAAAATATATATTTAGCTCTGTTCATTACGTACTTATTCTGAGGTTAATACATAAAGATTGAATCAAAATTAGACAAATACCAAAAATTGTATTTATAGCAGTTCTATTGAATTATGAAATATTGTCTATGCCAAAGGGGTTAGGGACTACTCTCTAATACCTTCCATATCTTTGCTCACGAATCATTTAGGATTTGTCTGTCTAATTTGTTTACATTTTTAAAATTAATTAAAGGGTACTTACCATGAATACTGTTTTAGTTGTTGAAGATGGCTTAACAGATATGGAAATAATCAGCCGTTACTTGCAACAGGCAGGTTATTCAGTGATTAGCGCTACAAGCAGTGAAGAGGCTCAAGACAAAATAGATAAAAATAAGCCAGACCTAATATTTCTCGACGTAATTTTACCAGGTAAAAGTGGTTTTGAAATTTGTCGAGAACTGAAAAATAACCCCACAACTAGCAAAATACCTGTAGTTTTCTGTTCTACAAAAAATAGCGATGTAGATAAGATATGGGGTAATATGTTGGGCGCAGAGGGGTATTTATCAAAACCAATTAATCGAGAGGAATTAGTGGTAATTGTCAAACAGCTAATTAACAAGTAGTAATTTAGTAGAGAAACATCCAAAAAAAGTTACTACTTCTAATTTAGAAGCAACGACAAATTAAATAATAACTACAAGTAGTCGCTAAAGATAAATCATCAAGGACAAAGGATCGATAACTTTGGAAACCAAAGATAAGTTTTTAAGTTTTAACTTGGGAGTCAGGGATACAGCCGTAATTTCGTTACAATACATCACAGAAGTTTTGCAAGTATCATTACCAGAAATATGTGGCGTTCCTCAGATGCCCAGTTGCGTTTTGGGTATCTATAATTGGCGTGGTGAGATGCTTTGGTTAGTAGACTTAGAGGCAATGTTAGGTTATCCTCCAATTTCCCAAGGAGCAAATTTACTTTCAAAAATGATGGCGATTGTTTTGGAAAACAATGGAAAGTATTTGGGACTATTGGTGCGACAGCTTATAGATATTGAATGGCTAGATAGTCATCAGATGAAACCCCCAAGTGCCGAATTATTTTATCCTAAAATATCACCTTTCTTAGAGGGATACTTTATTAATGAATCTGAAGATGTGATTTTCAACTTGGATGCCATGACAATTATCCAAGCTCCCATTTGGAAGATTGATCATTGAACATTTGATAATGAGTGATTTAAGTATAGTATTTTGACAAATTCTAATCCTTACTAACAAAATAATAGTTCATTATTACCTGCAAAATTTCTCATTATTATCCATAAAAAAATTGAGGACAATCCAATGACATTTTTGTATAACAATAGCCATGAAACTGAGCATCTAATCCCTGAAGTGGAAAATATGAATGGGAAAGCTGATATAGCAAATATTGCTAGCAATGAAATATCTTTATTAAATGCGATCGCTCAGGAATTTAAAACTTGGCGGCGACAGTTACAAGATATCACAATCCATCTGCGCCAAGCCCCAGACATTGATACACTACTCAAAATTACTGTAGCGCAAATTAGAGAAAAAATTGGCTGCGATCGCGCCTTAATTTATCAGTTTACTTCCCTTGATTCAGGTAATGTTTTAGCAGAATCTAGAACACTAGGTTGGACACCGACTTTAGGCGAAAATATTCCCGGAATTATTTTTGGTTTATATACCAATCAAGACTATTTAGAACCTGTAGTTATTGATGATATCAGTCAGATTCAACTTACCCCTTATCAAAAGCAACTGCTAGATAAATTTCAAATTAAAGCTAGTTTGAGTGTACCAATTGTAGTAGAAGGTAAAGTCTGGGGTTTACTAACAGTAAATAATTGCTACTCAACGCGGCAGTGGCAAGAAGTAGAAATTAGTCTCTTATCTCAAATTACAACAGAATTAATCTACAAATTACAGAGTTTTGAATTCAAAAAAGAAGAACAACAGCGAATACTAGCAAAAAAATCAGTAGCTAAAGTCATCGACAAAATTCTGCGGGCATCAAGTGTCGATAAGATTTTTCAAACAACCACTCAAGAAGTCCGTCAATTACTAAAATGCGATCGCGTCGGTGTTTATCGCTTCAACCCTGACTGGAGTGGCGAGTTTGTCGCTGAGTCAGTTGGTAATGGCTGGATAAAAATGGTCAGCCCTGATTTTTATATGGTGTGGGAAGATACTCACTTACAAGATACCCAAGGAGGACGTTATGCCAAGGGTGAAAGCTATGTGGCCAAAGACATCTATAAAATGGGTCATGCTCAATGCCACATTGATATTTTAGAGCAGTATGAAATGAAAGCTTATATCATTGCCCCTATATTTTCTGGAGAGAAATTATGGGGTTTACTGGGAGCTTATCAAAATTCTGGCCCTCGTGATTGGCAACCTTGGGAAGAAAGCTTTGTAACTCAAATTGGGCTGCAATTTGGCGTAGCTATCTCACAAGGTGAATATCTCGAACAAATGTATCAGAAATCTGAGCAACTATCTCAAATAGTTGAACAAGAAAAAGCTTTCACTAAGATAGTAGGTCGCATCCGGCAATCTTTAGATGTAGATAGCATCTTCAAAACAACCACTCAAGAAGTGCGTCAATCACTACGATGCGATCGCGTCGCCGTATATCGCTTTAACCCTGACTGGGGTGGCGAATTTTTGGCTGAGTCTGTAGGTACTGGTTGGACAAAACTGGTAAGCCCTGAGATTAAAACCGTTTTAGACGATACATACTTGCAAGATACTAAGGGAGGTAGGTATGTCAGAGGTGAAAACTTTATCGTTAATGATATCTATAAAGTAGGACTTGCTCCGTGCCATATTGAGATTTTAGAGCAGTTTGAAGCCAAAGCTTACATAATTGTTCCTATATTCTTCGGGGATAAATTGTGGGGTTTGCTGGCAGCTTATCAAAATTCTAGCCACCGTGAATGGCAAACCTGGGAAGTGACCTTTTTGGTTCAGATCAGCTTGCAATTTAGCCTAGCTAAATCACAGATAGATTATTTGGAATTAGTGCGCTTGAAATCTGACAAACTAGCTCAGATAGCAGAGCAAGAAAAAGCTGTCACCAAGATTAGTAACCGCATCCGACAATCTTTAGATGTCGAAGAAATCTTCAAAACAACCACTCAAGAAGTACGGCAATTATTACGATGCGATCGCGTCGCAGTCTATCGCTTCAACCCTAATTGGACTGGTGAATTTGTAGCAGAATCAGTAGGTCATACTTGGGTAAAACTGGTAGGCCCCGATATCAAAACTGTCTGGGAAGATACTCACTTGCAAGAAACTCAAGGAGGTCGATATGCCCAGGCTGAAAACTTTGTTGTAAATGACATCTATCAGGTAGGTCATTCTAATTGCCATCTTGAAATTTTAGAGCAATTTGAAGTCAAAGCTTATGTAATTGTTCCTGTATTTGTAGGAGAGCAATTGTGGGGATTGCTGGGAGCTTATCAAAATTCTGCAACTCGTGATTGGGAAGAATCGGAAGTCACCTTGTTATCACGCATTGGCAACCAGTTAGGACTAGCATTACAACAGACTGAATATTTGCAACAAGTCCAAGGGCAGTCAGCCAAATTAGCAGAAGCAGCAGCACGAGAAAAGGCTGCCAAGGAGTTACTACAACAACGATCTATTCAACTGCTAACAGCCCTTAGACCTGCCCTCAACGGTGATTTAACCGTACGCGCACCCATTACAGAAGACGAACTAGGTACGATCGCCGATGCTTACAATAATACCCTGCAAGCACTGCGGCAAATAGTTCTTCAGGTACAGGGAGCTGCTCAACAAGTTGCTCAAACTTCTAGCAATAGCGAGGCTTCACTAGCGGGACTGAATAATCTGGCACAACAACAATCTGAGGAAATTACCGCAGCATTAGGCAAAATTCAACAGATGGTAGACTCTACTCAAGCTGTGGTGACGAATGCCGAGTTAGTGCAACTAGCAGTGCAACAAGCTAATCAAACAGTAGAGTCTGGCGATACTGCGATGAACCTAACTGTAAAAGCAATCCAAGGAATTCGTGAAACCGTTGCTCAAACCAGCAAAAAGATTAAACGCCTCAGTGAATCTTCGCAAAAAATCTCCAAAGTGGTGAGTTTGATTGGTAATTTTGCTACACAGACAAACGTATTGGCTTTGAATGCAGCTATTGAAGCCACCCGTGCTGGTGAATATGGCAAAGGCTTTGCAGTTGTAGCTGATGAAGTTCGTTCTTTATCTCGTCAGTCAGCAGCAGCAACCATTGAAATCGAAAAATTAGTTCAGGAAATTCAAGCAGAAACCGGGGAAGTTGCATTAGCAATGGAAACTGGTATTCAGCAGGTGGTAGAAGGCACAAATCTTGTTAGTGACACTCGCCAAAACTTGAATGCGATCGTTTCAGCGACTGCCGAAATTAGTCAGCTAATCGAGCGGATTACCGCAGCAACTCAAAAACAAATGACGCAATCTGTAACAGTCACAAAATCAATGCAAGATGTAGCAGAAATTGCTAATAAGACTTTTGCTGAATCTCAAGAAATTGCTACTGTCTTTCAAGATTTATCAGGGATGGCGCAAGACTTATTAACAACTTCTAGTAAGTTTAAAGTAAATTAACTAGGGAATAGGGAGTAGGGAATTTTAATTTAAATTACTCCCTACTCCCTACTCCCCACTCCCCACTCCCCACTCCCCACTCGCTCACTATGATTACAGATAGCGAAATTCGTGAACAAGGATACATCTACTTTCTGGCTGAAGCCCCAGAATTAGTCCAAATTATTGAACAAGAACTATTTACCTTATCAGAAGATTATAGTATTGCTAAAGTTCATAACTTAATGCGGGCTACCCATACACTTAAAGGTGGCGCTGCTAATGTTGGGCTAGAAGTAATTAAGATGATAGCCCATTTTTTAGAAGATGTTTTTAAGGCTCTGTATAATCCCAAGGTGGTAGTCGATGCTGAATTACAAACACTTTTAATACAAGCTTATGAGTGTCTTAGCATAGCATTAAACACCCAACTAATAGGCAGCACTGTTAATGATGAAGAATTACTCAATCGAGCAACTTCAGTGTTTGCACAATTACAAGAAAAGCTGGGTGATGCATTTGGTGATGAGGCTCATATTCCGACTTCTGAGGAATTGGGATTTGATATTGTACAGTCAGTTTTTGAAGTAGGAGTAGAGCAACGTCTAAACAGTATTGCTGAAGCTGTTAACAATCCACCAAGTAGTGACGAATTTATCGATTTTTTACACTCTCAAGCTGAAGTTTTTCTCGGTTTAGCAGAATCTCTAAATTTACCTGGATTAGGAGAAATTTCCCAAACAATTCTGTTAGCACTCCAAGTAAATCCAACTCAGGTGCAGAAAATCGCAGAAATTGCTCTTGCAGATTTACAACAAGCACAAAAATTGGTATTAGAAGGCGATCGCACATTTGGCGGAGAAACTTCTCCAGCTTTGCGAAAACTCACGATAGTGGCAAATAATGACTTCTCTGGAGAATTGCAAAATCATTTATCTATTGATACATTCAACGAACAACAATTTTACCAGTTCCTCACTACATCTGATAATAATAAAAATGAATCTGTAAAGCCAATAACTGCTAAATTTTATTTAAAAGTAATTCGCTACATTTTTGGCTGGTTTAATCACGAGATACTAATACCAAAGACAGACCTTAATTTCACTTTATTGGTTCCTAGCTTAGAAAGAGACAATTTACTTGATTATATCGAAAATTGGCTGAAAAATTTTCTTGATTTTATCCAAGATGAGAAAGAGAGTAAAAGTCTTTATATATATCGGAATGGGATCGTATTAATCATCTTATTTGCAGTAATAAAATTTCAATATTCTGTTAACAAAAGTGACATCTATCTTTCGGTAATTAAAATATTACAAAATCGAATTCATGCATTAGCACAAAAATATAAAAATTATCCTCCAGTTACTAGCAAAGAGATAAATTGGCTTGATAGCCCCAAGTTACAATCATTGTTAGTTATTAAAGAAATACCCAAATCTGTATCTTCTGAAATTACTGATAATCTACTAGAGACAATATGGGGTGAAGAAACTAGCGAAAACGTTACAGAACAAGTGGTGACTACCGCGACTGATGATTCTTCAGAAAAGCTTGATTCATTAACTTTCAATGAGCAGGTAGCTATAGATATTCCTGAAACAGCTATTGAAGTCATGTCTGATTTAGCAACACAAATCAACAAAGATATAGAAGACAAATCACAGTATGTTCAAACTAAAAACTTTCGTCAACCTTCCTTTATTCGAGTAGATACAGAAAAGCTACAACACCTAAATTATCTAGCTGGAGAATTGCTGATTTACCAAAAACGACGTAGTTTGCAAGATGAACAAGTTAAAGAAATCATCGATCAATTAATCCGGCAAATTTCGAGACACCAAACAACTTTAAATGAATTACGTGATTTGCCATTACAAATACCAAATAGTTCCTCACAAGAAATACAAAATTTTGCAGTGAAATTTGACTCTTTAGAAATGGATGTATATACAGAATTCCATACAACACTGCATGAGGCAATAGAAGAAACACTGCAATTACAAGAAACCACAGAATCTCTAGAATTGCTTGTGACTCAAGCTGCTCAAATTAGTGAAAAACAGGAGAATTTAACTCTTAATATTATAGATAGCTTAGTAGAAGCACGAATGTTGCCTTTGGGCAACATCCTAAATCGTTTCCCCCAGATGGTCAATAAATTTGGGAATATTTACGCCAAACTTGTAGAATTGAAGCTTACTGGTACTGAGGTACTAGTAGATAAAGCGATCGCAGAAAAGCTCTACGATCCCTTATTACATTTAGTCCGTAATGCTTTTGACCACGGTATTGAAGCTCCGCAACTTCGCCGGGAGCTTGGTAAACCAGAACAAGGGTTAATCGAAATCCGCGCCTATCATCAGAGTAGCCAAACTGTTATCGAAGTTCGGGATGATGGTCAGGGATTAAATTTAGACAGAATTCGCAGAAAAGCTACTGAATTATATCCCATCCAAATTGAAGAAAAAACTAAAGTTTATACTTCTAATCTAGCTGAATCTGAACTTTTAGACATGATATTTTCACCTGGATTTTCTACTGCTAATAAAGTGACTGAAATCTCTGGGCGCGGTATGGGGTTAGATATTGTACGGACTCAGATGAATGCACTTAATGGCTCAATTTCAGTACAATCCTCACCCAACCAGGGAACAATATTCATACTCAAAATTCCTTTTTCTATGACTACAGAAAAATTAATGCTGGTTCAAGCCAAAGGTGTTGTTTATGCCCTCCTTTTGGACAGCATCGAAAAAATCTTGATTCCCTCCGAACAGCAGATCAAAGAAATTGAAGGTCAAAAAGTCTTGCATTGGAATACAGACAGTGATGAGACTATGGTTAGTCTCCGCCAACTGTCAAAATTGATTGATTATAATGATTCATTCTTGAATACTGGTACTACATACACCACTAAAGACTCTAGCGTAGTGACAAATCCGGTGCTTTTGCTAAAACGAAATCAGGGAATGTTTGCTTTAGAAGTTGACCAAATAATTGGTGAACAAGAACTGGTAATCAGACCTCTAGGAAATGCGATCGCCCAGCCAAAATATATTTATGGTTGTAGTAGTTTAGCTAATGGCAATCTTATCTTAGTGATTGATGCTTCCGTCCTGGTAGAGTCTAATAGGCTCCAACAGACAACACTTGATATCATGGCGCTACCAATAGCTTCTCCCTCAAATCATAAAGCCTTGGCGATATCGGGAGACACTTTTGCATCTACACCATTACTTTGTGGATCTACTTCTACCAAAACTCTAGAAAGCCAACCCAGTTATTCTCAAGAGTCAGATAACAAATCACCAAAAGTTGTTTTAGTTGTAGATGACGCAATTAGTCTGCGCCAAACTATCTCTCTCACTCTACAAAAATCTGGCTATCAAGTAATACAAGCTCAAAATGGTGTAGAAGCTCTAGAAAAGTTGCAGTTACATCCAGAAATTCAAGTTGTCGTCTCTGATTTAGAGATGCCACGAATGAATGGTTTTGAGTTGCTGGGCAATTTCCGTCAATACCCCAAATTAGCAAAAATACCTGTAGTAATTCTCACTTCTCGCAGTTCTGAAAAACATCGCCAACTTGCCCAAGAATTGGGCGCAAAGGCTTATTTAACCAAGCCTTATTTAGAGAATGAGTTTCTGTCTACAATTAAGGGTCTAATGAATAGTAATACAGATGATTGAAACCATTTGCTTATGGTGACAAATCATTGACATTAATCTTATTTTAGTTGGTTGCTATCAGTAAATTATCTGTGGGAGTTTAAGTTAAGTGATGCGACAGTAGGGAGAGAGGTATGGTGTACCGATAAAGTGTATCAACCCTTGGAACGCGATCGCCTTAATTACCAGGTAGATTATTTGGATCTACACCTAGAGAAAGTAAATACTGCGCTAACTGTTCAGCCGTTTGTCGCTCCTGTCATATTCACCTCTGGGGGTGTGGGATACTATTTCTAAAGTGAATATTGGAACTATGCCATTTTCTTCCCAAACCGCGTAACTTTTGCGTGATTTACCTCCCTTTTTGCGCTCTACTCCCACACTTAAAAAAGCATCTGGCACTACAGGTACTCTGGGATTGACTCCCGTGGTGTGATACACTCCCATATCTACTCCGAAGTACCAATCCAGGCGATTTGCCCAAATAGAGTTGAGTAAGAAGAGTAAAATGTTGGGCAAAAAGTTTTGATCTTCGTTATCCACTGATGTATCGTCTGAACAGGGAAGTTCATCAGTAGTTGGTAACGCATTTTTGAGATCGGGTGAGAGCATAACCGTTGTCTCGCTGGCGTTTGATGCCATTATTATAAATGAGTAACGAAAAGTTAGCGTTTGGCTTCAGGTTCGCCAAACTTAATTAAAAGTGCGATCGCAATACTAACAAGCAAAATTAACGTCATACTTAAAGCTGAACCAAATCCCCAATTTTGGGTTGCTCCAAGAAATTGATTATAAACTAACCGCGCTGCCGTCATACTAGAAGCACCACCGAGTAATTCTGGATCGACAAAATCCCCTAAGCCTGTGATAAATACCAGCATGGAAGCAGCCGTAATTCCAGGCAAAATTTGTGGTACGGTTACTTGAAAAAAAGTTTCCACCGGATTTGCACCTAAATCAGCCGCCGCTTCTAGCAATCGCTTGTCTAACTTTTCGAGAGAAGCATATAAAATCAAAACCATATAGGGTAACAAGCTATAACTCATGCCAATAAATACAGCTTGACTCTGATTGAGTAATTGCAAAGTAGGCAAACCGAAAGTGCTGAGTAAACTGTTCAATAAACCAGTAGGACGAAGAATTGTAATCCAAGCATAAGAGCGGAGTAATGAAGAAGTCCACAAAGGCAAAACAAAGCCTAATAGCAGCAAATTTCGCCAACGTTGCGGCGCTATCTGAGCAATCCAATAAGCGACGGGAAAGCCCAAAATTAAACAAATTATGGTGGTTCCACATGCGAAAAATAGCGATCGCACAATTACTTGCACATAAAGCGGATCGAATATTCGGATATAGTTTTGAAATCCGTTAGGATTAACCAAATCTCCAGGCCGGATATCTGCAACTAAACTCAACTCGAAAATTATCAAAGTTGGCAGTACCAATAAAAGTAATAACCAAATACCCGATGGCGCAAGTAATATCAAAGGTTGCAGCCAATTTACTGGTAGGCGATTTAATTCTTCTATTTGCGAAATTCCATTTTTCTCAATATTCATCACTTATAACTCCTAACTTTTTTAACTGCTAGTTAATTCAGTCCAGTAGCGATCGTAAACCTCTTCAAAATCTCCGACAGGAGTAACCCGTTCACAATTTGCTAAAAGCGACTCTGAGGGAAATAAATTACCATTGTTTTGAATTCTTTTTGGCAATTGCTCAAATCCAGCCTTATTAGGTGTAGAAATACTCAGGCGTTGACTGATTTGGGCTGCTAGTTCTGGTTGCAGAATCATGTTAATCCAAGCATAAGCTCCTGCTAAATTTGGGGCTGTTTTAGGAATTACAATAGTGTCTGTCCATAATGAAGAACCACTGCGAGGAATTACATATTTGAGTTTAGGATTTTCTTGAGATATTCTCACCGCATCTGCTGAATAGCACATTGCTAATAGTAAATCTCCTGCCAGAATTTGATTTTGCCAAGCGTCGGTGTCAAAACGTGCGATCGCAGGTTTTAGCACTTTCAACTTTTCATAAGCTTGTTTGATTTCTTGTTCATTTTTCGAGTTGTAAGAATAACCTAGCATCCGTAACGTTGCACCCATCACTTCTCGAACATCATTAAGCAAGGTCATCCGTTGATTAAGCTGCTTTTGGTTCTGCCAAAGGTAATCCCAGTCTTGTGGCACATCTCTGATTTTTTCGGAATTGTAAAGTAAACCTGTTGTCCCCCAGTTAAAAGGGATGCTATATCGGTTATTGAGGTCATAACTAGGATTCTGAAACCGGGGGAATAAATTCTCTAAACCGATTAAGCGATCGTGATTTATTTCTGCCAACAAACCTTTGTTCAGCATCTTCTGCACCATGTAATCGGATGGATAGATGATGCTGTAAGTACCACCACCTCCAGCTTGCAACTTAGCTAGCATGACATCATTGGAATCATACACATCCGCTAGCACTTTCATGCCAGTTTGGGTGCTAAAGGTTTTCAATAATTGGTTGTCAGTATATTGTGTCCAGGTAAAGATATAAAGCTGGTCACGCTGACTAGAAGTATTAGAATTAGCACGGACTTCAGCCAGCCTCCAGCCACAACCAGCTAAAGATAAGCTAGAAAGTGCTGCCACCCCTTTGAAAAATTGCCGTCTCTTGGTCATTAAGTTAGAAGTTATTCATTGACAACTTCTAGATTACGGTATACTTCGTAGTCCCTGGTGTGATTTGCTGGGGTAAATGTATCATTCTTCATACTTACCAAACGATCTTTTTCTTCTCAGACGATCGCCTGCTACGCGAATATAAAGCTGTGCAAACGGTTGAGATGTAGGGTTTTTGTCGGAGTTAGCTAAAGACTTTATTTTACTTTCGGACTTAGTTAATCTATGATGGTTATCCTCCCTCAAAGAGATCCTTGAATGAAAGGAGTTATTCAGCACACGGACGGGTATCAGTGGGACAAAAAAGCAGAAGTTTTACAGATGAGATTATGTAGATTTCGAGTATATAGCTTAGACTAGTAGGTTTATCATCATATTTCTTATAGCTTCAATCAATAGGCTGTTATGCTCTTAATCAAGAAAGCCAAACAAGTTTGTAGAGAATTGCGGGACAAAGTATTTAAATATGTTGTTAAACATTTGTAAACTGTTAGCAGCCGAGTAGCCGCGTGTCACATCTTGTTAAGGAATTATCATGAGACAACTTGTTATCGTTGAGCGCGTATGCCTGATTGGTCATATCGTATCAAAAGCCTTCGGACTAGTAGGGATGCTACTGGTCATACCTAATGCCGACATAATTTTAAATTTATCGCAGGTTGGAGAAACTGCCATACAGTTAAGTATGGCAGGCGGCGGTGTAGTTGATATCATCTTAGGGACAATAGCTGTCTCTATTTATGCCTACCGGACATTGGGATTGGGAACTTGGCTAGCATTTATGCTGCCGGCTATGTTTATCTCTTTGGGAAGTGAACTACTGGGAACCAGTACAGGTTTCCCATTTGGTGATTATAGCTACTTGAGTGGTTTGGGTTATAAGATTGCGGGGCTAGTTCCTTTTACAATTCCTTTATCTTGGTTTTATGTTGGGCTGTCGTCTTATTTAATTGCGAGAACTGGTTTGAAAGTGGCTCAAAAACCCAGTTGGGGTCGCCATATTGCGGCTATAGCCGTTGGTGCTTTACTCTTCACTTGTTGGGATTTTGCCCTTGAGCCAGCTATGAGTCAAACTTCTCTGCCTTTCTGGTATTGGGAACAACCAGGAGCTTTCTTTGGGACACCTTACCAAAATTATGCAGGTTGGTTTGGCACTAGCGCCCTGTTTATGAGTGTGGCAGGGTTGTTGTGGAGAAATACATCGATTAAATTAGAGCGATCGCAACTCAATCTCCCCTTAGTCGTTTATTTAACGAACTTTGCCTTCGCCGCCGGACTAAGTTTAGCTGCTGGATTCTCTATCCCTGTATTGCTCGGCTTATTGCTTGGTGTGGTTCCCGCCGTGGCGCTGTGGTTAAGGAGTTCAACCACAGCGACTCAAGTTGCTATTGAACCAGTAAGCAAAGAAGTATCAGTAGCAAAGGTTGAAGTTGCCTTGAAATAGCCTAGAAATAGGGGACTAGGGATTGGGGACTGGGGACTAGGATTGAAGACTAGGGAAATACCCCATGCCCCATGCCCCATGCCAAATTCACATTATTTTGTATAGTCGCAATTTTAATTGATAAGTATTTTGACAACAGTAGACAACGCTTTAATATTAGAAAGTGCCATATCCCTTTTATTCCTACTTATCCAAGTACCAGCAACGGCGATTCTGTTTTCGCGTTTGCTAAAGGGGCCAAGACGGTTGCCACCAATAAAACCACAACAGCCGACACCGAGACTTTTGGGTAAGGTTAGTGTTGTCGTTCCCACGTTGAACGAGGCGCTTCGTATTAGCCCTCTGCTAGCTGGTTTAAGTCAGCAAAGCTACGAAGTTCGGGAAATTATTGTTGTAGACAGCAACTCCAGTGATGGTACACCAGACTTAGTAAAAGCGACACAGCAAAAAGATCCGCGTTTTCGTGTGATGACGGACGATCCTTTACCTTCTGGTTGGGTGGGGCGGCCTTGGGCGTTGCATAACGGTTTTCTATATAGTTCTGAGGGTAGTGAGTGGTTTTTAGGGCTAGATGCTGATATTCAACCCCATCCTGGCTTAGTTGCGGGTTTGGTGAAGATAGCCGAAGCACAAGGCTATGACTTAGTTTCCCTTTCACCTCAGTTTATCCTCAAATATCCAGGGGAGTGCTGGCTACAACCAGCTTTGTTGATGACTCTGCTTTACCGATTTGATCCTGCTGGGATCAATGCAGAGCAGCCTGAACGAGTGATGGCAAATGGGCAGTGTTTTTTGTGTCGCCGCTCCGTTTTAGCTGCTGTGGGTGGCTATAGCAGTGCGAGTGGTTCTTTTTGTGATGATGTCACATTGGCACGAAATATTGCTGCTCAAGGGTATAAAGTAGGCTTTTTAGATGGCGCAAAGGTGCTGAAAGTAAGGATGTATGAAGGGGCGATGGAGACGTGGAAGGAATGGGGGCGGAGTCTCGATCTTAAAGATGCAACTTCTCGTTCGCAGTTGTGGGGAGATTTATGGCTACTTACATCTGTTCAGGGTTTACCCCTTTTAATTGTCCTCAGTTTTTTATTGATTTCTCCCCTACTCCCTTACTTGCTACAGACGCGATTAATCGCGTCTCTACCCACTCCCCCACTTCTTCTGCTGGGACTGAATTTATTTTTGCTGGTGATTCGCTTTGCGATGCTAATTGCGATCGCACCTTCTTACGATCGCAAAAGTGCTAAAGGCGGCTGGCTATTCTGGCTTTCCCCTTTAGCTGATCCTCTAGCTGTGCTGCGAATTTTCTTATCTGCGTTCCACAAGCCACGCGAGTGGCGAGGACGGAAATATATATAGTGGGGAATTGGGCATTGGTTATTCCCCTTATCTCCCTTATCTCCCCATGCCCCATGCCCCATTCCCTACTCCTCTTCACCTCCCACTTGATCCCCGCGTTCCAGTTCCCAAAGAATTTGATTTCCTTCACGGCGTACCCGTGACACTATCCAATTTCGCCAGCGCCACTGATCTCCCCGACTGGTAACAGCGCTGGCGTGGACATCCATCAAGTCTGCTAACTCAGAACTGGTGATTAAGTAGCCTTTTTCAGAAATTTCGTCAGCGATACGCAGAGTTTCAACCAAGCTACGGAGTTGCAAAACCCGCATTTCTGGTGGTTTTTCATCGGTAGTGGCCGCATTTGTCCCAGTTGATGGTTCCATAACGGTTATTTCTGGTGCAGAAGTACTGATTTCTTGCGGACTTTGGTTAATTATTCGAGAGTTTTTTTCATAATCAGCTACTTTTGCTACATTTAGGTCATTTTTGGCAGATAAAGAGTTATAAAAATTTGTGGGAGTTAATTGTTGTAACGGAGGGATTTTGCCAGTAGCATAACAGCGAGCGATCACATCACAACGTTCGTTACCTATGTTACCAGAATGTCCCCTGACGTGTTGCCATTTTACCTGTTGGGTATTGAGTTCATCAAGAGTTTCTAAAAGCTCTTGGTTTTGGACGGGTTTACCATCTGACTTTTTCCAGCCTTTCTTTTTCCAGCCTTTCACCCACTTGGTAACGCAGTTAATTAGGTATTCGCTATCTGTATGTAGGGTGATGGTTTGGGCTTGTTGAGATGTTTGCAGGTATTGGAGGGCTGCGATCGCAGCTTGCATTTCCATTTTATTATTAGTGGTATGAGGGGATGCATCGCCCATTTCGTGGATTGAGCCATCGCTAAAGTAGACGACAACTCCCCAACCGCCAGGGCCAGGGTTCCCGGTGCAAGCGCCATCGGTATATATGCTTTGGATTGTAGGTTGAGTGGACATGGTTTAGGATATCTAACCGCAAAGGACACAAAGCTAAGAGTGATTAGCGGCGAATTTTTTTTAAAGAATATCCAGGCTATTATACTGGTTAGCACTCCAGCAACAACGCTCCACAAAAAGGCTGTTGTAAATTAAAATGGTGTTTTGCTATTTGAGTAAGTGACACTGAAGATGCGATTTTGCTGGTTGCTAGTCCGATACTTGCGCTACCAATGAAGTTTTATAAGTTGCGATCGCTTTTTGGTTGTCAATTGTCAATAGTGCCTTGAATTGTCCTAATTAAATTCTGCAATTGGGTCAAGTTTAGGCTGAGGTTGATGTAATCTTTTTTTATTTGTAGCAGATATTTATCAGCGCTGAATTGGTTCATAAATGACATTAAAATCAAGATTTTATTTATACTTTCATAAAAATTCTATGCAGCTAATTAAACAAATATTCGCGCCACCACAAATTATTTTCTTATTCATAATTATTTTTATTATCACTTTTTCATTCAAAAGTTTACCATCAAATGCTGTTGAAGTTAGTACCATAGAATTTATCGGAGAAGCCACTTTACCGAAAGGTTTAATCTTTAAAAAAACTGAACTTGGAGGTTTATCTGGAATTACATATAATCCCAAAGATAACCTTTATTATGCTGTTTCCGATGACCGTGGGCAAAAAGCTAATGCTCGTTTCTATACCCTGAAAATCGACTTAAGCAAGGGTTCTCTACAAAAAGGTAAAGTTGTTCCTGTAAGCGTAACCACATTATTAAATGAAAATGGTCAAACATTCCGTCCTGGTGAAACCGATACAGAAGGTATTGCATTAACTAATAAAGCAACTGTATTTATTTCTTCTGAAGGCGATGCCGCAAAACTAATTAATCCTTTTATTAAAGAGTTTTCAATATCTTCTGGAAGGCAAATTAGAACACTTCCTATTCCAAACAAATTTTTGCCAGATAAAAGTGGCCAACAAGGTATCCGCAACAATTTGGCTTTTGAAAGTCTCACCATCACACCCGATAAAAAGCATCTATTTACAGCCACCGAAAATGCTCTAATTCAAGATGGTGTCGCAGCTAAACCTAACATGGGCAGTCCATGTCGAATTTTACAATACAACTTGTTCAACAGCCAGCCAGAAAAGGAATTTATTTATAAAACTGAACCAGTTTCACCATTTTTCAATTTAACTGGTAAATTCGCTAGTGGATTACCTGATTTACTTGCTCTTGATAATCAAGGACACTTCCTAAGTTTAGAAAGGTCTTTTACTGGTTTAGGGTTTGCTATTTCCCTGTTTCAGGTTTCTTTAGAAGAAGCTGATGATATTCATAAGATTGATAGCCTTTTAGCAATTGACTCCACAAATATTAAACCAGTTCAGAAAAAACTGCTATTAGATTTGAGAACCCTAGATGTACTACTAGACAACATCGAAGGCTTAACTCTTGGGCCTAAACTACCTGATGGTCAACAATCATTAATTCTCATCAGTGATAACAATTTTAACTCGCTGCAACGTACCCAAATACTAGCTTTTAAAATGAAAATTGAAACACCACTGATGAGATTATTACGTCGTTTACTGCCGAATCTCAACCCTTAACTGTACAGAGGTATCACCCCTTTACTGCTATTTACATCTTTTCAGCTTATTCCTGTGTATTCACTGAATCTAATAGGCAAATTTATCTAGCCTATTTGTAGTTTCCGTGTAATTTCTCAACCGTATTCCTTAATAAATATGTTACACAATGTGTAGGGAACTTTGCAGACAGATTAATCATGATGGCAGTATATGATTAATTGCCTACAAAAACTTATATTTTTAGATTGAATTTTAGTAATTAGCTAGACTTATTAAACTAATTCGCCAACAATATTTTTCATAAATGATTTTTATGCCACAAAAAGAAATTGAGAATATGGTAGGGCAAAAACCAGAATTAGACAATTACATTGGACAATTTTTAAATAATCGCTATTTAATTAGAGATTTGATTGGCAAAGGGGGAATGGGTAGAGTTTATTTAGCAGAAGATACTGCTAAAAATGGTATGCCGATCGCAATCAAAATTTTATCACTCAGTTTGGCAAATCAGCAAATGTCGCAACGCTTTGCCAGAGAGATTTTTATTGGCGCTCAATTGGGGCGTAAAAGTAAACATATTGTTCGCATCTTAAGTTATGGCGTTACTGAAGATAAAACCCCATTTTATGTAATGGAGTATCTCCAAGGAAAAAATCTCAAACAAATTCTCAAAATTCAGCCCTTAACAATACCGAAGTTTTTGAAGATTTGTAATCAAATTTGTTTAGGCTTACAATGCGCCCACCAAGGTATCAGCCTCAAAGGAGAGATTTATCCTATTGTTCACAGAGATATCAAGCCCGAAAATATATTTATTTGTGAAGATAGTAAATATGGAGAAATTGTTAAAATACTCGATTTTGGCATTGCCAAATTTTTAACAGAGCGAAGTGGGATGACTCTAACAGATTCTTTTATTGGCAGTTTACCTTACTGTTCTCCAGAACACATGGAAGGGCGCAAACTCCTAGATGTGCGCTCTGATATTTATAGTTTGGGAGTACTAATGTTTGAGATGTTAACAGGAAAACATCCATTTCAGACAAAAAGTAACTCTTTTGGTACTTGGTATCAAGCGCATCGCTTTCAAATGCCACCTACAGTTGAAGAAGTTAATCCGCAAGTCAAAATCCCACAGGTATTACAAAAATTATTAATGAGTTGTTTAGCTAAAGAAGTGAGCGAGCGCCCACAAAATATCAACCAAATATTAGAAGATTTAGAAAAGGTTAATATTCAGTTTAATGATGCTATACCTAGTAATAGCAGTGAGATTATTAAACTCTCACTTCCAGTTCAATTAGTACCTGCAACTTTATTGTCAGAACAAGAGTGTTTGCAGAAAAATTGGCCTAAAAATAAACCAATTGGCGCAATTGGTTTTCCCCATTTACTACAAACTATTCAAAGACCTATACCAACTTTTTGGGCAATGTTGCCTAAAGAAGAGATTACAAAGTTTTTGGATAAAATACATGGCACTGAATTCATTAGTCAAGTTAATGTATATCCGATGCTTTTGTGGGTAACAGTATTATATGATGAACAGCCTTCTATGACTAAATGGCTACCTTATTTCCTAGATTTGAAAGATAATAAAGGACAGAATATAGCACGTAGTTTAGCGGAGGTAGGCTATTATCATCTACTATTTTTTCCTCTAGAAGATCCAAACCGTTGCTCTCATGTAACAACCTTAAGCCTCACGGCTAATCAGCGCCAGCAAATTGTAGATTGGTTAGATATAAGTCAACGGTCAAATGAATTAATTTTGCCTAATCAAGCCAAAAGTCTTCTAAGAACAGAGTACGAAAAACTAAAATTAGACATTTTACAAAAGTTAACCACAGATCAAAAAGCGGAAAAAGAAGGTTTAAAGAATTGGATGGATAAATTATTTGAAATTTTTTTTAAACTTTTGTCGCGCTCTTGAAAGTTCGTTATCAAAATGCTTTCCAACATTACCTAACTATCTTCTTATGTATGTCTTGCTGACTTTAAATGGACTCAGTAGCAGAGGTGAACAAAGTGAATCAAAGCCCATTTATATCTCCAAATAGTACGGGCTTGCTTGCCAATCGTTATCAACTCAAGCAATTAATTGGTAGCGGTGGCATGGGTGAAGTTTTCTTAGCAAATGATATTTTGTTAGGAGGCATACCAGTTGCTATCAAGTTTTTGACTCAAACTGTTGTCAATACCAAGATGCAACAAGACTTTGCTCGTGAAGCTTTAATGAGTGCAGCTTTGAGTCAAAAAAGCTTACATATAGTGCGGGCGTATGATTATGGTCTAAATGAGAAAGGAAAACCATACTACGTTATGGAATATTTGTCCGGCAAGAGTTTAAAGGATTTAATTCCGCTACCCTTGTCAATATTTTTGACTCTCTCCCGCCAAATTTGTTTGGGTTTACAGTGCGCTCATCAAGGCATTAATATTGACGGCAAAATTTGTCCGTTGGTTCATAGAGATATTAAGCCTGCGAATATATTAGTTATTCCCGATCCGATATTGGGTCAGTTAGTTAAAATTCTCGATTTTGGAATTGCTAGATTTCTAAATTATGCATCAACAGCTAGTACAAATAGAGGATTTAATGGCACTTTGCCTTATTGTTCTCCAGAACAGCTAGATGGAGAAAAATTGGATAGTCGTTCTGATATTTATAGCTTGGGTGTGATGATGTTTGAAATGCTCACAGGCAAAAAACCCTGGGAACCAGAAACTGATTATTTTGGTGCTTGGTATAAAGCACATCATTTTGAAGCACCAAAAACGATCGCAGATGTTAAACCTACTCTGAAAATACCTCAGAAGCTAAATAATTTGATCGTGTCTTGTCTTGCCAAAAAAGCAAACGATCGCCCACAAAATATCGCTCAAATTTTGCAAGTTTTAAATAGCTTAGAACAATCTAATTATACTAGTTTACCAACAAATATATCCTCTAATTTCATCCTGAACCATCCCTTAGATTCTGGATTACCAATTGCAATAGAACAAAGTTGTCGGCAACTTTTGTGGCCTGAAAATAAACCAACTCAAGAAATAGTTTTTCCCCAGCTTATAGATACTGCACAAGGATCTATGACAGCACTATGGTTGATGTTGCCTAAACAAGAAATCAAAAACTATGGTCTTTCCACCCGTTATAACCAGTTTATCTTCATGACATCGCCGCACCCAATGCTGTTGTGGGTAACTATACTCTACAATCGGCAATTAGCTCCTAAGTGGCTACCCTGTTATTTAGATATGCAAAGTTCCCAAAATCTTAGGGTGGTAAGTCTACTGGCTGAAAATGAACACTATCCTTTGATTTTCTTTACTCTGGAAGCACCACATTCCTGCATCAACGTTCTCAGCAGTCGCATTGAGCCAACTCAGCGACAAATGTTGAAAACATGGGTGCAACAAACTCATAGCCTACCACCAGCTTCTGTGCCCCAGGTGAGTAAACAGCTATTAAAACAGCAATATAAACAAATGCAATCCCGGATATTGGAGCATCTGGAATCTAAGCCCCAGGTTGTATTATCAAAGTCTATTTAAGGGTAAATTCCACCTTAGCGCTCTTTTATTACTTTGAAAAAATAAAATATTTGTAGGTTAGGTTGAACATTCGTGTTACCCAACAGAAGCAGGGATTATTGGCGTTGGGTTTCGTTCCTCAACCCAACCTACCCATAGATTTATAGAAAATAGTGACAACAAAGGTTTCTGATTTTTATCTCGTGAGAGTCATAAAAGAGCGTTAGAGAGACTGGGGCAAAAATAATTTCTAATTTATAACTCCAAAAGACTTGACAAATAGAAAAAAAATAGTGATGATAGCAAAGTTGACCAAACAAGGGACTGTAGTTCAATTGGTTAGAGCACCGCCCTGTCACGGCGGAAGTTGCGGGTTCGAGCCCCGTCAGTCCCGTTATAAATTTGTCAGTTGTTAATCACCGAATTTCAATTCGGTGGTTTTTGGTTTTGAATTCCCCAAAAGGATTGACCCAGAATTGGGGGTTTGAATATAAGCTACATTTATCATGCTTTGCAAAAGAGAGAATTAACTGTGACTGTCAGAGTCCGTATTGCACCGAGTCCAACCGGAAATTTACATATTGGTACAGCGAGAACGGCTGTATTTAACTGGCTATTTGCCCGCCACCACGGTGGGAATTTCATACTGCGAATAGAAGACACAGATTTAGAGCGATCGCGTCCCGAATACACCGACAATATTCTTGAAGGATTGCGCTGGCTAGGGCTGAACTGGGATGAAGGGCCATTTTTCCAATCCCAACGCCTGGATCTTTATAAAGAAGCAGTGCAAAAACTGTTAGATGAAGGATTAGCCTATCGCTGCTACACCACCAGCGAGGAACTTGAGGCCCTTAGAGAAGCCCAAAAAGCTAGAGGCGAAGCTCCCCGCTATGACAACCGTCACCGCAACCTCACCCCAGAACAACGCGCCGCTTTTGAAGCAGAAGGTCGTTCTTCTGTGATTCGTTTCAAAATCGAAGATGGGCGAGAAATTGTCTGGAATGACCTAGTAAGAGGAAAAATGTCTTGGCGAGGTAGCGATTTAGGTGGTGATATGGTTATCGCCCGTGCTTCAGAAGAGGGTAGCGGTCAACCACTGTATAACTTTGTCGTTGTAGTGGATGACATCGACATGCAAATCACTCATGTCATTCGCGGAGAAGACCACATCGCCAACACCGCCAAGCAAATTTTACTGTATGAAGCAATGGGCGCAGAAATTCCAGAGTTTTCCCACACGCCGCTAATTTTGAACATGGAAGGACGCAAGCTTTCTAAGCGGGATGGAGTTACTTCTATTTCTGAATTTCAGAAAATGGGCTTTGTTGCTGAAGGCTTGGTGAATTACATGACATTGCTGGGTTGGTCGCCACCAGACTCGACGCAAGAAATATTTACCTTAGAAGCAGCAGCCAAGGAGTTTGGCTTTGAGCGGGTAAATAAAGCGGGTGCAAAGTTTGACTGGGACAAGCTGGATTGGTTGAACAGTCAGTATCTCCACAATACGCCAGTAGATAAACTCACAGATTTACTCATACCCTTTTGGGAAGCGGCTGGGTATAAATTTGATGGTGGAAGAGATCGCTCCTGGTTAGAGCAACTAGTAACTTTAATTAGCCAGAGTTTAACTCGTTTAGTAGATGCAGTAGCTCAAAGCCAACTGTTTTTTAGCGACACGGTTGAATTTAGCGAAGAAGGTAGTACGCAACTCAAACAAGAAGGTTCTACTACTGTTATTGAAGCAATTGTCACAGCTTTAGAAAATCAGCCGCAACTATCGGAAGCCGCAGCGCAGGACATTATTAAACAAGTGGTGAAAGAGCAAAAAGTCAAAAAAGGTTTAGTAATGCGATCGCTCCGAGCAGCTTTAACTGGAGATGTTCATGGCCCCGACCTCATCCAATCTTGGTTACTCCTAAATCAGATTGGTTTAGATAAGTCGCGCTTGAGTAGAGCAATAACAGAAGCTAATTAGCGATCGCTTCCAGATTTAGAAATATTTCAAATTTTAGGGGCGTATATTTGTGCGCCCCTAAAATCCATAAAGCGGATCTATTTACCATCAAAAAATGATTAATAAAAAGCTACAGATGTTTTGTTAATATCAAATTACAGCATTTACGGCTGTTATGAGGTACAGTAACAACAACTAGCAAACCAGTTTCTTAAATGTTGAGGATTTATTAAGTCGAGTGCAACTGAGATTAGTTTATCAACCATTTCTGTTGTAGTTGGAGCAAAACTGCGTAAAAAAGATTTAAGTTGTGACCACCATAATTCAATTGGATTAAAATCGGGGGAGTATGAGGATAAACAAATAACTTTTGCACCTACAGCTTCAATCATTGGCACAATTGAATCTAGTTTATGTGCAGATAAATTATCAATTAATGTCCACTGCTCCTGACCATAAATTTGGCACTAAAAACTTCTCAACAAATAATTCAAATGCGATGCCACCCATTGAATTATTCATTGTCATTAATGCAACTACTTTGTTAATACTAATTGCTCCAATTACTGTAACTTTTGAGCCTCTATAGAAGGGGTTAAGAGAGTAAGCTCTTGTTCCCATTTTTGAACGGGCATAAGTCCTGGTTAACCCAAGTAGGACACCAGTCTCGTCCAAAAATACCAAATTTTCTGGCTCTATATATTTAACCTTCTCCCAATAATCTAATCTTAAATTCAGGACTCTTAGAGTCCCTGCTTGCGTACTCCTCTTTGTTTTTTTTTTACGATTTAATCCTAATTTCTGTAAAGCCCGACACATTGCACTTTGACCTACCCAATTGCCAGTCTTGTCTGCAAATAATTCACACAACTCTATCAATGTTGCATCTGGATACGCTTCTACTAATTCTCTTAACTCTACGTCAGCATTTGTCAGATGACTAAATTGTGGTTTTCCTCGCGGCTGGGGCTGTAAATTTCCTTCAAGTTTTTGTTGTTTTACAAGCTTTTGCACTAAACTCTTTGACACGGAAAATATGTTTGCTACTTTCCTAATTGAGATATTTTTTCTCGAAGATCGACAGAGTATGACTTTATTTAAAAGTATTTATATTTTAATCTAGTGTACCTCATAATAGACGCAAGTGCTGTATAAACATCAAACCCATATTTTTCTTTTAATAAAGCCTTAAGCTTATCATCAGGTTTTTCTCCATAACAAGAACCAACAACCTTTCCATAATCCTCTAAATCAATAGTTTGATTTGATTCGAGTGCTTTTAATAACTCCTGCTCTAAAGCAGGTCTTACATAAAGGAAATAATACGCCCATCGACCAGTGCTATCTTTAGCTTTGAGTTTATGAAAATTGCTCTAAATCAGACAAGTCGCGTTTGAGTAGGGCAATAACAGAAGCTAATTAGCGGTTACTTCCAGATTTTAGAAATAGAGAATTTACGCAAAACTACAAGACGTAGGGGCAATTAATGAATTGCCTCTACCTAAGAATAAGGGTTTTAGCTATTTTTTTGCGTAAGTCCTAGAAATATTTTAGATTTTAGGGGCTGACAAAGGTGTGTCCCTATCCATAAGGTAAAGCAACTATAAGAACAAGAAACTATTGACTAATTACTAATGAATTATCCCCAATTTTAAATCTAAAATAGGTAGTCAATTCTCCTCACGTCGGGAACTTGGTGTGTAAAATTAATGTCTTCAAAAACACTTAGAAGCGAACGTAATTACAATGCTGACAAAAGCGCTCAATAGAGGGATGAGATTATCGTTGATGATAGTTACGCTCTTAATCACATCGACAGTTAACGCTGTGACTGATGCTCAAGAAGCTCCAACGATATTTGGAGATGTAACTATTGGCCCTCAGTTTTCGCCAGACCCCCTGACAGTTCGCGGGATGAGTGGTGGTTCAATATCTGGTAGTCAAATAGGTGCGAGAAGTGAAACAGCCACTGGGCCTTGTACCGGATTTGTTGATGAAAGACCTGACCACACATTAGTGCTAACAAGTAAATTTGACTACTTGAAACTCCAAGTCCAAAGTCCTGAAGATACCACCATCATTATCAAGGGCCCGGGTGGTACTTGGTGCAATGACGATTTTGATGGCAAAAATGCCGGCATTATTGGTGAATGGTTGGCTGGAAATTACCAAATTTGGGTTGGTTCTTACGAAAAAGGTAAGTATCTTCCTTACACTCTAAAAATTACAGAAGTTAAGTAAAGCATTAAGAATTGGGAATTGGGAATTGGGAATTGGGAATTGGGCATGGGGCATGGGGCATGGGGAAGAAACTTGTTAAATAATTCCCCCTGTCTCGCCTGTCTCCCTCATCTCCCTTTTCTCGTGCGATATTGTATTAAAATTAAGTTAACTTTGATTAAGATTCTTGTTGGCATTGCCATAATGCCCTAATTTCCTTATGGCAGTGCATATAAGAGATCAAATTAAACAAAATGGATTTATAGACATCCGTTTAACAGCTTAAAGTGACAGAGTGATTACACTTCGGTTGCTAATGCTGATGAGTTGTATAAGCATCTAGAGGCAAATTAAGATGAAATTCTCTTGGAAAGTCGTAGTACTCTGGACATTGCCGGCTTTGGTAATTGGCTTTTTCTTCTGGCAAGGGGCTTTTGCAGGCGCTCCTACTGACATGAGTAAGAATACAGCCAATACCCGCATGACTTATGGGCGCTTTCTAGAATATTTAGATGGCGATCGCGTCAGCAGTGTGGATCTGTACGAAGGCGGTAGAACAGCTATTATCGAAGCCCGCGATCCAGATATCGAAAATCGTGTCCAAAGGTGGCGGGTAGATTTGCCTATTAACGCTCCTGAGTTAATTAGCAAGCTCAAAGAAAAAGATATTAGTTTTGATGCTCACCCCATGCGGAATGATGGGGCAATTTGGGGATTGTTGGGCAATCTCGTCTTTCCAGTTTTATTGATTACCGGGTTGTTCTTTTTGTTCCGGCGTTCTAGCAACCTCCCTGGCGGCCCAGGTCAAGCAATGAACTTTGGCAAATCCAAGGCGCGTTTCCAAATGGAAGCGAAAACCGGAGTCAAATTTGATGACGTAGCCGGGATTGAAGAAGCTAAAGAAGAACTACAAGAAGTTGTTACTTTCCTGAAGCAGCCAGAAAGATTTACTGCTGTGGGCGCACGGATTCCCAAGGGAGTGCTGTTAGTTGGGCCTCCGGGAACTGGTAAAACTTTACTAGCAAAAGCGATCGCTGGCGAAGCAGGCGTACCTTTCTTCAGTATTTCCGGTTCGGAATTTGTGGAAATGTTCGTTGGTGTGGGTGCATCCCGCGTCCGCGATTTGTTCAAAAAAGCCAAAGACAATGCCCCCTGCATCATCTTCATCGATGAAATTGACGCAGTAGGACGGCAACGGGGCGCTGGTATTGGTGGCGGTAACGATGAAAGAGAGCAAACCCTCAACCAGTTGCTCACCGAAATGGACGGGTTTGAAGGTAACACAGGCATCATTATTATTGCTGCTACCAACCGTCCCGACGTATTAGACTCAGCCTTGTTGCGTCCCGGTCGTTTTGATCGACAAGTAACAGTCGATGCACCCGATATCAAAGGGCGTTTGGAAATCTTGGAAGTCCATGCGCGGAACAAGAAACTAGACTCTAGCGTATCTTTAGATGCGATCGCTCGCCGCACTCCTGGATTCACTGGGGCTGATTTAGCTAACTTACTCAACGAAGCGGCAATTTTGACCGCTAGAAGACGCAAAGAAGCGATCACCCTCCGCGAAGTTGATGATGCGGTGGATCGGGTAGTTGCTGGTATGGAAGGCACTCCTTTGGTAGATAGCAAGAGCAAGCGCTTAATTGCCTACCATGAAATCGGACATGCCTTAGTGGGGACTTTATTAAAAAACCATGACCCAGTGCAAAAAGTCACCTTAATTCCACGGGGACAAGCACAAGGTTTAACTTGGTTTACTCCTAACGAAGAACAAGGGTTAATTTCTCGTTCTCAGTTGAAAGCTAGGATTACTGGTGCTTTGGGTGGCCGCGCTGCCGAAGAGGTGATTTTTGGGGCTGCTGAAGTCACAACTGGCGCTGGTGGAGACTTGCAGCAGTTATCGGGAATGGCACGGCAGATGGTGACTCGGTTCGGGATGTCCGATTTAGGGCCACTTTCATTGGAAAGCCAGCAGGGTGAAGTGTTCTTAGGTCGTGACTGGACAACCCGATCTGAGTATTCCGAATCCATCGCTTCCCGCATTGATGGACAAGTCAGAGCGATCGTGGAAGAATGCTACGAAAATGCCAAGAAGATTGTCCGCGATCATCGCACTGTCACCGATCGCTTAGTCGATCTGCTCATCGAAAAAGAAACCATTGATGGCGAAGAATTCCGCCAGATTGTGGCTGAGTACGCTGAAGTTCCTGAGAAACAACAGTACGTACCGCAACTGTAAGTTTTTAAGGAAAAATCTTGAGCAATAGCTCAATCTCAATGGGGATGGTATTAACTATCCCCATTATTTTATGTAAACTTTGTAATACAATTAGAATACACAGTTTTTCTAGCCCAGGAGTGAATTGTGTCAACAACAAAAGATCCTCGCCTCCTTTGCGCTCAAAACTCCCTTGAAGGTTTATCGGTGGGGGATGCTTTTGGAGAGCGATTTTTTCTCCATCCAGATGTGGCAGAAAGCCTGATTATCGCCCGTGCCATCCCAGCATCACCTTGGTACTATACCGACGATACTCAAATGGCGCTTTCGATTGTGGCAATTCTTCAAGAATATGGGGAAATTAACCAAGATAGGCTGGCAGAAAGCTTTGCGAAACAATACGACAGCGAACGGGGATATGGTGCAGCAATGCACGGGCTGCTAATGCGGATACAGGATGGCGAACCCTGGCAGAAAGTGGCGAGTAGTCTGTTTGACGGACATGATTCCTATGGTAATGGGGCGTCAATGCGGGTTGCACCCATAGGGGCGTTCTTCGCAGAGGATCTGGATTTGGTTGTCAATCAAGCTCGTTGTAGTGCCGAAGTAACTCACACCCATCCAGAAGCGATCGCAGGTGCAATTGCCGTAGCAGTTGCTGCTGCTTGGGCGGCGAGATTACAAGGTTCTATACCCAGTAAACAAGAGTTTCTTAACCTTGTCTTACCTTATGTTCCAGAAAGTGAGGTAAGTTCAAAAATCCGCAGTGCTTATGATTTGTCGGAGAAAACACCAGTGCAATCAGCAGCTACTCTACTGGGAAATGGCACTCATATCTCAGCACAAGATACAGTCCCCTTTGCACTATGGTGTGCTGCCCAGCACCTTGATAACTACGAAGAAGCACTGTGGTTAACTGTAAGTGGCTTGGGAGATAGAGATACTACTTGTGCGATCGCGGGTGGCATCGTGGCAATATCTACAGGTGTGTCAGGTATTCCCACCGCATGGCTGCAAGCACGAGAACCTTTGCCCAAGGTTGATAGAGAAACAATTACACTTTTCCGTCCCACTGGGCCAAAAGAACTGGCTTTGATTAGGGAAAGTGGCGATCGCGAATTTCCTCCTCGACTACCTGAACAGCCTATTTTCTACCCGGTACTTAACGAAGAATACGCCGCACAAATTGCCCGTAACTGGAATGCAGCAAGTACTGACACAGAATACATCGGCTATGTTACACGTTTTCAGGTGCGTGCAGAGTTTTTAAGCCGCTACTCCGTAAAAACTGTAGGCGGTTCTATACATCAAGAATATTGGATACCTGCGGAAGATTTACCTGAATTCAACCGTAATATCATTGGTTTGATTGAAGTAATATCAAAATTTCGCCAATTACCAACTTGAAAATCCGAAACTGTTAGCACAGCTACTGTATAGAAAAATCCACCCACTTTTATTTACACAATTTATGAATAGTAAAACTAAATTATTGACTCTTGCTTCCTTAACGTTGGCAGTTTCTTTTCTAACTATCGGCACAGTTGTAGCACAGGCGAAACTGACAAATAAATCGAAATTGTTCATCAATGGTATTGGAGAGGTAAGAGTTGGGATGACTGTTTCCCAAGCGGCAAAAGCTTCTGGTACTAAGCTACCGGGAGATTCGCCGAACAACAGTTGCTACTATGTTAAGCCACAAAATGAACCCAAAAATGTTTCGTTTATGGTTACAGAAGGTCGTATTTCTAGAGTAGATGTGCGGCAGAATACCGAGATTACTACCCTCAAAGGTGCAAAAATTGGCGACACCGAAGTGCAAATCAAGTCTCTTTATCCAGGACAAATTAAAGTCACACCTCATAAATACGTCCAAGGTGGACACTACTTGACATTTATCCCGAAAGAGCGTGCTGATCAGAACTATCGCGTTGTTTTCGAGACTGATGGCAAACGTGTTACACAGTTTAGATCAGGTAAACTGCCAGAAGTTGAATTTGTTGAAGGCTGTTCTTGATTTGAGATATAGCCGTTATCGGTTAACAATTGGTAATTCGTAATTCCCAAGAAAGTAATTACGTTATGGTTGGTAATTTGGACTCTAACCCGATTTTTAATTACGAATTACGTTAGCGTAGCGGGGCGTTAGCCCATTACGAATTATGTTAAGGGGTAATAAATATAGTGCCGTACAGCGCCTTTAATCTCAGCAAAGTTAAAACTGACTTTAAATTAATCTTTGTTGAAAATCAAGATTTGTTTGTCAACGTGCAGACAGTTTCTCCAAGTGAATATCTAAATTTGATTTTCTCTGAGCATCTACCTTTGGTGACAGCAATAAATACAGAAAAA
The DNA here is from genome assembly GCF_036917465.1 of Nostoc sp. Taxonomy (GTDB): domain Bacteria; phylum Cyanobacteriota; class Cyanobacteriia; order Cyanobacteriales; family Nostocaceae; genus Nostoc. Next base: position 45,813 of record NZ_JBALDL010000039.1, read on the forward strand.
GCTCGTTCTGAACTAATTATTATGCCTGTTTTAATTGAAGTTAAACGCTTCTTTAAATACCAAATTAGTCTATTTTCTGGCTCAGAGTTTAATGTAGATGCTTCTAAAGGTTTAGAAGGACGTTGTGATTTTATTCTCAGTTGTTCACCAGAGCAATATGATATTACTAGCCCTGTCGTGACTATTGTGGAAGCTAAAAATGAGAGTATTAAATCTGGTTTAGGGCAATGCATTGCGACAATGATTGCATCTCAATTGTTTAACCAACAACAAGGAAATATTATCAATGAAATTTATGGTGTAGTCACAACAGGAACAGATTGGAAATTTCTCAAACTTTGTGAGAATACCATCTTTATCGATAAAAATGATTACTTTATTAAAGAAATAGATAAAATTTTAGGGATTCTGACAACTACTTTGATGGCTTGTCCGCAATTTTAGTTTGTGGATGGTTTGTACCATCCCCATTTTTTTATCTTTCCACTTCATCTACTGCCTTGGGAACCCCCGCAGTTAACACTTCATGCCCATCGGGTGTAACTAACACATCATCCTCAATCCGAATACCAATACCAATCCATCGAGAATCAGTCTCTGGTTGGTCTTCTGCTAGTTTGGTATCAGGCACAATATATATTCCCGGTTCCACTGTCAAAATTTGACCTGGTTGTAAAATCTGTGGTTTATCTTCACCATGCTGATAAACTCCCACATCATGAACATCCAAACCTAACCAATGACTGGTGCGATGCATATAATATGGTTTATATTTCTCTTCTTCAATTAACTTATCAATTTCACCTTTGAGGATGCCAAGTTCAACTAAACCTTCGGTGATAACACGTACTGCTGTATCGTGAACTAATTTAAAGGGATTACCTGGTTTAATTTGAGCGATCGCTTGTTTTTGCGCTTCTAGTACAATCTCATACAGTGTCTTCTGTTCTGGTGTAAATTTACCCCCCACAGGAAATGTCCGGGTAATATCTGAGTTGTAATAACCGTAGGCGCACCCAGCATCAATTAGCAGTAATTCTCCATCCTGCATTTGCCGATTATTTTCAATGTAGTGGAGTACGCAAGCATTCACACCAGAAGCCACAATCGAAGGATAAGCTGGCCCCATTCCACCCCGGACTCGAAAGATGCGTTCCATCTCCGCTTGAATTTCATACTCATAACGTCCAGGTGCAGCGATTTCTTGCGCGTAATTGTGTGCTTCGACTGCGATCGCCACGGCTTGACGCATTAACCCCAATTCAGCTTCACTTTTAATTAGTCTCATGCCATTGAGAACAGGGCCAGTATCTTCGATAGCGATCGGCCCAGTACCGCGTTTAGGATAAGTCCGCAGTAAACTTTGGTAATGTGTAAGGATTTGGTCGTTGAAAGTGCGATCGCGTCCTAAGTGATAATAAAGGCGGCTGGCTTTTTCCAAATACTGGGGCAACTTTTCATCTAACTCATTAATGGGGTATGCTTCATCAGCACCATACCTCTCCTTGGCTGCATCTACTCCAGAAAGATAACCAGTCCATACTTCCTTTTCGCGATCCTTCGGTTGGACAAACAGCACAAACCGATGTTCTGAATGATGCGGCGCTAACACTGCTACTGCCTCTGGTTCGTTAAAACCAGTCAGGTAAAAAAAATCACTCTCTTGTCGATAAGCATACTCGACATCGTTGTGCATCACTGCCATTGGCGCACTGCGAAAAATAGCTGTGCCATCACCAATTTTTGCCATTAACTGCTCACGACGCTGCCGATATTCTGCTTGCATAACTAATGTATGTATTAAAGTATTGTGTTATTTTACACTTTTATTAACTAGCGGTCGCACAGATTGTGCTTCTCGGTAGTTGCTAATCTAAGTTATTGTAACTAATATTTGTTTGTGTCAGAAATTAATAAAATTATAGCAATCCTAAATGATTTCTGAGCTTCCTTCCTCTCTTGGCGACTTGGCGGCTTGGCGGTTCGATTTGACAACTAAAATAGGATATCTTATATAAGACTTTATCTGCAAAATAGCATATATACAAACAAAAATCAATATTTTAAAATTGCTTATATAGGACTTGAAAAAAACTTAAAAATCCTTTATAAGAAATAAACATTTGTCTTCAAATAACGATATTAATAAATAAAAAATGCTTATAACGAAATCTTTAAAACATAGTAAATGTTATTTAGTTACAGAAAAGTATTGGGGAAAAAAGTTAAAAAAATATGACAACCAATCATAAAAATCCACCATGTCTGGAACTACAAATTCCTCACCTTTATCTTTGAATACATCTGAATGGGCATCAGCTTCTTTCAAAAAATCAGACATCTTGACATCTTCTTTTGAGAATTTAAGTTCTAATTTGGGATCTTGGAATAAAAGTTCCTTACAAACATTACAAATTCAATCGTCTACTGAGGACAGCAAGCCTGTAAAAACGTCATCAAATCCCAACCCTAATCCTTACCTAACCAGTGCAGCCATTAGTCCTGACTTCAACGGTGATGGTAAAACCGACAAAGTTTGGGTCGATTCTCAAACCGGTGAGATTATCGTTAGGTTGATGGATGGAACAAAAGTTATCGAACAGGGTTCTTTGGGTAAATTCGACGTATCCTCCTACGATTACAAAATTGCTGACTTCAATGCTGATGGCAAAACCGACTTCTTATTACGGAATAAGACAACTGGTGAGAATACCATCGTGCTAATGGATGGAACCAAAGTTGCTAATACAGCTTCTTTAACCAGCGTTGATACAGGGTGGAGTCCTCAGATTGGAGATTTTAACGGCGATCGCAAAACCGATATCTTCTGGCACAATAGTACAACCGGTGAGAACGCTATTTGGGAGATGGATGGTACTACCGTTCTGAGTGCAACTGTTCTGGATAAAACAGACACAGCATTAACTCCTACCATTGTTGATTTCGACGGCAATGGTAAGAGTGACATTTTCTGGCGCAATGCCACAACCGGCGATAACAGCGCTTGGTTTATGGATGGTACGCAAAAGACTGAATTTGCCCTGCAATCACAAGATGCCGCCTGGACTGCTAGCCTTGGTGATTTCAACGGCGACTATAAGACTGATATTCTCTGGAGAAACGCTACAACAGGCGAGAACAAGGTTTGGACAATGAATGGTATCTTAGTCACAGAAGGAGCTTTAGGAACCCTTGACTCATCCTGGACTTCTCAAATTGGTGACTTCAACGGCGATGGCAAGACCGATATCTTCTGGCACAATGGCACAACTGGTGAGAACACCGCTTGGTTAATGGATGGTACAACAGTATCTACAGAAGCTTTCTTACCAACTAATAGCGCGGCTTTGACACCATCTCTTGGCGATTATAACGGCGACGGTAAGACCGATATTTACTGGCGCGATCAGACAGCAGGTGCAGACAAAATTTGGACTATAGATGGGACAACAGCAACTGAGACTCCCATCAGCGACGCAGATAAGCTTGGTGCAGAGTGGTATACGTTCTAAAAATTACTAAGAGACGCGATGCATCGCGTCTCTTAGTAATTTTTTCTAGCTAGGGATTTCCAAGAAATAAATTATCCAAATAAACGAACCGCAGAGGCGCAGAGAATCCAGTGCGTTGCGGGGGTGGAGGAGTTTGTAGCACCTGGCGCAACACAGAGAGGGTAGAAATGGAGAGGATTTTTGCGTCAGTTTTAGGATATTTTTTGATTTGGAAATCCCCTACCTCTCGTCTTCTCCCTCACTGCCTGCGGCTTAAAACTTGTAAGTTAAAACCTGAATCTCTCCATTTTCCGGCAAATCTTTAGGGGTAATGGAAATACTATCTGTATTGCTGCGCCGTACTTTCATGCCTTGCATTAAGGTGAGAAAATCATCCAGTGGTGAAATATCGCACTTAGCAGTATCAGCCGCCTGTGTCCGGTAATGCGTTGGAATCACCAGTTTTGGGTTTAATACTTGAATAGCCTGCTTTGCTTCTTGAGCATTGTAGGCTTTTGCACTGCCTCCCACTGGAATGAATGCGACATCAGGCCGTCCCATCAGGATTTTCTGCTCAATGGAAATGGGTGCAGCAGCCCCGCCTAAGTGTAGGATATTAATTCCACCTTGCTTCCAACTCCAAGCGGTGTCTGAGCCAAACTGCTTACCACCTTTGCGATCGTGGTCTATGGCAATTCCTTGAAGCTTAATACCTTTAAACTCGTAAACTCCTGGTTCGTAGATGAGTTTTGCATTTCCCGGTAATACGTCCACAGCACCTTCATCTAGCAGTTGACTGCTAATTAGTACCAAATCTGCTGCAACTTTTGGTGGACGATACTTAGCAGTACAGCCGACCGACCGAAATGGATTGACGAGAATTTTCGCACCACCACCAGTAAAAAGAAAGCAAGTATGACCTAACCACTGAACTGATAAACCGCTAGATTGTGCATCAGCTTGAGATTCAGAACTCAAGGTAGTAACTAAAGCTGTGGCCAACGCCGCCCCAGCATAGCCCATCAATTGTCGTCGTTTCATTAATTATGTTCTCGACTGTAACTGTTCCAGAAAATTTCGCAATAACTGTTTTCCTGAAGATGTCAGGACACTCTCTGGATGAAACTGGACTCCCTGAATGTGAGGATAGTTCCGATGCCGCACTCCCATAATGGTGTTATCTTCAACCCAAGCGGTGATTTCTAACACATCTGGGCAAGTCTCACGTTCGATGACCAAACTATGATACCTGGTGGCGGTTAGAGGATTTTCTAATCCCCGGAAAACCCCCACTCCAGTATGAGACACCTGAGAGGTTTTGCCATGCATCAACTCTGGAGCAGGAATTATTTTACCACCGAATACTTGACCAATGCTTTGATGTCCCAAACAGACACCCAATATTGGTAACTCTTGTCCTAGCTGTTTAATCAATTCTAGGGAAATACCAGCATCTTCCGGGCGACCTGGCCCAGGAGAAATAACCACGGCTTTTGGCTTTAATTCCCGAATCTCATTTATAGATATCTTGTCGTTACGAAAAACTTTAATATCATCTGCCACTGAGAATTCTGCTGCCAATTCTCCCAGATACTGCACTAAATTATATGTAAAACTGTCGTAATTGTCGATAACTATAATCAAAGCTCATCACTCCTAGTTTTTAACACTCACCAATTTACTCATACTATTTTTTCGCTAGATTAGGACTTACGCAAAACTACAGGTAGGGGCAATTCATGAATTGCCCCTACCGGAAAATCAAGGTTTGGGCTATTTTTTGTGTAAGTCCTATAGATATAAAAATAACGCTGACGTAGACGTATAGATATGAAGCGGCTATTCTACAACCAGCCACTTCTTAAATTTTGAATTGCTTATATGTGTTCTTTAAAGTCGATTGGTTAGAGTGTGATTCTCTTACCAATTCGCTTGCCGATGCCTGAGTTGGGCTATGACGCTCGATGACTCACTACCGCTTCTCTACAAGACGCTACGCGAACGCTATCGGCGTTGCAAACCATATTTACAAAGTCGATATAATTAACTTTACCAAAGGAGGGAGCAATAGCGTACCAGCTACCAGCACCGCGACCAAAGCAGAGATAAGGACTGCACCTGCCGCACAATCTTTAGCAATTTTCGCCAATTCATGGTATGTCTGCTTAACCGTTAAGTCTACAAGAGATTCGATCGCTGTATTTAGTAACTCTAATGCCAAAACTAAACCACTAGTTATCCCAATTACCGCTATTTCCACAGCTTGCAGATGCAAAAAAACGCTTAAAGCGATCGCCATTGCACAAACACTGACGTGGATGCGAAAATTACGTTGAGTTTGAAAACTATAACTGATTCCAGCCCAGGCATATTTAAAACTCACAAATAGATTAGAGGCTACTTTCCAGGAAAATTCCCGTTCGTTAGACACCAGTGTTTGTAACGAGGTAGGCGTTGGTGATGGAGAAATTTTTGGGGACATAGACTTAAAAATACAAAAATAGAGTTGCTACAGTGGGAATATTCGCCGATCTTAATGGCAGAATTAACTTTGAGGCAATCTTTAAGCAATTTTCCACAGAAGTATTATAAAAGCATTACCCAAAATTAACACTAAGCAGACATAACTACTGCTATTCTATGTCAATAGCAATACCTATTGCGTTCAGCAATATTACTTGCTGTTCTAACATTCGCCCTAAACTTTCCTCGTCAGGATGATCCCAGCCCAATAAGTGCAATAAACCGTGAGCAGCTAACCAGGTTAGCTCTGTTTGTAAGCTATGTTCCTGCCGTTGAGCTTGACGCTGTGCTGTATCTACAGAAACAATAATATCACCTAAGTATAATGGTACAGAGGCAAGCATTTCTTTGCTTTGCGGAAAATCCACCTCCAAAGCAGCAAAAGCTAAAACGTCTGTGGGCTTGTTTTGTTGACGATACTGGGCATTCAGTTCTTGAATTTGCGAGTCATCTGTCAAACGCAGCCCAATTTCATAACTTGGGGCTGGCGGAATTTGAGGGTGAAGTATTTCCAACCAGTTATTAAACCAGTTTTGCCAAGTTTCAGAAGGAATTCGGGGATCAGTATCCGCGATTTTTACAGATGTTGTCGGGGACAAATCGTAAAAAGAATCCTCCACATATAATTCAACGCTTAGGGGCACATAGTCTCCTTACTCAAAACTCTTCATGGTTTGGGGTTAGTGAGTTAGGTAAGCAAGACCAACAAGGAGAGCTAAAAGCCCTATGGCAGTCAACCCAAAATGCTTTAGGGAAGTTGCACCTTTCCGCACCATGTTTCGCATAGCGAGTTTTACATAGCTAGGTTGAGGTTCTGTTGAAGGTGAGTTGCTCATAGTTATTTGTCCACAGACTCTTTTATAACTGTAACAGTTGGTCTGGGCATAGAATGGCGATCGCATGTATATTACTCAGAAATTTCTCTGAAAATGCCCCAATAAAAGAAAATCCTATGCGATGCCTACAACAGGCTATACCTACGCGCCAATCTGAAATTCTCAAAAATAAATAACAAGTGCTAAGTAATGTTAAAAATTATCACTTAGCACTTGTAAATAATCCTAAATTATGCCATAGGAGTTTCTACTAATTTATTTTCTTGGCGCAGATAAGCTTGAATGAATGTATCAAGTTCGCCATTCATCACATCGCCAATCCCCGTTGTCTCTGTACTTGTACGTAAATCCTTCACCATTTGGTAGGGATGAAATACATAGTTACGGATTTGGTTTCCCCAGGAAGCCTCCACCATATCGCCACGAATTTCAGCAATTTCTTGGGCGCGTTGCTCCTTGGCTATGACCAAAAGCTTTGCTTTGAGACGATTTAGGGCTTTCTCTTTATTTTGCAGCTGCGATCGCTCTTCTGTACAGCGCACAGCCAGACCAGTCGGAAGGTGAACAATGCGCACCGCAGTTTCTACTTTGTTGACATTTTGCCCACCTTTACCACCAGACCGAGTTGTGGTGATATCCAAATCCTTATCTGGAATATCCAATTGCACAGAGTTATCAATCTGCGGCATTACTTCCACGCCTGCAAAACTGGTTTGTCGCTTGCCGTTGGCATTAAAAGGGGAAATCCGCACTAAGCGATGTGTACCCATTTCTGAACGCAAGTAACCATAAGCATAGCGGCCAGTAATTTCTAGGGTTGCCGATTTAATTCCGGCTTCATCACCCTCCGACTCTTCAGCTAAAGTTACCTTATAACCGTGAGCTTCGCCCCAACGGGTGTACATCCGCATCAGCATAAATGCCCAGTCTTGAGCATCTGTGCCACCAGCGCCAGCACTAATTGTCAGTACAGCACCTTCTGCATCATAAGGGCCAGAAAGTAACTGTTGTAATTCCCACTGGTCAAGGTCACGATTCAGTTTAGTGATAGTAGATTCGGCTTCTTGGAGTAGTGCCTCATCGGTTTCTAACTCCAATAATTCAACAACTGCTTTAGTATCTTCTAAATTGGCGTGCCAGCGATCGTATTGCTGGAGGTGGGCTTTTAGGTCGTTGAGTTCTTGCAGCGTTTGTTGGGCTTGGGTTTGGTCATTCCAAAATTCTGGCTGCGCTGATATTTTTTCCAGGTCTTGAATTTTGGCTGTCAGTGCAGGTACGTCAAAGATAGTCCTGGGTTTTACCCAGGCGGCCAGACAACGTTTCGATTTCGCGTTTGAGTTCTAAAACTTCCATAGTGCTTGCTGAATGATAGATAGAGCGCTTTGGATTGGGAAATTGCTCTTTATTCTACTTACGTTTATTAATTTTAGCTGTAGTTGGGCAATTTCACTCCGCATCACTTGTATTAAGTTACAAAAATTACTTGAAATTATCAAGGGCTTCTTTGTCCTCTGAAGTAGTGTGATTTAGCTGTTGCAGATAGGCTTTGATAAACAGATCAATTTTACGGTTCAAAACCTCTATCGCAGCAGGTGTTTCTACATTGGTACGTAAATCTTTTACCTTGGTGTAAGGATGTAAGATATATTCACGGATAAGCTTGCTGGATAGAGACTTTATCAGTCGGGGTTGAATTTTATTAAGCTGGACATTTTGGACTAGTGCGATCGCAAGCAGTTTATTGTTGAGAATAGCCAAGGCTTTCTCTTTGTTTTGCATCTGACTGCATTCTTAACTTCTCACGGTATCTGGAAGACCTCTCTCTAAATCTCTCTCCTAAGAGGAGAAAGACTTTGAATTTTCCCCATTCCCGCGTCGGGAAGGGGGTTAGGGGGTTAGGTATTTCGTGGCTTTTCCACATTCACGGATGACTACGGAAGAATATCTTCTTAAAACTTACTACCGTTTAGATAGTGAGATTCAATTGCTCCAAGCCAAACAACTACTTCAGTTGAAACAGCAGAAAGGAGATGCTGCAAGCCAAACGACTACTTCAAAGGACATATAGCATTTTCCTATCACATGATGTTCGCTTTAAAAAGCGAAAATCTTGATATACAAAATTTTGATGTACCTCATTAAGTAAGTAGGCGAGAATAAATCAAAGTAGATTAAGTGATGTAAAAAATATTGAGATTAGTCCTCATTTGAGGGCTAAATTCCTCTCTACGAGACGCTATTCGCGTTCACTACAAACCTTTAATTATTGATACCGCTCTACTTAGCTTGGTAAAAGTTATATATACTTTACTATTTCTACTTTTAAAACAATGAAAACCCGTGGTTACTGAAAATTTAACCACGGGTTTTACTTTATAAAACTTTACTTTTGTGATTGCCTACAGACAATTAATCGCGGCCATTAATGGCAATGAGTAACCGCAAGATAAAGACAAACAAGTTGATGTAGGTTAAGTACATCGACAAAGCAGCAGGTAGATATTGGTCATCGCTGTAAGTGCGGGGTAAGATGTAGAAATCGACGACAGAAACCCCAACAAATAGAAATACTCCTAAACCGGAGATAGCGATTTCTAACCAATTTGGCGTGTAAAAACCAAACATGGCAAACCCGAACTGGGCAAGGCACACAACCACCAAGGCGATAACGCCAAGATTGATGGTTTTCGTCAAAGCCATCCCGTCTTGTTCAGAAAGATTTGAACCAATTTGACGGGCGAAAATAAAAGTCACGCCACAACCAAGGGCTGCCAACCCAACGCCTTGAATGCCAACACCTTGGGATCTCAAAGCGACAAATATCAAGCCACTGAGAGTATATCCAGATAAGAGGCTGTAGGTTGCCAATAGGGGTAGCGCGAGACCCTTGTTACCTTTTTGGGCAACATTTTGGGCAACAAAGAACAAAATTAACTCCAAAATCACTGCACCAATAAAGGTGGGAAAGAATATTCCGGGGTTAGTACGGATAACTCCCAAACCGCCGTAGGTTCCTAATGCCGTTAGCACCAATCCACCACCGACGTAGGGGAGGGCGTTGGCAATTACGTTTGGGCCAACGAGGGCGTGAGATTTAGCCTCACGGATAGCTTCACGGAAATTACTAGTATTGCTCATGTTGAAAAACTGTTTTTTAGAGAAAACGTTCTGCCTATTCCTATTCTTACCAATCTTTGCGGTTAACAGCCAAGGATTTAAGTAGGTCGGCACAATTAAAGCTAACTGGCGAACGTGAACAGCTGCGATCGCAAAAGAGGGCTGTATTGTAATCGTGGCTAGATTCAATCCGAGCTTATTTAAACAAGAGCTTGCAGAAGCATGGAAATGTCCGTCAATATCCAACTAAGTACAAATCCTCATAAAAATCAGTCGGAATTCTATTTTTTGTAGCTTGGGTTTTGTTCCTCAACTCAACTTCTAATTTGGATTCCCGACCTTTATTAATGACAGTGCGTACTAAGAGATAAAATTTTCCAGTCTCTTTTGCGATTAATTCAGCGCCGATTCACGTTGCTCTCAGTATGACAGATGGCTATTAAGTCAGTTATGCATTGTTCCGCATAAATAGCTAGTTTTTGTTGCAAAACCTAAAGATTATGTGTCATTCAAGAATTATCTAAAAAGCAAACATAAGCTGCAACAGAGAGATGAAAAAAATCATGCGTACAAATACTGAATTGTGGAGTTAGACCCCTCATAAGTTCAGTGAAACGACGATGGCTTATTCTTCCCTGACTAAGCAAAATAATAACAGCTTAGAAGAAAATATACGCAACTCCATTTTCTCAGGAATGGGAGTTAAAACAAGGGAATGTATATGGCAACAAGTGAGTCCTCTTTACGAACTGATGGTATAGAATTATTACACTTGTACCACCAGAATCCTTCTATTAAACTTCGTAATAAACTTGTACAGTTACATACTGGCCTAGTACGGAAAATGGCTCATAAATTCAGCCATCAATGTAATGAACCTTATGAAGATTTAGAACAAATTGGGTATTTTGGTTTGATTAGGGCTATTGAGCGTTTCGACCCTAGTCAAGGATATGCTTTTAGTTCCTTTGCAGTGCCATACATTCGCGGTGAGATGCTGCACTTTTTGCGCGATCGCAGTACTCTATTAAAAATTCCCCGTCGTTGGCAAGAATTATACAATGAAGGGCAAAAGATTCGCAAGGACTTGTTAATCTCTTTAGGTCGCCAGCCCAAGGATGCTGAAATTGCCAGCCAACTCCGGGTATCTGTGCAAGAATGGCAAGAAACCAAATTAGCTGCTCAAAATCGGATGCCTTTGAGTTTAGATGCAACCGCAGTTAACTATGTTGATTGTCAAATAACCTTGGGTGAAGCACTTCCTTGTCCTCGTTCTCATGTTCTTCTGCAACAAGAAGAAGAACGCCAACAACTGCAAGGTGCAATCAATATGCTGGAAGAAAAGCCCCGCATGGCAGTTGAAATGGTGTTTTTGAAAGAACTTTCTCGCAAAGATGCTGCTAAAAATATTGGAACCAGTCCAATGACAGTAACGCGCTATCTGCAAAAAGGAATCCAAGATTTGATTTGCTATTTACAACCACAAGTAATGCCTACTGGATCGTAGTTATTGGTCAATGGTCAGGGGTTACTAAAAAAGCAACTGATAAATGACAAATAACTAATTATCTAGATTTTAAATCAGCGATCGCACCTTTGGTCATAGCAGCAATAGCTTGATCTGTGGCTTTTGGCAAATGATAATATTTACCACCTGCTGTTTGCGATAATTCTTTAGCAAAGCCAGTAGACACAAATTTGCTTTCCGTATCTATTACTAATAGTTGCATTCCCAAAGCACGGATTCTCGCAGCGATTTCTAATAATTCTCCTTTGATATCTGGCTTTTCTCCTGGTTCTAGCTGTTCACCCAAAGAACGCGCTAAGGGAATATTACCCCGCCCATCGGTGATTGCTACAAGGACAACTTGCCCAATATCTCCACTCATCTGGGCATTTAAGCCGACGCGCACAGCTTGAGTTAAACCATGCGCTAAGGGCGAACCCCCACCACAGGGCAACCTTTCCAAACGGTTACGCGCTAAGGCAATAGAACGGGTTGGAGGCAATAATACCTCTGCTTGTTCTCCCCGAAAAGGAATTAATGCTATTTGATCGCGGTTTTGATAAGCTTCTGTTAACAGTTGCATCACCGCACCTTTAGCCGATTGCATTCGATTCAAGGCCATTGAGCCAGAAGCATCTACCACAAAGACTACTAACGCCCCGGCTTTACGTACTAGGCGTTTTGAGCGAATATCAGGTTGCTCGACAATAACTTTTCTATCTGGTTGTTTTTCTCTGCGTGATTTTTGATAAGGTGCAGCTGCTCTTAGGGTAGCATCTACTGCAATGCGTCGCGCTTTCCCCTTGGGTAGCATTGGCTTAATGTAGCGTCCCCTGTCATCGGAAAATATGACACTGCGACTACCAGATTTACCTTGTCGCTTCGCCATTTGAGTAAAATACAGCACGTTGTCATCAAGGATTACCCCTTCTGGATCAAAGATAAACTCTTCCGGGATGCTGGGGGGTTCTTGCTCTTGATTTTCTTCTTTTTCTTCTTGTTCTTCTTGTTCCTCTTCAGATTCGTCTTGGGGTTCTTCTTGATTCTGTTGCGGTGGCGGTGGCGGAGGTGGTGGTGATTGTTCGGGTGGCGGTGTCTGCACAACTGTGGCGCGTGGTACAATTACCAGTTCTACAGCACGGCGCAAATCTTCGGCATTAACTGTTGTTCGTCCCTCCAAAGCCGCAGCAGCTTTGGCTACCCGCGTGGCGAATAACTCGGCGCGATGTCCCTGAACTCCTCCGCGAATCGCTTCATCTACTAAATAGGCAATTTGTTCATGGGTGATGATGACTTCTTTCAACCATTCCCGCGCCAAGATGATTTGGGTTTTGAGGGAGTCTAAGTCTTCGTTGTACTGCTTGAGGAAATCTTGAGGAGATTTAGAATAAGCGATCGCAACTTCAACTGCTGCTACTCTTTGATCTAAGCCGAGTACACCGTCAGCAGAGAGTGCGATCGCAATTCTATCTAATAAATGTTCCCGTAATCCGCCTTCTTCTGGATTGTAGGTGGCAATGAATAAGGATTTACAAGGATGCTGAAAACTAATCCCTTCCCGTTCAATCTGGTTGCGTCCGTCAGATAATACTGTTAAAAGCTGATTTGATATTTGGTCATCTAATAAATTAATTTCATCTACGTACAGTACACCCCGATTTGCTGTAGCGAGTAATCCCGGTTGAAAAATCGTATCACCTTGTTTTACCGACTTCTCAACATCTACTGAACCCAGAAGTCTGTCTTCTGTGATACCTAGAGGAATTTGCAAAAAAGGTGCGGGGATAATTTCGACGGGTACATCTTGAATGTCTTTGTCTGCGTACTCCGCCAAAAGTTGATCGTCCCATTCTTCTGGGTGATTGGGGTCGCAATTGCTGATTGAACTTTTGACAACTTCAATGGGTGGTAGTAGGGCGTGGATAGCACGAGCCATCACAGATTTTGCCGTACCGCGACGACCTGCGATCGCTACTCCCCCCAAACCAGGATCAACTGCTGCTAACAGCAAGGCTAATTTAATTGCTTCTTGACCAACTACAGCTGTCAAGGGAAAGGCAGTGATGGTGGGATTGATAGTAGGCGCAGGCATTGTTTGCTTTTATAGCGAGTCTCGGCCTTCAGCATACCAATTTCTGGCACATTTAGAATAAGTATTATGGCAATGAGATCAAAGGTAAGGTTATGAGTATTGCTCAAGCTAAACGCTTCACACTAGCTGAATACCACTAGGCTTGTAGAATTGGGCTTTTTCCATGAAGATGATCGCATTGAATTAATCAACGGGGAAATTATTGAAATGGCATCCAAAGGTAAAGCCCATGAAACTTGTTTAAGAAAACTGTGGAAGGAACTCCCCAAAATACTGAGAGACAAGGCTACTTTGCAATCTCAAGCCACGATTACCTTACCATTCAACAGCGAACCTGAACCAGATTTTGCGATTGTTCAAAACCGAGATGATAATTATCTATCGTCTCACCCTAAACCGGCTGATGTTTTATTAGTAATGGAAGTTTCCGATTCTTCTTTAGCTTATGACCAAGATATTAAAATTACTCTCTATGCTCAAGCAGGTATTGCTGATTGTTGGATATTCAATTTATTCGATAATTATTTGGAATGTTATAGTTAACAATATCAGGATAATCAAGGACGTATGGTTATTTAAATAAGCAAATTTTCTTGTCAAATCATCTGATATAATTTCCTTCTTTTCCTGATTTATCTCTTGATTTAAGTAAAATATTTCCGCCAGAACTGAATTTTTAAACTTTGCTATATAGCAATCCTGAATTATTCGTGAATAATGAGATCCCCGACTTCTCTAATAAGTTGGTGATCTGAGCCTTGCTATTTTCACAAATTAGATAAGATTCAGTCATAAGACAAAGGAGTAAATTTTATGGCTTATAGTGATTTCAAACTTATTGAAATTATTGATTCTTTTGGTTTAGTTATCCACGAGTCATCTGGACTATTTGCAACTGTGCAGGAGCAAGAATATAGTGATTTATTATCTACCATTCTGAAAGAGAATATAGATTTAGCTGTAGCTATAAGTACAGAGAAAGCTCGAAGTGAAATGATAATTAGTCCAATTTTGTTAGAAATTAGACGTAAATTCAATTATGAAATAAGTTTATTTTCTGGAGTTGATTTTACTGTTGATAGCCAACGAGGACTAAATGGGTTTTGTGATTTTATTTTGAGTCTTTCTTCAGAGCAGTTGCTTGTACGTAGTCCGGTGATTGTCTTAGTAGAAAGTAAAAATGAAAATTTGAGGTCTGGTTTGGCGCAATGTATTGCTGAAATGGTGGCTGCTCAGTTGTTTAACGAAAGAGGTGGAAATCAAATCAAAGCTATATATGGTGCTGTTACTATAGGTACACTCTGGCAATTTCTCAAGCTTGAAGAGAATATAGTTTCGATTGATTTGAGTGAATATTATATTAAGGATATTAAGAAAATTTTAGGTATTTTGTATAGTGCGATCGCGCAGAGTAAACTATAAATTAGTCCAACAAATTACCCTAAGATTAGGGATTGGCAGTAGGTGAGCGCCCTGCTCCCAAAAGATGCTTTGATTTTTAAATAATATGGTGGCTTTGAGAAAATACCATAGATAATTTTAAAGGTGATAGATTTCAGGCGATGTCTAACGACAAAGCGCTACGCTTTTACGAATCTTCATAAATAAGTATGTTGACAATCCAGGGTTATCTATGTAACTCTGTATATTAAGACAGAACAAACAACCGCACTCTATAATGCAGTTTTTTGGTGTTGTCTCAGCAGCAGAATTCCTAGTTTCCTGCCGAGCTTCGTGTCATCCCTTCGGCTGAGTATTCAGTCCAATGTCAGGTCAACTGATTGACTAGACTTTCAATGGGAAGACAAGATATCTGGGTGAATATTCAGGGGAAGGGATGACGCAAAGCTTGCTAGGAGACTGGGAGTTCTACTGCTGAGACTTAAACCAAAAAAATTAAAGCGACGGTAAAAAGCTTTATTCTAGGGTAGTACTTTTTGAGTATAAGTTCCTCGTATAAAGCTATGCTGCTACTAGATGTGTAATTTGTTGAAGCTGTCCAGTTCACTAAATAAAACTGGATAAATTACAATGACACACGCTGATCAATCTTCCAAAAAACAAACAAGCCAGCAAAAAAATTCTATCGGTATTTTGGCCGATATTCAGAATGTCTCTTCAATTAAAGGAAAGGGTCATTTATTGCTGAAATTTGCCCAATCTAAGGGGCGTATAGTCTGTAAAAATTTCTACTATAATTCACATGATATAAACCAAGTTTGTACCAAAAATGAGCTAGAAATTCTTGGTATGAAGGGTGTTGATGTTCCTGATTATTCAGCGAATAGTGCAGATTACAGATTGATGGCTGACTGTGTTAAAGCAGTTGCCTTTAATCCTTCTCTGAAAACAATTATCCTACTTTCAGGAGACTGGGACTATGCTGGCTTAATTTGTATTCTAAAATCTTTGGGTAAAGAGGTGATAATTTTTGCTCAAAGAGGTAGTGCTAGTCCAAATTTAATTAAACTGGTTGGTAATGATAACTTCCACTTTTTAGATGAATTACCTCAGCTAGTTGGCAGTAGTAATAAGGCTCAACCTCAAAACACTGATATTGTGTCTCAGGTTACTTACAATGAGGCTATAGAGTATCTAATTGAAGCTATCAATACTCTTTCAAGCCAAGGTAAATCTACGGTATTTGGTCGCATTGATAAATTGATGCGTCAACTTTGTGCCAAATATCAAGGATACTCATCTATTTCTACAGCTAATGGCAAGAAATTTAAGACTTTTAGCCAGTTTGTTGATGCTGCTGTCAGGGATGGTAAAGTCCGAAAGCGAAATCAGGAGTTATTTTTAACTGAGTTAGATATACTAGCAGCCTAAAATAGCTTTGAAAAACCCAGTTTTCTACTCAACTGGGTTTTACCAATACCGCTATCTGCGGTTTTTTAATGTCTGAGAATAATCACATTTATATAGTTTCCCAACAGTCAATTTCTGCAACAAAACACAAGACAAAAATGCACAAACTTCTAATATTCCATAATGAAAAACTTCTCCGCCGTGCGCTTACTCACCGTTCTTACGTCCATGAAAACCCTGGAGAAGGCGAACACAATGAACGCCTAGAATTTCTCGGTGATGCTTTGCTGAATTTCTTAAGTGGCGAGTATCTATATAGTTGTCACCCAGAAATGGGAGAAGATGAATTAACACGGCGGCGTTCGGCGCTGGTAGATGAAAAGCAATTGGCAAAGTTCGCTGAGGAAGTAGGTTTAGACTTTAGAATGCGGTTAGGAAAAGGCGCAATTCGAGACGGAGGCTTCCAAAATCCTAATTTGCTCAGTAGCACCTTTGAAGCAGTCCTTGGTGCTTACTATTTGGATAATGATTCTAATATTGAAGCAGTTCGCGCAATTATAGAACCACTATTTGATTCTGTAGATCCTAAACATATAATTGTGCCTCGTTCTAATGTAGACTCAAAAAATCGCTTTCAAGAATGGGTGCAACGTAACGTTACTCCAAATCCCCCCAAATATTTCACGGAACAAATAGGAGGCCCTTCTCACGCGCCAGAATTCATCGCCAAAGTATTGGTAGATGAGAAAATTTATGGCGAAGGGAAGGGACGCAATAAGAAAGATGCTGAAAAAGCTGCTGCTGAAGATGCACTAGCTAAATTGAAAAAACAAGGGTTGTTGTAAAAATGTTTTTTGATTTCACGCAGAGACGCAGAGAATAATTTTATGTCTTGGCGCGAAATCAACTCTCTATTTCTAAAGGCAAAATCACGGTGAAAGTAGAACCAACTCCCACCTCAGAAACTAAGTTAATTTCACCTTGCAGTAGTTTTACTAACCGCGAGACGATCGCTAACCCCAATCCTGTACTATCAGGGAGATAAGGACGATCGCTAAAACTGACGCGAAAGTACGGTTCAAATATCTGGGCTTGGTTTTCTGATGCAATGCCAATTCCAGTGTCAGAAACTGCGATCGCACATCTCTGATTCTCCAACACCTGACACACTATAATAACAGTCCCCGACTCTGTATAGCGAATCGCATTACTAATAAGATTTGTAATAATTTGTTGACATTGAAAAGGATCGGTAATTATTTCTTTGGGAGCGCGATCGCAATCTAGTACGACTTTTAAATTTTTCCCAGCAGCTAAAGGTTCCAACATTTCACAGATATTATTGATTAATTCACGCACATCGGTAGGCGCTAGTTGGAGTTTTATCTGCCCTGCTTCATATCGTGAAAGTTCTAATACATCGTTAATCAGGTGGAGTAATTGTCTACCGTTGCGTAATACCCGCTCAATATGTTCTAAATTGGCTGAGGTATCTTTTATCCGTGTCTTTCGTCGTTGTTGGCGTAAAAACAGATCCGAGTAGCCAATAATGGAAGTTAAAGGATGTTTCAATTCATGGGCTAGTTGTGAAAGATACTCTTGATTAGCGCTAATTAAGCGCCTAAGTTCATCATTATGGAGTGTTAGTGATGACTGCAACTGCTGTAATTCTCGTAACCGCTCCTCAACATAACTCTTAAAACACCGAGCGATCGCTTCGTCTATGATAGCGTCAATTAAACGTATGGAACGAATTATCTCTTCAGGTGTTCCATTCAATAAATCTGGTTGTAGAGCATCAAATATTACTGTTCGCAGCAGATGATATTCTCTGGCAATTTCTGCTGGATCAAAGCCTTGTTCGGCTCGAATAGCTCCATGCTGAAAACTAGCAGTAACTATCGACTGAATATCATTATCCTGAGATTTTGAAAGCACTGTTACCATTGCTTGTAAAACATCAGGAATGTGATCCTTTACTGCTGTATAAGATAGGTCATCAGCACTTTCAATCCGTCTATCCTTGCGAACTGCTGTAACCCATTTATCGATGATGGTGTGCGTTTTTTCAGCCAGTACTTGACTAAAATCCATTATGTTAAATTCAGCTAGGAGATAGATGTGCAAACTGCTATATCCAAATAGTTTAGCGATTGAAGTGGTTTTTTACCAAGTTTAAGAATTTAATTCACCTACCAAAAGAAATAGATTTTACATGTTCTAATGTTTACTGATTAACTATCCGTATATAAAATTTTCTCAGTATATTCGATTTTGGATTCAAAAATATTAATCAAGCACGTAACATTCTTGATGCTTGGATCGACTATATTGTTTAGCTGTCTGTGCAAGGAGTTCACTCACAAGAAAGCTAAAATACCAAGTTTCAATTATTACTAAATAATTAGAAATACTACTTAATAGGAGTATTAATATTAACAATGTTTGTCATAAGAGAGATGGCTTTTACTGAGCATCAATGTTATATTGTGGATAATTTAGTATCCATTAGAGTAAGTCAGCCTAATTCAGCGTGTCACAGTGCATAACGCTGGAGCGGAGGAACCAAATTGTGGGGCGTATCTCATAGAAAGTGAGGAGTTAAGAGTGGGGAGTTAGAAGCTAGTTGACTAAATACTCATAACTTATAACTCATAACTTTCTTGTGAAGGGCATCTCTCAGCCCTAGCCCGTCAGCTAACTTCGTAGGCATTGGGAGGAGACTGAAGAGACGGCATTTTTATAATGTTGCGATCTCATCGGTGTCCAAGGCTGGTACTGCTCGGATTTTTTGTACCTGCACTTAAATCTGTTGAGGTCGTAAATGATATTTCAACTAAATTTGGCTGCGATCGCTGCGATCACAACACAAGCTGCGTGGAAAAAGACAAAACCTGTCATCCTCAAAGATGTATTCATTTTACCTGTATTGGGCTTCTTGGGAATAATTGTTCTGTGGTGGATTATTGCACTTGTCAATCATGAATTAATGCCCACCCCACCAGAAGCGCTAATCGCTAATCTAGACTACATCTCAAATCCCTTCTACCAAAGAGTCCCTGGCAACTTGGGAATTGGTTGGTTGTTGATCGCAAGTCTGCGTAGGGTATGCATCAAATGTCCCAAGGATGATTACAAGGTCGAACCACCAGAAGTATTTATAGATAAGAAAGGCTTCAACCCCAGCGATCTTGTGGGCTATCTGAATAGTTTTGCTATCAGGGCTAATGCTCCCACTAACTTTTTCATGTCTTAAATCCCAAGTTCAAATATTAACCTTGGCAATTTTAGATTTTAGATTTTTGGTACAAGTCGCAGTTAATCCAAAATTGATTGACTAAATAAATTTCGGGAGCATTTTGATGATGGAATATACCTCATTACCTATTAATACCCAGACCGAAGTTCTACCCCGTCCTGGTTTTTTAGAAATTGAAAATTTAGTCAAGTCTTATCCGACACATGAAAAAGATAACTTTGTCGTTTTAGATGGAGTTAATCTAACGATTGGTGAAGATGAATATATTTCTGTAATTGGTCACTCAGTTTGTGGAAAATCAACGCTACTAAAGATAGTAGCTGGTTTAGAAAAAGCCACATCAGGCTCAGTCCGGCTAGATGGAAAAGAAATTCGTCAGCCAGGAGCCGAAAGGATGATGGTATTTCAGAACTATTCGCTGTTACCTTGGTCAACAGTACGAGAGAATATCCGTTTAGCTGTGGATGAAGTGTTAAAAAATGCGAATCGAGCCGAGAAAATTAGCATTGTAAATGAACACTTGGCAATGGTAGACTTGACGGCGGCGGCTGACAAATATCCTGATGAAATCTCTGGAGGGATGAAACAACGAGTAGGTATTGCCAGAGCTTTAGCAATTCACCCGAAAATGTTGCTGATGGATGAACCATTTTGGGGCATTAGATGCGCTAACTCGTGGTAAATTACAACGGCAGGTATTGGATATTTGGGAAAATAATCGTCAAGCAGTGATGATGATTACCCACGATGTAGACGAAGCAATTTATATGTCCGATCGCATCGTCTTGATGACCAATGGCCCATCTGCTAGTATAGGAGAGATTTTAGAAGTTCCTTTTGAGCATCCCCGCGTTAGCGAAGCTCCTCTGAAAGAGGCTCGCGCTGCCATACGAAACTCAAAAGAATATTTTGAACTCCGCAACCACGCCCTAAATTTCCTTGATCGCTATTTTGCCCAAGACGAGTAAATTAGATTATCATTTTTTTTAGTGGGTAGCCTAATTCAAATTCATGAAAGCTGGATTTGGAACGGAGGAACCAATGTTTGGGGCTAATCTTACGAGAGACACCTTCCAGTCTTAGCCCGTCAGCTAACTCCGTAGGCAATGGAAGGAACCCCCAACACTTTGGCTGTAATACAGTTATTATTGGGGTTTCCTAGACTGATTTAATATTTTAGTCATTAGTCATTGGTCATTGGTCAAAAACAATGGACGAATAACAAATGACAAAGGACAAAATTTAAAGTTTGTCGCCCTGCTTCTCATTACTAATTCATTTCATTGGGAGAAGTAAAGCTGTGCAAATCAAGCCAATGTTAGCACGTCTGCAAAGTGCCACAGGTCGAGATGACTTAATTGAACAAATGGTATTAGTACCAGAACCAAAAAAACCTTTTTCTAAAGAACCTCAAAAACCAAAAGCAGTTAATTTAATTGTTGCTTATGACGCATCTCCCAACAGTCATACGGCACTAGACATTGCTTTCTGGATTGCGCATCAAACCCGTTTAGCTACTAATGCAGAAGTCACTGTTCAAGCTGTTTATGTAGTAGAAGATCGTCAAAGCAGTCAATATCCAAATATCTTGAGCTTTCCAACACAACAGCCTTCATTAGAATGTCAAATCAGTGAAGTATCAAAGTCTGTCACACAGGTATTAACTCAACCCAAATTACAGACAGTGATAACTCCACTACAACAAGCAGATATAATTCTCTGGCAAGCCCGGAGTCTAGCTGAAGAATGGCAAGGTTCTTTTAAATCTCATTTGCGTTTTGGCAGCATTTCCACAGAACTTAACAAAGTTGTTGAATCAGAAGGTGCTGATGTTTTATTTCTCGGTTGCAAATCTGTTAATCATCCGATGATTGAGGCATTAGGTTATAATTTTCCCTGCGCGGTTTTAGGTATTCCCAGTTGTATTGATGAATAATCCCTGTTTAAAATTTCAGTAATTTTTATCCAATTGTAATCATAGATAAGTCACCTACAATTAGGTGGCTTTTTTAATACAAAGACGTTTTTCTATTTTTGAGGATTTTGAGCGTGAAACTGTCCAGAACAGGACTTACGCAAACCTTGTAAAAAATTCCAACCACACCTCCAAGCAGTGCGTACAGCCCATATACGAAAGCTAGTAGTCTGTCTCATTAATTTTGAAGGTTTGTAGTGAGCGATTTATCGCTAAATTTCAAGCACTGAAGTGCTTACTACAAACGTTTTATAACCCCTCAGAACTAATCCAATAGACCACAAGCTTATAAGCTAAAAAAACATCTAACTTGCATAATCGAGTTAAATATAACTCTTGTGGGGTGGGCATCCTGCCCGCCCAACTAATGCAATTTAAATGTGGAACAGCTTACACCTGCCTATTCGTCAGGCAGTCATTGATTACAGGATATTAGATTTCGAGATTGATTGGATGCTATGCACTCAGCGACGATACAACTAACATCGGGCAAAAAATACATCTAATAAGATATGTAAAATTGCTGAATTAAATCTGGAGCAGTGTTGTATTGTAACTTTGGCTATTATTCAGTTTATGTAACGAAACCCAATATTGCATTAGCTTAAATCAAGTGCGATCGCTCTACTTAGTTTGGGCAAAGAGGCGATCGCCCTGATTCTAGATACCTGTAAAATAAAGCAAGAGCGATCGCTTCTCTACGAGACGCTGTTCGCCTTCGCTAAAGCCTTCTCTGCGAGAGGCTCCACGAAAGGCTAACGCCCACAATGTCATAATGATGGTGGCAATCTAATAGCTAATTAGGTGCAATACGTCGCGTAAGACACTATAGCCAGCTAAATCCCAAAGCAAATAGGCTAGAAAACCAATTGCTGCTAAACGACCGTTCCATATTTCGGCTTGAGGTGTCCAGCCAAACAAAAAAGCATTCCGGTCTACGCCGTTATATGCTGGTGCAACAGGTGGTAAATCAGTAGAAGGACGAGTTCCTTGAGTTGCCATTTTTTCCTCCAATATCTAATAGCTTTTTCAGTGTTAAATACTCTAGTAGCCAACTAAATGTAGTACATCACGTAAGACACTATAGCCAGCTAAATCCCAAAGCAAATAGGCAAGAAAACCAATTGCTGCCAAACGACCATTCCAGATTTCGGCTTGAGGTGTCCAGCCAAACAGAAAAGCGTTGCGATCTACACCGTTATATGCTGGTGCAACAGGTGGTAAATCATTAGAAGGGCGAGTTTCTTGAGTTGCCATTTCTTTCTCCAAAATTTCTTAGTTTTTTAGATGTTTAATTTCTAGCAGCCAATCAGATGTAAAACATCGCGCTGGATACTATAACCGACAAAATCCCAAAGCAAATTATTCTTTTGTAAGTATTGGCAAATCTCTGGAATAATGATTTGCCATCTTGTTGTCGTCAACAATTCATTTGTTAACTTTAATGTAGCTATTTATAACTAGATTGCTTTCTGCCTATAGGCACAAACTACAAGCACTTCTTGGGGACGATAATCAACAACATAGTGGTTCCAACAAATCCACCCTCAGAGGGTGATAAAAATATAATTATAAATAAATGTAAAGTTCTAGTAACTAAACTATAATTTCACCAAAATCAATTGTTGTGATTAAGCAGTTCAAATTACAAGACTCGCAGTCAATAATTAACCAAATTTTTAACTCCTCTTACCGTTAGATAATAAAATTTATCTCTTTTGCTGTATATAGTTTTCAGCCTTTGGAGAGATGCTTTAAACAGCTAAATTCTACGATTCTGAACTAAACAGTTAGGTATTGCCATAGGTACAGACAAAAATACTAAGAGTTGCTTCTCAAGAAAATCTTAATTCCCCAAATTTAAACTTAGTAGAAGGAAACACAATGTTCCAAAGTACGGAAATCATGCTGGGACTGTACAAACCACTGTTATGGGTGGCACAGACTTCAGTAGATCCCTCAAATGTCACGCCAGCACAGGCATCGGTTATCACTTCGGGGCCGCGCTTTTTTGTGGCTTTAATCTCTGGTGTGATCTTAGCCTTTGCTTTTCAATTAGTTCTAACTAATCTCTCCCTTGCAGCCGGTATTTCCTACCTGGGGCACTCACCTGACTCGGATTCAGATTCTGGGGAAGCCGGAAGT
Organism: Nostoc sp.; assembly: GCF_036917465.1. Lineage (GTDB taxonomy): Bacteria > Cyanobacteriota > Cyanobacteriia > Cyanobacteriales > Nostocaceae > Nostoc. Next base: position 69,569 of record NZ_JBALDL010000039.1, read on the forward strand.
TTGGGTGGCAGCATTCGCAAAATCGGCACGGCAGTTGGGATTTGGACGTTAGTCACTGTAACGATCGCCTTATTAATTGCCTGTTTCCTGGCAGTAAAATTGAGTCTTGTAATCTTAGATCCAGCATTGGGAGCGATTCTGGGTTTAGTGATTTGGGGTGCTTACTTTTTACTCCTGGTTTGGGTAAGTTCCACTACTGTGGGTTCCTTAATTGGCTCAGTAGTTAATACAGCTACTTCCGGTTTTCAGGCGATTATGGGTACAGCTACCGCCGCACTGGGCGCTAAAGCTGTCAATAACCAAGTTATCGCAACAGCTGAAGCCGCCGCCGCCGCCGTCCGTAGAGAACTAGGAAGCGGCATCGACCCTGGAAGTATTCGAGAGAACATAGAAGATTATTTAGATAAGCTGCGTCCACCAGAGTTGGATGTATCGAAAATTCGGAGTGATTTTGAAAATTTACTCAACGATCCCCAATTAAAAGCGATCGCAGGGACTCCAGATATTCGCAACATCGACCGCCAAAAGTTTATCGAGTTAGTCAGCAGCCGCACCGATCTTTCCAAAAAAGACGTTACCCGCATTGCTGATACTTTATATAAAGTTTGGCAACAGGTAGTAAGTCAGCAATCACCCACCGAAGACCGGATGGGTGAATTGATGGATTATCTGAAATCACTTCCAGCCGGACAAAGCAAGACAGATGAACTCAACGCCAAGCTGGATCGATTAGTTGCAGAATCACGTGGTTCCAAAGAAACTGACCAAAAGGCAGCCTCTGGGCCAATTCAAAGTACAATCCAGCAAGGACTATCGGCATTAACCGCCGTTGTGTTGGGACGGGCAGATTTATCTGATTTGGATGTGGAAAAAATCTTGGGTAGCCTCACTACCGCCAAAGATAAAGTTACTCAACAAGCAGATAAGCTAGGTTTACCAATACCATCACAACCCTATAGCCCAATTCGATCTGATATCGAAAACTATCTTTACAACACTTATGCTTGGCAACTAAGCCCAGAAAAAATTGCTCAAGAATTTCGTGATGTCATTTTCGATCCAGCAGCTGACTCTGGAATAGTCCGCAGAGAACTAGAACGCCTATCACGTAACGATTTCGTTAATATCCTACAAAAACGGGGACTACTTACCCAAACCCAAATTCAGCGCATTGCAGATCGGCTAGAAGTTGTCCGCAAAGATGTATTGGTGACAGTTACAGGTATTGAAGAAAGAGAGATAGTCCAAGACTTGCAACGCGCAGTAGAAAGTTATCTGCTCGTTACCCCGAAAGCAGATTTGACTGCTGAAGGTATTGAGCAGAATTTTAAACCACTGTTGCAAGACTCAGATGCAGATTATGAAACCCTGACATTGCGACTAGCGCACCTTGAACGTCAAGAAATTCGGGAGATATTGCTCCAACGTAATGATGTCCAGCTATATGAAGTAGACAGCATTCTGGACGAATTGGAAAAACAACGCGATCGCGTCTTGGTAGAATCCAAAGGATTAGCTGAACAGGCACAATATCAAGCAGAAACCCTGTGGTTGAATGTAGAATCATATCTGCGTAACACAGGAAAATCAGAACTAAATCCTGATGCCATCCGCGCGGAGTTCAAAAAGCTATTAGAAGATCCCCAAGCTGGAATTAGCTCAATTCGGGCCCGCCTTTCTCGCTTTGACCGTGATACCTTGGTGCAATTGTTGAGTCAACGCCAAGATTTGAGTGAAGATCAAGTTAATCAAACCATCAATGCGGCTGAGGAGTCGTGGCATAACATTCGCCACACACCCCAAGCTGTAGTAGATAAAGCCAAAGAGCAATACGACTCTGTTACCACCACGATCGCAGATTACTTACGCAATACTGGTAAACAAGAGCTCAATCCAGAAGGTATTGGGCGAGATTTGACCAAATTGTTTGAAAATCCCAAAGAGGGAGCCGTTGCACTGCGTCGGCGGTTGTCGCGCGTAGATCGAGATACACTCGTGAAGTTGCTCAGTCAACGTCAAGATTTGAGCGAACAACAAGTCAATGAAATCATTGATTCCACACAAACTTCGATTCGGAACTTTGTGCGTGCGCCTCGTCGTTTAGCTACCCGAACCCAGCAAAGAGCGGAAACCTTCAAAGCTTATCTGGAAGAGTATCTACGCCAAACTGGTAAAGAAGAACTTAATCCCGAAGGTATTAAACGCGACTTGCAACTCCTCTTGCACGACCCGCGAGTTGGGGTAGAAAGTTTTAGCGATCGCCTTTCCCATTTTGACCGTTCTACCATTATCGCCCTGCTGAAAATTCGGGAAGATATGTCCGATGAAGAAGCAGCGCGGATTGCTGATAGCATTGTGTCCGTCAGAGATCAATTTGTAGAACAAGTGCGGAATATCCAACGAGGCATTCAAGATGCGATTGAGGGAGTTTTTGCCCGCATTCGCAACTATTTAAACTCTTTGGATCGCCCGGAACTTAACTACGATAGTATCAAGGGCGATGTCCGCACATTTTTTGAAGATCCTCAAGCCGGATTTGATGCTCTGCGCGATCGCCTATCTTCTTTCGATCGTGATACCTTAGTAGCAATTATGAGTTCTCGTGAGGACATCTCAGAAGAAGATGCCAACCGGATCGTTGACCAAATTGAGCGGGCCCGCAACACAGTATTGCAACGTGCAGAACGCATCCAGCATGAAGCTCAACGCCGCCTAGAACAGGTGAAGCATCAAGCGCAGCGACAAGCAGAAGAAACCCGCAAAGCCGCAGCTACAGCAGCGTGGTGGTTATTTGCCACAGCATCCGTCTCAGCCATTTTCTCAGCATTAGGAGGAGTGCTCGCTGTAGTTACGCAGTAGTTCACCAAGTTGTCTCCGCTAAACTTAAGCCTCCCACGCCGGGAGGCTTTTCTATAGGACGTTAACCTGTCGCGCCTACAAGTTACACCATTTTTATTGTCATTAACTGAACCGTATTGACTTAACATTAAGTTGAATTCTGACTTCTGAATTCTTCTTGGTTAGGCAATTTTTGCTATTAACTTGTGAAATAATGTAGCTAGTAATGTATACTAAATCCCAAGAGTTCAGGGTGCTTTTCAAGTCTTAAAGTACTTGCTAGTACTGCAAAAGCATATTGTATGTCTAAATCTGCAATCACCATTACCGTCAAATTGTTCGCTGCTTATCAAGAAGCCTTTAAGGTTTCGGAACTGGTGCTGGAATTTCCCAATAGTATGCCAGTCAAAGCAGTGTGCGATCGCCTCATCACTGAACACCCAGAACTCTCCCAATGGCGAGATATCACCCGCTTCGGGGTTAATTTAATATTTGTCGAACCAGATACCCTACTACAAGATGGTGATGAAGTCGTACTGATTCCACCAGTTAGCGGCGGCTAGGGAAATAGTTAGAAAAGACGCGAAAAATCTTTGTCTGTACAAAATTTAGGACTCAAAACCACATATTCACATATTTTATATAAAGTTTCTATCCTCTGCCCCCTGCGCCCTCATCTGCTATTCGACTCAGCAGTTACTTTGACTAAGTTATCTAACTCTTGCTGCATCTGATTAACAACTAATTCATAACATTCAATGACATAGTAGCGATCGCTAGCTGCTTCAGTACCGTAACGTTCAAATACAATCGGCGGACAAACCCGCGTGTACATGGGTACAGGTAATGGAATGTTGGGCAAGGGGCCAATTCCTAATCCCCAAGGGAGTCCGAGATAAATCGGAAAAACTTCTGGATCAATCCCAAGCAGCCAAGGCATTCCCCAATCGTGGAGTTGCTGTACAACTTTGTAGAAGTCAGCCAGTATAATCAGCGTATCGTGAGCGCCCCAGGAAATCACAGGCACAATCGGCACATTTTCTCGCAACGCTAACTTGATAAATCCTTGTCGCCCCGCAAAGTAGATTTTATTACGTAAATAATGCGGTCGAAAGAGGTCTTCGGCTCCACCTGGATAAACTAGCACACTAGCCCCAGAGCGCAAGGCAGTATAAGCCATTTTCGGATGAGCCATGATTGCTCCAGCCTTAGTGACTAGTTCGGCTAGTGGTAGACTAACCTGCCAAACCTTGGGATGCATCAAACCATAAATCGGTTGCTCCACACCAAATCGTCTGAACCAATCGTACATCACCATCGTCATATCGGGAGCCGCAAGTCCCCCATTATGCGAACCAACAAATAGGACTTTTTCTTTGGGTGAAATCTTGTCCCAGCCACTAGTTTTAACTTGAAAATAGTGCTGATACAAAAAGCCCAACAGAGGCATCACAGATTCTATGAACTTTGGATCTCGCTCATCCAAAGACCAACCAGGTTTTTTCTTTAAAAGATATTGCTTTTTTGACATCAATGCATTCTAACAGGATTGCGAAAGTTCAAACAATCCTTACACCAAGTTTATTAATAAAGGCGTTCAATTTGAGGAGGTAGCGTCTTTTTGTCACTAGATAGAAAAGCTGTCTCTACTTGAGTAACAAGAAAAAATTGTGTGCGCTCCTCAGTTAACAACAAACTTATTGCCATTACCAATTCAGAAAAGCTTCCAGCAAGCGTACCTATTACATCTGAAGGCATAGCATTACCAATAAGGGAAATCAACGTTCCTACAAATAACCACGGCCATTTCAGCCTGAACCAAATACCGATGCCAATTAGTAGGACAAACAGATTAACTACAATCGTGATAATTGGCGGGCCACTCAAGTTGGCAACATGATAGCGCAGGATTCTAGCAAACTCTATTGGAACTAGTTCCAGCCCTATATAGTGGGTGGCAACATTTATCGCTGTAAGTCCCAATGCAAAGATTGCAGATAAAACCCGCACTAGTGTATTAGCCCAACTAGCTCCGGCGCGGTGAGCGAGTTCAACACCAATTAACTAAGTAATGCAATAGAAAACGCAGCATAGAGAGAGTTTTTAAAAGCTCTCCTTCACCAATCAGACTTCCCATTGAAAGAATGAGATTGTCATAGCTAATGCTCGCTAGTAGTATAGGCAACACAATCATTGCAAGGCTGGTTGATTGCTGCCACAGACGAATTAGCTTACAGCACTTCCGGCTCTTATGAAGCACAATTTTATCCATATCCCTTTCCTATCCTAACTTTTGAGACTGTGTGCTTACCTCATAGCAGGCGGAAGTGCTGTATTAATATCCATTCGATCAAGGCAAGACTTAGATGTGTTAAGGGATAAATGATTAACATGAGTAATGTATTCACATAACTTGATGTATTCCAAGTACAAATATTGACTGCTGAACCAGATCAATATTTGTGCTTTGAATAAAAACTAGAGCGACTTATTCACCAGAATTTTGACTGTAATTATGCTTGAAAGTAGTGTCTAAAAATCATCCGATAAAACCACTTTTAACTTAGTTTTAAGTTTTGGTGCAAAACCACTTCCTTCGGCAACATAAGTAAGCGCTCCTCCTGGTTCTAAAACAGCAGGGCCACCACAGGCTTTAATTAAATCAACACCGTCTTTCACCCGAATATCTTGGCAACCAAATTCCAATCCATTTGGCCCAGTAATTTTAATCTTATTGATTGTTCCAGTTTCGCCAGCAGCTAAAAAAAGTTTAGCAGAGCGAATAACTGTTTTAGCTGGTAAAGGATTAGTTGTTGTGTTGATACTGAATTTACCTCCGTCAATTGTCGCTGCTTCCGTAATAATTAAGGTAGCAAGGGTATTTGGAACTGCCATCGCAGCTGTAGGAAAACAGAATATAAACAATGACAGGGCAAATGCCAAAACTTTTGCTGGATTTATGAACATCTTCAATGAATTCATGATGATTATCCTTGTTTAACTTTTACAAATTCTCTGGATGTAAGTAAGTGGCTAAAATTAAATATAAAACCTCACCCTCAATCCCTCTCCTTAGTAAGGAGAGGGATTGAGGGTGAGGTTACGTCTACCTACTTACGCTCAATATTCTTATCTGCTGATCTTTAGCTATTTATGCAGATTTTTAAAAAATTATTTTTTTATTCCCTAATTACCAAAATGTCTTTTACTCTGCCTGTGTTTAACAACATAATACGCTTAGTTTTTCCAAGGACGTTTCAAAGTGATACTAAAGCTCATCGGTACTTACCGCTATTTGAAGAAATAGCGGTAAGTACTGGTATTCTGGCGACTATATGCACTTAGTCGCAAACACAGATCGTTCGATAACCCGTAACTTGGGTTAATATCATGTCCTTCAAGACATCCTTTTAGCTTTCATCGCTGTTTTACTTCTGGTTGATTAGCCAAACAGAGAGCAGAGCGATCGCTACATCAACGGGATAAACAGGATCGAATTTTGGAAAAATGCGATCGCACAGCTGATACACATCAAGCCTCCTCCCATGCCCATAAGACAATTCAAAAGGCTCAAGGTTGAATAGTTTTCGCCGACTGGTTAAATAACAAATCTCGTAACTTCTCTGGATCGAGCGCTTGAGTTTTGAATGCTTCTGCTTTCTCGTAGGCGCGAATTGTTGCTGGACGAGCTTTAATTGTCTCAAACCACCGCTTGAGGTGAGGAAAATCCTCTAGGTTTTGACTTTGGATCTCATGGGCCACAATCCAGGGATAAGCAGCAATATCGGCAATGGAATAATCGCCAGCCACAAATTCTCTATCTGCTAGTTGCTTATTCAGTACTGCATATAAGCGTCCCGTTTCATTCACATAACGCTTAATGGCATATTCAATTTTTTCGGGAGCATAAGTACTAAAGTGATGATTTTGCCCCGCCATTGGCCCTAACCCCGCCATTTGCCAGAACAACCATTCTAAAACTTGAGTGCGTTGGCGTAAATCTTGGGGGATTAATTTCCCGGTTTTTTCTGCTAAATATAGCAAGATTGCCCCAGACTCAAATACTGAAATCGGCGCACCTCCATCTGCTGGTTGAGGGTCAACGATCGCAGGCATCCGATTGTTAGGAGAAATCTTCAGAAATTCGGGCTTAAATTGATCCCCAGCGCCAATATTCACAGGAATTATGGTATATTGCAAGCCGACTTCTTCCAAAAAAATCGTGATTTTATGACCGTTTGGGGTTGCCCAATAATAGAGATCGATCATGGTTATTTTTCCTAAAATTGTGTGATTGTTTTGTAGGTGATTACGAATTGGATTCTGGTGCTTTGGCGATCGCTGCCCAAACTCTATGGTGAACCTGAAGGATTGGTGTAGGATATTTTGATTCAAGTAATTTTGCCAATTCTTGGTCAAATACTTCTACTTTTTCTGGTGTCAAGCTGGCTCCCACGCCAGCACTAGCCCGAATTCGTCCCCGCCAATCTTCGTGTGTATAAGATACAAATAAATCGTAAGAAAATGTGCGGATATCTCGGAATCCAACTTCGCCAATGTCTTGTAACCACAGGGGATGTAAGCCATTACCGCCGCCCAAATTCCACGCGGGATTATGAGCCTCGATCAGGTGTTCTGTGGCTTCAACCACATTACCTTTTAAGGGTATCCAATCAAAATGTGCGATCGCAAGTGAGCCATTTTTTCTCAATATCCGAGTAATTTCTTGGACAGCAAGCGGACGATCAAACCAATGCCAACATTGTCCAGCAGTAACTACATCGGCACTTGCATCTGGTAACTCGGTATTCTCGGCAGTTGCAACTCGATAATCTACTTGGATTTGGGCAGATTCGCTTAACTGTCTGGCTTGTTCTAAAAGTGATGCTGATGGATCTATGCCAATTACATAAGCACCTCTATCAGCAAAGCCCCGCGCTAGTGTTCCTGTTCCTGTACCAAGGTCAACAATATTCTGCCCTGGTAAACCTATACCATATTCAGACAGTTTGTTAAATAATGAACTGGGAAAACCAGCGCGGTGTTTTGCATAATCAACAGCAGTTGCACCAAAATCAATTTTCATACCTGCAAAACCATCGTTGTAACAATTGTCTAGGTTAGAAGTTCTCTACCCAAGGACGTAGTTCTACTTCATAAGTCCAAGCACTGCGGGGCTGGCGTAGAATACTGAGATAAGTTTGAGCGATCGCATCTGGGTCGAGAGTACTATCAGGATTATCTAATGGATCTTGGCGAACTCCTGAACGGATTGCCCCATCAATTACAAAATGCGCGACATGGATATTCTTTGGTGCTAATTCTCTAGCAATACTTTGAGCCAAACCGCGTAGTGCAAATTTACCCATTGCAAAGGGAGCAGACAGAGGATAACCCTTAATACTGGCTGAGGCTCCAGTAAAAAATATAGCACCGCCGCCAAGCTGCAAAAACCTTTTGGTAGCAGCTTGAGCAACAAGAAAGCCACCATAAGCAGTTACATCTAAGGTTTTTGCCACCTCACCAGGGTCTAAATCAACAATAGATCCCCGCACTCGATAACTAGGATTGTAAATGACAATATTTGGGGAACCAATTTTATTATCAATATCAATAAATAATTGTTCTACTTCATTTGGCTTGGAAACATCAGCAGCGAAACTAACTGCGCCAATTTCAGTGCTTAATTGAGTGAGTTTTTCAATTTGACGAGCCGCTAAAGCTACAGTGAATCCTTCTTTGGCAAATAAGCGAGCTAAAGAAGCACTCAGTCCACTACCTGCACCGACAATTAAAGCTGTTGTTGTCATAAATTTAATTCTCCTTGTTAAGATTAACAGTTGATAATAGTTCTTAGTTTTGATTGGATGTCAACTTTCATCTTCATAAACCTTACTGCGATGCCCTACTTTAACTACACTTATTAACAAAACATCGTCATATATTTCATAAATCACTCGGTACTCGCCTACTCGAATCCGATAAGTATTTTCTTCATCCTTTAATTTTTTAACCCCGTTAGGACGGGGTTCTATAGCTAAAGTTAAAATTTTTGAATCGATGCGGTTTTTAATGTTGATTGGGAGTTTATTTAGTTGTTTTATTGCACCCTTAGTAAATTCAATTTCATACATTACGCAGTTTCTTTCTCATATCCTTTATATTCGTTCCAAGACACAGTACCATTGATGCGTCTATCTTCCCTCGCTTCTTTAATAGCTTTTATATCCTCTTCTTCCTCTTCATTATCTATACGTTTTAGTAGAGCGTAAATGTCGTCTAAAGTACTGTCATAAGCTTGATTTAGCAGTATGTTGATATCTTTAATTAATTGTTCGCGTTCGTGTTCGGTTTTCATTTTTACTCATCCTCTGCTATTAATTATTTTGACATTTTATCAAAGTTGTGAAAATGTTGAGGGATTTTAACATGATAGTCTCAATAGGTTTTTACTGCGAGAACGTTATGAACCAAAGCATTTATTTGATTAAATCAAGGTATATACCAGCTATAAATTAAGAATTAATTGAGCGTGACTGAAGATTGCTGTAAATTGCCCTTAGTGGGAGTTTGACCAATTTGCAGTACACCAACTGCGGCAATCAAACAGAGAACGCCTGATAAAATAAACGCTTCTAAATAACTACCCGTCCAGGTTCTCAACACCCCGGCTCCGAATGCTGCCGTGGCTGCACCAAGCTGGTGTCCTGCAACAATCCAACCGAACATTACGCCGACATTTTCTTTACCAAAGGCATTGGCAACAAGACGGACTGTCGGTGGTACGGTAGCAATCCAATCAAGTCCATAAAATACGGCGAAAATGGAAAGTCCATAGAAGGAAAAGTTGAAACTGAAGGGCAAGAAAATTAAAGACAAACCCCGTAGCCCGTAGTACCAGCACAACAAGTAGCGATTGTTCCATCGGTCAGATAGCCAACCGGACATAGTAGTTCCAAAAAAATCGAATAGTCCCATGATTGCCAAAAGTCCCGCAGCCTTGACTTCCGGGATACCGTGGTCAATACAAGCAGGAATCAGATGAGTTCCAATTAACCCATTTGTGCTTGCGCCACAGATAAAAAAGCTACCAAATAACAGCCAGAAATCGCGTTTATGCATTCCCAGCCAGAGAGCGTTGAGGGTAGAGGCGATGGAATTTGCTCTAGGCTTTGATATCTCTACAGTTTCGCTGTTGTCACCAAAAGGTCGCAACCCGACATCAGCCGGGCGATCGCGCATAAAGGCTGCGATCGCTGGAATAATTAGAAGTGCTGCACCAGTCAGAGCCAGAGCCGCAGTTCGCCACCCAAAGCGATCGGTTACTGAGGCCAGTATGGGCAAAAACACCAGTTGTCCTGTGGCTGTACTGGCGGTTAAGATGCCGAGAACTAGACCCCGCTTTTCAAAAAACCAGCGATTGACAACAATAGCCCCCAAAACCAGGGCGATAACTCCGCTACCAGAACCGACAACTACACCCCACAGCAAGATTAGCTGCCAAGATGCTGACATGAAAGTGGTTAAACCGACACCGAGAGCAATGACAGCAAGTGAGAATACCATCATCCAGCGAATGCCGATTCGTTCCATAACTGTGGCGGCAAAAGGGCCAATTAATCCGTAGAGAACTAAGTTAATGGATATTGCCAAAGATATAGTTGCTCTACTCCAGCCAAACTCTTGTTCGAGAGGCACTATAAAAACTCCTGGAGCAGAGCGAATTCCGGCTGCAACTAGTAAGGCTAGGAATGTTAAACCCGCAACGAGCCAGCCATAGTGGAACGAACGACGCGCTAAGAAGGAGGCTAAGGACATAGTGGGGACTGGCGAGTGGGAACTGGCGACTGGGGACTGGGGAATAACTCAACATAATTACGAATTACGAATTACGAATTGTTAATGCCCCATGCCCAATTTAGAGAGAACTAACCCTGATATGGATTACCGATTCTGTCTACGGAGACGTTGGAGGAGAATGGTAAACGACCTGGATTTAAGCGTGGTTCGGCTGCATAGCCAACAGGAACAACAACAGCGATCGCTAAATCTGGATTGTCCCCAGCATCAATCACTTCCTTTACCTTATCTTCAATCCAACCGTTCATAAAACAAGTTGATAATCCCAAACTTTCTGCTGCTAACACCAAATGAGTAGCGGCGATGATGGCATCTTTGATGGCATATTCGCGTCGCTTGTCGCCTAGCCCAGCCTGAAATTGCGGGATGGCGGTTTTAAAGTAATTTACCGTGCCTTCATTCCATGCACCAGTTTCGAGTCCCTGCTCTATAATTGGGGTCAAGTTTTGTTCGCTTGCGTTGGGATCTGCGGCAAAAACAAAGGTCACAGGTGCTTGAATAATTTGCTGTTGATTAAAAGATGCGGCTGACAGTGCTGCTTTTTGCGCCTCATCTTGCACAAGAATAATTTGCCAGGACTGGATATTATAGCTACTGGGCGCTGCTACGGTCAACTCTACCAGTTGCTTGAGTAGTTCTGGGGTAATGGGGTCTGGTTTAAAAGTTTTGATTGAACGACGTTTAGCGATCGCACTGGGTACATCTAAAGGTTGGATTTGAGTGATCGGACTCATGAGATTCTCCTGATAGTTGGGTTATTGACCAAATAATTCGTAAGTAGAGTACAACCAAATCTATTTATTCATGAAACAAAAATAAAAATTATTCCCTGTTTCAGAATAAACAACTTGCCCACCCCACAAGATTGGGTAATTTATTTGTTGGAAGTCCCCAAGGAAGACTCATAATTACGAACTACGAATTACGCCTGAGCTACTGCCTCATTAGCAGCCGACAAAAATGGATAGTCTGTATATCCTTTTTCACTGCCGCCATAAAAGGTTGCTTGATTTGGTTGATTTAGTGGTGCATTCAAAGCCAAGCGTTGGGGTAAATCTGGATTTGATATAAATAACGTGCCAAAGGCAACTAAATCGGCTGCTTTGCTTGCCAGTACAGCATCGCCTTTTTCACGGGTATAACCACCATTGACGATGAGTGTACCTGTAAAGCGATCGCGGATATGACTAGTGGGTACAATTATTCCGCCATGTCTAATATCTGCCTCTGTTGCCTCATAAATATGCAGATATGCCAAATTAAATCGGTTCAACGCTTGAGCCGCGTAACCGAATGTTTCCAGGGGATTGGAATCACCTATATCGTTAAAAGTCCCACTAGGAGAGAAACGTACCCCGACTCGGTTAGAATCCCACACACTAGTTACCGCCTCAGTCACCTCCAACAGGAATCGGGCGCGATTTTCAATGGAACCACCATATTTATCTGTCCGTTGATTGGTGCGATCGCGGAGAAATTGATCTATTAAATAACCATTTGCTGAGTGAATTTCCACCCCATCAAATCCAGCCGCGAGAGCATTTGCCGCTCCCTGACGGTACTGTTCGACTATCTGCGGTATTTCTGAAGTTTCTAAAGCACGGGGAGTAACATAGGGTTTTGGCCCCTCATAAGTTGCAGCTTCACCTTTCGGAGCGATCGCAGAAGGTGCTACAGGTAAAGCTCCATTCGGTTGTAAGTCTGGGTGAGAAATCCTACCTACATGCCATAGTTGCAGAAAAATTCTTCCTCCCGCCTGATGTACGGCATCGGTTACTAACTTCCATCCTTCCACCTGTTCTGGCGAATGAATTCCTGGTGTAGCGGGATAGCCTTGTCCTTCAGCAGTTACCTGTGTTGCTTCAGAAATAATCAGTCCGGCGGAAGCACGTTGGACGTAGTAGGTAGCATTCAGTTCGTGTGGTACGTTTCCCTTACCTGCTCTATTTCGGGTTAAGGGTGCCATTACTATCCGGTTAGGTAGTTCCAGATTCCCTAACTGGTAAGAAGAGAATAAGTTGATATCAGTAGTCATGTCGCTTTGCTCCAATTCAAAATGACGCTCGATCATTCGCTCTAAGCGAAGCCATACCGTTGGCGCAGCCTCTCTAAGAGTTGGCTTTACGCTGCGCTAACAAAATTCAAAATTCGGAACCCCGCATCTCGGAGATAAGTAAAGAGACCACACGGTAGGGCAACCCCTACGATAGATGTGGTTCAAATATTAAACAATCGACCGAATAACGCCACCATCTACCCGTAAAGCTGCACCATTAGTTGCTGAAGCTACGGGACTAGAAAGGTAAACTACGATCGCTGCTACTTCTTCATTAGTCGCAAAGCGTTTGATTAGGGAACTGGGACGCATTTTTTGAAAGAACTCAGCCTCAACTTCTGATGGACTAATACCACCTTCCTGCGCCAGCTTGGTGATAAACTCTTCAACTCCTTCTGAGCGGGTAGGCCCTGGGAGGACGGAGTTTACCGTGACTCCAGTGCCGACAGTCATTTCTGCTAAACCTCTGGCGATCGCAAGCTGCGCTGTCTTTGTTGTGCCGTAGTGAATCATTTCCACTGGAATTTGGATACCAGATTCGCTGGAGATAAAAATTATCCGCCCCCAGTTTTGCTCTAGCTGCTTTTGCAGATATTGCCGACTCAAACGGACTCCACTGAGAACGTTAACCTCAAATATTTTTAACCAATCTTCATCAGTAATATCAAAGAAGGTTTTTGGTTCATAAATACCGACATTGTTAATCAGGATATCAACATGAGGAACTTTTTGCAAAAGTTGCTCTACCCCTGATGCAGTACCTGCATCTGCAACAACACCAGAAATTTTCGCTTCGGGTGTACTTTGTTGAATTTTGGCGATCGCTTGGGCGACTCTTTCTTCAGATCGACCATTGACAATTACTGATGCACCCTCTTGAGCTAATCCAAGTGCGATCGCCAAACCGATACCTGCGGTTGAGCCACTCACCAGCGCGGATTTACCATGCAATTTTAAGTCCATTTGCTCTTTCCCCGTTAGTTGAAACAGAATGCTCTGGGATTGGTGACAGGGGACTGGGAACTGGGGACTGGAGAGCAGAGGGGCAGAGGAGCAAATGCCCCATGCCCAATGCCCAATTCCCAATTCCCCATACCCTTAACTTAGATTAAAGATGCTGTGCTAAGGTTTTATTCAAGGTAGTTTTTGGAACTGCCCCTACGACAGTATCAACCTGGCGACCTCCTTTAAAAACCATCAGCGTCGGAATGCTGCGAATTCCATAATGGCTAGCGACAGTAGGGTTCTGATCTGTGTTCAGCTTCACAAATTTCACCTGTCCTTCGTATTCAGCAGCAACCTCATCGACTACTGGGCCTACCATCCGGCAAGGGCCACACCAAGGGGCCCAAAAGTCTACTAAGACCGGAAGTTCACTTTCTAAAACTTCTTGCTTGAATGTGGCTTCCGTGACATTTGTAATGGATGACATAAATTGCCTTCCTAATTAATTCTATAATTCGATAATATCGAATAATCAAAATATATGCCACTTGATGAGATAATGCAACTATGAGATTTCTTTATCATCCAGATAGAAAAAATATTTCTTTACCAGGAGTGCTGTATGCATTGGGCGATCCAGTGCGGCTAGAGATTGTGCGGCTGCTGGCGACTGAGGGGGAACAATGCTGTGCCCAGTTTGATTTTGCGATCGCTAAGTCTACGATGTCCAATCATTTTAAGATTTTGCGGGAGTCTGGGATAGTCCTTACACGTAAAGAAGGCACACATCATATTAATATTCTGCGGCGTGAAGATTTAGAGATGCTGTTTCCAGGATTGCTGGATGCGGTATTGAAAGCGGCTCAACCATTGCCTGTTAGTCCTGCTACTAAACAAACAGTTTCAAGGACTTAGGGATGGGCATTGGGCATTGGGCATTGGCGCTATTTGTTTAAGAATCTTCTCGTTTTTCAAATTGTGTTTCTAAATCAGCAAAGATATCATGTTGTTCTCCAAAAGTTCTTGGAGTGTGAGATAAACCTAAATCTGTAGAGAGTAAATCAATCCCATCGATAATTTTGGGTATCTGAGCTTGATCGACTTGCAGACTAAGAAAGCATTTCTCTCTGTAATCTGGTCTTTCTTGAAATAGTGCGATCGCTCTTTCCAAAGGGCGCATAACCTGATATGCTTTTTCAGCCTTCTCAATTGACACTTGAGGTATTGGCGATCGCAGCCTGAGAATTGCTAAATCAATTAAATCTCTTGCCTCAACGCTGTTATCCATGTAACGGTCAGAATTTGACAGCAGCTTAGAGGTAAAACAGTCATTGAAGCTTAAACAAGGAACGAATGACCAGTTTAGATATCTTGGTGGGTCTAATTGAAAACGAGTTTCGGCAATAATTTCTGTTTTAATCGGCACATCATCGACAAAAACTATCATCCGAATTCCATATTGGTCAGTTGTGCTACGTCCAACTTCAATTTTACTTAAATCCCGAAATAATGCTTCATGCCCACCCTCAAATACCACTGTCCGCAGGTATTTATAGCCTTCTGTACCAACAGAAGCAATAAAATCAATGTCCTTACTCCAGCGATATTCTTCAAACTCAAATGCAAGAAGGGTTCCGCCACCAAAGTAAGCAGAACCCTTCCTAAGTATGTCAGAATCTAAGCATTCAAGAACTGTGAGAATTTGATTATGGTGTTCTAACCTAAAGGTCATAAAGAAACTTGTAACCAGGATTTATAGCGTCTGGCAAGTTCCTTAAGGAAATTCAGTTCTTCACCCTCAAGATTATTGAATAGGTCGTGATATTGCCAGCCACGTTCATAGCGACTCAGCATTTGTTCTGAAGTAAAGCGATATACATCGGCGGTCTGCCAACAAATCGACTCCAGAAAAGGCAGCTTTTTGGGGACAATAACTGGATTAATTGTTGGTGTTGCGGTTGTCATAACTCTTTTAATCAACCACTTTTGAGCTTAACTTTAATTTTAGATTAGCACTAACGATTTTGAAATTCAATTTTATTCTAACTATAAATTATCCGAACTGGGATAAACTCTTCCTTTCCAAGCGCCGCCGCGTCCTTGCCAGTGACGGAGTGCTGAGTCTAGAGTCATCAGGGTATAGAGAAAAGCGATCGCAGGTAAACTAAAGGCTAACCAAGGAGAACATTTATAAAAGCGAATTGTCGGGTAGTAAGCTAAACTCATCAACAGCCATCCTAATAAACCCGTAAGTGCGATCGCCCAACTACCCCAAACCGCACCCAGAATTACACATACAGGTAGAACTAGATAAATCAGAGGCATTCCTACCAAAGTGCCTAATAGTAGTAATGGAGAATAATTCAGTTGAGTATAGGCACTACGGGCAACCATATCCCAAATCGTCGCCAGCGAATCATAAGGACGCAAACTGCGAGTCAAGCTACTCAATCCTAACCAGATACGCCCTTGGGTAGGAATTGGGTATAGATCATTGTTTATCCCCCTTGTCTCCTTGTCCCCTTGTCCCCCACTCTTCTTAACAGCTTGAGCAAGGGCGCAATCATCAATTAAAGCTTGGCGAATCACTTGAATACCTCCGATTCGCTCTAAAGCTTCACGGGCGATCAGAATAGATCCCCCGGCTGCGCCTGCTGTGGGATTGTTGGGATTATTAACCCAGCGAAAAGGATAGAGTTTTTGGAAGAAAAAGACAAAAGCCGGAATCAAAAGTTTTTCCCAAAAGCTGTCACACCTAAGTCGCACCATTACCGAAACCATGTCTAAATCTTCTTGGACAGCTTTAGCAACGAGGCGGCGAAGATTTCCAGGATCGTGTTCGATATCTGCGTCAGTCAGTAAAAAATAGTCAGGTGCGAATTTACTAGCGCTTTTTATACCTTGCTCAACTGCCCAAAGTTTGCCCGACCAACCAGAAGGCAGTAATTCGCCTGAGATAATATGTAATTGCTGGGGTTTCCCGACAGCGTGTGCAACTCCTTCGGCAAAACTTGCTGTACCGTCTGTACTGCGATCGTCTACCAAAAACACGTTGAAAGAACCAGGATAATCTTGGAGTAGGAGCGATCGCAAACTAGTTGGTATCAATTCAGCTTCGTTACGGGCTGGAACGACAGCACAAACCACAGGTAACGATTCTAGCTGAGTTTCTCCAATCTCTAATTGTTGGTCTGTCCGCCAAAATTGTCCCCAAAAACATAGTAATCCTAACCAAATTGTCAAGGATAACAGCATCAATCCTAATACAATTACATCCATGATCTATTGCAAATTCTCAGTGACTCAGACACAATACTATGTCTACCAATAAAGGAAAAAATTTTTCATAGTATTACCGTATTCATAACTAGTGTTGAGTGTGAGGTTAGATAGGATTTGATGCAAACACAAGACAGGGTAAAAGTCAATCAAATTGCCGAAGCGATCGCAGCCAGCCAACAATATTTACTTTCGATTCAAAATCCGGCAGGCTACTGGTGGGCAGAGTTAGAATCTAATGTCACCATCACTGCTGAAGCCGTTCTTTTGCATAAGATTTGGGGAACAGACCAAACCAGACCTTTACACAAAGTTGAAGCATATCTGCGTCAAGAGCAACGGCAGCATGGCGGCTGGGAACTTTACTACGGTGATGGCGGAGAAATTAGCACTTCAGTTGAAGCTTACATGGCGCTGAGGCTACTAGGTGTACCAGCAAACGATCCGGCGCTGATTCGGGCGAAAGCTTTTATTCTCCAACGGGGCGGTGTTAGCAAAACTCGAATTTTTACTAAGTTGCACCTAGCCTTGATTGGCTGCTACAACTGGCGCGGTATTCCCTCGCTACCGCCTTGGGTGATGCTGTTGCCTGAAGGTTTCCCAGTTAATATCTACGAGATGTCTAGCTGGGCGCGTTCCAGTACAGTACCATTACTGATTGTGTGCGATCGCAAACCTGTTTTTATCACCAACCCAACTATCAACTTAGATGAGCTATACGTTGAAGGTGTGGATCGAGTCCGGTGGGAATTACCTCAAGCTGGTGATTGGACAGATTTATTCCTCACCCTTGATCGAGGATTCAAGTTGGCAGAAAGCCTGAATTTGGTACCTTTTCGTGAAGAAGGTATCAAAGCCGCCGAAAAATGGATTTTAGAACGGCAAGAAGCTACAGGCGACTGGGGGGGCATTATTCCAGCGATGCTGAATTCAATGCTAGCTTTGCGCTGTCTGGATTATGACCGAAGCGATCCGATTGTGGAGCGAGGTTTGCAAGCAATTGATAACTTTGCCATTGAAACAGATAATAGCTACCGAGTTCAACCTTGTGTTTCACCCGTGTGGGATACAGCTTGGGCGATGCGTGCTTTGGTAGAATCTGGCTTTGCACCAGATCATCCAGTTGTGGTAAAAGCTGGCGAATGGTTGTTACAAAAACAAATTTTAGATTATGGAGATTGGGCTGTAAAAAATCGTCAGGGAAAACCAGGGGCTTGGGCTTTTGAGTTTGAGAATCGCTTTTATCCCGATGTAGATGACTCGGCGGTAGTGGTGATGGCTTTACATTTGGCGAAACTTCCCAACGAAAAAATCAAACAGGCTGCGATCGCACGGGCGTTAAACTGGATTGCATCTATGCAATGTAAACCGGGTGGTTGGGCTGCCTTTGATTTGGATAACGATCAAGATTGGCTTAACTCTATCCCTTATGGCGACTTGAAAGCCATGATCGATCCAAATAGCGCAGATGTTACGGCTAGAGTCGTAGAAATGCTTGGTGCTTGTGATTTGTCGATTGATAGTGATAATTTAGAGCGATCGCTTACTTATCTTCTAAGCGAACAAGAAACCGAAGGCTGTTGGTTTGGTCGTTGGGGTGTAAATTATATCTACGGCACTAGTGGCGTTTTGTCAGCTTTGGCGTTAATTGATCCTCAAAGACATAAACTCAGCATAGAACGGGGAGCAGCTTGGTTAGTGGGATGTCAAAACCCAGATGGTGGTTGGGGTGAGACTTGCCGCAGCTATAATGACCCCAGTCTTAAAGGAAAAGGAAATAATACTGCATCTCAAACCGCTTGGGCTTTAATTGGCCTCTTGGCAGCAGGTGAAGCAACTGGTAATTTAGCTCTTGAGGCTATTGAGCAAGGAATTGCCTATTTAGTTGCAACTCAAAAACCTGATGGTACTTGGTTTGAAGCGGACTTTACAGGGACTGGATTCCCAAGCCATTTTTATCTCAAATATCATCTGTATCAACAATACTTTCCTTTAATCGCGCTAGGTCGGTATCAAACAATTTTGCGCTAGTGGAAGGACGTAGGGGAGGCAGTAAGACTCAAAGCCTCTCTTTACTACGGCTACGGTGTATACAAAAGTCTTTTAGAGTTGCTCCGTAACAACTAGGACTAGCCCTTTCAAGGTGGGTAAAATTTTTGGAGAATAATTAGTTACTCTTTTCTCTGTGTTGCTCCAGGTGCTACAACGGGGGGAACCCCCGCAACGCACTGGCGGTTCCCCAACTTGTTCGCGCAGCGTCTCCGACAGGAGAAGCAACTGGCGCAACACAGAGAGGAAAGCAGAGATTTTATGAGTCACCTTGAAAGGGCTAGTCCTAACAACGTGGAGTAGGCTAATTTTTACAAGTTGATTATTGGCATTACGAGTCGATGCAATAGCATTACAGGTCGATGCAATGGCATTACAGGTCGATGCAATGGCATTACAGGTCGATGCAATAGCATTACGAGTCGATACAATGGCATTACGAGTCGATACAATGGCATTACGAGTCGATACAATGGCATTACGGGTCGATGCAATGGCATTACGGGTTCCTCGTCCTCACCTAGAGATTCAAGAAAAAGACACCATAAAAATTAACTTAAAAACAAAAGTTTTCCAAATTTTAAACATACATAAAAGTGAGGCATAGCCCCACCTTTGATATCAACTTTGGGTAATTAGTTATGATTTCCACAGTCATTAAGTAGGTAGGCGTAATTAAATATAAGATCAAACCTCACCCTCAGAGGTTGTTTGAAAAGTGTTTCGCTGTGACTTTAGGCACTTTAGATCCCCCCGAACCCCCCTTCAAAAGGGGGGAACCGGAGTTAAAGTCCCCCTTTTGAAGGGGGATTTAGGGGGATCTAAAACTTTTGATACCGACAAGAAGACTTGTTCATTCATCCTCTCAATCCCTCTCCTTACTACTACGGTGTACACACATCTTTGTACAAACCCAAAATCGTTGGAGATCCCCCTAAATCCCCCGATAAATTGGGTGACTTTAAGAGACTTTTGCCCCCCAATTTATCGGGGGGGGTTGGGGGGATCAAAAGCTTATGAGGCCACTCTCAAAGATTTGTGTGTACACCGTAGCCTTACTAAGGAGAGGGAAGCCGGAGCCAGGGTGAGGTTTTATATTTAATTTGACCAATTTACTTACACCCCACACGCCAGTCGCTTATGGGGAAAACCACCTTGGCGCTAGGCTCTCCCTTTGGCGGGGTAGGGTTTTTCGGGTTTAATAAGAATCTAGCGAAGATGATAAGCTGATAATCTTGTAATTTGCACATTGTGATTTATTAAAATCATTGTAGTGCGGGCATCCTGCCCGCGTCGAACGTGCAAATTAAATGCAGAACAGCTGATGATTCTTAATTCAAAACTATAGCAATCCTATCTGATTTGTGAAAATTCGCAGTGTTCAGATCCCCGACTTCGTAAAAGTTGTCGGGGATCTAACTTTTCATGAGTGATTTAGGACTGCTATATTACAGCACGCGCTTGAAGAAAGTCACTAAATCTTCAATATTTGGTGTGTGAAGTAAATCTAATACTTCCGTAGCTTTTTCAGAAGGTATATAGTCATTTGGTACACCGATGATTGAAGTTCCCAAATTTTGGGCTAATTGATACCAAAAAGCCAATTTATCATCAACGTTGATTGAAGCATACTCTTCAGCAGGTATTGCTCTTTCTCCTACTTCATCTTGGTTTAGCAACTGACGCAAAGCAAACAGCTGTTCTCCCTGTGGGAGGTTTTGAATTTGTGCAACTAAATTTGCAGTCTTTTCATTTGGTGTATTATTGAGACATAGCGACGGAATTGCATCAGAAATTTCAGTGTAAAGTAAGGCTAAGACAGTCAAGCGATCGTCTATTTCCAAACTCTGAAATTTTGATACACTTTGTTCTAAAAAATTGACGTTTGTAGAAGTCATAAGCACCTCAAGGTAATTAACTACTTAATTAACTAAAAATTGTTAAATGAAAATTATAATTATGAATTTAATTATTTTTAATATATTGAGTACAAAACAAAAGTTGTTGATTTTCTTAAAAAAATAAATGCTTACGAGTAATAGTTTTAGCTTTTACTCTGTATTTATTGATCGAGAAAAAGTGAAAGCGCCAGTCATCAAAAATTAAATTTAGATTAAGCGACTGGCGGATATAGCAGGGCTTAAGAAAATGGGTATGCAGACAGAATATTGCAAGTAAATTAACTTGGTATATCAGCCATCCTCATTTTTAGACTAAATAGATAACCTCAAGCAAGTTAAAAACTTCAAAGTGCTAAATTTCAGCGCCTGGTTTTGCGTCAGCACCCAATGGGCTAACATAATCACGGAAAAGAGTAATCTGTTGCTCAAAGGCTAATCCTTGAATTCTGCCCAATAACGCTTTAGACTCTGAGGGAAGTTCATAGTCAGCAGGTACTGGAATGATAGTACCATCATCCATACCTTGAGATAATCGATACCAAAACAGCAGCTTGGTAGTATCACCCAAAGAACCATATTGACGAGACATTTGGGTATCTACTTTATTAATCAAGTCACGCTGAACTTGTAATTGTTCTTCATGAGTTAATTCCTTAACTTGATTAAACAAACCTTCAGCGATTTCTGGGGAAACAGTGCTAGCACCAGGAGCAGCTGGTGTAATTGAGCCACCCATCTCTTTATAAATGAACCAAAACAAAGCCAGTTGTTGATCCACATCCAACTTTTGCCAAGCTTGAACATGTTCCCGAATAGTTGGATCGCTAGTTTGTGTGTATGTCATTATTAACTCCAATTGGAATTTATGAGTGCTATTAACAACGTTATCAAATTTACATTTAACGTTTTACCCTACTGAAGACAGAGGTATTAAAATCAGAAAGAAGAACAATTATCAACAGAACACAAATCTGGCAGACTGTAGTCCTGCATTAGAGGTATTATAATTAGATAAAAGTCAAATATCAAATCCCAAAATTATGATTGGCAAAAGAATTTTCAATAATTTAGCAGTTGAAATTCTGTAAGCTGGAGATATTTGTTAGAGAAATGTATTTCCTTAGATAGATGTAAGACTGATTGGGACAGTGCCTATAAAAGCACTGCCAATTTACCGACATTAATTTCTTAACGCCGCCATCCAATTTGTTGATTTACAAGTAAGAAAAGAATTTCTGGTTTTATTCTCGCCGATTTTGATAATCTTCAGAAGACTTTGGATCTAACTCCCAGCGATCGCCATCACGATCCTCTAAAATATCATTGGTATGGAGAAACTCGGAGTCATCCATTTCTAGTCCCACTGCTGCTTCTAGCTCCTCAGTTACATTTTGATCGGGAGTCGCAGTACTACCACCAACAGCTTCATCCCCAACTGCATCTGCATCTTGCGAATAAGCATCAACATCTTCACCAGTGAGTTCAGGACTAGTTTCTATATACTCAGGTCTTTCTTCTCTGATTGAGCGTCCACTAATATTGTATCCCGGCAAGTCTTTTACACCAGTACCATAAGATTCGGTGATTTCCTGTGGCAAATCATTGGTTTCAATTTCGTCATTATGATTTTTTTCTGGCATGATACTAGCCTTTTTCTGCCTTATCACAATAACCCTTTCCTGCCACAAAGTTATCTTACTATAGATGTATAGCTTTAGAAATAAAAGAATCTATCCCCTGGGAACGACGCTAAGGTAGCGATCGCACCATACTATTAAAAATATGAAATCATAATCAAGCAACTTGTAGTTGAAGCTTTTAGCTATGAGTTAGGAGTTATAAAACCGAAAATATTCAGTAGTAAACTTCTCACTCATAGCTATTTTCTCTTCAGGAGAAAGATGAGGATTTGAGTTGTTTTATTCCGTCAAAAACCCAGAAATTTTAACTGTCTTTGTCTTTATTGATGAATATTGTAGCTAGTTAAAAACTAGAAAGAAACAGGTAATCCAATTTATGACTGACCATAACAATCATTCCGATAATAAAAAAGTTGCCATCCTCATTGAACAGGCGGTAGAGGATGCAGAATTTACAGTTCCTTATAATGGACTAAAACAAGCCGGAATAGAGGTAGTAATCCTTGGTTCCCGAATGAATGAAAAATATAAGGGTAAACGCGGCAAACTTAGTATACAAGCTGATGGTACTACTACAGAAGCGATCGCAGCCCAATTCGACGCGGTAATAATTCCCGGTGGGATGGCTCCCGACAAAATGCGGCGTAACCCTAACACAGTACGTTTTGTCCAAGAGGCCATACAACAAGGAAAATTAGTTGCTGCTGTATGCCATGGCCCACAAGTTTTGATTGACGGGGACTTGCTCAAAGGTAAACAAGCCACTGGTTTTAGCGCTATTGCCAAAGATATGACTAACGCTGGCGCAAATTATCTAGATGAGCCGTTGGTAGTTGACGGGAATTTGATTACATCTCGTGAACCTGGAGACTTACCAATTTTCACCACAGCGATATTAAGCCGTTTGGGTTATGGTGGCAAAGATGCTGCATTACCAAATGAGAAAGACACAAGCGCTGAATGGTGGAAGCTAGCTGATGCTTGGGGTGGCTCAACTAAAGGTGAGATCACCAAAGGTTTAAATAATGCTCTTGCTGGTGAACGCTATTCACTAGAAGCATTTGAAAATTACTTAGAAAAGGAATCAGATAGCGAAGTAAATTCAGTCTTTCAAGAAATAATCGCTAGTAAACAGCGCCACATTCAAAAAGTAGAAATCTATCTTCAGCACTTGAACGAAAAACCCTCTTTAGCGGCAAATATTGCTAATCAGTATGCCAAAGTGAAAACTGCCTTGACAGGAAGTGATGACATATATCAGTTACGTTCTGCTTTAGGGGATATACAAACTGGTATTGGCGATATTGGCAATTTGTGTGCAATGTTCACCGATCCAGTAGCAACTGCTATTTTCAAAGAAATTTATCACGATTTATTGAAATACGAACAGCGATTAGCAGAACTATATCGGGCGCGGGTTGGTGTTGACATTCAGGCTCCTAAGCCGACTACAGGAGCCGCAGTGTCAATGTAATACGCCCGCTACGCTCTAAGCGTTCGCGTAACGCCTCGTAGAGAAGCTATGCCGTAGGCTTTACGTAATTCGTAATTACAACACATTCATGCTATCAGTGGGAGCTTCCAAACTCTCTACTGTTGCAAAATTAAATGCTGGAGGGGCAATTCATGAATTGCCTCTACGTATAAATCTTTCTTTTCGACTATTGTTTGCGTAAATATTATTACTGAAATGGAGATATAAAAAGTGACATCAACACCAGGAGATAAATTAAGTACCAGTCCGACTGAAGCTAGTGAAGTTGAGCGTTGGGCATCTCTTATTGGTGGCGGTGCGATGGTGCTGATGGGTTTAAGGCAAGGTTCATTGCGGGGAGCATTGACGGCTTTAGCTGGTGGCGGTTTGATTTATCAAGGTGCAACGAAGCAAAGCACAATTCAACAAGCACAGGAAGCAATAGGGATAAACCAACCCATCAAAGTTGAAAAGACGGTAACTATCAATAAATCGGCAGAAGAATTGTATCGTTTTTGGCACAACTTTGAGAATCTGCCCACATTTATGAAGCATCTAAAATCTGTCACGGTGTACAACGAAAAACGTTCTCACTGGATAGCCAATGCACCCTTGGGTAACAGCGTAGAATGGGATGCAGATATTCTCGAAGATCGGGAAAATGAATTTATTTCTTGGGCTTCTGTAGAAGGTGCAGACGTTGATAATTCTGGTTTTGTTCGCTTCAAAAAAGCACCAGGCGATCGCGGCACGGAAGTTAAGGTTGTTTTGGAGTATAACCTACCCGGTGGAGCATTGGCAGCTACCGTAGCTAAACTTTTTGGTGAAGAACCAGAACAGCAAATTGGTGATGAATTACGCCGCTTCAAAATGCTAATGGAAGCAGGCGAAATTGCCACTACCCACGATCAACCTTGTGGAAGCAAGTAGTTATTTGTCACTTCTCTAAAGCGAATGACTAATAACTAAAGCGATCGTTTTCCTAAAGGTCTGGAAATGGCGCAAAAGTTTACCAAAGCGAAGTAATTAACTCTAAACAAGTTAATGCTGGTAAAGTGTTGAAGGAGATAACTGATAGCGGTGGCATTACACTAAACACCCCACAGCTATCATATTTTTCAACAACAAACAAAAGGATAACTGCATCAAAGTTGTCCTTAAACTCTAAATACTGAATAGTTATTCAGTGTTTGGAATTATCCACCCAACATAATGCAATTGAGGTTTATTATGAATCGAGTTATTTCATGGCTGCGGAATATTCGGATTTCCCAAATCATCGTAGTTTTCTTAGTAGGATTTATGTTCTTATTAGGTCAGGCTTTTAGCGACATTAATGTAGCACAAGCTGATGTTAAAACTCCAGAGGGCACTTATTATAAAGGCATACCAGACGGGCAAGGTGAAATCAGAAACGATACCCAAACAACAAAAACCCAAAATCCATTAAAAGAAGCTGCTGATAATATCCGCGAAAAGCTAAACTTGGATGAAGAAACTCCTCGATCTACAAAAGAATTTCTTAAGTCTACAAAAAATACAGTTGGAGACAAAGTTCAGCCATTGACTGGAACTAAAGAAGGTTATTACCGAACTCCTCCTAGCAAGTAATTGAGAGATAGAATGTAGACTTGTAGAAATTTTTGAGTCTAACTGTAAAACAACCTTTGGAAATTTACTGAGACGCGATAACTATCGCGTCTCAAAGTCAGGTTAAATCGAGTATTTATCTTGATATTAACGAGCCAGAAGTCATTACTAAGGACTAAATAATTATGAAAGCAGTTTGCTGGCATGGAGCAAACGATGTGCGGGTGGAAACAGTTCCCGACCCCAAAATTCTTAACCCCCGCGATGCCATTGTTAAAATTACTTCCACAGCAATTTGTGGTTCGGATTTGCATCTTTATAATGGCTATATCCCCTCAATGCAAAAGGGCGATATCCTTGGTCATGAATTCATGGGGGAAGTTGTAGAACTGGGAAGTGCAGTTAAAAATGTGAACATAGGCGATCGCGTCGTTGTTCCTTTTACCATCTCCTGCGGTAGCTGCTTTTTCTGCAATCGGGATTTATGGTCGTTGTGCGACAACTCTAACCCCAATGCTTCGTTAGTAGAAAAGCAAATGGGGCATTCACCATCAGGTCTATTTGGCTACTCTCATTTATTCGGCGGTTACGCTGGTGGTCAAGCAGAGTATGTACGAGTCCCATTTGCAGATGTGGGTTTGTTTAAAATCCCCGATGGTTTGACGGATGAACAAGTGTTATTTTTAACAGATATATTCCCTACTGGATATATGGCAGCTGAGAACTGCAACATCCAACCCGGTGATATTGTCGCCGTTTGGGGTTGTGGCCCCGTCGGACAATTCGCTATTCAAAGCGCATATCTTCTTGGTGCAGAAAGGGTTATCGCTATCGATCGCATTCCTGAACGCCTGGAAATGGCTAAAACATACGGTAAAGCTGAAGTTCTCAACTACGAAGAAGTCGATGTTGGCGAAGCACTTAACGAAATGACTGGGGGGCGTGGCCCTGATGCTTGCATTGATGCAGTGGGAATGGAAGCACATGGTACAGATTTCATGGCGTTATACGACCAAGTAAAGCAAGCAGTACGCCTAGAAACAGACCGTCCAACGGCATTACGGCAAGTAATTGTATCTTGTCGCAAAGGTGGCCACGTATCAATTCCGGGAGTATACGGTGGCTTTATTGACAAAATGCCGATGGGTGCTGCTATGAACAAGGGGTTAACTTTAAAAATGGGACAAACCCATGTCCATAAATATTTACGACCCTTGTTAGAACACGTTCAAAATGGTGATATCGATCCAACCTTTGTGATCACCCACACATTACCTTTAGAACAAGCGCCCCACGGCTACGAAATTTTTAAGGACAAGAAAGATAACTGCATCAAAGTTGTACTCAAACCTTAAGGTAATTATGAGCGACACCAGCGTTAAAAAAATAGATTCTACCCATTCCCCTAAAGGTAAACTTGGTCAGAAGTATCTTGCTTCTGGTAAATCTCTTTCTATGCGTCTTTGGGAAGACGAACAACCAAGCGAAGACAAAGAACCAAGTTCGCGCGACTATGAAACAGTTGGTTATGTAATCAATGGTCGTGCCGAATTGCACATTGAAGGGCAAATGATTTTGCTAGAACCTGGAAGTTCTTGGGTTGTGCCAAAAGGAGCCAGCCATACATACAAAATTCTGGAACCATTCACAGCTGTTGAAGCAACCAGTCCACCAGCTCAAATCCACGAACGGGATGAGAATTAAACCACGCTTAACAATTCAAAATTCAAATTAAATTTACTAGAAAAGAGGGAAGGAGAAGCAGCCGTCGGCTGCTTCTCCTTCCCCCAACCTCGCAATGATTATCATTCTTATACTTGGTGATTTTATTGCTTGGAAGTGCCTAATCTAGTTAGGAGGTAATTCTAAACTCATTTCACCCAACAATCCTTTGCGAAAATCTGTTAACAGTTGCCTTGCAGCACGCTCTACATCACCTTTGTAACGATGCTCGGCCAAGGCGTGCAAATAAGTATCCCCAGTGTCGGATGTCGAATCGAGTTGGTAACGGGACTGTAATGGTTTCTTTGGTAATAAATCTGTAGTTACAGCTTCCAAATAGTTGAATAAATCGACTAGGGCTGCTGCTACTAGCTGATTATCGTAAGATGCTTCACCGATATCATCACAAATAGCTAATTTCAATGCTGCATCTTGGTCTTCTAACCTGATAGGGATAACACCAGGAGCATCTAGCAATTCCAAATGTTCGGAAATTCTTACCCAGCGCAGTTGGCGAGTCACTCCAGGACGGGCTGCACTTTCCACAACTCGCCGTCCTAAAAGGCGGTTAATTAAAGCTGATTTACCGACGTTGGGAAAACCAATTACCACAGCCCGCACTGGACGAGGTAACATTCCGCGATCGCTTCTTCTTTGATTAAGTTCTACTCCGGCGGCTTGCGCTGCCCGTGCCACTTCTGCTATACCTTTACCATGTTGAGCGTTGGTAAAATAAGGGACTTCCCCTTGACGTTTAAACCAATCTATCCACAGCGATCGCATTTGCGGCGTAATCATATCTACTCGGTTAAGAATCAACACCCGTTTCTTACCCTCCACCCACTCACCTATTTGGGGATGGTGAGTTGCTAAGGGAATCCGCGCGTCTCGTACCTCAAATACCACATCTACGCGCTTAAGCTGCTCTTTGAGCTTCTTTTCAGCTTTAGCAATATGACCTGGATACCATTGAATCAGATTTAATCTATAGTTTTGAGTTATAGCCATAATTTATGATTAACTACCAATTACTTATTATCACTAATATTAAAGGGACTGGGGATTAGGGGAGAATAATAACTCCAAACTCTTGTACAGACGCGATTAATCGCATCTCTCCTCTTTTGCTTGATGTAAAATTAGACGATTGCCATCGGGGTCATAAGCATAAATTTCTCTGCCGTGGGAAGCAATGGAAATCTTTCCTGGTGGGGGATAGCCTAAAACTGTTAGATGAGCGATCGCATCTTCTAAGTTACTCACCTCTAAACACAAACTTATCTTACTTTTGCTGACAGCTTCAAATTCCGATTCCTTTGCGTTCTTGGGTTTAAAAATACCTAATCGCATACCAAGCAAACTAAACTCAGCATAGACATTCGGAACCAAAATAACTGGCTTCTGCTCCAGTAATTTAGTATAGAAATTCATTAAAGTCTCGCAATTAACCGATGCTATAGCGACAAATGCATTAGTGTACTGAAAAACCATATTTGTTTATCGCCTTTGAAGTTTTAATTTAAATAGCATACGCATTTATGGTTATCATAGTTGACAATTATCTGGAGCTAAAATCTAAGCTAACGACTGGTAAAATAGTGAAATTTGACTTTGGATTCAAAACATTATTCAATCATTGGCATCAAGGCTTCGTAATATTCCACAATATGCTCATGGTGCAAAATCTCTAAGGCAACATTGCAGCGCCAAGAGGTGCGCCAAATAAAGCAGTAAAACCAGCCGCCATCGCTGCTAAACTTATAGTTCTGAGGTCTTCACCTTGGAGTTTTAAGTTTGAATATGGGAAACTTCCTGAATATATAGGTTTTTGTTCAAATTGGCGAGGAATTAATGAACTCAAAATATAACTTTCAATACTTTCAAGGCAGTTCTCTTTCTGATTTATTTGCTCAAGATATCGCAGATACATCTTATGGCTTTATCTTAAATTACCCTGCAACTGCAAGTTGGGCTGCTTATCCCAATGGGAACAAATATTTTATTCAAGATGGGAGTAGTGAAGCTAGCAAAACCTCCCTCGACAAGCTTTGTCAAAAGGAACCTTGGAAAAATTTGGCTGTATTAGGCGATCGCATTCCCGGTATTGTGATTATTCCGCCGCCAAAGTCCTTGCTTGAATACTGGCAAGAGCATTTTGGATTCAAGTACTCCAGTATTGAGATAATGGATCGCTCGACTTATCTAGACGATCTCAGTCACAGCGTACGCTTTGACAAACTCATCACTCTATTTCCTTTTGATCGTCTAAAACCTGAAAAACACGCTGTTGTTCCAGACACCCATTACCGCTTACTCAGCAAAGTAACGCTAAACGAATTGGGGGTGCAATGTCCAAAATACAAGAGCTACAATCTCCACCAAGTCAATCTCGAAGACATTCAGTTACCACAATTTCCCTACTTAATAAAAACGTCTCACGGACTGTCAGGAGAAGGCACTTATATCATCAAAAGTCCCAGCGATTTAAACTACTGCCTTGAAGAAATTAGGAAATATCTTGATATTAAGTTGCTTGATACGATTATTGTCTCAGAGTTCGTCAAAAATGAGGTGCAAAATTACTGCGTACAGTTCTATGTCAACAAAGCCGGAGAGATAACACTCATCGGCACTACCACACAACTCGTCACTCCAGAAGGCAACTATTTAGGGGGAGTGATTGACTACCGCAGAACTGACATGAGCAAGTTTTTTGAGATGATTGCCAACGTTGGTGAGTATGCTCACAAACAGGGATATTTTGGCGTGATTGGCTTTGATGTGCTGGAAGACCAAGACGGACAATTTTATGCGATCGATGCCAATTTCCGAGTCAATGGCTCGACTCCGTTGTGTTTGCAACGCCATACCCTACTGCAACTGGGGAAAGAAGTAGCTAAATATTCCAGTAGCTATCGAATGGAGGGGACATTGGAATCAATCCTGATAACCCTGAAATCAGAACTAGCTCGCAAAGACTTGATTATTCTATCGGCTTTAGAGAAAGTGAAATACGGAAAAATCTATACGGAACTTTATGCGATCGCTACTGGAGAAACTATCGAAGAAATGCAGCACATCGAGCAGAAATTACAGGCTAAGGGATTACAACTACTCCCTTAAACAGGACGATAGTCGATATTGAAAATTTATTATTCTACTTCGATCAGATCGGTTTACTGTTTGATTGGGAATAAAACTTGCATTAGCTGACCTAGTTAATACGTCCTACAATTTAGCGAAAATAGGTGATGAAAACAAGTGGGGAATAGTAATGCTTGACTTAAGTAAAATCCAATCGATAGCTCAATCTTATTCTCCTCAAGAACTATTTGCGGCCTTGGTTTGGCAGCGTCAATTTAATCGGTTTGATGGAGAGCAGGTGATTATTGACCTTTGTGGGCGCACGGATTTATGGGCAAGCTTTCTATTTACAAAACCAATATTTGCACCAGATGAAAACGGTCTAAGTTTTGGTGGAGTTACAGCACTTGCGTCTATTATGAGGTACACTAGATTAAAATATAAATACTTTTAAATGAAGTCCTACTCTGTCGATCTTCGAGAAAAAATAGTTGCAGCACATATAAGAGAAAAACATCTCAATCAGGAAAGTAGCTAATATATTTTCTGTCTCAAAGA
>NZ_JBALDL010000040.1:0-42207 GCF_036917465.1 Nostoc sp.
ATCACAATCAAACTAATATATTTTAAGCATTCGCCCAAAACTACCATATTTTGGGTTATTTTTATCAGATTTTTCTTAACATTCAACACTTCTGGGTCAGGAGCAGTGGTGGTGATGGATAATTTATCCGCGCATAAACTAGATTCAATTGTGCCAATGATTGAAGCTGTAGGTGCAAAAGTTATTTGTTTATCCTCATACTCCCCCGATTTTAATCCAATTGAATTATGGTGGTCACAACTTAAATCTTTTTTACGCAGTTTTGCTCCAACTACAACAGAAATAGTTGATCAACTAATCTCAGTTGCACTCGACTTAATAAATCCTCAACATTTAAGAAACTGGTTTGCTAGTTGCTGCTACTGTACCTCATAACAGCCGGAAGTGCTGTATTCACCAGTTTCTGCATCAATCACAATCATCTTACCGATATTGTCACCAGACTCGACATTTTGACGAATACCATTTTCGTAAAATTGTTTAGCTCTTAAGGCTACTTCTTCTACAGTCTAGAAAATTGATTGCATCAAAATTTCACTAAATGATTGCTTCTTCAATTATTGTAGTTTCAGAACTAATAAAAGCGTTTATTGTTCTGAACAGGTAGCCAAAAATCTATGGTCATGCCACAAACCTGATTTTTGAGCCTTTTCACTCAAATAAGTTAAGTAATAGGGTATTAGTACGCACAGTCTTAGGAGGATTTTTGTAACAAGATTTTTAAATTTAGTTACATAAACCATAAATTGAGGGGCAATCTCCCTATGCTTGCTTTTACCAATCCAAAGCAGTCACAGGGCTATTGCCCCTAAATATTTTGAGCGTTAATCGCTCTTTCTCCAGAAACACCTATGAATTATCCTTCATCAGGCTATCTGGGCTTAGATTCCACACACCATACCATACTCCGCAATATCAACAGAGTTACTCAGCAGTGACGAGTTCAGTGCTGCCGCGTGTCCGTCGCCGTGTGAGGCTGTTGAACACCATTACACCGATCGCCTTAATCAAATTGCCTTCCAATTCCTGGAACATCTTCATGTTCGTACCAAAAGCGGCGTTAGCTTCATCAACGATGCGATCGGTTGTCGCTTCGTCAAGGGGTAATTCATCCAAATTGTGGCGATAATTGGCTTTAAATGCCTTCTCATCAGGAATTTCTGGAAACTCATAAAAAGCTGTCCCTTGCCCCTCAGACAAATTCATCGCAGTTACAGCAATGTTTTTGAGAATTTGTCCCCCAGATAAATCGCCCAAGTAACGAGTATATGAGTGAGCTATTAACAGTTCCGGTTCTGTGGCAGATATTTCTCGGATGCGCTTTACATAAGCTTCACCTGCAGGAGATAGTTTGATTTGCTCTCTCCAGTTAGCACCAAAGTAATAACCCAGGTCTTGCTCTAAGGTATACTTGCGATTTAGCTGGGGAAAGTTAATTTTAGAAAGAATTGGGTGCTGGCGGTGCTTTTCCATTTCTTCTTCCATCGCTGAGTAGACGAAGTAGAAGTTAGCAACTAGTTTCCGGTAAGAGTTTTTCTCGACTACTCCTCTTAAAAAGCACTTGACAAACCCTACATTTTCTGCCATCGTGTGGGCTTTCTTTGTGCCTACACGTAATTTGGTTGCTAAATTGCTGCTCATGTTAAATTTCTCAACTTTAAAAGTTAACTGCCGGAGTTTTAATTCACTAACGGCTAAAAAAGCCATTAAAAAGTTACCTTAAAACTATTTGATGAGAATTTATATTAAAATTTTTTAAGCAGCAGGTATTTTGTCGTTTTTTACACAACAGCAAGACTATGGGAATATAACTTTACATTGCCGTGTTTAGATTTTTTGTTGTTATTAGCTAACTTTAGCTTTCATTCTGAGTTTTCCTAAAAAACATTGATGATGAAATCTAAGTAATATTTCTGACATTCTATTTTCTCTTAACAGCATTGCAAAGTGTGAACTAATGCAGATAAAAATCAAAACTCAAGTTAAGGACATAAAAGAAATAATTAGCTAAAATGTGGAAACTTTACTGATAAGGTAAAAGCTAATACTGACTTCATGGAATATTTACAATTTCAAAGTCATCGATTCAGTATGATTACGTAAAAGTAGCTTTATTTAGAATGAATTTCTAAAGAGAAAAAGCATGTCAAAATTGCTGAATAAAGTCTTAAGTGCTATTTTTCAGTGTGATTGTGTGGAGTGTTTAAATATATGGTTTCATCTATAACTCGAACATCGGGGATTTCTGAGGGTTCTGCTTCCGAAGTTGAAGGATTAGACAAAGGGATTGAAAGCAGTTTTGGGCTGAATTTAATCCCACTACCGGCTAATCCTTTATTTGGTACAGATGGGATTCGTGGACGAGTCGGAGAATTACTAAATGCGCCTTTAGCATTACAAGTTGGGTTTTGGACGGGGATTGTTTTACGGAACCATGCGACTCAAATAGGGCCAGTCATTCTCGGACAGGACTCTAGAAACTCCAGCGATATGCTGGCAATGGCTTTGAGTGCAGGGTTAACAGCAGCAGGATTAGAAGTTTGGTATTTGGGATTATGCCCCACTCCTTGCGTTGCCTATCTTACCAGCATCAGTGACGCAATTGGCGGAGTGATGATTTCTGCCAGCCACAATCCCCCAGAGGACAATGGCATTAAGGTTTTTGGTGCGAATGGTGGGAAATTACCGCAAGTATTTCAGGCAGAAATAGAAGCGGGGCTGCGTGGTAAAATATCACCGATCGCTAAAGTTAGTAATTGCGGACGGCATTACTCACGTTTTGAGTTAGTGGGGCATTATGGCGAGGCGTTGAAAAAACCCTTGAACAGTGCGCTAAATCTTCAGGGAATGAAGATTGTTTTAGACTTGGCGTGGGGTGCAGCAGTCGGGTTAGCACCATCAGTATTTACAGAAATGGGGGCAGAGGTGATCTGCTTGCATAATGAAGCAGATGGCGATCGCATTAATGTCAACTGCGGTTCCACCCACCTAGATATTCTGGCCGCCACAGTCCAAGAACACAACGCCGACATCGGCTTTGCTTTCGACGGTGATGCCGATCGCGTCTTAGCAGTAGACAACACTGGTAGGCAAGTTAACGGCGATTATATTCTTTACCTGTGGGGACGGCATTTACAACAAAACCAACAACTGCCAGATAACCTGATTGTATCTACAGTCATGGCCAACTTAGGCTTTGAGAAAGCTTGGCAACAAATTGGTGGTAACTTAATTCGCACCGCAGTTGGCGATCAGTACGTGCAAGCCGAAATGCAGCGAACTGGGGCAATGTTAGGTGGCGAACAATCTGGTCATATTCTTTGCCGTCATTATGCTGTTACTGGAGATGGCTTGTTAACAGCCTTGCATATAGCAGCTTTGGTGAAAGAAGCGGGTGTTTCTCTTAGTGAATTAGTAGATCAAAGCTTCCAGACATATCCGCAAATATTGCGGAACGTGCGAGTTGTAGATCGCGATCGCCGTTTAGGATGGCAAGATTGCGAACCGGTGCAACAAGCGATCGCCCTTGCTGAAGCTGCAATGGGTGATTCCGGCAGAATCTTGGTTCGCGCCTCTGGTACAGAACCAGTGATCAGAGTCATGGTAGAAGCCGCTAATGCCGAACTTACCAACTACTGGACAAATGAATTAGTTTCAAAAGTTCAGCAACATCTGATGGACTAAATAAGCGATTATCTCAGCTTTTAACAAACGCCAATTTTCTGTCACAGCTTCTACAAATTAACTAGCCTTGGTTAACCGTAGAACCTGTGATATTTGTATTGGTATTGTTATATCCTCTACGCCTAATTAGTTGCCGAGAAAACTTACTACATCAGCATGAACATGTTATTATCTACCTCGATATTCTTAGCTATTTTTCTAAGATTTAGTAATCTGATTTGATTTTATGAAAAAATCTAAGTATGTGTAGGGTGTGTTATGGCGTTTCCTAATCACATGAAGTAGATCATAGCCCCATCATCGCTTGCGGGGAGGGGTTGTTGTACCTCACTCAACTGAGAACCGCTATATCCCATAGCGTAACGCACTAAAAATTTCAGGTAGTGCGTTAGACTTTGGCATAAAGCAACGCCAGTGACGCTCAAGTCGGGAAACCCGCCCACACGACTGGCTCCCCTACGTATATTTTAGAAATTAAATACGAATCTTATAATCTAATGCTTGTTTTTGTTATCCCACTCAAAAGTGCAAAAGTTTCTAATTCCTGGGGACGTGTTACACAATTATTTGAAAGATGCATTACATCAGTTTGCAATCAAACCTCACCTAACTTTCACGTTATTGTTGTTTGTCACGAAAAGCCAAAAATAGAATTCAGCCATTCTCATATTACATACCTTACAGTTGATTTTTCCCCTCCTAACGAGATTAACCCTGTAGCTAAAGGAGATACAGATAAAGGGCGTAAAGTCTTAAAAGGATTAATTTATGCTCAACAATTTTCTCCTACTCATACTATGGCAATTGATGCTGATGATTGTGTCAGCAAAAAATTAGCCCAATTTATTCAACAACATCCCGATTCTGATGGATGGGTTATCAACAAAGGTTATAAATATCAGGAAGGCAGTAAATATATATATCTTAAAAGAAGAAACTTTTATAAAATGTGCGGTAGCTGTAATATTATTCGCTATAATTTGAACTATTTGCCCGAAACCGCCGAATATAATCGTGGCTACGGATACTATAGATATTATATAGATCATGGCAAAGTTAAGGATATTTTAGAGAATCAAGGAAAAGCGATTAAATCATTACCATTTCCAGGAGCAGTTTATATCCTGGATACAGGAGAAAACCTTTTTGATAATTCTAAAAGATTGAGATTTAGCATTTTTAATCGCAAATTATTGAATCAATCAGTTAGAGATGAATTCGGATTGTACGACTTACAGCAATCCAAAGAAATTTCTCAAGTATAATATATTTCTTGATGCTGAAAGGCTACAGCGCTACTATGCCGAAAATAAAGTCAAAATCACAGAAATCTAAAAACTCGAAAAAGCAGGCTTCTAAGGAAACTTCTACTCTTAGCCTCAAAGAACAGTTAGCCCAAAAACGCAAAGCAGCCCTAGCACGTAAAGAACTCATTAGTTTGCTCACCACCGCCTCTTTTGGCGGGATCTTCGTTGGCATTGTGCTTTTTTTTGTAGCTGGAATTAAAGCAGCAGTCCCTGGTGTATTGGGGATAATAGTTATGTCCCTTTCCTACAAATACCCGCGCCAAGCATTATATGCCTTCATCATTTACGTCCCTATTGGTGGTACTATCACTTACTACTTAGGCAATAGTCCCATACTCCAATTAGCTAAAGATGCCTTTTATGTCCCTGCGCTAATTGGACTTTGGCAAACTTGCCGTAAACAGGGGCTACCCCTAATTATTCCCCAAGGAATTAAAATTCCACTTTATATTGTCTTGGGTTGCAGTCTTCTAACACTATTATTTGTCAATGGTGGGCAGCAGTTTAACCCACCTAGTGTAGGACTATTGGCAAAAGCAGAGAAAGAAATACCTTTAGGTATGGGAATTCTCGGACTAAAAGTATTTTTAGGATATGTCCCCCTACTTGGTTGTGCCTACTATCTAATTCGGGATAAGCGGGATTTTCTCTTTTTATCGCGCCTCCAGATTGTCCTCATACTGGTTTGTTGTCTGTTGGGATTTATCCAATACCTGTTACTACTAACTGGTATATGTAAAGGCACTAGAGGTCTTGAAGGCAATGCCCTATTTGTGACATCACTAGAAGCCCGATGCTATTTTGGTGGAGCGCTCTTATATAGTCCCGAAGAAGGAGTGATTCGTCTACCAGGAACATTTGTAGCCCCTTGGCAATGGTCGTGGTTCTTAATTTCCAGCACCTTTTTTACCTTTGCCACCGGCTTCACCGATCCCTCCATAATTTGGCGGCTAGTCGGTTTAGGTTCTTTAGTAACAGTCTTTATCAATGCTGTAATTTCTGGACAAAGAATCGCCTTAGCCTTAGTACCAATCTGCTTCGGGATTTTGCTATTGCTAACTGGTCAAATTGGCAACCTTAAACGATTTATCCCCATAGGGATAGGACTGGCTATAGTTTTAGGAATTGTGATGGTGACTAACCCTAGCGTCGTCGAAGAAAGAACCGCTAGTTTTACCAGTCGCTGGGACGCTTCACCACCTCAAGATTTTATCATCCAACAATTTCAAGAGAATTGGAAAGATGTAGACGGCCCTTTGGGAAGTGGCTTAGGTCGAGCAACTAACTCTGCCCGCGTAATGGGTACAACTAAGCTGGTAGAAACCTACTACCCCAAAGTACTTTATGAAGTTGGAATTATTGGAGTACTAGCTTTTCTAGGTTTGGTAACAAGTTTAACAATTATTGGCTTTAAAACCTATCGCTCCATAAAGAACCGTAATTTCCGCAGTTACGGAGCGGCTTTATGGGTGTTTATATTGTTTATTAGCTACAACACCTACTACTACCCTTTGGATGTCGATCCTGTTGCTGTCTATTATTGGTTTTTTGCGGGAGTTCTTTTTAAATTGCCAGAACTGGATAAACAAGATAAAGAAGATGCCAACCCGGAGCAAAAAAACAAGAAAAAACGTCTAAAAACAATTTAAATCAGAGAACAATGGCAAAAGTTATTATATGCGGTCAGAATCACATCAGAATTCCTAACCTACCAGGTAATTCTAGACATACACTAATCCACCAGGCAATAGTAGCTTAGGAAAGTTAATGGAAATTAATTCTTATAAAGTTATTATCAAAATAGAAAAATTACTTAATAAAAATCATGGATAATTATCCTTTAATTTCTGTAGTTATCCCGACTTATGGTAGAGAGGAAGCGCTACGGGATAGTATTGTAGACGTGCTAAAACAGGACTATCCAAATTTTGAGGTTTTAGTAGTAGACCAAACTCCAACGCACCAACCAGAAATTCAAGCTTACCTAGAAGAGATGGCGAATGCAGCTAAAATTAAATGGTTGCGCTTAGATTGGGCAAGTTTGCCAGGAGCGCGAAATTATGCTGTGCGGCGAGCTTCTGGTGAAATAATATTATTTATTGATGATGATGTTCAGCTAACCCCAGAATTGTTAGCAGCCCATGCAAAAAATTATTTGCAAAATCCAGAAGTGGGGGCTGTGGCCGGACGGGTATTTGACAGAATGAAATTAGGTGATTCTGGAGGAGATTTACAGATTGAATATCTGCCTCCCGAAGCTATGGATCCAGGAATTGCTTGGTATCATATTGATTTAGTACATACTATCAAACCCCAGCAAGTGCTGACAGCAAGGGGTTGCAATATGTCATTTCGTAGCGAAATATTTACTAAGTACGGGCTGAGGTTTGATGAGAGGTTTCGCGGTAGTGCAGTGCGCGAAGAGTCAGATTTTTGTTTGCGGGTGCGAAAAACGGGATATAAGATTTGGTACGACCCAGAAGCCCATTTGGTGCATTTAGGCGAAGAAACAGGGGGTTGTCATGATATTAGTATGCGATCGCTCAAATATCAACTGACCTTCTACCACAACCATTTCTTGCTAGGGCTGAAAAACCTGACTGCAACTCAAGCTTTACGTTTATACGGTCGTTTATTTGACTGTCACGTTCTGGGACACCCACCTTGTAACAAAAGCGGTTCACCCATCAAAATTGCCACTCGTGCTATTTTCTACACTTTGGGTTTTTTCAAAGCCTTGGGTACTGTCATCCAATCACTGTGGAACGATGGTCAAATTTACACTCAATTGGATCAACAAGTTTAGTTATTGGGCATTGGGCATTAGTTATTTAAAAAAATGACAAATGACAAATAAAAATTAATAAATATTAATGAAAATCTTAGTTGCTAGTCACACTTATATCGTAGACCTCAACTGTGAAAAATTACGCGCGTTATCTCAACTAGAATCGGGAGTTGAAGTGACAGTTGTAGTACCAAAGCGCTGGAAACCAGGCGGCGTACAAAACAGAATTATTGAAGCTGAATACCGTGATGAAGGTACATTTAGAATAGTTCCGGTTTCTAATTTTAGTCAAAATCATCAGGGACTTCTTACTTTTGGCGCTGATTTGATATCTTTGCTAAAACAATTTCGTCCGCAAATCATCCAAGTGGAACAAGGGTCTAGGGGGCTAGCTTATACTCAGATGATTGCCTTAAATCAGCTATTAGGACTCAAGGCAAAAAATGTATTTTTTACCTGGTGGAATTTACCATACAATCTGAAATTACCAATTGCTTTATTAGAAAAATATAACCTCAATCACAGCCACGGCATTATTTCTGGCAATCAAGATGGAGCAGAAGTTTTGCGACAACGAGGATATAAAGGGGCAATTAAAGTCATGCCGCAACTGGGTATAGATGAAAGTTTATTTACTCCTAAAGCCCAACCAGAGTTAGCAGCAAAGTTTGGCATTAACACAGAGGATTTTGTTGTAGGTTTTGTTGGGCGATTTGTGCAAGAGAAGGGTTTGTTAACGCTTTTGCAAGCCTTAATTACATTGAAAAATAAACCTTGGAAATTACTACTACTGGGAAGAGGAGAGTTGCAAACTGAATTAATCAAAATTGCAGCAGAAAACAATCTTCAAGAACGGCTAATCTTGATAGAAAGCGTCCCACATGACGAAGTTGCAAACTATATCAATTTAATGAGTACTTTAGTATTGCCTTCAGAAACAACTTATAAGTTTAAAACCTTAACTTCTGTTGGCTGGAAAGAACAATTTGGTCATGTGCTAATTGAAGCGATGGCTTGCCAAGTACCTGTGATTGGTTCCGATTCTGGTGAAATTCCCTATGTAATTGGCGATAGTGGTTTAGTATTTCCTGAAGGTGATGCTCAAGCCCTTGCTAATTGTTTAGTTCAATTAATGGATAAACCAGATTTTGCTCATACTCTGGGTGAAATGGGTTATCAAAAAGCAATGGTTAAATATACAAATAAAGCTTTGGCTAAACAGCAACTAGAGTTTTATCAAGATTTAGTTTTTTAGTTTCAAAACAACTTGCCTGAACCGCAGCGATTTTTCGCAGTATTTTGAGCCGGTGGTCGTTTTTTTCAAAGCAGTTCCCATCAATAATTGTGATTTTGTATCTACTTGATAAAACACTCAAATATTACACCCAGCATTCACCATACCCTCCGCTACTTTTTAGTTTGCGATCGCATGCTATCATTATCCGACTATTTGTCACCTTGATCGGGCTGGGGAAAAACCCCATCGCCCCTGGCGATGCCAGTTGCAACAAGAGTATTTCACCGCCCAACACCAGGAGTAGCCATTACTTCCATCATGCCGAAAGATTTAGCAAAAAACTTATGTCCGGTGGAGAGAAAGAAGTCTATTTAATGATTGATAGGGCTGAAATGAGGATTTTCCTAGAAGAAATTCTGGTTTATCTATCAGGTACTAGGCAAGTCCCCTTCAGATAAGACATTATCTATGCTAAGTACCCACGGGAAACCTTTGTTAACTGGAGAACTGACAGTAATTTTAGCTCTGTTGCTAAACTGTTTTAATTTGTCAGCAAATTGGGGAACAGTTTTCATGATCTGACGATAACTTTCCATATTATTACAAATCACGATCAACGTCAAAACGCCACTATTGATTTGGAAATACCAATGACAACTCGATAACAAAATACGTGTCATTTTGTCGCACGCTAAGAAAAAGCTTTTTTTTGTTGCTTCTTCAAGCTGT
This sequence comes from Nostoc sp., assembly GCF_036917465.1. Lineage (GTDB taxonomy): Bacteria > Cyanobacteriota > Cyanobacteriia > Cyanobacteriales > Nostocaceae > Nostoc. The sequence goes on from NZ_JBALDL010000040.1 coordinate 9,746, forward strand.
CTAAACAATATTTCACTCAGCTTTATTGTTTGACGCGAAGGCAAATCATCTGGATGCAAGCATGCTTGAGTCATAAGGTTTTGGCAAGCTTCAAAAAATAAGGAAGCTGTGGTAAAGATTGGTAATTAGGGTTTTTTGCAGATAGAAGAATCTGCTTCTGATAGCTAAGGTTATTGTTCTTGGGTGACAATCCACAACAAATCTAACCACAAGTGGGGATAAGTTTGTTTGAGATTTGAAAGTGGATCGCGCATCAAGTTATTGGCATTCAAGCAAACAACCTCAACTAGCCCCAGGTATTCTGCTACTTCTCTAATGATATTTTTTTGTTCTACTACAGCACTAATTAGTCTATCAGGGCAGTAAATTGCAATGTATTTTGCATAGCGGATACAATTTACTCTTCTTAACTGAGGATGAGGATTGATCGCTTTCACATAACATTGGCTTAACAGTTTCCATACCCGTGGATGAGTGTGTTCAATAATTACGTTAAATTGCTGGGCTAAGTCTTCTTCGATAATCATTACTCTCTCCATTGCTTTGTTACTAAGAACAGTAATTTCATGTCATCTGTTGCATACTTTGGTAAATATCTAATTTTGCAAAAAATTAAAACAGCAATCTTTGCTGGTGCTATGTGCATATTCACTCTAGTCAAATCGGTAATTTTTAGTTAGGGCAAAATTTACCCCAAAAAGCGAAATTGGTTGGTATGTTTTTTACGGCTTCTAATACTCGCCTATCAAGCATCAAAGCTGAAACTAATTTCTAAAACTGTATTAAATACTACTTTTTACCAATATAGTTGGTATATTTCTTCTACTAGACAAATGCTCTGTTTATTGGAATTTGGGGCTTTTGAGCCATAATAACAGCTAAAAAGCAATCTCCTGCAAAAATAATTTGCGCTTGGCAAGCAAACTGGCAATTTCTGTGATAGTCTTTTTATATGGGGAATCAAGACAGCGAAAGCACATTCATGTCGTCAAAGAGAAATGATATAAACTCAAAGACAACACTTTCGCCTTGGCAGATGCAATGTTTAAATCCGCTACGGCTTTTTGAAACTAAGAGATAAAGCCAATGAAGCAGGATAGCGACCTCCGTAATAACTTGAAGTCAATCAGAACTCGCTTAGGCATGAGCCAACAAGATTTGGCTAACATCGCTAGTGTGACTCGTCAGACTATTAGCGGTGTAGAGTCGGGACTATATGCTCCCTCAGTGGCTATAACACTTCGTTTGGCCAAAGCGCTTGGCTGTCAAGTTGAGGATCTATTCTGGTTAGAGCGGGATTTACCTGAAATTGAAGCCGTTCTTGCCAAACCTGTTCCTAACGGTCAGCAACTACGAGTTAGCATGGCTCGTGTGGGAGGGCAATGGATAGCTTATCCCTTGATTGGTAAGGATGCTTTTCGCCAAGATATGATTCCGGCTGATGGTGAAAGTACAAGCCTTACAGGTACAAATAAGGTTCGAGTCCGTCTTTTAGACGATAATCTCGACACACTTCACAACACAGTTGTGATTGCTGGTTGTGCCCCTGTGATTTCACTATGGGCGAGAGCCACCGAACGCTGGCATCCCCAACTGCGAGTCCAATATAACTTCGCCAATAGCATGGCTGCATTGCACAGTCTATGCAGAGGTGAAGCGCATATTGCTGGGATGCATCTGTACGATCCTGAAACTGGTGAGTATAATACTCCCTTTGCTCGAGATGTTTTGGCTGGCAGGGAAGCAGTTCTGATTACCCTTGGTGTCTGGCAAGAAGGACTTTTGTTGAAATCTGGCAACCCAATGGGAATTAGAACAGTTACTGACTTAGTTGCAGGGGGAGCGACTATTGTCAACCGCGAAATAGGTTCTGGTAGTCGGATGCTTTTGGAACAAACACTCCAAAAAGAGCAGATACCATTCGATGCTGTGAAGGGCTTTGACAATATACTTAAAAGTCACCAAGATGTTGCCCAAGCTATAGTAGGAGGAATTGCTGATGCTGGTATGAGCACAGCATCTGTAGCTACCGCTTTTGGGCTAGGATTTATCCCTTTACATCAGTCACGATATGATTTGGTGATTCTCAAAGAATATTTGGAAGAAGCACCTGTACAGCAGTTGCTCAGTACTTTGGGACATCGGATGGTTCACTCACAATTTGAAATTCTTGGCGGTTACGATATCAGCAAGATTGGGGAAGTTGTAGCGACTGTTTAGAGTGGATTCCAATGGTTGGTTGTGTGCTTGAAGGAATACTTGGCGTAAATTTAAATTCCTGCTGCAACCACTATTGAGGTGTGAGCAACCTTTGATAATTCGTAATAGAGCCTCCGGCACGCTCCGCGTTAAGCGAAGCCATGCCGCAGGCTTTACGTAATTCGTAATTGGGATTTCGAGTTTGGAATCTGTAGCTTTCTTTTTTCTAATTGGTATTACTGCCGCCAGAGAAATCATTTGAGTGAGTGGATGGTAATACTTGCAATATTCCTTGAGTGATGTCTTATTGCTCTAGCCATGCAAAACTGATAAGTGCCGCCAACGCTCAAGCAGATGGTGAGAAGAAGCTAGAAGATGCCCAAGGCGAAGCACTAGAAGCGCTGAAAAAAGGAAACGTAGAAATAGTTTCTGGTAGCGAGAAGAAGTAAGGCTCTTGGTATGACTCAGGTGCTAAATACAAAGTAAATATCAGGTGGGCGAGAATAGCCCACCTTCTCACAAATCATTTAAAATGAAGGTAGTTGAATAGCTAATCTTAACTTCTGTGTTTTTTATTCACCGTGTTAACACTAATTCATTAACGTGTAGATGACAACATTAATACTTTAATAGTCTAGTTCATGTTTTTGTTTTATCCTTCTCTAACCTAGATGATGTTTATGCTTTAGGAGATGTGAAATTCTCTTTATCATCTCCTTTTATTTCATCTTTAGATACACGGTGAATAAATAAAAATCCTTTTCAGCTTTTGGGAATTCAGTGAATAACTAATAACTTCTACCTATTGTCACTAAACAAATGAATCCCACCCCAGGAAAAAGCAACGATTCACTCAGTGACTCCAATTCCGAAGACGCTTGTCAGCAGATACTGCATAAAAAAAAGTCCTCCACACAATTACCCCAACCTGGAACTACCCAAGGGAGTTGCGCTTTTGACAGTGCAATGATTACCCTAGTACCAATTACCGATGCTGCTCATGTAGTCCACGGGCCAAGCGGCTGTGCTGCCAGTATTTGGGGAAGTTATAGCAGTCTTTCTTCTGGTTCGATGCTGTATAAAATACGTTTTAGCAGCGACATTGATGAGAACGATATCATCTTTGGTGGAGCCAAAAAGCTGTATAAAGGCATTTTAGAATTACAAAGACGCTACAAACCTGCGGCGGTATTTGTTTACTCCACTTGTATTACCGCTTTGATTGGGGATGACATTGAAGGAGTTTGCAAAGATGCTACCGAGAAAACAGGAATACCCACTATCCCTGTACATTGCCCAGGATTTATTGGGAACCAAAATTTGGGCAACCGTGTTGCTGGTGAAGCAATGCTAGAACACGTTATTGGAACAGATGAACCAGATACTATTACACCTTATGATATCAATCTAATTGGTGAACACAATATTGCAGGTGCAATATGGAATGTTCTACCGTTGTTGGAGAAATTAGGTATTAGAGTTTTGGCAAAAATTACAGGTGATGCTATCTACAAAGAAGTTTGCTATGCTCATCGTGCCAAGCTGAATGTGATCCTCTCCTCAAAAGCATTAATCAACATGGCTAAAAGGATGGAGAAAGAATATAGCATCCCCTATATTGAAGAGTCTATTTATGGTGTTGAGCAAATCAATCAGTTTCTAAGAAATATTGCTGCAAAGTTGAGTAATTATGATTTGCAAGAACGTACAGAAAAAATAATTGCAGAAGAAACTGCTGCCTTAGAAGAAAAACTTGCTCTTTATATCACCCGATTGCAAGGCAAGCGGGTTATCCTTTCTATTGGAAGTTTCAAGAGTTGGTTGATTATCTTTGCTGCTAAGAAATTGGGTATGGAAGTTATTGCTATTAGTACTAATAGTAATACTGAGGAGGATAGAATTAGAGTCAAAAGTTTGCTGAGTCAAGATGGCATAATTTTAGAACAAAATAGTCCTGAAGAGATTTTACAGATAATTAACGAAAATCAAGCTGATATGTTAATTTCTGATAAACGCTATCAAGATACATCTCTCACAGCTAGGATTCCATTTCTAGATATTAATCAAGAACGCAACCATGCCTATGCAGGCTATATAGGGATTTTAGAGGTAGCACGAGAACTGTATGCCGCTTTTTACAACCCTGTGTGGGAGCAAGTATCCCAACCAGCCCCGTGGGAAGAGGATGGAGAAGTAGAGGGAGTAGGGGGAGCAGGAAATTCTCTAGAGGAGGACATCTAATGGCAATTATTAGCGTTACGAGTACATCAGTTGCAGTTAATCCCCTGAAGCAAAGCCAGACTGTGGGTGCAGTTTTAGCCTTTTTGGGGTTAAAGGGAATGATGCCTTTATTACACGGTTCTCAAGGCTGTACTGCTTTGACTAAGGCAGTCTTAGTACAAAATTTCCGTCAAACGATTCCCCTTTCCAGTACGGCGATGACAGAAGTTGCAACCATTTTGGGCGGCGAGGAAAGAGTTGAACAAGCTATCTTGACTTTGGTGCAGAGATCCAAACCAGAAATTATCGGTCTTTGTAGCACTGGACTTGTAGAAACCAGAGGCGATGATATGGGGCGCTTTGTTAAGGAAATTCGCCACCGTCACCCAGAACTAGATTATTTACCAATTGTGCTTGTCTCTACACCGGATTTCAAAGGTACATTACAGGATGGCTTTGCTGGCGCAGTTGAGAGTATGGTTAGGGAAATTCCTCAAAAAGGCGAGAAGCAAGATGCTTGTCCGACACAAATCACTATTTTGGCGAGTTCTGCCTTCACACCAGGGGATGTACAGGAAATCAAAGAGATTGTTACTTCCTTTGGACTCGTGCCTATTGTTGTACCTGACCTTTCTGGCTCATTAGATGGTTCTATAGAAGATTCTTCTAGTGCTATTACAGCTAATGGCACAAATGCAGCACAATTGCGATCGCTTGGCAGTTCTGTATTCACTTTGGCGCTAGGTGATAGTATGCGGGCTGGGGCGCAAATTTTAGAAAAGAGATTCAATATACCCTATGAGGTGTTTAGTGAACTGACAGGACTACTAGCAGTAGATAAATTCTTACAAGCACTGGCGGAGATCAGTGGTGTAAGTGTACCACAGAAATACCGTCATCAGCGTCGTCAGTTACAATATATGATGTTGGAGAATCACTTTTACTTTGGTTGCAAGCGAGTTGCTTTGGCGCTGGAACCAGATTTACTTTGGTCAACAGTTGCTTTTTTGCGATCGCTAGGAGTCCAAATTCACGCAGCAGTGACGACAACACGCTTTCCTCTTTTGGAAAAACTTCCAATTCCCAGCATCACTATCGGCGATTTGGAAGACTTTGAACAATTGGCGGTTGGATCTGATTTGCTAATTACCAACTCTCATGGAGTTGCGATCGCCCAACGCTTACAAATTCCTCTCTATCGTCAAGGGATTCCCATTTTTGACCGCTTAGATCACAGTCAGTTTACCAAGGTTGGCTACCGAGGTACTATGCAGCTTTTATTTGATATTGGCAACCTGTTTTTAGAGCAAGAAACAAAGGTTAAGCATTAAACAGATTCATCACAATATTACCAATAATATTGGTAATATGTAGCACAAGATACAATCTTGACGATCAACTTTAGCTTTGATAGTTAGTATCAAGCCGTATATTCCATCTGGGAATATACCAACCAATGCTAGTAACTAGGCACTAGCTTCTGCATAGACTCAAATTAAGTCTTCTTCATGAATCCAGCACAGCTAAAAAAAACAACTGCCAAAGCGAGTTGTGTGACAAGAAAACTTCGCCGCCGTTTTGACGTTACACAATCTGTCGTTACACCATCTTTGCTCACTTGGTTCGAGGTTATTGGCTACACAGTTTTGTTAGAGCCAGATATTGCTTTAGGTAAGCACCAGATAGGGCGGAGTAGTTATAGTGATGTGGTTTTGTATCAGCGCCTTCATAGTGCTTTGGAGAAAATTAACCCGACAAAACCGGATGAGGCGATCGCCGCAGCCATTCATCAGGTTACTTGTGCAGAGAGTTCCGACTTGTTGGAAAATAACCTTCGCTTTCACAAATTATTGACTAATGGTGTGGAAGTTGAATACCTGTATAACGAAGAAATAGTTCATGACTTAGTGTGGCTCATTGATACTTCTAATCTACTCAACAATGATTGGCTAGTTATTCATCCCTTAACTGTTGTTGAGGGGAATCATGCTCACTGTCCCGATCTAGTTGTCTTTATCAACGGTTTACCTTTAGCAGTTATTGTCTCGGTTGATCCAAGCAACGAACGAGCCATATTCCAAGCAGGTTATCAGCAAATCCAGTCTTACCTTGAAGAGATACCAAAGCTGTTTTCTTACAATACACTCCTAGTTATCACTTGCGAAAATCGGGCAAGAGTCGGTACATTAAGCTCGGACTGGCAGGAGTTTTTACCTTGGCACACAATCGATGGCGAGGATTTTCCTCCCAAGGGCGCAACTGAATTAGAGGTGCTGATTCAAGGAATTTTTGACAAACGGCGTTTCCTAGAGCAAGTATTGCACTTAATAGTGTTTGAGAAAAACGGAACCAGCATTAGTAAAAAATTGCTTCGCCAACCTTTTTGTACTATACAGTACCCCAAAATTTCGTCCTTGTACGATAGTTGCATCAATAGACCCGATATCTAAACCCGCCTCCAAAGCACTTATGGATATAATAGACCTATTGCAAAATTATTTTTATGGTAGAGTATAGGATTTTGCGGCTTGAGTTAATTGTGCAATGCAGTTCGAGCAAACAAAAAAGTTATTACGGTTCAGTTAAGGTTAGCAGTCTTTCTAGAAGTCATTTTTTTAATGTAGACGCGGAGCGGCTTGCCGCAGACTAGCACAGAGGTGCAGAGAACACAGAGAGAAGAAAGAGAAGGAAAAAATTTTTAACTTAACCCTATTGATTAATAAATAACAAATAAAAAAAATGACAAGAAAATGAAGATATTACAAATTGTCCCCTCTATTTCTCTAATTTACGGCGGCCCTAGTCAAATGGTACTAGGATTAGCTCCAGCGTTGGTAAAAGAGGGAGCGGAAGTTACGATTCTCACAACTGATAGTAATGGCGATAATGGTCAAACACCTCTGGATGTTCCTTTAAATTGCCCAATTAAACAAGATGGCTATGAAATAATTTACTTTCGTTGTGCGCCGTTTCGTCGCTACAAATTTTCTTTAGATTTATTAAACTGGCTAAAACTTCATGCTCACGAGTTTGATGTAGCACATATTCATGCTCTATTCTCCCCAATAATTAGCGCTGCTGCTATTGTGTGTCGTCAGCAAAAGCTACCTTATATTTTCCGTCCTTTGGGTACTCTCGATCCGGCTGATTTACAGAAGAAAAAGCAATTAAAACGGCTTTATGTTGCAATTATAGAACGTCAAAATCTAGCTGGTGCGGCAGCAATTCATTTTACCAGCGACCAAGAAGCTAAAATATCAGAACGATTTGGAGTATCTACGCCAGATTTGGTGATTCCATTGGGTGTTATTCCCCCTCAATCTTCTATTAAAAATATATGTAGCCAGTTAGAAATACCAAAGGATGTACCAATGGTACTGTTTATGTCACGAATTGACCCGAAAAAGGGGTTAAATTTGTTGATTCCGGCGCTAGAGAAACTGTTAGCGGTTGGTTATAAGTTTCATTTTGTCTTAGCTGGGACAAATCCTCAAGATCCAGATTACGAACAAAAGATAATATCCCAAATTCAAAATTCCCCACTGCGATCGCACACTACAATTACAGGCTTTGTTACTGGTGAACTCAAAGTTAGTTTACTACAAGCTGCTGATTTATTTGTCCTACCTTCCTACTACGAAAATTTTGGGATTGCTGTAGCGGAAGCAATGGTAGCAGGTGTACCCGTAGTCATTTCTGACCAAGTGCATATTTGTCAACAAATACGTCATAGCGAGTCTGGTTGGGTAGGCGCAACAGATGTCCAAGCTTTGGTAGAGTTACTGCAAGAAGCTTTGCAAAATCCCGCAGAACGCCAACGACGGGGATTAAACGCCCAAAAATATGCCTTAGAAAATTTTAGCTGGGATGCGATCGCAAAGCAAACAATCCAAGCCTACCAAAAAATTCTGGCAAATAAACCGTAAGTCTCAGCTACAAGAAAATACTGTGAAACTGCTGATATACGATATTCAATTGGAGCAGATTGTAAAATGGAAAATCTGACAGATCAATTAATCAACTATCAGCAAACTGTGCAGCAATTATTGATTGGCTATGCTCAAAATAAGCCTGCTTATGGTGATATTGAAGTTGAAACTATTTTTGATACTCAGCGAAATCATTATCAAATTATGCATTTGGGTTGGCAACATAAGCGCTGGATTCATCAATGTGTAATGCATCTTGATATTCGGAATGAAAAAATTTGGATTTTCTACAATTCAACTGAACATGATATCGCGGCTAATCTAGTCAGGCTGGGTGTACCAAAACAAGATATTGTACTGGGGTTCCATCCTAGGGTGTTGACTCTGAACCCTTTACCCTATAAGACTTCATGCAAAAAATGTGTCGCCTGTTTTTGTTGCAAAGCGGCTGTTCCAGCCGCTTTGCAACAAAGAAAAGTAGCATAAATAATTTTCTCTGAAATTGACTCAAAACACCCAAAGTCAACAGCCTAGTTCCATCCTCCTTTTATGCGTGAAATGAGTGATTATGGTGTGGAATGAGAAAGTTAGAGAACGTTTCTCACCGCTCGTTCCTTATCCGAGAGTGCTGACAACCTAAAATTTTGTTTCAAACAGCTAAAGCCCGATTGGGGAATCGGGGTTTTGTGTCATGATGGCATACTAGAATATATATGCTTTTCTAACTACAGGGAATCTCACATGGCTCTCCGTCTAGGTGACACAGTACCAAACTTTACGCAAGCCTCAACACACGGCGATATCGATTTTTACGAATGGGCAGGTGACAGCTGGATTGTGCTGTTCTCTCACCCTGCTGATTTTACACCTGTTTGTACAACAGAACTCGGCACAGTTGCCAAGCTAAAACCAGAATTTGACAAGCGCAATGTCAAAGCGATCGCACTCAGCGTTGATGATGTAGAATCCCATAAAGGCTGGGTGGGAGATATTGAAGAAACTCAAAGCACCACCCTTAACTATCCAATTTTGGCGGATGCGGATCGTAAGGTTGCTGACCTTTACGACATGATCCACCCCAATGCTAATGCATCTGTGACAGTGCGATCGGTTTTTGTAATTGATCCTAATAAAAAACTCCGTCTCTCTTTCACCTATCCCCCCAGCACGGGACGCAACTTTGACGAACTTTTGCGGGTAATTGATTCTCTGCAATTGACTGATAATTACAGCGTGGCGACACCAGCCGACTGGAAAGATGGAGAGGATGTTGTAATTGTCCCCTCACTGAAAGATCCAGAAGTACTCAAAGAAAAATTCCCCAAAGGCTATCGGGAAGTCAAACCATATCTGCGGCTAACTCCTCAGCCTAACAAGTAAATCTGAAAATGATTTCGGATAAAAAGCAAAGGCGCAAAGATATAATTTTGCGTCTTTGTTTTTTTTGCGTGAGAGTATTGCTAAAACTTGAGTATTTCCCGCTCATAGTTGTCGGGAAAAGGTTGTATTTCCCAGACTATGCTTTCTCCTACCTCTAAAGCAACTTCTACATAGAGTTGTTCTACAGCTGTTGTGGCTACATCTTCGTTATCGGGAAAAGGCTGTAAATCTTCGGTGAGTAATCGGAGTTTAAAACCGCCGGGGATAGCTGCACCGACGGCGGCGTTACGTAATTCAAAACGCCAAATAGTTGCATCTTGCTCTAGTTGTGGTATAATAGTAAGCTCATAAATTTGACCTGCGATCGCTAACCGCCGAGAAAGAATAGTACTTAGTTGTGTGTCTTCCTCACCCCGCGCCCCAGCCGCACTCAGTTGTAAATCAAAGCTTCCCCAGCCGACAGCCTCAGCAACTTGAGAAATACCGCTTTGCAACCATTGGATAACTGACCACTGTTCTGGTAATCTTAAGCGTTGTTGATATAAGTTTTTTCGCCAACCGCCATGTTGAATTAATCCCCCCCACAGTTGAAAAGGAATTTCTTGCCGGGGTGTAAGTATTTCCGGGTTTCCCAGACGGGCAATTAAATTTTCTGCTTGTTGTGGCGATAAGCTGGGAATCTCTTCAATGGCGCTACGGGTGGGTTCTTCTGGACACAATTGACGCGCTATAGCTAAAACGCTGATGTCGTTGATTATATCAGCAGCGTCTAGACAATAAGTGCGATCGCTGGCATCATAACTGCCTTGAGTTTTAAGTTTTTCATGGTTACAATAACCCCAAACCCTGACATAGCCTTCGTCTGGTTCGACTTGCACAGCTAAATAATAATCCCCTACCCAACTAGGAATATCCACCCATTCTTGAGGTACTCGCAATTCACTCAAATCAATTGCTTCACTTGGTATCAAGATTAATCTTGTTGTCTCAAGGGTGAGTGCAATTCCATTAACCAGTTCCCAGAAACTGGGTAAAGCACTGGTAGTTGGCCAAACCTTTGTCTGTGGTGTCCAGTCTTCTTGCAACCATAGCAAGATAGCACCCAGGCAAAGTTGATTAATATAAGCTTGATAGCGAGAATTAGCATTAGAAAAAGCTTGACTCTCCAAATCTGCTTGATTTTGGGTAATTATAGGGATTTCTAAAACTAAATCTGTGGAACTAACGAAAGTAAATATAGTGGTGTCAAGAGTCATAAGGATTGAGGATTGGGGTTGAGGTTCTCAGTTAGATTAACGAGGCTTTGAGGTGGATGAACTGAGTTTCGAGATGGATGAACGAGGTTCTAACTTACCCAATCCCCAGTCATACACCATAGTAATTTTTCAACCATTCCTCCATTAGTGTGTTTATATTATGGAGTAGGTCTGAGGTGATAGAAATATGCAAACTATCTTTACTCCAGTTAGCTAAAAAGCGTAATAGAGTTTCTTGGGCTTTTTTTAGCCGCCGTGAAACTGTATATTGTTGTATTTTTAATTGTTTGGCAATTTTGTCTTGAGTTAGTTCTTGAGCATAATAAAGTTGTAAAATTTCTTGTACTTGCGGTTCAAGTTGAGCGATCGCAGCTACTAAAACTTTGTTAATCTCAGTTTGTTGAAAGTTTCTTGTTTGTTCCTCTTCTTGAGCAAGAATTTCATTAATTAAAGATTCTTGTTGGGTTCCGGGAATATTATCCAGCCATTCCCACGAATTATCGTCACCTTTAGGGATATTGAGAGAATCAACGGCAAAATAACGATAGCGGCGTGCGGCTTTAGCAGCAGTTAACAGCCGCTTTTCTAGGGTTTGGGAATTGACTTTATGACTACTTTGTGCATTATAAGCTTTAGCGATCGCCTCCCAAATCTCATTATCTGGTTGAGCAATTTGGCGAGAATTACCTTTTTTTGTTGGTATATATAGAGTTTTGAAGCAGTTCCAAGCAAGGATGTAAGCATTAATATCCTCTAGCAATAAACCTGCATTTTGTAAAGACTCTACCAAAAATTTTTTAGTAATTTTTCGTAATAGTCCCCAATCTGTACAAATATCAATTTCACGATTTTGGCGTAAATTTTCCCGAATAGCACTGCCAAAGATGGCATTGGCATAGTTTTTTAAAATAAAACCTCGATCTGCATTAAATCCTTTGAGGACTTTATCAACTTGAGCGATCGCAATTTGAAAACAGTCTGATAGCTTGTATTGAGTACTAGCAAAACTATTAACTGTTTTTTGGGATGCCCAATAACAGGATTCTTGCAAGTAAGCTGTCAGATGCTGTTTAGCTAGTAAATTTGTCTCAGGAATCAGCCAAAATTTATACCAATATAAAGACCAAAAATATTCCGAACTTTCTTGAGGTGTGCGGTTGAGACAGTTTTGGATACTGCGACGCAAACTTGATTCCGTCGCCCAACGACTGAAGCGATCGGCTTCAAATTGCACAAAAGTTGAAAAGATTTCAATGATGCTTTGCCGAGGATGCATAAAAAATTGGAACCCAACCTATAGGAAGACTGAAAGCGTTAAACAACGTCTACACAAACTTTACTACAAGGGGCGAAGATTATATTTCGACTTCAACAAAATATTTAATATATTGAATACTTAGCTGCTGTTCATCTTGTTATTGTTAATGGATTATTGAAAATAAAAAATAATTATCAATTCTTGAATAAGATAAATAATCAATAAAAATTTCTCTAGTATTCAACCTCACATCTGTGGGGTTTTTCTATTTGTGTCACAGTTAATATTCAGCAACACCGTTTTTATATTTATTTGCATTGATCTCATTACAATTACTCGATCAAGATTATTTTGACAAATTATCCAAAACTTTTTCACAACACTGCATAAAAATCAAAAGGCAAACCTATTGAGTAAGTGAAGGGGTTGAAACCCACAACAACATTACTAACTTCCAGGATTAACAAAATATGAAACTTTCTAGAAATCTCTCTGGTGCTTTACTTCTAGCTTTGAGTATTGCTGTTCCTTCAGCATTTATTTCTACAACTGTTAAAGCACAACCAGTAGTAAACAAAACACCTTTAGAAGTTAATCGTGTCCAAACACCTATTAAGTTTGCTCCCAATGTGATTAATAAAGTGGATGTATTACGTCCAGGCGGTTTAACAGGTAAGGATGGTTTCCGAGATGCTTTTAGAGATTCTTTCAAAGAAAAGGGCAAACAGAATAATCCTCTTAATGTTCTAACCCAACCAGCCGCACCTACTTCGGCAGTCAATACTTTCCGCACTTTGAACAAAGTCCCCTAGAAAGATATCTATCTTTCTAACGATTAATAAATACTTTTCCCTGAAGAAAACAGTTATATCTCTTCTGCTTCAGGGAACTTTTTCCTATCTATAATTTATCAGGATAAAGTCATGAATGCCAGCCCCAGACAAGTTCAGTTTGTTGTAAAAACATCAAAGTTTTGCAACTTACGTTGCCGCTATTGCTATGAATATGCAGAATTAGGAAATAAAGCAGCGATCGCGCCTGAACAATTGGCGCAAATGTTCCATAATATTGCCAGCTATTATCGTCAACTTGACTTTCCTGTTGATATTCAATTTGTTTGGCATGGTGGCGAGCCTCTATTACAATCACCAGACTATTATTGGCAAGCATTTGACCTTCAACGCCAAATATTTGGTGAGTTAGCCAACAATATCACAAATGCAGTTCAAACTAACCTAACTGTACTTAATCCCGAACGTATTCGCCTATTAAAAGATGGATTTGACGAGGTAGGTGTGTCTATAGATTTATTTGGAGGATTGAGAGTTAATCGTTCTGCTGTTGATTCTCTAGATACTGCTTTAACAAATATGGATCGTTTGAGTCAAGAAAATATTCAATTTGGTTGCATCACTGTTTTAACCAAACTTAACTTGCCATATCTACGAGAGATTTACAACTTTTATCGAACCATGAATCTCTCTTTTAGGGTTCTACCTTTATTTAAAGGTTCTTTTGATGGACAACATCAAGGTTTTGAGATTTCTGCCCAGGAAACTTTAGATGCTTTTTGTAGTCTGGTAGATTTTTGGCTAGAAGATCAAGAGTTTGTATCAGTTGTACCTATAGTTGATTACATTCAGCAGGTTATTCAACATTACACTCTCAACTCTTCTTTAATTTTTTATGATAAAAGAGAATGGGAAAGCGTTTATTTAGTAAATACAACAGGCGATATATATAGCTATGCTGATGCCTATGAAATCGAGCGTAGTCATGGTAATATATTCACCACATCTCTAACAGATTTAATAGTAGGAGAACGCCACCAACAAATCATTATAGAAGCTGAAGAACGGATGGCAGCAACCTGTAGTACATGTACTTACTTTGGTAGTTGTAGTGGTTCTCCAGTTGCCGAAGGTAGTCGGCAATATAATGATATTGATGAATCGGGTGCGATTCGTTGCATCGTAGATCAAGGAACGCTGCAACATATTGAGTATCGCCTCAAACAAGCTAGAATTATTAATCCGCAGACTGGAAAACTAGATATAGAACAAATTAAGTTACCTGCTTTTGTCCCTTCTTTAGCTACTGCTGTGTAAATAATGTCACCAATTGGGATTACCAATCGCTCAACTTCAGTCAAACAAACTGCAACTCCTAAATTGTGGCTAATCTTGGTGGGAGTCAATCAGTATCAAGATGACGGATTACCCAGCCTTAGTTATTCAACAGGAGATTGTCAAGGTTTAGCAGAAGCATTGGTAGATGCAGCCGCACAATTTAGCCAAACAGAGGTCAAAATCTACCACGATTTTGCACCGCAACCACCATCTTTAGAAAACATTCGTGCTAGTCTTCAGCAAATTACCATTGCGGCTCAATCTATTGATACTGTTTTATTTTATTTTTCTGGACATGGGATTGTAGAACCGAGTACGCAACAAGCATTTTTATGTTTAGCAGATACTCAAAAATCCGATCTCCAAAACACAGCTTTAGCTTTACAAGAACTTTTACAATTGTTGGGTAATAGTAAGGCGCAAAATCAGCTTGTTTGGTTAGATGCTTGTCATAGCGGTGGCATGACACTCAGAGGTACAACAAAAGAAACATTTCTGAACGCTACACCAAAAATGGTTGAGGTATTACAACAGTGTGCTACTAAAAGTAAAGGTTTCTATGCTTTGCTTTCTTGTGATACTAACCAGCAATCTTGGGAGTTTCCCGAATTGGGACACGGGGTATTTACTTATTATTTAATGAAAGGGTTGCAAGGTGAGGCAGCAGATAGCCAAGGTCTAATTTATCTAGATAATTTGTATCGCTATGTATATCATCAAACTCTCCAATATATAGACAAAAGCAATCAACAGTTGCGGCTGATAAATCAGCAGAAAAAAAACAAAGGAGAAACTCAAATTTTTCGAGAATATCCTTTGCAAACTCCTAAGCGAATTGTTGAGGGAGTTGGAGAACTAATTATCGGCAAAGGATTAACCAAGGCAACCCTTGGGGTACGCCGGATAGGAATAGTAGTAGAGGGATTGTCAGTTAGTAAAACAACATTAGATATTAGCAAATTTCTCGGAAGTGCTGGGGGTTTTGCAGTAGAGTATTTGCCAGCAACAAAAGTCTCTGCCGAGCAGATTAAAGAAGCGATCGCTCGTCAGTTACAACAACCAGCCTCAGAAGTGATTCTGCTTTATCTGCGGGGACGAATTGAAGAAACCGAAGCAGGTGAATGGTTATTGCTGGGAGAAAATATTCGGATCAAACGCTCTTGGTTGAAACAACAGCTACGCCAATGCACCGCTCAACAAATTATCATCCTTGATTGCCCTCTAGGTAATACATCCTTGCAAAATTGGGTAGAAGATTTGCAAATTGATTCCCACCAAGGACAATGTTTAATCGCCTACACCTCCCCTGCTGAAGCACCAGAACGCTTCGCCCAAAAATTTCTCGATACTTTGATGGCAACTTCTCAAGCAGATGGACTCTCAGCCGCCGGAGCGATCGCTCAACTACAATTATTCTTGGCAGGTAGTGGTGTTCCTCTTTACATCTGGCTATCAGGCAAACAAGGCATTATAGAAATTCTCCGCGCAAAAACTTACAAAGACACCCAAGAATCAACCACAGGATTGGATTTGAGAGTATGCCCTTACATGGGGCTAAGTGCTTTTTCGGAAGAAGATAGCCAGTATTTTTACGGTAGAGAAGCTTTAACTCAGCAATTAATTCACCAACTACGCGATCGCTCCTTTCTAGCCGTCATCGGTGCTTCAGGAAGCGGTAAATCTTCAATTGTACAAGCTGGTGTCATCCCTCAACTGCGATCGGGTAAACAAATACCCAGTAGCGAACAATGGTGGATTAAAAGCATTCGTCCCGGAGCAAATCCCTTAGAAGCTTTAGCGCGGCGGCTTGGGGGAGTAGTAGAGGAGCAGGGGAGCAGGGGAGCAGGGGAGGCAGGGGGAGCAAAAGAGCAAAAGAATTATTCTTGCCCAATCCCCAATCCCCAGTCCCCAATCCCCAGTCCCCAGTCCCCAATCCCCAGTCCCCAATCCCCAATCCCCAGTCCCCAGTCCCCAATCCCCAATCCCCAGTCCCCAATCCCCAGTCCCCAATCCCCAATCCCCAATCCCCAATCCCCCCATCTCTTGTTAGAGGGAATATTTCACCAAGGGGTAGAGGGATTTGTTTACTGGATACGTAATCAACCCCATCGAGTTGTGGTGCTAGTGGTAGATCAGTTTGAGGAACTCTTTACTCTCGCTCCAACCCCAGACAGAGAGCTATTTTTAGAATTATTGCTGGGAGCGGTGCAATATGCTGGCGATCGCTTCAAATTAATTATTACTTTACGCGCAGACTTTATTTCTTCCTGTTTAGAAGTACCAGCACTAGCTAAAGCTTTGCAGGATTTTAGCGTGTTAGTTCCACCGAAGCTCAGTTTGGATGATTATCGGCGGGTGATTCTTAACCCGGCTCAACAAGTCGGGTTAAAAGTAGAACCAGAATTGGTGGAAGTATTGTTGCGGGAGCTAAATCACTCGCCAGGAGATTTGCCGTTACTGGAATTTGTTTTAGAGCAATTATGGCAACATCGAGTTGCTGGTGAGTTGACTTTACAGGTTTACCAAGAGCAATTAGGTGGAATTAAAGGAGCATTAGAGCGATCGTCTCAAGCTGTTTACGAAAGTTTAGATCCTCAAATGCGCGAGTGTGCTAAATGGATTTTTTTATCTTTGACGCAACTAGGCGAGGGTACAGAAGATACTCGCAGACGGATACATAAATCAGAGTTGATAGTTAAAAAATATCCAGCCGCATTGGTAGAAAAAACCCTCAACGCTTTAACCTCTGCCAAGTTAGTAGTGATGAATTTAGAAGAAGAAGAAGTCACACAAGGACAAGGTAGACAAGGCGAAATAGAAAACATTTCTCCCCCTGCTCCCCTGCTCAATATCTCCCCTTCTCCCATAACAGTAGAAGTTGCCCATGAAATCCTCATCCGTCATTGGTCAACTTTACGTTGGTGGTTAGAAGAAAACCGCGATCGCTTACGAAAACAACGGCAAATTGAGCAGGCTTCCCAATTGTGGCTACAACGGACTCAGCAAGCTGATTTCTTGTTGCAAGGAGTGCGGCTAGCCGAGGCAGAAGATATCTATATCAAATATACCGACGAACTTTCTGCTGATGTGCAACGGTTTATTGAAGCTTGTTTAGTACAAAGAAAACAACAGCAACTACAAGAGAAAACAAGACTCAAGCAAGCTCAAAGGGCTGTAGTTGCACTCAGTGTTTTGGGATTAGCGGCTGTCTGTTTCGGCTCTTTGGCCTATTGGAAATCCCAAGCAGCCCAATTAAGAGAAATTGAAGCCTTAAATGCCTCATCTCAAGCTAATCTTTTATCACATCAGCAGTTAGAAGCACTGATTGCCAGTGTCAAAGCAGGTAAACAGCTAAAAAACACTCTTCTAGCACCAACTGAGGTGCAAACTCAAACTCTGGGTGTTTTACAACAAGTAATTTCTGGAACTCAAGAACGCAATCGTTTGGAAGCCCATAGCGCTGAAGTAGTGAGCGTCAGTTTTAGTCCTGACGGGCAAACAATTGTATCGGCTAGTAACGACAAAACAGCCATACTTTGGGGACGTGATGGCACAAAGTTACGAACATTAACAGGGCATACTGCTAAAGTGCGGAGTGTCAGTTTTAGCCCAGATGGTCAAATGATTGCAACTGCTAGTTTCGATCGTACTGTCAAGCTGTGGAGAACTAAAGACGGTAGTTTAATTAGAACACTAAACGGTCATACTGCGGAAGTTCTGAGCTTATCTTGGTCTAGCAACGGTGAGACGATCGCCACAGGTAGCGCCGATCGCACTGCTAAAATCTGGAAAGTTAGCGATGGTCATTTGCTGAGAACTTTGAGCGGATATAAGGATTTTGTTAATAGTGTAAGTTTTAGCCCTGATGGTGAAATTTTGGCGATCGCTAGTGCAGATAAAACTGTTAAACTTTGGAGCGTTAGCGATGGAATGTTGCGGCAAACCCTGCAAGGGCATAGTGCTGGAGTTTCCAGTGTTGCTTTTAGCCCCGATGGTCAAACTTTAGCTTCAGCCAGTGAAGATAAAACTGTGAGACTATGGCACAGAGACGGCAGTTTACAAAGAATTATTGCAGCCCACAATGCAGAGGTTCTCAGCGTCAACTTCAGTCATGATGGTCAAACCCTAGCTTCCACTAGCGCTGATAGCACAATCAAACTTTGGAATTCTCACGACGGCTCTTTAGTTCAAACTTTATTAGGACATAGTATTGCAGTCTACAGCGTCAGTTTTAGCCCAGATGACCAGACTTTAGTTTCGGCTGGCGCTGATAAAACTGTGAGACTTTGGCAGCGAGATAATCTTCTATTCAAAACTTTCACAGCACATCAAGGTAAACTCTATAGTGTGAGTTTTAGCCCCGATGGGCAAACTCTAGCCACCGCAGGACAAGACACTACTATCAAACTTTGGCGGCGTGACGGAACTTTGCGCCAAACCTTGGAAGGTTATAGTACTTCAATTTATGGACACAGTTCTGATGTTTACGCTTTAGGCTTCAGTCCTGACGGCGAGACATTAGCCTCAGCGAGTCAAGACTATTACATTAAACTTTGGCGGACTCGTGACGGCTATATGATTAAAACCCTCCAAGATCATCGCCGCGAAGTTAATGGTCTTAGTTTTAGCCCTGATAATCAAATTCTGGCAAGCGCTAGTGCTGATACGACCATTAAACTTTGGAATATTCAGACAAAAGCTTTAATTAAAACTCTCCAAGGACATACGGCTGAAGTTTTGAGCGTTCGTTTCAGCCCTGATGGTCAAGTACTGGCTTCATCTGGTAGAGATAACAAAGTTTTGCTTTGGAGAGTTAAAGATGGCAAGTTACTGTATACTCTTCCAGAACATACTAATGCTGTCAACGCCATCAGTTTCAGTCCTGATGGTCAAGTACTCGCCTCGGCTAGTGATGATAAAACTATCAAACTCTGGCAAGTCAGCAATGGAGTTTTACTACAAACTCTTACCGGACATACTGATGGTGTTTATAGCATCAGCTTTAGTCCTAATGGCAAGATGATAGCCTCAGCTAGCGGTGATGGAAGCATCAAACTTTGGAACCGTGATGGTAGAGAACTGAAAACTCTTCCAGGTCATACTAATGCAGTTTTAAGCCTCAGTTTTAGCCCAGATGGAAAATTTTTGGCTTCTGCCAGTTTTGATGGTACAGCTAAACTTTGGCATCTTCTTAGCACAGAACTGCAAACCCAAGATTTAGACAATCTCCTGATTCGCAGTTGTAATTTGCTAAACGATTACCTCAAAACTAACCCTAAGATTAGTAACCAAGAGCGGGGTTCGCTATGTTCAGATTTACGGGGCTAGAATTGAGCGTATTTGGTAAACCTATGCCCCGGTTGTGGAACGATGTATCTTGATCTTTGCGAGGAGGTTTAGGCCCAGGGCCTTTTACTGGTTTGGTACTACCTGTTTGCCCTGGTGATTCGCTATCGCCTGGGTTCCTGAGTTGATTATTAATTCCAGGAATTTGAAACTCGGCTTGTACCAAACCTGGTTGTAAATTACGAACTTTGGGTGTGATGGGTTGTATGGGATTTGCCAAAGTGGGTAAGGCAGTGAATAATATTGTTGGTAACGCGATCGCTAAACTTAAAATTTGCTTTTGCATATCAAGTCTTTTTCCTTTTGAATATATACTTAAAGCTGAACTACTAGAGAGTCTATCCCTTTGTAGATACTTAGCTACAAAAGCAAGCAATAGGATTCCAGATTGTAGGTTTAAAACCCTTCAGTAACTTAATAGATCCAGTTGAGTTTTTTTATGCAGTTAGGAGTAGTTCACCATTGCTGTCTGCTAGCCCATAAGAGTGAATATCCACACTATGAAAATCGACCGATTGCAGGAAATTAAGCAAAAATTGACGAATGAATCAGATTTGTCACATATCTGGTTATTTTATATGGATCATTTTGCCGATCATCCAGAATTTACTGAACTAGGTCAGCCTGCCTATAATGAATACCTAGATGCTATCGTCCACAAAAGTTGTAAGCATTTGTTTGGTAAAGCAACAAAGATTACTGGTTTTTTTCTGATCTACATTGCAGAGTATCAGTTATTTCATGGAGCTTTCCAAGTTGAAGGACGTATTGGGGGTGTGATTTATTTCGATGATATAAAAATTGGCTTACTTGCAGTGTCAGAGGATTATCCTCTTACTGATGTGGTTAAGTATTCACGTTTTTCTGAAATTATTCAACTGTCGCCACCTAATCGCAACGATGTCTACGACGGGCTACGCCTACGCAATTGAGAATAGCATTAAATAATTAGGGCTTGCTGAAAAAATCAAAAAAGGGGTTCTACCAATTTGAAAAATAATTGCGACAGATGGAATCAAAGAACCCTTTAAGAAAAAGAATTCTCAATCCAAAATCTAAAATTCTAAATAGTATTACCTTTCAGAAGTCCCATTTGCATAAACTTCTGTTTTTGGAAGACTTACCAAGAGAGTTTGCTGCGGCGAAAGACTAATCTCGTAAGTCTCACTCCCAAGTAACACCTGGAATTTCATCGACTTCTCTTTATCTACACCTGCTTTTACAGATTTGTTGCTTCCCAAAGAGGGGCTTTCCCCAGACTGGTGTAGACTAGAATGCTGGCTTGCTTTTGCCCCCTTCTTCTCAGAGGAAAATCCCAAATCCCCGACATTTTCATCTTTTTTTGAAACAGGTAACAGCGAGATATCAATCAAAGGTAGGGTAATCTTCAGTGTCGTACCTTGATGAAGTCCCGTACTCTCAAGAGTAATGCTGCCTCCCATGAGTTCGATTAAGTTCCGTGAAATTGCGAGTCCAAGTCCAGTACCTTCAAACTGGCGCGTGGTTGTGCCATTCACCATCACAAAGGGGCGAAATAGTTTGTGTTGTTGAGCGGGATCAATGCCTATACCTGTATCTTTAACTATTACCACCACTTGAGATTTACCATTACTAGATTGAATTTCTGTAGCAATGGTGATGCTGCCTGTGTCGGTGAACTTAGTAGCATTGCCAATAACATTAATCAGCACTTGCTTCAGTTTTGCCGCGTCTGCCTTAATTGGTATTGATTGAGGATCTAACTCGCATTTCAATTGCAAGCCTTTTTGTTGAACATTAACTGATTGTAAATTAATCACCTCTAGCAATATTTGTCGGAGATCAAGAGGTGTAATAACTACAGAAAGTTTACCTGCTTCGATTTTAGAAATATCGAGTAAATCATTAATAATATTTAACAAATGAATGGTTGTTTCATCGGCACGTTTGAGGAAGTCCATTTCTTCTTCTCGGTTATCACATAAGCCATCTTCAACCACGCGAATGCAGCTAATAATAGTATGTAATGGATTTCTCAATTCATGGGAAGTAGTAGCCAAAAACTGGCTTTTAATTTGGTTAGCGCTTTTTGCTTCTTTCCATGCTATTTCTAACTCTTCTGCCCCAGCTTTGAGGCGTTCTACCATTTGGTCTAATGCTTGGGCTAGTTGATTGAATTCTCGAATTTGGAAATTGTGGGGAACTGGTTGTGCGGCGTGGTGAGAGTGAATATTGAGAGCGTAGTCTCGCAATTCTTCTACAGGACGTGCCAAGTAAGGAGCTAAATATAGGGATGCAAACAAACTTGCGCCAATCAAACCAACTGTCAAAACGATGAGAATCAGTTTAATTTCTTCTAAACCAAAAAGCGCATTATCGATACTAGTAACAGCTAAGACTACCCATTTTTGTTGCTGTTCTTGGGTAAGCGGATTTGCAATAGCCGTATAACCAGCGACTAATTCGTTCCCCTCTTTAAAAGACAAATTTATCGAATCGTTTCGTCCGGCAAGGGCATTTTTAATTATGCTCTTAAATTGGGAATAATTTGGGTGTTGATTGATATTAGTTCCCACCCAGTCTGTGTATGGGTGCGCTAAAATTGTGCCATCTTCAGCAATCACGACCATAGAGCCTGTGAGCGATCCCGGCGGATTTCTGGTTTGTTGGTATAGTGCAGACTGAATACTTAAGCTGTAAACTAAATTTTTTCGGCTATCAGAGACTGGTGCAGATACCACTAATCGCAATTGATTTTGTGCGTTTCTTTTTCCAGTCATTCCTGCCTTTGGCGGGAAGATTGCTTTGACATCAATTCCATCACTAGGCAAAGGGAATACCAATTCTCCTATTGCTTGATCCCCGCAGCTGCTGGCAATTACTTTCTGGTTTAGGAGATCCGTTAATTGGATGCACTCAATATTGGTTGGAAGTTGTTGCTTTAGCTGCGTGAGAATTTCTTGCTCTTGTATAGGTGAACCCGACGGAATCGCTGTTGTTTTACTTACACTGAGTAAACTAGCTTTTAAGATTGCGATCGCATCCCCAATTCTCTCCCCTTTATTGATGGCACTTTCTGTTAAATTTTGACGCGCAGTTCCCAATATGCTAGAACGTGCCTTATTCAACGCAATAATCTCGCCTATAAGTAAAACTGGAACGAACAGCAGCAATATTTTCGTTACTAAAATTCGACGAAAGGAAGATTGGCGAGAATTAATCATCGAGTGTCTCACTTTGCATCCGCAAACCACAACAGCAAAGATATGTAATTAGACTGGCTAGATGAGACATTTTATTAAATTATCAGAATTTTATTTTCAATGTTTAAAAATAACAAATTGCTATAATTTAAAAAGAAACCTGTTATACCAAAAGTTATATATGCTAAATGCAAAACTTGTTTGTATTGCATATAAATACAGTGGTAAAATTGTAAAAAAGCAACTCACAGGCAGGGATTTTTTTGAGAATCTACACACTAATAAAAAAAATATTCAACCGATGAAATCAATTTAATGTTGCAACATCGTCCTCATACTACAGTTGTTTTAGCAATGAGTGTAGATGGCAAGATAGCAGATTTTAGGCGATCGCCTGCTCGGTTTGGCTCAAGGGTTGATAAAGCACATCTAGAAAAACAAATCGCTGCCTCTGATGCGGTTTTATTCGGTGCTGGTACTCTCCGGGCCTACGGAACGACACTTACTGTATCAGATCCAACTCTAGTGGAACTTCGGGCACAACAAGGGAAGCCTCCGCAGCCAGTTCATATAGTGACTACACACTCTGCAAACCTCAATCCGGAAATTAACTTTTTTAAGCAACCAGTTAGACGCTGGCTACTCACGACAAAAGCGGGAACACTTTCATGGAAAAGACGCTTACAGACGCTTCCTTCAACTATAAGAACCGGAACACAAGAGTGTTCTCCAGAATTTGAACAGATTCTGGTTTTTGAAACACCAACGCGAGAAATCGACATTTCCGCAGCTTTGAAGCATCTAGCCAATATAGATATAACACGATTGGTAGTCTTAGGTGGAGGTGAATTAGTCGCTTCCCTGCTGGGCTTAGATTTAATCGATGAATTATGGCTAACTGTCTGTCCCTTAATTTTAGGTGGTAACACCGCCCCCACACCCGTCGGAGGGAAAGGATTTTTATCAGATTTAGCTCCCAAGTTGCAACTTTTAGAGGTTCATACAGTCGAGCAAGAAGTGTTTCTGCACTATCGCCTGCAACGATCAGCAAATTAGATTACGCTATTTATTGGGAATTGGGAATTGGGCATTGGGCATTGGGCATTGGGTAAATAATCATAAATGGTTCTTCTCCCACTGCTTCCCCTGCTTCCCCTGCTTCCTATCCCCTGTCCCCTACTTCTCTAAGATGGTGGAACAACTTAAGCCTCGCTATTCTGTTGTTTGGACGAACAAAATTGCCGAAGTACCCCAAAATGCCTGGAATGCTTTGGCAATGCCACTCAAAACGCCGTTTTTAGAATGGGAGTGGTTAAACAATATCGAAACCTCCCAGAGTGCTACGGCTAAAACTGGTTGGTTGCCAAATCACTTGACATTGTGGCGAGATAGAACACTGATTGCGGCTGCGCCACTTTATCTCAAAGGACATAGCTCTGGTGAATTTATTTTCGATCACCAATGGGCAGAGTTAGCCGATCGCATCGGAGTTCAATATTACCCAAAATTGCTGGGAATGACACCATTTACCCCAGCTGAAGGTTATCGGTTTTTAATTGCCCCTGGAGAAGATGAGGATGAAATCACAGCGATGATGGTGCATGAAATTGACACTTTTTGCTCCAAAAATCGGATTTCTGGGTGTCATTTTCTCTACGTCGATCCCCAATGGCGGCCGATGCTGGAACGGCATGGTTTTACAACTTGGCTGCACCACAGTTACGTTTGGGAAAATGCTGGCTTTAAAACTTTTGATGACTACTTGAAAGTTTTCAACGCTAATCAGCGTCGCAATATTAAGCGGGAACGCAAAGCTGTAGAGAAAGCAGGTTTAAGATTGCAACCTCTGACTGGTGATGAAATTCCCCACTCTTTATTTCCTTTGATGTACCAATTTTATGCTGACACCTGTGATAAGTTTGGCTGGTGGGGTAGCAAGTATCTCACACAGCGATTTTTTGAGCAGCTATACACCGATTATCGCCATCGAGTCTTGTTTGTCGCTGCATATAGCGAAGAAGATAATTCTCATCCTTTAGGAATGTCCTTTTGTTTGTTTAAAGATGACAAACTCTATGGACGCTATTGGGGGAGTTTTCAAGAAATAGATTGCCTACATTTCGATGCTTGTTATTATGCGCCGATTGAGTGGGCGATCGCTAACAACATCCAAAGTTTTGATCCTGGTGCGGGTGGCCGCCACAAAAAACGGCGCGGTTTCCCCGCCATGCCCAATCACAGTTTGCACCGCTTTTACAACAATCGTCTCGGACAAATTATCCGTCCCTATATTAAGGAAGTGAATCAACTCGAACAGCAGGAGATTGAGGCGATTAATGCAGAGTTGCCATTTATTGAAAAAAATTCTTGATAAAGCTTTTACCTCCTGCCTCCTTCACCTTCAGAACTCAAGCAAAATCGCGGAAAAGAAAGATTTTCGGCGTTGTATATTTGCGGGATGATTTTACTATTTTTGTGGGATGGGCAACATGAGCGTCCCTTGTATTTCCGGGCGGGCAGGATGCCCACCCCACAATAATCATCCCTTAATTCAGCAACGCCAGATTTTCAAGTATGGGCAAACCTACAATTCTGATTAACTGGATAATACTCCTGCAATACTTGTCAATTCCATAATTTTCTCAAACTGAAAGTTTTGAGCTAAATTTTTAATAAAATCTTGCAGTCCCTCATTTTCTGAAGGGATTTGCTTAATCAATTCTAAAATTAAGTCATCGCTACATTGGGCTGCGGCAGTATACACCTGTTGAACCCATTCAGGTGACATTTCAGATAATATAGGCACTAAATCTGCAAGCTTTAAGATAGATTTTGTTATCTGTTCTTTTGAGTTTCCTATCTGATAATTATCTTCTTGATAAATATATTGAACATCTAAATATTCACTCAATTTTTCCAGTAATTGTTCCTCACGGAAAGGCTTGTTCATATAATCATCACAACCCGCTTGAATCATTGCCTCTCGCTGTTCCTCAAAGGCATTAGCGGTTAAGGCGATGATAATAGTCTTGCAATTTGAGATTGAGGTTTCTTCTGTTGTTTTAATAATTTTTGTGGCTTCGTAACCATCCATAATCGGCATCCGCATATCCATTAAAATTAGGTGTGGTTGCCATTTCTGCCAAAGTGCGATCGCTTCGATGCCATTTGCCGCTTCTTGAACTACAAAGCCGATAGATGTCAGAATTTTTACCAGCACTAAACGACTGTCTATGGAGTCATCAACCACCAAGATTCGATATTCGCTTTGATCTGGGGCTAAACTCAGAACTTGCCGTCTAATTTGCTTAATCTGGATTTCGCTGGCTGCGGATAAACTAATTTGAATATCAAAGGCAAATTTACTTCCCTCACCAATAATGCTGGTAACACTAATATTTCCCCCCATTAGTTGCACGTATTTGCGGCTAATTGCTAAACCTAATCCTGTTCCCTGTTGCGATTTTCTTCCAGTTTCAGTTTGCCCAAAAGCTTCAAACAACAAGTCAATTTCTTGTGGGGCTATACCGCGGCCAGTATCCGTAACCTCGAAGATTAGGGATTGGGCATTGGGGATTGGGGACTGGGAATTTGGAATTGGGAATTGGGAATTGGTTATTAATTCTTCTTCCCCTGCTCCCCAGTCCCCAGTCCCCACCCGTAATATCACTCTTCCTGTATCGGTAAATTTGATGGCATTTCCTAAGAGGTTAAGCAAGACTTGACGCAGTTTACTTTCGTCAGTTTGGATGTATTGGGGGAGGTGAGATGTATATTCAAATACTAATTCTAATCCTTTGGACGTAGCACGAAAGCGCAACATCTCTTCGAGATTTTCTAAGAGGCGAATTAAGTCAAAACTGTTGAGATTTAATGTGATTCTACCAGCTTCGATTTTAGACATTTCCAAAATGTCGTTGATTAAGTTGAGGAGATGTTCGCCAGCACGATTGATAATTGCTAGGTTTTGCTGATGTTCAGTAGATAAAGCAAGATCGTGGCTCATAACTTGGGTAAAACCAAGGATGGCGTTGAGAGGGGTACGTAGTTCGTGGCTCATATTGGCGAGAAATTCGCTTTTGGCACGGTTGGCAGCATCAGCAACGATCACAGTTTCTTGCAATGCTTGTGACTGCCTTTGAGTTTGCGCTAGTAATTGTGCCTGCTGTAAAGCGACACCCAATTGATTGCCAATTTGAACTACGATGTTGATTTCTCCTGGTTTCCATTGGCGGATATCGGAATTTTGATAACTCGCTAGTAATCCCCAAAGCTGACTACCATATAAAATGGGGACAATAATGTAGGCTTTTGCCTGAAAGCGCTCTAAGAGGTTGATGTAACAAGGATGAAACTCAGCGTTGTAAATGTCTGGCACACAGAGGAAACTTGCACCTTGGGTTGCTTGCAGATAAGGATCTTCTAGATGATTATCGATGCTATCCAAAATTTTTGCTAGACAACGGCCATCATCTAAGACACCCTCTGTGAGATAAGGGTCATTGTTATGTTCTTCTATCAGAGATATCCAACCATTACCCACCGACTCGGAGACAAATTCGCCACTCCAATGGGGATTGAAACGATAGACAACAACCCGATCGCAATTAAGTACTTGCCGTAATTCTTGGGTTGTAGCTGCAAATATAGTCTCTAAATCCAGTGTTTGGCGCATCCTTTGAATAACTTGGGCGATCGCTCTTTCCCTTTCTGCACTCTCACACAGGGCTTCTTCTGCCAATTTTCTCTCGGTAATATCTGTAATTGTACCGATGTAGCCTTTGATTTCTCCATCATCTCGAAATTCTGGCAAAGCCTGACAAATTACCCAGACAACTGTATGATCATTACGTAAAACACGATGTTCGTACTTATACGTGCTTTTATCAGTTCTTGCTTGATTCCATATCAACAATAGCTGGTCGCGATCGTCTGGATGTACGGCTTTTGTCCAACCTGTTCCCAGAGACTCTTCTAAACTATATCCAGTAATCTCACTCCAGCGTTGATTAAAATATAAGGCATTGCGATCGACATCAGTGTGAAATATACAAGCTGGTGAGGCTTCTGCTAAAAGTTTATATTGCTGCCTACTTGATTGCAAAGCTAATTCCGCTAGTTTAGCATCATTAATATCTGCCCAATAACCAACACATTCTATCGGTTTACCAGTTTCGTCACGGATTAGCCTCATCTTTTCGTAAAACCAATGATAAGTTCCATCAGCGTGTAACCAGCGGTATTCGTAGGAACTGTACTCTTGCTCAACCAACTGAGAAAATTTTTCTGAGATCAGTTCAACATCTTCTGGGTGGACGTGATGGAGCCAGAAACTAGGATTTTCGAGAAATTCTCGCGCTTCGTAGCCAACCATCGCTTTAATGTTCTCACTAATGAAGGTAGTGCTAAAGTTGCCTGATGTTTTTTTGCTGCTATAAATCACCACAGGGCCAGAGGTGAGCAGATATTGGAGGCGTTCGTTGGCTAAACGCAGTTCTTGTTCGACGTTTTTGCGTTCGCGTAGCGCTGCTTGCAGTTCACTAATTTCTACTAAAACCGTGCCTACACCAGAGGGGCGATGATCTTCACCAGGAATCGGAAAATAAGAAGCTAAGAAGTGGCGGATAATATCTGGTTGTTTAATTGATGCGCCACTTAATTGTTGATTTAGAATGGGTTGACTAGTTAACAGAACCTGTTGATAGATTGGTTCCACTAGAGGAGCCATCTGGGGTAAAACTTCATGAATAGTCTTACCAATATGATCCTCCTGGGGTAGTCCATTAATCTCTGCCAGTAGGTGGTTGATTTGCACAAACCGCAGTTGGTTATCTATGATATTCATGCCGACGGGAGCGCTGCTAAAAAAGGCATTGAGGCGGGCTTGTCTGAGTGCTAGTTCTTGTTCTAGGGTTTTGCGCTCAATTAACCCACCTAATTGAGCAGCAACAGTATTGACTAGCAAGAGCAAACGTTTATCTATCAATACTGAGCTACGTTTAAAAAACACTAAAACAGCTAATACTTGGTTTCCAGCCAGGATGGGAACACCAAAACCAGCTTTTAATCCTACCTTTGGTGCTTGTTGCGATGCCTGCGGCGGGCTACGCCTACGCAAAACAATTGGCTCTGTCACTTCCGAAACATCTTCTATCCATTCTGGTTCTTGATTCTGCCAAACTCTTCCTGGTAGTCCCACTCCCAGAGGAAATTTCACTGTTTGGCTTTGGCGGCAAAATTCTTCTAAACTGCTCTCCTCTCCGTACCAGCCGAGACTGCGTTCTAAAACAGTACCATCTTCATTAGGTATCCACGCTTCACCAAAATCCCAGCCAATAGTGTGACAAATTAAACGCAATACTAGGACTAACGCGCTATTGACATCACTAGCGCGAGTAATCGCTTGGGTTGTCAATAGTAACAAACGGCTTTCATTTTCTGCCTGCTTGCGTTCAGTAATATCTTTCGCTGTACCGAGTACATACCATTTTCCATCAATCTCGATCATTTCTGCACTCAACAATGTTGTCTTAATTTCTCCTGAACAAGTGCAGACATCAACTTCATAGTTACGGATGGCTTTAGTTTTTTGCAGCATTTGGGTGAGGAAATTATATTCTTCTGGATTCGCCCAAATATTCAATTCTCGATCGGTGCGATTAATCACCTGAGAACGAGAATAACCAAAAAACCGACAAAAGCTGTCGTTAACTTCGACATAGTGTTTGTGGGGAAGAGTAATTAAGGCAATTGGATCGGGAGATGACCGAAAAGCTGATGCTAACTTTTCTTCAGAAGCTTGTCGCGCTGCTTCTGCCCGTTGGCGTTCTTGAATCTGCTGTTGCAGTTGGATATTTTGCTCTTTTAACTGTTGTTTTAGCCTTTGGAGAGTTAATTGATTTTGGATGCGGAATAAAACTTCTTTAGTTTGGAAGGGTTGAGTAATATAGTCAACATTACCTAACTCAAAAATGTTTAATTCTTCATCTAATTCATCTATAAACCCGAAAAAAATTATCGGGATATCTTCAGTTTTTTGGGATGCCTTCAAGTTTTGATAAACTTTATTTGATATGGATAAGTTTAGCAAAAGTAAATCAGGTGAAGAAGTAATTACCATATTTATTCCCAATTCTTCAGGTATGGCAATTTGCAACTGATAACCTTGGGTTTGAAGAATATTTGATAAATATTTTAGATTCTCTAATTTATCATCAACTAATAAAATTTTGATTTTTTGAATATCCATATCAGTTACTAAGTAAATTTTCAATAAATAATAATTTTTTGAATCCAACTGAACATGAAATCAGTAAGCAAAATTATATGAGAAAATTATCATCGCTTAAGTAGATGAGCGTAAATAAATATAATATATTCCGTGATTGCAAACGTTGGCGCTGCCTCTGGCAATGACATCTTGTATTCAATTATGCCTACTACTTACCAGCATACTTTAGCTTAAAGTATAGAGGTGTCAAGTTAAGCCAAAACCCCTTTTAACTGGGGATTGAACTCTGTAAGAACAATAATTACAATCTCATACTTATAGCCTCTAAGAAACCTCACCCTGGTTTTACGTAGTAAAACCTGTCCCTCTCCTTAGTAACGCTACGGTGTACACACAAGTCTGAAGTAGTTTACTAATCTGGTTTTTACCCCACCCTAACCCTCCCCTTGCAAAGGGGAGGGAACTAGATTTCCGGCTTCCCCCCAATACATCGGGGGGATTGAGGGGGGTAATTAGACTTGTGTGTACACCGTAGCCTTAGTAAGGAGAGGGATGTCTGATAGGACAGGGTGAGGTGGTTTTTGTTTTAGGTCATTCGATGACTTGTGTGTACAGCGTAGCTTTTCAGGAGAGAGGAATGGAAGTGAGGTCAAAGTGTATTGCATCCATAGATGCATAGCGGCTTCTTGCAGAGTACGAGAAGCCCTATAGGTACGCGGTTGAGCCGACATTCCAAGGCTTGGAGGGTCAGGTGATGGTATTTTAGAGTTTAAGTAGAAATACTGCTATTGTGGGAGCGCTTGTCAGAAATCTTATCTATTATATTGAGCTAGCCTGCGGAATATCGGATAAGGGCAAGCAAATACTGAAACAAGTTCTCCCTGGGTGGGACTCAAATGAGAGCGTACCGTGATGGCGATTTTCTACAATCCGGCGAACGGTTTCCAAACCAAGTCCTGAACCACGTCCTACTGATTTGGTGGTGAAGAAAGGTTCAAAAATGCGGGTTTTAATTTCAGGTGGAATTCCACTACCAGAATCGATGATGTCAATATGAGCGAAGCGATCGCAATGGTGTGTTGTAATTTCCAGCAGTCCTTTATCATCCATTGCATCAATGGCGTTGTCAATTAAGTTTGTCCATACTTGATTCAGTTCGCTGCCATAAGCAAGGATTTTAGGAAGGTGTCGATCGTAATTGCGTTGTACTTGGATGCCGCATTTGAGTTTATGAACAAACAATCGCAATGTATCTTCTAAACCTTGATGCACATTCACTTCTTGCTGAACGCCTTGATCCAGGTAAGAGTATGACTTCATCGCTTGCACAAGTTCGGAAATCCTCTCGGCTCCTCGTAAACCATGTTTAATCATTGATATGACTTCAAAGGAGAGCGATAGCCAGTGCAATCCGATTTCTCGCAATTCAGTGTTGTCGTTGCGCCAACGTTCCATGAGGCGATCTAAGGTTTCGACATCAACACCACCTTCTGCTAAAGGTTCTGCTAATTTCCATGCCTGGTTCACACCATAATCTTCTAGCCATTCCAGTAATATGGTTTCGCGATCGCTTAGTGTCACCGGATCTAGACGATTGTTTAAAATCGCATCATAACCGCGATCGCGTACTCTCAACCATTCTTGAGTATGGGCTTCCTCTACATTGCGTTGCCCATAAACTAAGTTCATCCGTTGTAGTTCCAGGATGGCAGCTGGCATTTCCCCTAAAGTCCGAACCAGGGCTGAGGCTGGGTTGTTAAGTTCATGAGCTAAACCGGCGGCAAGTGTCCCTAAAGCTGCCATCTTTTCCCGCCCACGAATAAAAGACTCTAATCCCCGCAGCCGACGTTCCATAATGCGGAAGACCATCCGCTCAAAATTCCGACATTCATAGAGCAGTTTACGGAAGTCCTCTGCCTTGATTTCATAGAGGTTGCAATCTGTCAATGCCCGCATTGTCACAGGTACTGGTTCGTCTGTGAGGACTGGAATTTCACCAAAAAAGGATGGGGCTTGATGTTGCCCAATGGGAATTTCAACTCCTTGATTACGGCGGGTGAGATTAATTTTGCCTTTGACTAGGAGAAATAAGCCTCGTCCAGGATCTCCCTCATGCGTCAACACGTCTCCGGCGCAAAGTTCAACTGTTTGAGCGCGATCGCAAACCCACTCTAATTGCTCTTGAGAAAGCTGTTGAAACGGGTCTAAGTCGATCAATTCTTCAATACACAACATGAATTACTCACCGTTCGCGTAATAGGATTTGACTAAGAGGAATTATCGACCAAATGACCATAAATATCAGGTGATAGACCAAGTAAACAAATAATTT